>CAYOBN010000095.1:0-18389 GCA_964402175.1 uncultured Planctomycetaceae bacterium | reverse complement strand
GAGGCGCGCGCCGGCTGGTCTGCGATTGCCGCAGGCGAGCTGGCGACGTTCCGAGCCGCGCTGGAGGCCTCGGGCCTGTCCTTGCTCGGCGCGCTCGGTGATGGTTGAGAGAGGCGCGGCCCCGCGCTCCGTCGAGTGCAGCGCGAGCGGGGGCCGCCTCCGAATCTCGGTCTTGACCTTGTCGAAGCGGGTGCCTGCTGAGCGGCTCGAACAAGGAGCCGCATCGGGGTCGTGGCGTGAGCGTCCGACGATCGGGCCGCCCTGCGATCGCAAGGTGTGAAGCGCGTCGCGAAGCTCACACGGAAGGTGCGAGCGCTCGGTCGCAGACTGGAAAGACCCCGAGCTCGCCGAAGCCTGGGCGCCGTAGGGGCCGCGACTGGAGGTCGACGTCGCGCGACGATCCTCCAGCCATGTCTTGTGCAGGAGTCGCTGCGCGGCGATAGTCTCCGGCGTGTCTGGCGGCTTCTCGGATCTCTCACTCACCCCTGCTCTTCTCGGAGTCGTCGCGGAGCTGGGCTACACCGAGCCGACCGCGGTTCAGCGCGCGAGCATCCCGCCCCTCTTGGCGGGCCGCGATCTGATCGCTCGCTCGAAGACGGGGAGCGGCAAGACCGCAGCGTTCGGCTTGCCGTGTCTGCAGCGCCTCGACCTCGCAGACCGTCGGCTCCAGGCACTCATCCTCTGTCCGACCCGCGAGCTCTCTGCGCAGGTCGCGCGCGAGCTGCGCCGCCTTGGCCGGGCGTGCGCTGGCTTGACCGTACTGGAGCTCGTCGGCGGTCAACCAGCGCGTCCTCAGCGCGAGGCCCTTCAGAAGGGCGCGCACGTCGCCGTCGGCACTCCAGGGCGTGTGCTCGATCACCTGACGCGCCGCGCGCTCGACCCAAGCGCGATGCGCATGCTCGTTCTGGACGAAGCAGACCGCATGCTCGACATGGGGTTCGGGGCAGAGGTCGGGAAGATCCTCGAGATGCTCCCGAATCGCCGCCAGACCGCGCTCTTCTCAGCGACATTTCCGAACGCGATCGAGGCCCTTGCGGCTGCGCACCTCCGGGATGGAGTCCGGATCTCCGTCGACGACAGCGTCCAGGCCGCACCGGAGGTCGAGCAACACCTCGTCGTCGTCGATCGGGGGAGCAAGCTGCACGCGCTCGTTTGGATCCTCGACCAGACCGCGTGCCAGTCGGCGCTCGTCTTCTGCAACATGAAGGCGAGTGTCCTCGAGGTCACCCAAGCGTTGGTGTCGGGAGGCATCGCCGCCGACCGCTTCGACGGCGACCTAGACCAGTTCCAGCGCGACCAGGTCCTCGCGAGATTCCGCAACCAGAGCGTGCGGGTGCTGGTGGCCACGGACGTCGCGGGCCGCGGGATCGACGTCGACGGCCTCGATCTCGTCGTGAACTTCGAGCTGCCGTCACAGCCGGAGATCTACGTCCACCGCATCGGACGAACGGGCCGCGCAGGTCGGGCTGGCCTCGCGTTCTCCTTGGCGACGGACCCGCGCGATCCACGTGTCGAGGCGATCGAGCGCGCCGTCGGCGGGCGCCTTCGACCCACAGCTTGGCAAGCTGGCGAGGTCCCGACCCAGCGAGCCCTGTTCGAACGACTCGCTGGCGCAGCTTCGATGGCGACCATCCTCATCTCAGGCGGTCGACGGGACAAGGTGCGCCCCGGCGATATCCTCGGAGCCCTGACCGGCGAAAGTGGCGGTCTCGCAGGTAGCGATGTCGGGAAGATCGAGGTCCATGAGACGCTCTCCTACGTAGCGGTCACCCAGAAGCTGCGCGGCCTCGCAGTCGAACGACTGAATGTCGGCCGAATCAAAGGCAAGCGCTTTCGCGCGACGCCCGTTCCCTGAATCGAGCCCGCAGGGCCTCTCGAAGGATCCCGACCGCAGTCAGCGCCGTGTGTGCCCGTCGAAGTAGGTCAACGCCTGCAACATCGCGTCGGTGGCCGTCGCGCCCTCTGCCCCGCGCACATCATCTGCGACGTGCACGAACAGAGCGATGCACGCGTTCAAGACACGATCGATGTTCCGACGCACGTACTCCTGCACGACGTCCACACCTTGATGCGCGTGCTGCGTTGCAGCCAACTTCTCGCCGAGCCCACCTTCGTCGGCCGCCAGCAGGACGACCTGCGTGAACTGCTCCACGAGCCACTCGCGGTCACGGATGCGCTCGGGCCGTTGGAACAGCACAGCGAGCACGCCGCCGACCAACTTCTTCTGGGTCGCGTCGAGGTTCGCGAGCTCGCATCGCAGCTCGTCGCGGGAGGGCACCGGCATTCTGGGAGGATAGCGCCAGGCTCCCGCGGACTCCTCGAGGAGGCCCACGGGCACGTGTGAACGAACCGACGTTCAGGGACGCGCTCTCACTGCTCGATCGGCGCTCTGTCGGTTCAGGGCTCGAGGCCCGCGCCGATCAGGGCGACGACGACCTCGTCGTCCGGGACCCCCGGTAGAGGGCCGCGATGGGCGGGGCCCACTCGGACGCGTACGACGTCACCGGTCCGGAGCGACCCCGCGACCAGCCGCATGAAGGCGGGCGCTCCCGTGAGCGCCCCCGGCTCGAACCGCCGCGGCAGGGCAGGATCCTCGAGCGGTGTGCCCTCCGAACGGAGCCAACGCACGTGCAGCGCCGCGCCCTCCCCGAGGGCCGCGCCGTGCCCGCTGACGTCGCGTGTGCCGAGGTCCTCGACGAAGAGGTCGTCGAGCACGACGCGCCCGCCGGTTTCCTCGGCCTGCATGAGGTGGCCCGACACCTGGGACAATTGGCTGTAGGGCCATTCGTGCTCGTCGAAGCGGATGCCGAGGGGTGCGAGGTCCCGGGCGAAGAGGCCCCAGATGGGGTAACGGTGCTCCGCATCCGCGTCGATCGTCGCGCGGTGTAGGAGGCCGAGCCGGTAGGCGGTCGGGTCGAGGTGGCGGGCGATCACCTCGTGACCGAGCCAGTGGTAGCCCGAGAGGTAGTCGTGGGCGTCGCCCATGTCCCACTTGGCGGGATCGACCGGGAGCTCCCAGCGTTCGGGTTCATCGAGGAACAACGCCATGTCCAAGCTGACGAGGCCATCCCGTCGCGCGGGGGCGCGTCCTGCGAGCCGATCGAGGAGCCCCCGGTCGATCGCGACGAGGTCACCGATGCGTCCATCGAAGACGTCCATCGCGTGCACGAACCCATGCGCGTAGCTGGCTTGCTGCCAGCGCGACCAGGCTGTCACGACCGCACGGTTCGGGTCGACCCGCCACGGGAGGTGCGGGGCGACGAAGGTGCCGCCGAGGCCGCCGTGATGGAGGAGCGGGGCGTTGTCCTCGGTACGGCTGCGCGGCACCCCCAACTCCGCCAGCGCCATGGGGGTCGCGCCGAGCACGCGGTCGAGGACGAGGTGCGTCGAGAGCGGAGCCCGCCGCAAGGCGTCCACCAGCCGTTCGTGGCGGTCCGGCCCCACGAGGAGCGGGTCGTTCAACCCGGCGAGCGCGAGCCAGACCTCGGCGCGCGCGCCCGGTGCGAGGCCTGCGGCGACCTCGGCGAGGCCGCCCGGCAGCGCACCGAGCGTGCAGGTCTCGGGGTAATCGAACCAGACTTGCTGGCCGTCGCGCTCGAAACGCAGTCCGATACGCGCGAGGGATGCGGCGCCTGCGCGACCGCCTTCGGCCGACTCGGCGACGAAGGCAACGCTGCGATCGGCGGTGCGGCGCGCCTCCGCTCGGGTCGCAGCGACCGCTTCGAGCGCCGCGGCTGCGCGAGCGTCGGAGTCGGCACGCAGCTGCGCGTAGAGCGCGTCGAGGCGCTCCTTGGAGAGCGGTGCACCGGTCTCGATGAGGGCGCGCCATGCCGGGCTGTCGCCGGCCTCTGAGTCGGCCACGCCGCGCGCGAACGCCAGCAGCACGCGTCGCCCGCCCTGCTCGACGAGCCGCGCCCACCTGTTCCCGCTGAGGTAGCCCTGTTGCTCCGTGAGGCCCCAGGTGGATGGGTCCTCGAGCCGCGCGCTCTCCGCGGGCGGTACGACCATCTTCAGCGTGCCGATGAGGTGCCGCAGTTGGCGTTGCACGTCTCCATCGACCCGCGGGGTCACGCCGGCTGCCCAGTCCAGCACGGCGAGGCGCACGTAGGGCCAGGTCAGCAGAGCGCGCAGGCAGCGCGCGGTCTCGCCGCCGGCGGCGTAGGCTGCCCGCGCAGCGGGGTCCCAGGCGGTGAAGTCCCCTTCGAGCTCACGTTCGGGATCGACGTGCGCAGCGCCGGTCGCAGGCGCGAGCTCGGCGCGCGAGGTCTCGCCGACAGCCACCGGCTCAGGCTCCGAGGCCATGACCGCGACGACGGAGGTCGCGCGCACGACGTCCCCCTCCGCGACCTGCCCCGCCTGGGCCGGGAGCGCGCCGGTCGGGATGGCAGTTACCGCCGCGGCGGCCGTGGGCGCCGCATCCGACAGGCCTTCAGGGCTCCCTTCGGGCGCGAGCTCCGCGCGCATCGTGGGCAGGACGACCTGCGTGTGCACACCTGCGACGGCGGCAGCGAGGACGACCGCAGCGAGCCACTGCATCCGCGGGCCAGCGAAGCGGCGCACGACCGCGAACAGGACGAGCGCGGCGAGGACCTGCACCACGAGCCGCCGCAAGACGAGCCCCGTGTCGAGGTGGTCACGCGCGATCAGCGTGACCGGAACGCGGTGCTCGATCGGCCACGTCTTCTCCTCGAACGTGCGCGCTCCCGAAGCGTCGACCATGAGGAACGGGAAGGCGACCTCGAGGTCGCACACGAGCCACGCATGTCTGCCTGCGAGCGCATCGTCCGGCGCGAACTCCGCGCGGAGTTCGAGCTCGATCGGCTCGTTGGGCGACGTGAAGTCCTTCAGCAGGGCGGAGGTCTCGTAGGCGATCGTCTCGCCCCACGTCGAACCGCCGCGGTCGACGAGGGCGACGGGCGTGGCGTCTGCGTTGCCCTCGACCTCGAGCCGTGCCGTGCCGCGCTCGAGTCGGTAGAGGCCCTGCACCGCCTGCTGAGGCGTCGCCACGCGGAAGTCGCGCACGCGCCCGACGCGCCACAGGAGGTCGTCCGGCTGCTGCCGGTCCAGTCCACGGACCCAGTCCGAGTCCGCTGCCCACGTGAGGAACGCGACGCAGCCGATAATCGCGACCGCGAGCAGGCGGTTGATGAACCGACGGCCGCTCGCCTCGCGCGGCGGCGCCGCGATCTCCGGCACCTCCGCCGTGCCCGGCGCCTGTCGGGCGGGACCGGCTGCAACGACGTCGGGTTCGACGACGGGTTTGTCGCTCGGCGGCGCTGCGTTCGCGTCCACTTGCACGACGACGTAGAGGTGCCCGCCGTTCAAGCCGAGGCCGTTGCAGCGCAGCTTCGCGCCGTGCGCGACGCTGGCGGGCACGCGCAGGCGCAGCTCCGTCGGGGTGGCTTCGCCGCGGTGGACGGCGAGGTCGAGCACGACGCCCTCCCGCGCCTCCGCGGCGGAGATGAGGCACTCGGCGATGAGATCCGCGCCGTGGAGACGCGGGTGGACATGGAGCGGGACGGGGCGAGGAGTCATGGGCCTCTCCTGCATCGGATCAGCACTGCGGAGCCCTTGACGCGCCCTCCCGCCCAGCGCGTTGGCGCGGCTCCCGGTCTCGCATCGAGGCGTCTTCCGAGAACATCCTCATCATCAGGTCGGCCCAACTGAACTCCAGCCCCTCGCTGGGTTGATTCGGCGGAGCAACGGCGACCTCGCATCCCCGTTGGCACGGTGGTCACGCCGGAGCGCCTCGCGCTCATCGAGCGCGCCGACGAGGCGCTGCCGTCCGCGCTCGGGAGCCCGCCATCGGCCCCGCGCTCGCGGAGCTCGGTTCTCTGAGCATTGCGCGCGCGCGGTACGTGTCGCCCAGCGAGCGGGTTCAAGGCCCCTCGCCCTCAGGGTGAGAGCTCCAGCGTGCACTCCGCGCCCGTGTGTTCGAAGCGCGGGTTGGCGCCGCGTTCCACGGCGGAGTCCCTCTGCCGCATCACGACCGGAGTCGAGTCGCGCAGCACATACCATCCCTGGGGCGCCGCCGGGAGCGTGAGCCGACCGGCGTGGATCACGGTGGCCCGACCGATCTCTCGGTAGCGGACTCCCGGCCCCCCGCCGTCCGTGGGCGCGGTCTCTTCCCTCAGGACTTCGAAGCGTGTGCCCGGCTCCAGCGGCAGTCCCTCCCGCTTCAGGATCACGGAGAGGGGCGGGCCCCAATCCCGCTCGAACTCGTGACGCCCGCTCGGCTCGAGGACCAGGTCGTCCGCGAGGTTCAGCTCGGGCTGGCCCGGCGCTCCCAAGTAGGCGCTCGAATGCTGCTTGATCATCGCCTTGCAGCTCAGGAATCAGCAGCCAATCCTTGTCACTCCCTCCAGGGCCCGAAAGCAGATCGCGGATCTGGTCAAGGCGCTCCGCGAGCGGCGCGAGCGAAAAGACCCGAACGTCTTGCCGGTCATCTTAGGCAAGCTTGCGAAAGGCGTACACCTGGCCGCATGAGCCACACTCGGCGAACCCCTCCGTCGGGCTATCGTAGTACCCGACGACGAGCATGCGCTCCAATGGTGAGTCGTCGGCCGTCGCGGCGTCTAGGTGGTCACACACGGCCATGCATCACTTCCGCAGGGCGACAAAAGCTGCTTCGAACAACGGCTGCGCCTTCAGCACGAGCCAGAGGGCGAGAAAGCGTACCTGTCACCGATTGGTTGGGCAATTCCTGAAGTGCCTTCGCAGCGTCTCGAGCCACCGTCAACAGCCACGCGCACGTGGTCAGCGAACACCGCGCTCAGGAACGCGCTCGCGACGGCGCGGCAGAGGTCCGGGGCCGCGATCATGCGGAACCGCAGTTCCCAAGGGAGCGACAACACCCCTTGCCGCACGGGCACGTACAGGATCACGTTGCTCGAGAGATGAGCTCATAGGCCTGCCGCAGTAAGGCGCGCAGAAGCCGCGGCCCTTGCACGAGAGCTCGACCAGATGGTCCAACGCGAAGCTCTGGCAGCGCACGCGCCAGAAGCCGTGCGCGAGGTCCCCGCACGTGATCGCGGCACGCAGCTCGCGCTCGACATTGCCCGGCAGGGTCCGGCCTTCGTGTGTGTCGACGAAGCGCGCGAGGAAGGTCTCGAGGAGCTCGCGCCTCACACGCTTCACGACGCTGTGCGACGGTTAGCGGAGCACGATACTGGTCGGACAGGGCGCGTCGTCGCCCGCGGCGCCGAGGGGGCGGCCGACCCAGGCTCGGCTCTGCATCTCTGAGCCGAACGAGACCAGAGGCGCGCGGCGGCGGTGTCATTGGCGCGGGGCGATTCCGCGAGCGAGGCCAGGTCGTTGCCGTGGTCGGGACTCCGAGCGGGTTTGGCGTGACGGACGCAATTCTCCGGCCCCCTCGGCGCGGGTCGAGGGGGGGCGGATGGTCGATGCGCCGACCTCATTGACCAAGGAGCGCGCGGGGTTCGGTAGACAGTCTGTAGGCGCAGCTCGCCGATCGCCGCGTCGAGCCGAACTCGAGCCTGGGTAGAGCCACGGCGTTCATGCTGAAGCACTTCCGAAGCCTGCACCGTGCTTCACGCTGCCATGGATCCTCACGCAACACCGCTTCCGGCGGAGGCACTCTGCTGCGTGCCCCCGCAGCGGGTTCAAAGGAACAACACTCGCACCCCCGAGGTCAGGTTCGACGTCGGTGTCGGGTTGGTGTCGCGGTACCACGCCTGGAAGTGCCACGTCTCGCCCGCCAGCACGGCCACCGTCCCTGTCGGGGTCGGAATGTCGGCGAGCTCGAGCTGCAACACGAAGCGGCCCGTGACGCCGCTCGTGAGGACCTCTCCAGGGCGGTTGTGCCGGCCGATCGGGGCCGCGAGGCAGAGCAGGCCTTGGCCGAAGCCTGGCAGCGGGGTCTGCGCCGCTGCGCGCGCCGAGAGGAAGTAGCCGACCGTGTTCGCTGGCAGTCGGGTCGCAACGAGCGCGGTTTGGTTCGCGCCCACGACGTTCGAGCCCGCGACCGAGATGGTAGCGGCCGCGCCCGTAGAGTTGGGTTGGCCGAGGCAGGTGGTCTGCCCGATCGGGGGGAACAGGCGCACGAGGAAGGCCTGGTTGCAACCCTGCGGGTTGAGTGCGCTGCCGACGATCGTCCGGCCGTCGGCGGATACGTCGATCGCGATCTCGAGCTTCCAGCCCGCCAATTGCTGCGCAAGCCCGTAGTTGACCTCGAGTTCGTCCTGCAGGTCGAGGAATCCCAAGCCCTGGCGCCACATGAATGCTCGCGTACCCCCCGAGCCGAAGGTGTAGTAGTCTCCGACGATCACGTCGCCATCAGCGTCGACCGCGCGCGCAAAGGCGCCGTTGTTGCCGACGGCGTTGTCGATCAACACCGTGCCCGTCGCTGCCTCCCAGCGGAAAGCGCGCGATTGGAAGCCGTTCATCTGCGTGAAGCCTACTGCGACGCTGCCATCGAAGGACAGATCGGTCACGCTCTCCGACGAAGTCTCCTGGGTGATCAACTGTACGCCGTTTGTGTCGATCCGCGCGGCTGCGTAAAGTGCGAACCCACCGCCGGGGCGCATGGTCGAGCCGCCGACGACTCTGCCGTCGCCGCTGATCGAGTTTTGGTAGAAGTAGGCCGCCGGAATGCTAGCGGGGCGCGGCAGGATTTGCGGAACGCCGCCGCTCAGGTTCCAGCGGAACAGATCGATGTTCGACGATGGTCCGTAGTAGGTGCCCTGCGTGCCCGTGATCGTCTGACCGTCGTCGCTGCAGCCGAAGATCAAGCGCTGAGATCCCAAAAGCGGCGCCAAGTTCTCGTAGCCGCCCGTCGCGGTCCAACGCCAATACTCGCCGTAGATCGTGCTGCCGTCGGCCGAGATTCCGGTGCACGGGTACAGGTTCCCCCCCAACTGGGGCGTGAGCACCACCGTGCCCGAAGTCTCGGTCCAGCGTGCTACTCGCATGGGCACTGCGCCGTTCACGAAGCCGGGGTCGTAGACCACGGTCGCCACCGTGCTGCCGTCCGCGCTAAGGCGCACCGCCGCGTACCCGGTGCTGCCGCTGATGCCGCAGAAGTTCGAGTTGGTCCCAGGCACGCTCGAGGCGCCTGGAATCGGAATGAACTGAGCCGACTGCGAGAAACCGGAGTGGGAGAGGAAGGCGGCGACGAGCGCCGTGGTGGAGAAGGAGAGCGCGAAGTTCAACATAATCGGGCCTGCGTTCGGGAGAGTGCTCGGTAGTGGGCGCGGGCCGCCCTTGTCGGGTCGCACCGCGGCCGCTGGCGCGGCGCCAGGGCGAGAGATAAAGCAAGCGCGGGACGCGACGGGCGCAGTGAAATCCCGAAAATCTGCGCCGACCCGCGGCTTTCGACGGCCGCCGCTGCTGAAGCAGCTCGGTCTCATCTCAGGCCACTGAGTCGAGGACCTCACGCACCCGACGCGCCGGCCGGCGGGCAGAGGATCCGGGGTGTGCAGGATTGGGCTCGCGACCGCGCCGACCTACGGAAGCAGCGAGATCAGGTGGCGCACGTCCGCCAGGCGCGGGTCGTCGGGTCGGAACTGCGCTTCCCACAGCTCCAGGCAGGCCTGGTAGTTCGTGAGCGCCTCCTCGTACTCACCCATCTCGTGCAGCAATACCGCGAGGTTGCGCAGGTACACGCCGCGTTGCCAATGCCGCTCGGGCAAGGCCGACTCGGCGCTCTCGAGCAAGCTACGCGATTCGGCCAGGGCCTCGGTAAAACGCCCGAGCGCTTGGAGCTGCGATGCGTAGTTGTTGCGGCTGAGCAGGGTGCGCGGATGCAGCGGACCGAGCACCGCGGCCCGTCCTTGCGCGGCGCGCTCCTGCAGCGCGAGCGCCTCTTCGAGACGACCTTGCCGCCGCCGAAGCGAAGCGAGGTTGTGCACGGTCTGAAGGGTGTCAGGATGGCGCTCGCCGAGCACTTCCGTACGGCCTTTCAGCGCCGCGTCGAGCAATGCTTCGGCGGGCGCAAAGTCCTCGGCCTGACTCCAGGCGCTGCCGAGGTTGTTGAGCAGGCCTAGCGTGACATCGTGGCGTTCGCCGAGCTCCGCGCGCGCCCCGGCGAGCGCGGGCGTCATTCCCTCGATGGCCTGCTGGAAGCGCCCTTCCTCCGTGAGTAGCCGTCCTTCGATGCTGGCCAGCGCAAAACTCCATTGATCGGGCGCATAGCCGTGCTGCGCGCGGATCTGGGCCGCGAGCGTACGCACTTCGTCGGTGCGCCCGTACTCGAGCAGCGCCGCGACGTGCGCGACCGAGCAGCGCAGGCGCGTGGGCGCAGAGATCGACGCGTGCCGGTTCGCCAGACGTTGCGCCTCGTCGATGCGCGCCAGGGACGCGAGCTGGTCTCCGCGCAGCGACTGTACCGCAGCGATATCGAGCAGCAGGCTCGCGCGCCGCTCCAGTTGATCCTCGCGCTCACCGCCGGCGAGCGCCAGAGCTCGCTCGAGCTGTTCGACGCTAACTTCGTAGCGACCGCAGTCAGCCAGCGCGATGCCCAATGCGTGGTGCAGTGCGAGTTGCACTTCTTCCGCGCCCTCCAACGCAGACGGCAGTGCGCTCGCCGCGTCGACCAGCGCCGCCTCGACCTTCTCCACGCCGTTGCGCGAACGGTCGGAGAAGCGGCGGAAGAGGTCGCCGAGAATCTGCGCGCCCTGCATGGCGCGCTCGCGCGCCGCTTGCGCCTGCCCGAGTCGCAGTTCGGCGAGTTCGCGTTGCTCACGCTCCGCGTTGCGCGCCTCGCGCGCGCGTTGCAGCGCCCAGCTCGTGCCTGTTACGCCAGCGAGCAACGCGAGCAGCGTCGCCGCAAAGCCGCCCACCAGCATTCGATTGGCGCGCGCAAACTCCGCCAACCGACGACTGGCGCTCGCGCGCGGCGAGAGCACCGCCATGCCAGCAAGGTAGCGCTCCAACTCGTCGGCGAAGAAGGCCGCGCTGGGGCAACGCCGTCCCGGCTCGCGTTCGAGCGCGTGGCGCACGACGCGCTCGAGGTCGCCCCGCAGCTCCAGCGTCACCGCCTCGCCGTGTCGGACCTCGCCCAGCGCGCGTTCGTCGCCAGGCGGCTCCGCGGTGAGCAACTCCCAGGCGATGGCACCCAGTGAGTACACATCGCTCGCGACCGCATCCAACGGAGCGCGGCCGCTGCGCCGCTCAGGACTGGAGTAACGCGGCGTGCCGCCGGGCGGCCGCGCTGCGTCGCCGAGCGAGTGCAGCGACCGCGCGGCGCCGAAGTCAATCAACTTCGGATGGCCCTCGCTGTCGACCAGTATGTTGTCGGGCTTGAGGTCGTTGTGCGCGGAGCCGCGCTCGTGCGCGTGGTGCACGGCGCGAGCGACAGTCTCTAGCAGCTCGAGCTTCTGACGCGTCGAAGTCTCACTCGAGCGCACGTACACGCTCAACGTCGTTCCGCGGACGAGCTCGAGCGCGAGGTAAGCGCTTGCAGCGCCGTGCAGATTCGCGCGCCCGGCGTCGAGACAACGTGCGATTGCGGGATGCTCGAGTCCGCGCAGCAGTTCGGCCTCTGCGAGCAAGTCTTCGATGGCCTGCGCGCTCAGTGCGCCGGGGCGCAACAGCTTGAGCGCCACCTCGACACCGCTGCGCGTGTCGCGCGCGCGGTACACGAGCGACGAGGCCCCGTCGCCAATGAGCGCTAACGTCACGTAGTGTCCGATTCGCAGTTCGTCGCTGCGGGCGAGCGCCTCGGAGACGCGAAAGCTCGCGCCCAACGCTCCACCGTCGAGAAAGCACTCCTGGGCGTAGTGGCTTTGGACCAGGCTCTCGACCTCGGCGCGCAACTCTTCGTCGCCGCCGCACGCGCGACGGAGTAACTCCTCGCGCGCCGCAGCTGGGGCTGCGAGTGCTTCGAGGAACAGCGCGCGAATCTGGCTGTGCCGACTCACCGCGGATCCTTTGCGCCGTCGATACGGCGTCGAAGCCACGCGCGCGCGAGAGCCCAGTCGGCATCAACCGTGCGCGCGCTCACGCCCTGGACCCGCGCGATTTCTTCGTGCGACAGTCCGCCGAAGAAGCGCAGCTCCACTAGCTGCGCCTGACGTGCATCCACGCGCTCTAGCTCCTCCAACGCCTCGTTGAGCGCCACAAGCTCCAGCGGATCGGCGCCGCTCGGCGCGCTGAGTTCGCTATGCAACTCGTCGTCGAACTCCTGCTGGCGCGCGCCGTCACCGCGTCGCCTCGCGAGCCGCGCCGTGGCGTGGTTGACGAGGATGCGGCGGATCGCGCGCGAGGCGAGCGCCACCACGTGGGTTGGCTCGAGCGCGCCCGATTCACGCATGCGCGAGAGCGCCAGAAACGCCTCGTGCGCGAGCGCCGTGGGCTGCAGCGTGTGCGAACGCCGCTCGCCGGCCATGCTACGGCGCGCGATCGCTCGGATCTCCTCGTAGATCTGCGCGTAGAGCTCGCTGTGCTCCTGCGGCGGTGTGGGTGACGACATCGTTGCGTCTCGAGTCTAACCGGCGCATGAACGGCTCGGACCGACGTGAACACAAGTCGAGCGGGCCGGGGGGCGGATAAGTGATCCGAGTACACGATTCAGGAGAAGAGTATCAGCTATCTGGGGCTGGGAAGCCCAACGCGAGACTTCTTTCCACCGGAGTCAGCCGTACGTGGGTCTCGATGACCCACCTCGTCCGCTGGCTCGGTCAACCCAGTCGTTGCGGAGGCCCTCGAGGCGAGCCTCCGTGCAGTAGCGCTCGCCGTCGCGAGACGAAGGTGCCCGGCCGGTCGCTCGTGGATGACCGGGACGAGGCAGATCTCCCTTGGAGTCGAGCGCTCGGTCGAGCGGCTTGGGTAGGCCGCCATGGACAGGGGCACCCCGCGAGGGCGAGCTTGGCTGGCTACCAGGCGAACTCGAGCTGCGGCGGCGCACGCGCAGGCGTGACCGGCAGGGGCTGGGTGGGGAGACCGAGGTGTGCCAGGGGGCGAGTGATGGTGCGTCCATCCGCGAGCGCCGCGAGCACGACGCGGCGCGACCCGCAACGACTGCGCTTCAGGGCGTCCTTCGCGAGCACCCTCCTCATGAGGTCGGCTCGGCTCTCTTGGCTGCGGCATGTCGATCCGGCGGCGCTACGCGACTTGGGGCCCGTGCTCGTTAGGGCGGTGGAACTCCGAGCCGAGCGCCGCGTCGACACCGCAGCGGACTTGTGGCGCCTCCTCGGGCCTCAGACTCGCTCCGCCGCAAAGTCCGTGAGGAGCTGCGGCGTCGCCGTGTCGAAGCCGACGACGTCGAGGGAGAGCGGGTCGTTCGGGTCGGCGATCGAGAACTGCGCGCCCGTCATCCCGACGACGACGAGGCGCGCTTGGATGCCCGTCGCTTCGCGATAGCGGCGCAGTGCTGCGCACGGATGCACGTCGCCGTACCACGTCTCGCTGTCGGTCAAGACCACGAACGTGTCGATTGCGACCCTGTTGGCGAGAGCCCAGAGCATCGGCTGTGCACAGTCCGTCGGACCGAACGGTAAGCTCAGCATCGCCTTCAACACGTCGTCGAGGCGCTGCTCGGGTGAGATCGCGAGGTCGCGGAACTTGCTGTCGAAGGCCTTGACGAACGCGTTGCGCTCGGTGTGCAGCGTCACCAAGGCGAGCGCCGCCGCAGCCTCGGCGCAGGTCAGTGTCCGTGAACCCGACACCCGCGCGCCCGCCATCGAGCCCGAGACGTCGACAGCCAGCAGCAGGCGCTTCCCGCTCGGCTCCACGCTCTCGAAGGCCAGATGGAACGCCTGGCTGAGCGCGTCGCAGACCCGCCCAGCGACCGGCCAGGTCAGCTTGCCCTCGACCCCGCGCCCACTGGCATAGGTCCGCAAAGCGACCAGGATCGCCATCGGATGCAATCGCGCCCGCACGAGCGCAGCGCGATCCGTCAGGCGGGCCACGATCTGGCGCTCGACCTCGGAGCCAGCGACGAGGATCCCTGCCTTCGAGAGACGCCCGAGGAAGCGCAGGAGCGCTCCGAGCGGCATGTGCTCCATGAGCGCCGTCAGCACCGCCCGATCGGTCAGCGCTCGGCTCGGCACCATCTCGTGCGTCAAGCGGTGCTCACGCACGAGCTCCGGCAGAACCTCGAGCGACGCGGACTGTGCCTCGGCGAAGGCAGCGACGAACCGCGGCAACTCGGCCGCGTCCTTACCGACAGCCCAAGCGAGCAGCCCTTGGCGAGCCGCAGCATCGGTTGCATCGGCACCCACCTTCGGGTGTGACATCCGCAGCGCATCGCGGTGTGTCCAGCCCGAGCGCTGGCGGTACTTCACGAGCTGGTACGCCAGCTCATCGGTCGGCCGATTCAAGTACCAATCGGCGATCGCTCCCCGCAACGCGCGGCCGAAGCCGCGCAATGCGCGCACAGCGGTCAAGAACTCGAACAGGTGCGACGCCGTGCGCGCGACCTGCGGCAAGGCGGCCCGCGCAGCGGCCACTGCACGCGGCTCGCAGAACGCGAGCGCGAGCGCAAAGAGCGCCGGTTTGTTCGACGGAGCGCGCCCCTTACTGGAGATGTCGACGATGGCCGCGACCGTGCGCAGTGGGTCGAGCTCTAGACACTCGACGACCTGAGCAGCGCTCTCACGCGTCAGCTCGCGCTCGCACACATAGAAGGTGCCGCCGCTCGTACCCAACACGAGGAACCTCGTGAGCTGGGACCACGGGTCGAGCTGGAAGACGTAACCACCCGCGTTGTTCCGGGTCTGCTGGTGCCCCGCGAGCGGCCTCGTCTGCGGGGTCTGGGCGCCGAAGAGGTGGCGGATCAGGTTCTTCATGGTGCAAGCGGGTGAGAGAGGCGTCGGGCGAGGATTGGGCGCCGATTTCCGGGCTGCGAAACCCGGACCCGTTTTGGCGGGACGATGACGACGTTGAACGGCACCGCGCGGCCCGACGTGGGCGGCGGGGTTGGGCCTCCGAAGTTGCGAGCGAAGGAGCGACGATCCAGCCCGTGCTCTACCGCTGAGCTACAGCGCTTGCGCGCTGACCGGATTCGAACCGGCGACCCAGGTTTTCCGCATTGAAGGAACGTCTGCGGCTCGCGCTCCGGAGGCCCGTGTTGTGAGTGCCGCGGGTGCGGCACCAAGGGACATATGGCAAGCGGCGTACCACGGCCCCTCCGTGTCGCGTTCGACGCGCCTAACTGCCCGTCGCGCGCCCGTTTACGTCAATCGAGCGGCAAGGGCCCGCGTCGGGTCCCGGGCAGGAGCGTGGATCCCAGAAGATAAGAGCTTATCCGGGTGTATAACTTGGCGCGCGGTCGCCCGCGCGCCGCCGCTCCCGTGCGGCCGGCGCCTATCCTAGGCGCCCATGGGACGGTCCGAGGAACAACTGCGGGGGCTCGTCGAGCGCCTCGTCGAGCTGCGGCAGGAGAAGCGCTACCTCGAGGGTGAGATCGAGCGTGTGTCGAGCGAGGTGGCCGAGGCCCTGGGCGAAGGCGCCAAACGCGCGTTTGGCGACATCCAGGTCCGCGTCTCGGTCGCGCGCCCCGGGCTGCGCATCGTGCGCGCCGCAGAGGTCCCCCCCGAGTTCCAGACCAAGCAGCCCGACCGCAAGCTGATCCTCTCGCACTTCAACACCACCGGCGAGATGCCCCCTGGCGTCGAAGCCACCCTGGGCCGTCCCATCGTCTACGCCAAGGGACCCGGCTCCGCCGACGACGACGCTGACGAAGCGTGAAGGTCTCGGACCCGCGACGGGTCCACTGCGCGGCTTGATTCGGCGCGTTGACACACCGTTGACACAGCCGTGCGCCGCATCGTGCGTAGCACCGCTGCCATCGCCACGGACGTCCCCTGCGCCAAGCGGCCTGTTGGTCGAGCGAAGGGCGTCGCGCGATCGGCGGCCTCGTGCCCAACGAGACGACTGCCCGCCCGTCCTTCACAGGACCTCTCACACCGGGCTCAGCGCCGCAAACTCCATCATCCACGCTCCATCCTCGATGCCCATGAATCACAGCCATATGCTCCTGAGCGGTGCGATCGACGAGGCACGGTTACGTCGACGCACACGGCTACAAGGTCTGCAAATGGGGGCCCTGTTCGCGATCCTGTTCGGCGTGCTTCTGGCCCTCATCCTCGACACGCTCGGGCACTCTGGCGCGATCGTCTTCATCATCGTCCCGTGCTCTCTCCTGGCGGGCCTCCTCTTCGGTTGGTTGATGTACGGGCTGGTGCTCCAGCCGAAAACCAATCACCTCATCGGGTTCCTCCGTGAAGTCGGGTCCGTGCAGCCCGCTGCTCTCGCGGAGGCCGGGCAGTGCCCCACATGCGGGACGCGCGACTACGAGGTCAAGACGTGGCGTCACCCGCTGATGCTGCACTGGATCGTCAATCCGGGCCTCGCTGTCAACGAGCTCGTCCTCGGCCAACTGTTGCCCGCGCGCACGAACTCCTGCCTGCGCTGCGGCGCGGACTTCGTCGACTGCCCTCACTGCCAGCGCTCCGTCGATTGCATGACCTGGAGCGGCCGACGCGCCTTGGGCCATTGGAGCGCTCTCCCCTGTCCGAGCTGTAGCGGCCCGATTCCAACGCTCTCGAATGCGCTGTCATACCTCATCAAGGCGCCCATCCGCGGTATTCAGAGGCTCTTCGGCCAATGAATCGAGGCGCGGCACTCGAGTCTCGAGCGGGCGCGCTTCCTCGCAGTGCGTCCGCCGAATCAACCTGCAATGCCGTCGGTGCCCGGTGTCGTGCCAAGCAAGCGACCGCAAGGTACCGCTTTGAGGGGTTCCATCAAGGACAGCGAGCTAGGTGTACACCCGTCGTCGACCACTGGGGCTGATTCGAGACGACGTCCGGGATTCCGTCGCGGTCGACGTCGCCGACGCGGAGCCCTCTCGAGGAAGGCACCGTGGCGAAGCGCACCGGCGCGCTGAAGCCTCCACTTTGGCGACTCACGAGCAAGTAGAGATCTTCACGCGTCGCGACGATGAGGTCCGGGAAGCCGTCTCCGTCGTAGTCCGCCGAGGTGACGGCCTCGACGGATTGTCTCTGAGCATGGTTGAAGGTGGCGATGGGTTGCTCCGGTCCGAACGCCAAAGCTCCGAGGTTCTGCCGCACGACGACCTGCGCGCCCGCGGCGCTGAACTTACCCAGGATCAGCTCGGGTAACCCGTCTCGATCCACATCCACGCTCGCTGCAGTCCTGTATTCACCATCACCCGCAAGTAGGATCGGCGCGGCGAACCCGCCGCTCCCATCTCCTCGATGCAGGTGCAGCGCCGCCCCATGGAATCCCGTCGGTACGAAGACGTCCGCGGCGCCGTCGCCGTCGAAGTCTGCGGTCAGCAGCGTGTGGGCGATGACAGCCGTCGGCAAGCGAAGTCCCGGCGACAGCGCTCCCGCGCCGCTGTTGTGGAACGTCAGCAGCTCGTCCGTCCCGTTGGTCGTCGCCACAACGTCCAGCAACCCGTCGCCGTCCAGATCGACCAGCTCCAGCCGCGAAATCGGCGGGCAGGGTGTCGCGAGCTGCGGGACGAAGTTCCCCGGGCTCTGCTGGAGGAGCACCCGAAGCCCCTGCCCGCGGACCACCAGGTCGAGCCGGCCGTCGCTGTCCAAGTCGCCTGACCCAAGGAACAGCGGTGCAAATAACCCGCCGACATCGAGCCAAGGTGAGAAGGCGCCGTTCCCCAACCCCCTCTGGATCCGGACACGCGCCCCGCTGAAGTCGGTTGCGGCCAAGTCCAGGAGGCCATCGCTATCGAAATCCGCCAGCGCGAAGTCGGTCGCCTGACCCGGCATTGAAATCGATGTGGTTGCGAACCCCGGCAGGCAGCGGGCGAAGCGGACCTCGAGCCCCTCGCTGAAGTTGGAGACAGCGGCTCCGCTCGTGTCGCGATCGCGATACCAGTACTGGAAGCGCAGCGTGTCGCCCGGATTCGGTGCGAGCGCCTGGGCCGCACCTGGCAGGCGCAGCAGGTCGAGCTGCAACCGGACTCTCCCCAGCCCATCGGCGGCGAGCACCTGGTCCCGAAAGCGACCGAATGTCCCCCCGAGACAGAGATTCCCGAGCGAGCCCCCGGGCTGGGAAACGGGCGCCGCATCCGAGCCGATCAGGAAATACCCCGCAGAGCCGTGGGCCAATCCTTCGCAGCGCAGGGCCAGGTCATTCGCCAGCACCCCGTTCTGGCCCTCTCCGAAGAGCCGCGCCGGTCCGCCGGTCGAGTTGGTGGTGGCAGAACAGAAGGTCACTCCGACCTGACCGAGCGCCGTGGAGGACACGGCAAGGCCGCAGAGCGTGACCGTGCGAGCGAGCGGAGCACTGAACATGGGCATCCATGGAGAACGAAGCGAGCCCACGCCACGTGGAGCCACTCGCGTGGCCCGGTTGGCAGACTCAGTGAACACGATGCCAGGTCCCAGGCAGGGTCCTCTGTTTCCCTCGGCGCGTCAAGTGCCACGTGTGGCTGCGGGCGCAGG
>CAYOBN010000094.1:0-18429 GCA_964402175.1 uncultured Planctomycetaceae bacterium | reverse complement strand
GCGGACATCGGTTCAGGTCGCCAGAGCTACGACCAACGAGCCAGAGCTACGACCATCGAGCCAGAGCTACAACCATCGAGCCAGAGCTACAACCATCGAGCCATCGAGCCATCGAGCCGTCGAGCCGTCGAGCCGCACCAACGTCTGATTCAGCGCACACGCCCCTCCCGCAGATGCGCCACCAACCGGGCCTGGTCGTTTGCAGCGCCGCCTAGACCCTCGCGCCGAACACGTTCACTCTCCTGCGCTCTCTGGTGGTCCATTCGCTTCGCCTCCTGCCCGCCCGCTCGCCTTCAGGCGGGCGGGCAGGAGGCGTACATCCCCCGGGCCCGTAGTCCCCGAGGGGCGCAACCGCGGGCGCCGCAAGCGGCGTGCCCGTAGGGCGCGCCGGTTGCCCGCCCGCGGTCGCCCCTCGGGGACGGACAACTCCCCGCCCCCGCTCTTTCCCTTGGGTCCGGGCAGCCCTTCGATTCGGCGGACATCGCTCCGCCCCCTCGCCCCAGCGAACGCCCCCCAGACACACACCCCGGACCCACCGCACGCCGCCGTCCAGCCCCTCCGACGCGCTTCGCGACTCCCCCCTCGCCACCCCTACTCAGCACCCCGCCCCGACCAGCGAGACAACCCGTTTCCCGTGGCCCATAATGCCCACAGAGTGGAAAGCTGGGGGCACTTCGGTTCGACTGTCCCGTGATGCGGGTCCTCCTCGCTTCTGCCCCCCACGCCGATACGTTCGGCTACTCGATGCCGCCGCCGGGACTCCTGCGGCTTGGAGGGGCCCTCCGTCGAGCGAACGTCGACGTACAGCTCGAGGACCTCGCCTTCCGTGTGGCCGAGGGGACCCTGCCACTCGATGATCGGCTCGCCGACGCGAGCGCGGCGTGGGTGCTGCGGACCGGAGCCCCCGACGTCCTCGGGCTCTCGGTCATGGGCGCGACGCTTCCGATCGCCCTCGCGATCGCTGCGCGGGTGCGTCAGCTCGCACCGAGCACCCGCGTCCTCATCGGTGGCCCCGGCACCACTGGTGTGGACAGCGCGCTCATCGAGCGCTTCCCCGCGGTCGATGCCGTCGTCCGCGGCGAGGGCGAAGAGACCCTGCTCGCGCTGCTCGATCGCCGGCTCGACGCCGCGGGCGTGGCCGGGGTGACGTGGCGCGCACGCGATGGCCGCGCGATCCGTGAACCGGACCGGCCTCCGTTGGACGACCTCGGACAGCTCCCGCCGTACGCGTGGGACCTCCTGCCCCCCATCCAGCGCTACAAGGAGCTCACGGGCGAGGCCGAAGGCCTCGTCCCGATCGACTCGGGGCGCGGCTGTGTCTACGACTGCAGCTTCTGCACGATCGGGCGCTTCTGGAACCGCCGGTCGCGCCCGCTGCCCGTCGAGCGCCTCGTCGACGAGATCGCTGCCCTCGCGGACATGCCCGGCGCCAAGCGCGCGTACCTGTGCCACGACCTGTTCGGCGCGAACCGCAAACACGCGCTGGCGTTCTGCGAGCGCATGGTCGAGCGCGATGTGCGCGTCCCGTTCGAGATCCGCGCGCGCGTCGACCACCTCGACGCGGAGCTCGTCGCAGCGCTCGGCCGGGCGGGCTGCTACCGCGTCTTACTCGGGGTGGAATCCGGCGATCCCGAGGTGCGTCGGCGCGCCAACAAAGCGACGGCGGACGACCTGGACGTGCTCGCTGTCGTCGACCGCTGCACCCGCGCGGGCATCACGCCGATCCTATCGCTGATCTTGGGATTGCCTGGCGAGGACTGGCGCGGGCTCACGCGGACGCTCGAGCTCTGCGCGGACGCGGCGCTGCGCGCGGGGGTGAATATCTCGCTGCACTTGCCCAACCCACAGCCCGGCTGCGGCCTGGGCGAGGAGTTCGGCGCCGAATCGCTGCCCGTCGAGGGTATCCCGCCCGACATGGCCTTCGGCACCGGGACGAGCGCGGCGGAGCGCGAGCTGATCCGCGCCCACCCGGACCTCTTCACGACGTGGGCGCTGCTGCCGCTGCCCGAGCGGCGGCTGCGCGACCTCTCGCGCCTCGCCCTCTCGTTGCCGGAGGTCCTGCAGCGCTACGGGCGCACGTTCAGCGCCCTACGCCGCGCGCGCGGTGAGGACGCGCTGCAGCTCGTCAAGGCGATCGACGCCGCAGGGCGCAGCTTCGAGGCGTTTGCACTCGACCACGCGCACGACGCGGCGGTCGCCGACCTCTTCGCTTGGGAGCGCGCCGCCGTGCGCGCGGGCGCACGCGGCAGCGAGGGCGTGCGCGCCTCGGGGGAAGACGATGGGCTCGAGCCCTGGGTCGTCGCCGATGTCTTCACTGCGCGCTTCGACCTCGAGGCGCTCACGGCGACGCTGATCGCCCGCGCGCCGTTGCCCGCACCCGCCGCGCCGCAGCACTACGCCGTCGTCCCGTCGCAGACGGTGATGCCAGGCGTGCGCACGCTGCGCATCGGCGCGGGTGTCGCCGCGGCGCTCGATGAGCTGCGCCGCGTTCGGCCCGCGACGCTGGGCGCGCTGCGGGCCTCGCAACCGGGGCTCGCCGCGGCGGTGGAGCGGCTCATCACCGCCGGCCTCGTCGGCCTGCGCAGCACGGCGCGCCGCGAGCGCGCTGCGGACGCGTGACGCCTGGCGCCCTTTCTCAAAGCCGCTCGAACGTCAGGCCGTCGACCCAAGTGCCCTCGCGCACGCTGGGACCCCCGGCGTGGTTCTCGCGGAAACCCAGCTGGAACGCGCCGCGCTGCGCACCGTCCGCGGGCAAGAGGCCGTCGAAGACGAGGCCCCGTGCGAGGCGCAGGACAAGCTTTGCCGCCCCGCTCTCGTTCGGAGTGAACTCGAACGTGAAGTCCGCCCACTTGCCCGGAACGACGCCCAGCTCCGCGTCGCTGAAACGCGCGAGCAGCGCCGCGACCTCGCCGTCCTGCCGATCGTGCGTGACGTGCAAGAGCTCCCAGACACCCGGGTGATCGGGGCGTCCATCGGCCAAGTTCACGCCGCTCCGATTCTCGTAGACGAGCCAATAGCCGCTCTCGTAGCCGTTCCCGTCGGGGGACGCGCTGAAGAACGTGCTGCCGTGCGCCCCGGCGATACCTAAGCCGATGGCCTGAGCCGGCTCGCTCGCGACGGGGACGAAGACCCGACCGCTGACGCGGTACGGCTCGCGACCGAGCGCTCCCCCGCCGATGCGCCCGATCACACCGCCGCCTGCCGTGTCGACGACGCGCCATGCGAGACCGCCACGGTCCGAGCGCGGCAGTCCGGCGGTCACGGGGTCGAGCCGCCGCACCGCGTCGTAGGTGACCGTCGTCAGCGGCGAAGCGACCTCGAAGTCGAAGGTCTGCGGCAAGCTGAACTCAGCGCCGTTGGCGCTCCCCGGCGACGCCGGCTGTGCGGCGAAGTCCTCGCGCGAACGGCCGGTGTCGCGGCCGTCCGGGAAACGACCTACGGAATACGGGCTCCCTAGGCCGTCGACCCCAGGAGCGACTTCGCCGAGCCATGGCCCGCTGTCCGTCACGCCGCGCGCCTCGCGCCGCACGAGGTCCCCGAGGCCGCCGAAGGCGCGATACACGACGGCGTCGTAGATGTGCCCGGTGATCCCGTCCACGAGCTGCAGAGCGGTCGGAGCGGCGTCGCTCAAGTCGTCGCGGTTGAGGCCGAAACCGAACGTGCTGTCGACGTTCGGCACGCCGGGATCGCCGAGCACGAAGAACCCCTGACCACCGCCGTCGTTCGGGATCGCGCCGAAGAGCGGGAACGACGCCAGGACCGCGGCATCGACGCCGCTGAGCACACGCAGCTCGAGTCCGAATGGCAAAGGCCCGGCTGGACCGTGCAGCTCCACGAACTCACGGCTGGGGTCTGCATAACGGACCTCGTTGATCCGCAGCGCGCGGGCGCCGGGATCGATCCGTTCGTAACGCAGCGCGCTGATGTCCACCGAGGCCGCGACGGGCCCCTGGCCTTCGACCACGAAGCCGTAGACCCCGAGGTCCCCAGGACGGAACGTCTCGAGGATCCCGTTGCCATCGCCGAGCGCCGGCTCGTCCGTGTTGAACGCAAACACTGCGAGGTCGTCCGACAGATCCCAGCTCAGCTCACGCGGCCCCGTGGTCGCCAGCGAGAACGCCGGCGACGCCTCGACTTGCCCGAGCGCGTCGATGATCAGGAGCCGCAGGGAGTGGTTCGGCGCGGGCACCGCGGAGTTGACCGTCGCGACGAGCCGATGCGAGCGCGACACGAAACCCAGCGGGGCGTTGCGGTCGGTGACGTTCGGCGCGAGCGGACTCGCCAGGAGCTCGTGTGCGAGGACGGCGCGGTTCGCACCCTGCGACTCAAGGTCGAAGGTGAAGCGCAGCGCGTTGCCGTCCCCGTTCCAAGCGGGCACGAGCGAGCGCGCAGAGTTGTTGTCGGTGTCGCCGGTCGTGTCGCGGGCTTCGTTGGGATCGCGCCAACGCGGATCGAGGCCGGCGAACGAATCCAGCGTGAAGCGCGCAGTGCCGGGACGCGCCAGCGCCTCGTGGCAAAGCTGGTAGATGTGGGGATAGGTCCTCGTCCGCGCGACTGACGTCCCGGTGCGCGGATCGATCGAGGTCGTCTCGGCCATCCACATCAGCGACCAGAAGCCGACGCCGCCGAGCCTGCGGCCGTTCCAGTTGCCAGCGGGGTCCTGCATGGACAACGCATGGCGCACCTTGTATTCGAGCGACTCGAGCGAGTCGAACGTACGAATGCGCTGGGTGCCGTCGTTCCAGGTGTACCAGCCGCCTTCGTCTCCGCGCACGTAGCGCTCAGCGAGCGGCCCGATCGCGGGGTTCAGCGTGACGTCGTAGTGCGCGTCGGTGAAACCCGACGAAGACGGGCTCGATCCGGTCGCGTTGTAGTTGCTGGCTCCGTTCCAGCGCCTTGAATAGGCGGAGATCGTCGGGACGAGCTTCTCGGGCGGCAGACCCGCGTTCAGGTACGCGTGCATCCGCGTCGCGCCGAGGCAGTTGTCGAAGTCGCTGATCGCCTTGGCGGTACTGCCGCTGGCCCAGTCGTACATGCTGTACAGCATGTAGTCGATGGCGGGTGTGATCCCGGTCACCGCGTCGAAGTTCCACTGGCTCGCGCTGTAGATCGCGTTCGTGTAGATCGAGAGCTCGTACGCAGCGGGCAGCGCAGCCCGCAGCTCGCGCATGAACGCGGTGACCCCGTCGCGCACCGTAGTGCCCCAGGAGAACTCCAGGTCGATGCTGATACCCTGGCAGTAGCTGTCGTTCGTGACGAGCGTGACGAGCTGCTGCACGAGGTTCGCGCGGCGCGCCGGGGTGGTCATCACCGTTTGGATCGAACCACCGGGGCTGTCGTCGAAGTTCGCGAGCACGAGCACGAACTTGACCCCTGCCGCCTGGGCCGCGCCCCCGGCCCGCAGGAAGGCCGACCGGCCCGTGAAGGCGCTCGTGCCCGTCAGGTTCCCTAGAGCGTCGAAGCCGACGAAGAGCGAGCCCACATGGGTCAGCGCGTGCCAGCGCAGGTGCGGGACCTGGGTCTCGCTCTGCAGGTAGCCGAAAACGATCGCGCCGCGAGGGTCCTCGGCTGCGCTGGCCCGCGCGAGCGTCGCCAGCGGGCCGACGGCCGCCGCGTGGCGCGCCATCTGGGTCTCCGCCTCGGCCTGGTCGTCGCTGGGCGCGTGCACCGCGGCGCCGAGCTCACGCAGCTGTGCGCCGTGAACGGAGCCGCCCGCGGGCGCCGCAGCGGAGGCGTCGGAGGAAACCGGGGCCTGGGCGGCCGCCAAAGCGGCCACCAGCGGGACACACAGCACGCGTCGGAGGAGGTCCAGTCGCATCCCCTCGAAGATACGCGAGGGCGGCGGATTCGGCGACCCGGCGCGATCCATCTCGCGCAACACGCCTGGGGTTGTTGGAATGGGACACCCTGGGGAGCCCCCGTCCCCGCGCCGCACCATGAGCACGACCGCACACCGAGACTTCCCGGTCCTCCTCGCTTTCCCCCCGCAGGGCCATTGGACGCAGCCGCACCTCGCGATCCCCTCGCTCGTCGCCTGGCTGAAGGCGCGCGGGTACCCCGCGGTGCACCAGATGGACCTGTCGGTCGAGGCCTTCGACCACTTCCTCACGCGCCGCTACCTGGAGCGCGCCAAGGCCCGGATCGAAGAGCGCCTGCCGCTCGCGCGGCTCGACGGGGCGGAGTCCCTCAGCCTCGGCGACGCGCGGGCGTGGCGCGCCGCCGCGGAGGCGGCCGCAGCGGCCGATGCCGTGATCGAGCGGGTCGAAGACGCCAAAGCGCTCGTGCGCGGCGCCGATGCCGACCACGACGACGAGCGCGGCTTCTGGGACCCCGACCGCTACTTGCCCGCCGTGCGCACCCTGTACCACGGGTTGCGGCTCGTGTCTGCGGCCCACTACCCGAGCGAGCTCACGCCGCACAA
This sequence comes from uncultured Planctomycetaceae bacterium, assembly GCA_964402175.1. GTDB lineage: Bacteria > Planctomycetota > UBA1135 > UBA1135 > JAWKUK01. Next base: position 12,008 of record CAYOBN010000094.1, on the reverse strand, counting down.
CTTCACGATGCGGTACTCGAACGATCGCTCGCACGAGGTGCTGGCGGCGACGTTCGACGAAGACGAGAACCCGTTCCTCGCGTTCTACCGCGAGCGCGTGCTCGAGCGCATCATCGCCATGCGGCCGCGTGTGCTCGGCCTCTCGGTGCTGTACGGCAGCCAGATCGTGCCCGCGCTGACGCTGGGTCGAATGGTCAAGCAGGCGCTGCCGGATTGCCACGTCACGGCGGGCGGTGGCTACCTCGCCTACGTCGGTAAGAAGGTCATGCAGGCGCCCGGTATGGACGCGTGCCTCGACTCCATCGTCTTCCACGAGGGCGAGGCGCCGCTGCTGGCCCTCTGCGATGCGCTGCGCGAAGGCGGCGCTGAGCCCGGCGCGGCGCGGCGTGTGGACCTCTCCCACGTCGGTTCGCTCGCATGGTTCGATCGGCGCGGCGGCGGTGCCAAGCCGACGTTCAACGCACCCGCGCACCCGATCAAGCTCGACGACGCCCCCGCGCCCGACCTCGACGAGCTGCCGCGCGAGCTCTACTTCTCGCCGCGCCTCGTCATCCCGTACGACGTGAACCGCGGCTGTTACTACGGCGAGTGCACGTTCTGCACGCTCCCGACGGTGATCGGCCCGGGTTACCGCACACGCAGCGCCGACACGATCACGCGGCATGTGCTCGAGCTGCGCGACCGCTACGCGACGACGCACTTCAACTTCATCACGGACTGCATGCCCCCGGGTCTGTTGCAGGACCTGCCCGAGCGCCTCGTCGCGAACCGCGCTGGCATCACATGGTGGGCCGATGCACGCGTCGAGCCGAAGGCGTACACCCCCGAGGGCACGCGACTGCTCTACGATTCGGGCTGCCGCAAGCTGCTCTTCGGCTTCGAGTCGGCTTCGAAGCGGATCCTCAAGGCGATGATGAAGGGGCAGAGCCTCAAGTCCGTCGTCGAGGTCGCGGAGAACTGCGCCAAAGCCGATATCTCGGTCACGTTCTACGCGATGGTCGGTTTCCCGACGGAGACCCGCGAAGAGGCCCGCGCGACGCTCGCGTTCCTCGAAGAGCACGCGGGGACGGTGCGCGAGGTCTCGCTGCAGACCTTCCACATCGACGAAGTCGCGCTGACCTACCGCGACCCCGAGCGCTTCGGCTTGCGCATCCTCGACGACCCGGGCGCGGACCTTGCGCTCTACCACGACTACGAAGCCGATTCGGGCATGACCCAGGAAGAAGCGGCGGAGATGTTCGAGGAGATGATGGCCTCGTTCCGCCGCAACTTGCCGCTCTTCGCGGGCGACAACGTCTTCTACTTCATGCAGAAGAGCCACTACTTCTTGCACCTCGCGGGGACGGCGGAGCGGCGCGCGGAGACGCCGAGCTCCTTCGAGGCGCGCCTTCGGGAGCGCCTCGCGCAGCGCCGCGCGCGCGGCGCTGCTTCGGACCTCGCCGTGCGCCCGGGCCTCTCCGCGGTGCCGCTGTCGTTCCGCTACCGGGCTGCGACCGAGCTGATCGCGCACCCGCTGGCGCGGGCTGCGCGGCCGGACTTCCTGACCGGCCGCTACGTCGGCGACGCCGAAGCCCTCGCCGAGTCGCGCCTCCCCCACCTCGTGCGCCAGCCGAGCGTGCTCGTGTACGACGGCGATAGCGCCGAGTTCGTCGAGCTGCGCCCGGACGGCCTGAAGGTGCTGCGCGCGCTCGAGCGCGCCGGCGGCCTCGCGGCGCTGGCCCAGGGCGCGACGCCCGCGGGCCGCGCGAAGCTCGAGGCCTTTGCGGCGGAGCTCGCTGCGCTCGGTATTCTCAAGCAGCGCAACGCCGAGCTCGTGCCGCAACCGCGCCGCGCCGCGACGCCCACCTCCACCGAAGCCCCCCGTCCAACGAGCGAGAGCCATGCACAATAAGCGCACCGAAACCAGCGCTCAGGAGACCCGCACGACCGAGCAGCAAGCCAAAGCGCAGGCGAACGAAGCGCCCCGCACGCCGGCCGCGGAGCTCGACTTCGAGTCCCTCGACCTCTCGATCGAGACGGTCGAGGAGCGCATCAGTCCGAGCGAGACGAACGTCTTCGACAAGTGAGCGCAGGGCGCGCCCGGATCGTCAGTCCGAGCGCCCTGGAGTTCACATCCGAATTCGCGCCGCCTGCGCGCCCCCGGCGGCGTTGCCGCTCCTCGGAACAGCGCAGTGGCTACGCCGTCGTCGCGGCGCCTTGCCAGGAACACACCATCGACGCGACTTCAGGCGCGAACTTCTGACTCAGGACCCTAGATCCGCGCGTAGGTCCTTGCGGTAACGCTCGAAGGCCGCGACTTCCTCGGCGTCGGGCTCGGGATACGCAAGCCCGAGCCCTTCGAGCGTCTTGCGCAGCGTGCGCGCGACCTGCCAGCGCATGTAGCCCTTGTCGTCCGCCGGGATCGCGTACCACGGCGCAGAGGGCCGCGAGGTCTCGTTCAAAGCGGCTTCGTAGGCCGCCATGTAGGCGTCCCAGTGCCCGCGCTCGCGCAGGTCGCCGGCTTCGAACTTCCAGTGTTTCTTGGGCTCCTCGAGGCGCTCGAGGAAACGCCGCGCCTGTTCGTCCTTCGAGACGTTGAGCCAGAACTTCAGCACCACGGTGCCGTTGCGGGCGAGGTGGGCTTCGTGGTCCCGGATCGACTGGTAGCGGCCGCGCCACACCTCTGCGCGGTCCGCGGGCAGATCCGGCAGCTTCTGCGAATCGAGGATCGCGCCGTGCACCCGCACGACGAGCACCTCTTCGTAGTGGCTGCGGTTGAAGATCCCGATGCGCCCGCGCTCGGGCAGCGCCTTCGTCGTGCGCCACAGGAAATCGTGATCGAGGTCCTCGGCCGATGGGCGCTTGAACGAGGTGACCTGGCAACCTGCAGGATCGACACCGGTCAACACCGCGCGGATCGTCCCGTCCTTGCCCGCTGCGTCCATCGCCTGGAACACACACAACACGGCGTGGTGGTCCTTGGCGTAGAGGATCCGCTGCAGCGTGCGCAGCTTCTTGATCTCCTTGGCGAGCAGCGCGTCGTAGTCGGGCGGTTCACCCGAGCCGGCATCCGAGAGCGGCGGCCGCGTCGGCGCGTCGGCGACACGGAAGGAACCATCGAACGGGACGAGGTGAGGGCTCGGGGTGGGCTCGGGCATCGCTGCGTGGCATGGTATAGGGATTCGCCCCGATGCTCCTCGGTCTCGCACTCCTCGTCTGCCTCCAGGCTCCCCCGCCGCTGCCCGATGCCCACGGCTTCGCCGGCGGCTTTGCGGGGACAGCGGGTCCCGTGCTGCTCTTTGCGGGCGGCGCGAACTTCCCGGCGGCGCCCCCGTGGGAGGGCGGTGCGAAGGTCTGGCACGCGACGGTGTTCGCCCTGGAGCCCGGCGCGGCCGCGTGGCGCGAGGTCGGCGCGCTGCCGCGCCCCCTCGCGTACGGCGCCAGCGTCGCGTTGCAGGACGGCCCCTTGTGCATCGGGGGCAGCGACGCCGAGCGCCACTCCAGCGCGGTGTTCCAATTGTGCTGGCGCGAGGGGGCGCTCGTCGTCGAGGACTTCCCGCCGCTGCCCGCGCCGCGCGCGAACCACGTCGCAGCGCGCGTCGGCGACAGCGTCTTCGTGGCTTGCGGTAGCGCCAGCCCCGCGGCGACACAAGCCGAGCGCGATGTGTGGCGGCTCGACCTCGGCGACCTCACGCAGGGCTGGACGGCGGTCGAAGCGCTGCCTGGGCCGGGTCGCATCCTGCCGGTGGCAGGTGTGCACGCGGGCCGCTTCGTGGTGCTGTCGGGCGCGGCGCTCGCGCCGAACGCCGAAGGGCGCGCGGAGCGCACGTACTTGCGCGACGCGTGGGCCTTCACACCCGCGGTCGGCTGGCGCGCGCTGCCGGACTTGCCGCGCGCCGCGGTCGCTGCGCCGTCGCCGGCCCCCAGCGACGGTTCGGGCGCGCTGCTCGTGCTCGGCGGGGACGACGGCGCGCTCGTCGGGCGGGTCGAGCCCTGGCTGCACCCGGGTTTCCCGCGGGACGTGCTGCGCCTCGACCGCGGCGACATCTGGCGCACTTCCGCGCCGATCCCGAGCGCCTGGCCAGCGGCGGTGACCGCGCCGACCGCTGCGTACGAGGGCGCGACGTACGTGCTGTCGGGTGAAGTGCGGCCCGGAGTGCGTACGCGGAAGCTCGTCCCCGTCGCCAGAGCCCGCGCGCGCGCGCCGTTCGGCGCGCTCGACTGGTCCGTGGTCGCGGTGTACCTCGGAGGGATGCTGGCCGTCGGTTGGTGGTTCATGCGCCGCGACGGAGCGAGCACCACCGAGCTCTACTTCCGCGGCGGCCAGCGCCTCCCTGTCTGGGTCGCCGGGCTCTCGCTCTTTGCGACGTCGCTATCGTCGATCACGTTCATGGGGATCCCGGCGCGGGCCTACACGACCGACTGCAGTTGGTATGTGGGACAGCTCGTGTTGCTGCTGGTGGCGCCGCTGGTCGCGTACGTCTACCTGCCGCGCTTCCGCGGCCTGGACGTGACGACCGCGTACGAGCTGCTCGAGCAACGCTTCGGCCTCGGCTGCCGCATCTTCGGCTCGCTGTCGTTCATGCTGTTCCACGTCGGACGCACGGCGATCGTCCTGTACCTGCCCGCGCTGGCGCTCGCGACGGTCGCCGCCGTTCCGCTCGACGGCGCCATCTGGGTCGTCGGAGGCCTGTGCGTCGCGTACACCGTGATGGGCGGCATCACGGCCGTCGCTTGGACGGACGCGGTGCAAGCGATCGTGCTGATGGGCGGCGTCAGCCTCTGTTTCGTCCTGGCGGTCGGAGGGCTCGAAGGCGGCCTCGGCGAGCTCGCAGCGGTGGCTTCCTCCGAGCGCAAACTGCTGCAGAACCTCTCGTTCAGCTCGCTCTCCGTCGCCGATGGGACGCAGTCGTTCTGGGTGCTCCTCTGCGCGTTCTTCTTCAACGTCCTGGTGCCGTACACGTCGAGCCAGGACATGGTGCAGCGCTACGTCACGACGCGCGACGTGCGCGCAGCGCGACGCTCGCTGGCCGTGACCACGGCGATGTCGCTGCTGGGCACCATCGTGTTCTTCGGCCTCGGCGTCGCGCTGTTTGCGTTCTATCGCGCGGCGCCGGAGCGGCTCGCGGGAGCGCCGGCCGCCGCCGACTCCATCCTGCCGTATTTCATCGTCAGCGAGCTCCCGCGAGGCCTCTCCGGGCTCGTGATCGCGGCCCTCTTCGCCGCGTCCCAATCGACCGTCTCGAGCTCGCTCAACAGCATCGCAGCCTGCTGGGTCAAGGACATCGACGGACGCCTCGTCCAGCGGACACGCAGCGACGCTGCGGCCCTCGCGCTCGCGCGCCGCGTGGTGCTGGTCGTCGGCGCCCTCGGCATCGGCGCTGCGCTGTGGATGGCGCATACGGGCGTCGAGAGCGCCTTCAAGGCATTCAACACCTACATCGGGCTCGCCGCAGGACCGCTCGGGGGCCTCTTTGCGCTCGCGGTCTTCACGCGGCGCGTCCCAGGGCGAGCGGCCCTCTTCGGGGCCGTGGTCGGGCTCGCCGGGGTGCTGGCGCTGTACCTCGCAGGACTCCCCGTCACGGGCTTGCTCTACGCGGCTGTCGGTTTCACTCTGTGCGCCTCCGCGGCCCTGCTGCTCAGCCTCATCCCCCGACACACGAGCTGAACCCGTCACCGCGCTCCGCCCAACCCCGCCCATGCCGGCCCTCCTCCGCGGCCTCGTCGCCGCCACCCACACTCCGTTCCGCGCGGACGGCGCCCTCGCCACCGAGGTCGTGCCGCTGCAGGCGCAGCACCTCGCCCGACAAGGGGTGCGAACCGTCTTCATCTCGGGCTCGACCGGCGAGTCGGCGTCCCTCAGCCGCGAGGAGCGCGAGCGGCTCTTCCGCGCATGGTCGGAGACCGCACCGAAGCTCGACCTGACCGTCATCGCCCACGTCGGCGGCAGCTGCCTCACCGACAGCCGGCGCTTGGCGGAGGTCGCCGCCGACCTGGGCCTCGCGGGGATCTCCGCGCTCGCGCCAAGTTACTACCGCCCCGCGGACATCGAGACCCTCGCGGCGTGCTGCGCCGAGATCGCCCAGGGCGCTCCGTCCCTCCCGTTCTACTACTACGACATCCCGACGATGACCGGGGTGCGGTTCCCGATGGACACGTTCGTGGGCCTCGCCCGCGAGCGCATCGCGAACTTCGCGGGGGTGAAGTTCACCAACGAGGACCTGCCCGCCTTCCGCGCCACCCTCGCCGCCGCGGCGAGCTTCGACGGTGAGGTCGCGTGGGGTGTCGACGAACGCCTCTACGACGCGCTCGGAGAGGGCGCGCTGGGCGCGGTCGGCAGCACGTACAACTTCATGCCGCGCCTCTACCTCGAGCTGCAAGAGGCCCGGCGTGCGGGCGATCACCCGCGCGCGAAGGAGCTCCAAGCCGACGCGGTCGCATGCATCGAAGCGCTCGCGCGTTTGGGTTACCTGGGCGCGTGCAAAGCGCTCATGGGCGCGCTCGGTGTGCCCGTCGGTCCCGCCCGGTTGCCGCTGCGGAGCCCCGCACCGAGCGCCGTCGACGCAGCCCTCGCCGACGTCCGCGCCCGCCGCCACTTCGTCTCGCTCGCATGACTCCCACCGCCGCGTCGTACCGAACCGCGCTCCTTGGCGATGTCGTTCCGTTCTGGTTCCCGCGCGCGATCGACGCGGAACACGGCGGCTTCCTGCACATCTTCGACCGCGACGGGGCCCTCGTCGACGACGACAAGTGCGTCTGGGCCCAGGGCCGGATGGCCTGGATGCTCACGGCGCTCTACTTGGATGTCGAGCGGCGCCCCGAGTGGCTCGCGTGGGCGGAGTCGGGCCTCGGGTTCCTCGAGCGCACGGCGTACGACGCGACGACGGGGCGCTACGCGTTCCACGTCACCCGCGCTGGACAGCCGCTGCGTACGCGGCGTTACGGCTACGGGCACGCCTTTGCCTCGATCGCCTACGCGGCCCACGCGGCCGCGACGGGCAGCGAGCGCTCGCGCGAGCTCGCCCAACGCGACTTCGAGTTCTTCGTCGATTGGCACTTCACTCCCGGGCGCATCCCACCGAAGGAGACCGACGTCCGCCCGAGCATCGGGCTGACACCGCGCATGATCACGCTGGTCACCGCGCAGGAGCTCGAGCTGCGCCTCGGTGCGAGCCCTCGGACACGCGCGTGGATCGACCGCGTCTGCGAAGAGATCGAGCGCCTCTTCGTCAAACGCGCGGAGGGCGCGCTGATGGAGATGGTCGCGCCGGACGGCGCGATCCTGGAGCACAGCGCCGGCCGACAGCTCAATCCAGGGCACGCGATCGAATGTGCGTGGTTCCTGCTGGAGCAGGGCCGGCGCGACAATGACTCCAGGCTACAGCGGCTCGGCCTCGAGATCCTGGAATGGTCGCTCGCGCGCGGCTGGGATCCGCGGCATGGCGGGCTCCTCTACTTCTGCGACCTACGCCAACTGCCGGTGACGGAGTACTGGGCCAACATGAAGTTCTGGTGGCCCCACGACGAAGCGCTCATCGCGACGGCGCTCGCGTGGCGGCTAACCGGCGATGCGCGTTGGCGCGACTGGCATACACGCCTGCACTCGTGGTCCTTCGGCCACTTCGCGGACCCCGAGTTCGGCGAGTGGTACGGGTATCTCGAACGCGACGGGCAGCCCGCCAATACGCTCAAGGGCAGCCTCTGGAAGTCCTTCTTCCACCATCCGCGCGCGATGCTCCTGTGCGCGACGCACCTCGCGGCGATCGAAGCAGAGCCCAGCGCCTGAGCGCGCCTCGGGCTCGCTCAGGCGCCGATGGGCACGACCGGCTCGTCTTCGCCCTCCAGCGCCAGCGCGCAGTCGATCAGCGCGAGGTGGCTGTACGCTTGCGGGAAGTTGCCGAGCTGCCGCCGCGTACGGAAGTCGAGGTCTTCACCGTACAAGCCGTGGGGGTTCGCGGAGCGCAGGAGCTCCTCGAAGAGCGCGCGCGCACGCCGCCGCTGCCCGATGGTCGCGAGCGCTTTCACGAGCCAGAAGGAGCAGACTGTGAAGGCGCTCTCTGGCTCACCGAAGTCATCGCGGCTCTTGTAGCGGTACAGGAGACCGTCGCGGCCGAGCTCTGCGATCGTGCGCTCGACCGTCGCGACGAAGCGCGGGTCGTTCGGCGCCAGGAACCCGTACTCGGCCAACAGCAGATTCGCGGCATCGAGGTCACCGGCCGGTGTCTCATCGGTCATGTAGGACTGCGTGAACGCGCCGTGCCGCTCGCTCCAACCGCGCGCGCAGATGTCCGCGTGCATCGTGTCGGCCAGTTGCCGGTAGCGCGCGGCCCAGTCGGTCTTGCCCAAGAGCCCCGCGATCGCGACGGCGCGATCGATCGCGACCCAGGACAGGACCTTGGAGAACACAAAATGCCTGGGCTCGCCGCGGATCTCCCAGATCCCGCGGTCGGGGTCACGCCAGTGCTTCTCCACGGTGCGGACCTCGGAGCGCACGCGCGTCCAGAGCCGGTCGAGCGCTTCGGGAGTGCGCTCGCGCAGGAGGAGGTCCTGGTGGATCACATCCAACAGGACGCCGAAGATGTCGTGCTGCCGCTGGCTGTGGGCGGCGTTGCCGATGCGCACAGGGCGCGAGCCCTGGTAGCCCGCCAGGTGGTCCAGGACCTCCTCCGTCAGCTCCTTCTCGCCCCGCAGGCCGTACATGATCTGCAGCTCATCGTCCTTCGTGGGTACGGTGTCCAGGATCCAGTCGATGAAGCGCGAGGCCATCCGCGGATGTCCGAGCCGCCGCAGCACGGACACGGTCATCGAGGCATCGCGGATCCAACAGAAGCGATAGTCCCAGTTGCGCTCTGCGCCGATCGTCTCGGGCAAGGACGTCGTGACAGCCGCCACGAACGCGCCGGTGGGATCGAACTGCAGGAGCCGCAGTGTGAGCGCGCTCCGCAGCGCCTCGTCGGTGTAGCGCCGCGGCAGCTTCGTGCGCGCCGCCCAGAGGAGCCAATACGCACGGGTGCGCTGCAACATCAGCTCGACGGTCTCGCGGTTCGGCGCTTGGACCTTGTCGTGGTAACTGACGAGCAAGAAGCGTCGGTCGCTGACGGCGATCGGAGCTGCAGCGAGCACGTCCCCCGCGTCCAGGTCCGTGTAGAGGTAGAGCGACTCGTAGACCTCGCGCACGTCCTTGGCGCGCCGTCCGCGCCGCGCTGCGCCGCGCGTGGTCGACTTGATCACTGCGCCGAGCTGCATGTGCTCGGTCGGAAAGCGCCCGTATTCGAGGCGCGGGTCGTAATGGACCCGGACCTCGGGGGCACCGCGCAGCGGCTCCAGCACACGCACGATATCGGGCGGAGCATCACCCGCGACTCCGGCGCGGCCGTCCCACATGTACCGGGGCATGAAATCGATGACCCGCAGCGCGCTCTCGGGGCCTTCGAATGTGGTCACCAACACGTTCGTGCGCGGCTCGTAGGCTTGTGTGACCGCGCGTCCACCGACGAGCTCGATCGCGAAGCGCCCGCCGCGCTCAGGATCGAGCAGCGCCGCGAACACGGTCCCCGAATCGAAGTCCGGCAGACACGCAAACACGATGTCCCCATCCGGCGCGACGAGGGCCGCGGAGCGGCCGTTGCCGATGACGCCGTGCCGATAGTCGTCCTGGTCGCTCTTCGTGGTCATCCTTCGTGCCTGGTCAAGGAGCGGCGGAGGGTCTCGAGGCAGTCGCGCAACCCGGGCAGGTCGGTGCGCCTCTGCGCACGGCTCGGTCCATCCCCCACACCGACCGTGTGGAGCTCGACCCCTACGCCGAAGTCCTGCGCGAACATCGTCTCGTCGGTCTGGTCATCGCCCGCGGCGAAGACACAGGCGGGGCGGAGGTCGACGCACAGACGTCGCACGGCCGAACCCTTCGACACCAGCTGGCTCGAGACCTCGACGATCTTGCGCCCGTGGTGTACGACGACGGGCAAGCTGGCCGTCGAGTCGACCAATTCGGCGAGCAGGAGCCGCGCGCGCCATGCGCCGAACTCGGGTTCGGCGCGACGGTAGTGCCACACGAGCGCAGAGCGCTTCTCCTCCAGCGTCGCGCCGGGTGTGAGGTCCGCCGCTTGTTGCAGGATCGGCCGCACGTCGTCCTTCCACGTCAGGTCGAGGCCAGGTTCGACCTCGCTCCAGTCCGTACCGGGTCGCCTCCACCGATAGCCGTGTTCGGCGATGAGCGTCAGGCCGAGGTCGCCGAGGTGCTGTTGCAGGAAGTCGCTCGGTCGGCCGCTGACGATCGCGACGCTGACCCCGGGGACAGCCGCGAGATCCGCGAGCAGACGGCGCAGCTCGGCGTCTGGCACCGCATCCGCGGGGACGGGGGTGAACGCGCGCAGCGTCCCGTCGTAGTCCAGGCAGAGCAACAGCCGACGGTCCGGGCGGACAGCAGCAGCGAGCTCACGCGCGAGGCCCGCGAGGTCCTCGTTCGGCTGCGCGGGTCTCTCCGTGGGCAATGCGGCGAGGAAGCCCTGCGCCCATGCGGAAGCGTCGTTGCGCACGAGCCGCGGTCCCATGCTCTCCGTGCGGCGTATGCGCTCTTCCGTGGGTAGCGCCAGCGCCTCGGCGATCGTGTCCGCGACGGCATCGACGTCGTAGGGATTGACCAGGAGCGCCTCCGACATCTCCTGCGCTGCGCCGGCGAACTCACTCAGGACGAGGGTGCCGGCGCGCGCACCAGCGGCGGTCCACTTGCACGCAATGAACTCCTTGGCGACCAGGTTCATGCCATCGACGAGCGGCGTGACGAGGCACACGTCCGCGAGCGCATAGAGCGCCGCCAGCTCGCTTTGCGGGAATCCGCGGTGCAGGAACTGCACGGGCACGTGGCCGAGCGTTCCGTAGCGACCGTTGAGCGCCCCCACTTCGCGCTGGACCTCTTCGGTGAGTTCGTCGTAGTTCTGGATCCCCTGCCGGGACGGGACGGCGATCAGCGCAAACACGGTCCGGCGCAGTAAGTCGGGATTGCGCTCGAGGAAACGCCGAATCGCCGCCAGCTTCTCCGGCACGCCCTTCGTGTAGTCGAGGCGCTCGACGCTGAGGACGAGCTGGCGCGCGCCCATCTGCGCAGCGTGCTCCGCGAGCGCCAGGCTGTATTCCGTCGTCGCGCACGCGGCAGCGAAGCCGCGGTGATCGTGGCCGATGGGATGCACGCCCAGGGTCGCCACGTGGCCCGCGCAGCGGACCGCATCGATCTCGGATTCCAGGCCGAGGACACGCAGGACCGACGAGCGGAAGTGCCGCAGGTAGGCGTACGTGTGAAAGCCGATCCGATCGGCCCCGAGGAGCCCTTCGAGCAGCGCGGCGCGCTCGGGCACGATGCGGAAGAGCTCGCTGCTCGGGAACGGTGTGTGCAGGAAGAAGCCGATCCGGATGCCGCGGCGCCGCTCGCGCAGGAGCCGCGGCAGCAGGAACAGGTGGAAGTCGTGCACCCAGACGGTATCGCCTTCGTCCGCGACCGCGAGGACGGCGTCGGCAAAGCGCTCGTTGACCGCGCGGTACGACCGGTACCACGCCGCTTCGAACATCGCGCGGGTCGGCATGCCGTGCAGCAACGGCCAGAGGCTGCCATTGGCGTAGCCGTCGTAGTAGCCCGCGAGCTCGTCGCGGCCGAGCGCGACCGGCACGATCCCGAGCGGCCGGCAGCGCGCGGCGAGGTCGCCGACAGGGGCGAGCTCCTCGGCCGGGGCGCCGGGCCAGCCGACCCAGAGGGGTTCAGGGGTCGTGTCGCTTCCGAGCCCGGCGAGGGCGGAGGCGAGCCCACCGGTCGTGCGTTCGACCTGGCCATCGGCGGTGATCCGGATGGGCAGGCGATTCGAGACGAGGATGGTCTTCGACATCGCGACCCGAGTCTGGGCATCGAGCCGGGGATGTCCACCCTTGAGCGGGCAAAACGGAATTTTGTGGGGTGGGACGCCGCAGTGCGTAGGGTTGAGAATCGAACGGTACCAGGTACGAGTTGGCGGTGAAGCGCGCGCGCTGCGCGGGCGCTTCAC
>CAYOBN010000093.1:0-18519 GCA_964402175.1 uncultured Planctomycetaceae bacterium | reverse complement strand
AGCATCGGAGGCCGCGCACCGCGCCGCAAACTCGTACCTGGTACCGTTCGAACCCCGTCGCGGTGCCTCAGTCGCTGCGCTTGAGGCGCACCGCTGTGCCGTACGCGACGACCTCGGCCGCGGCCTTCGCCACCTCGCTGGTCGCGAAGCGAAAGCCCACCACGGCGTCCGCGCCGCGCGCGCGCGCTTCGTCCAGCATCCGGTCGAGCGCCTGCTCGCGCGCTTCGGCCACGAGCTTCGTGTACTCCGGCACTTCCCCGCCTGCGATCGTGCGGAACACGGCGGCGAGGTCCCGAATCAGGTTGCGCGCGCGCACCGTCGTACCCCGCACGAGTCCGAAGCACTCGGCGACTTCACGGCCATGCACCTCGTCGGTCGTCGTGACGATCATCGCTCCACGCTCCGGTAGGGGTCGTAGGGAAGGGTTCGCAGCCGCGCGCGGACGGCGGCGGTCAAGAGCAGCGCCGCGCCTCCGACGAGGGCGAGCACGAGCCCGCGCTCGACGACATCGATCGAGGGGTCCGTCGCAAAGCGCCAGAGCGCGAGTCCCCCGAGGCCCACGGCGCCCGCCATGAGGCCGATCCAGCCGAGCCCGACCGCGCCGCGCTGCACCGGGTCTGCCGCCAGGCGGCGCCATTCGTGATCCATGGGCTCCTGCGGCGCGAGGCGCTGCGCCAGGACAGCGAGCGCCCGTAACTCGGCCACTTCGCGGCCCAGGGCGGGCTCGGCGGCGAGGCGCGCCTCGAAGGCCGCGCGCTCACCTGCGCTCAGTTCGCCGTCGGCGTAGGCCATCGCCAGGAGCTCGTCCGCGGACGGCTCGCGGGCGCCGTCGGGCGTCGTCCCTCCAGTGTGCGTTGCGACCATAGGGTCTTCTACCGCGCCCTCCGCGCGTCATTCACGAGCTCGGGCTCGCCCTCGGATGAGGATCCCGTCACTTCGATGCCGAGGGCCGGGCCGAGCATCTCGCGCAGCCGGCGCCGCGCGTGGAAGAGGCGGCTCATCACGGTGCCCTCCGGGATCGCGAGCGCCGCCGCGATCTCCTTGTACGACAGGTCTTCGTAGTGCCGCAGCGCGATGATCTCGCGGTCGCGAGCGGGCAGGCGCTCGAGGGCCCGCTGGAAGAGCGCTCGCTCGTCGTCCGCCGCGAGCACATCGAAGGGCCCCGCCGACGCATCGACGAGGTCGAGCACGCGCTCGTCACCGTCTTCGTCGAGCGCTTGCAGCGAGCTCGGCCGGTGCTGGCCGCGCTTGCGCAGGAAGCTGAAACACGCGTTGCGCAGGATCCGGTGGAACCAGGGCAGAAAGGGCTGCCCCGGGTCGTAGCTGTGCCGCGCCGTGTAGAGCTTGGCAAACGCCTCCTGGGTCAGGTCCAGCGCATCGTCGCGCGAGCCCACCAGCGAGGTGGCCACCTGGAACGCCCGCCCGCGCAGGGCGCGGAACAGCTCTTCGAACGCCGCCGGATCTCCCGCTTGTGCTGCCGTCATCAGTCGCGTCGCCTCGCAATGCATCAGCTCCGGCGCGTACGCGGGCGCGCTCCCCGGATTCAAGGAATCCAGCGGGGAATCTGTCGGAACCGTCACGGAGGGCGCGGTCGGGGGCTCGGAGGGGGGGCAGGCCACGGCGCTCTATTTCACCCGCCCGCGCGCCCGGCGGCCACCTCCAGGACGTGACCCGCGGCCCGGCGCAGGGCGCCGGGGGGGCCGAGCCGGGCCGCCGCGCGCTCGAGGCCCGCGGCGCAGGCGGCCCGGCGGGGGCCGTCCCCGAAGAGCGCCACGAGGTCCCGGGCGACCTCGTCGACGGGGCCGCGGCCCGCAAATCCGTACTCGGGCAGGACCTCCTCGCCCGCCAGGAGGTTCGTCGACGCAAACCAGGGCACCGTGAGGAGCTGGCGCTGGAGCGCGGCGCCGAGGCGCCCGCCGACGCGGTACACGACCACCGTCGGCAGGCGGTGGTGCAGGACGTCGGTCAGCACCGTGCCCGAGACCGCGAACGCCGCCCGGGCCTCCGCCAGGAGGCCGTGCAGGTCGCCGATCGCGACCTCGACGGCGTGGCCGCGGGTCAGCTCCGCGAGCAGCGCCGCGTGCCGGTCGCTGGACTGCAGCACCTTGACCTCCACGTCCGGCCAGGCGGCGCGCAGGAGCCCGAGCGCCTCCAGCATCCACGGCAGGTTGCGGCGGATCACGCTCGCACGGCTACCGGGCAGGATCGCCAGCATCCGCGCGCTGTCCCGCGGGTACGTCACCGGGGTCCCTGCCAGCGCGTCGAGCAAAGGGTGGCCGATGTGCGCCGATTCAACGCCGTGCCGGGCATACCAGCGCGGTTCGTGGGGGAGGATCGTCAGAGCGCGGTCGATCGCGCCGCGGTACGCCTGGACGCGCCAGGGGGCCCAGGCCCAATACTGCGGCGCGACGAGGTGCACCACGGGCACGTTCGCGGCGCGCACGCAGCGCGCCATCGGAACGTGCAGCGCGGGCGAGTCCACCGGGACGAAGACGTCCGGCGTGTGCAGCTTCGCGTGCCGTGCGGCGTCCTCCAGCAGGCCGACGTAGTACGGCAGCGCCCCGACCACGCCGTCGAAGCCCATGCGCGCGTTGGCGACGGGGTCGCCGAGGGTCGGCACGCCGAGCGCGCGCAGGCGCTCGCCGCCGAACGCCGTGAACTCGGGCTCCGGGGCGCCTTCGGCAGCGGCGCGCGCGCGGAGCTCGCGCACGAGGCCGGCCGCGTGGATCTCGCCCGAGGCCTCCGCCGCCGAGACGAGCACACGCAGGGGCCGCGACGTCCCGAACGGCAGGTCCTCGAACCGGGCCTCCGGCTCGCGGAAGTCCGGCGCTTCGCCGACGAGGTCCGCGCGCACCGCCGCCGCAGCGCGGCGCCGCTGGGGCAGCCACGCGGCGAGGCGGAACGGCGCCGCGAGCGCGCCGCCCACGGCGCGCGCGAGCTCGCGCCGGGCGAGTCGGACGGAGGAGGCGTCGCTCATCGCGCGGCACGGTAGCAGGCGCGCGCCGCGCTTGGTACGTTGCAGGCTTGCTGCGCCTCCTCGGGTTCTTCCTCGCGGCCCTCGGCCTGACGCTGGTCCTGCGCGATGCGCCGGTCGTCGGCGCGCTCTTCCGCGTGCCGTTGCTCGGCTTCTGGCTGTCCGCGGTGCTGCTGTCGCTCGCGCTGTCCATCGGCGCCACGCGCCTCGTCGCCGCGCGTCGTTTTCGCAATGAGGTGCGCGCGCTCGGGGCGGTCGACACACCGCTGAACCGCGGCAAGCTCGGCGCGCTGCTCCTGGCCCGCGGGCGCGCGCGGGCCGCATTGCCGCACCTCGTCGCTGCCGCGGCCGAGGACCCCGAGCGCCTCGAGTGGGCCTATCGCTTGGGGGAAGCGCGCTTGGTGTTGGGCGACGGCGCGGGGGCCCTCGCGGCGCTCGATCCGCTCCTCGCCCGCGACGAAGAGCACGCCTTCGGGCGCGCGCTGCTCGTCTCCGCCCGCGCGGCCCGCGCCGCCGGCGACGCCGAGGGCGCCCTGGGCCGCCTCGCGCGCCACGCGCGCGCCTTCGGCCCGACCGCGGAGGCCGACCTGGAGCGCGGCTTTGTCCTGCGTGCCCTCGGCCAGCGCGGCCCGGCCCGGGACGCGTTCCGCTCCGCCGCGGCCCTCGCGGGGCCCCGTCAGCGCGGCCTCGCCGCGCGCGCTTGGTGCGCCGCGACCTTCGGCCTCTGACGGGGACCTCGGGCGTCGGCGCCGCGCCGCGTCTCGAATGGAGCGCCGTCCCACGCTGGCACTGCGCCAGGCCGACGGGAATGACCGATCGTCTTCCCATGGGACCTGTCGTCCGCACGCTCGCCCTAGGACTCAGCCTCGTGTCGCTCCTCGCCGGGCCGCTCGCAGCGGCGCCTGGCTTCGACGAGACGGAGAAGCACCCGACCCACGGCCTCGTGCTCGCGCGGCCGAGCGGCTTCGAGGCGCGACCCGTGCCGCCGGGGCAACCGGGCCTCCTTCTGTTCTATGCCCCCGCGGACGCGCCCTCGGATCGGGCCGCGCCCGCGACGCTGCGCATCTACCGCGTGCCGCTGCGCGGTGAGCCCGCGGCGGCGCTGGAGCGCTGGGCGCTCGACACGTTCCGCCCGCGCAAGCTCGCGGCGGAGCGCTCGGTGCGCGAGCGCTACGGGCGCACGCCGCACCGCTTCGTCGGCGAGCTCGCGGTCGAAGGCGGCGCCGCACGCGAGCTCTTCGTGCACGGCTGGGCGTCCGCCGACGACCTCATCGTCGTCGTCGGCGAAGCGAGCCAGGAGCGCGCCCGCGACGCGCGCCGCGCGTTCGAGCGCTGCGCGGACTCGATGCGCTTCGAGGAGGTGCGCGACGACGTGGCGCGGCGCACGCAGTGGGAGCGTTATTACGGCCAGCGCCGTTTCTCGCAGCCAGAGCAGCGCGTCGAGCTGCGCCTGGGCCTCGTCGAGGGCTGGGAGGTGCGCGACACCGAGCACTACATCGTGCTCTTCCATGGCGCTGCAGACCATCCGCTGCTCGAGCTCGTCGCCAGCCAACTCGAGGCGCTCCGCGCGCGGTTCGTGCGCGACTTCCCACCGGACGGCGCCGTCGACGGGCTGCCCGTCGTGCGCATCTGTCGCGATCGCGGTGAATACCTGACGTACGGCGGCGAGACGTGGACGAGCGGCTTCTTCAACGCCAACGTCGGTGAGCTCGTGCTCTACGACGCGCGGGAGGAGCGCGGCACGGCGCTCGACGAGAACCACCCGATGCTGGCGACGCTGCACCACGAAGCCTGCCACCAGTATCTCTTTGCGACCTCTGGCGCGGTCCCGCTGCATACGTGGTTCGACGAGGGCACCGCCGAGTTCTACGCCGGCGCGCGCTTCTCGGGCGGTCGCCTCACCGGCATCGAAGGGCTCGCCGACCGCGCGGCATGGCTGAAGCGCGAGCTCGCAGAGCGCAGCGGCCCCGACCTCGCGACGCTGCTCGCGATGGACCAGCCGACGTTCTATGCCGACGCAGCGCTGCACTACGCGATGGCGTGGTCGCTCGTGCACTTCCTGCGCACGAGCGGCGATCCGCGGCACACACGCTTCCTCGAGGCGTATTACGGCGAGCTCGTCCGCACATGGCGCCGCGAGGTCGAGGCGCTCGGCCGGCGCGGGGTGACGCCTGCGACCCTCGAAGCAGCGCGCTCCAGCGCGCGCCGCGCTGCGCTCGGCGCTGCCGCGGCCAGTTTGCCCTTCGACGAGCTCGAGCGCGTCTGGCGCGCCCACGCGCGGCGCTGACGCGCGGCGAAGCCCTGCTCAGCCCTCGGACGGCGTCGACGGGCTCAGGGCACACGCCGCGCGAACACCCGCAGCGCTCCCAGGTAGGAGCCTGCGATCACCGCGACCATCGGCCCGACGTAGCGCCAATCGAGGCGGTCGAAGAGCACGACCTCCATGTAGACCTCGATGTCGGCCGTGCGGAACAGCGACCAATCCGTCGCGGTCTTCACCATGTACATGGCGAACTGGAAGACGCAGAACATCAGCGTGACGAAGATGATCCGCATCGGCTCGCTCGACGCCGCCGACCAGAGGAAGGTGAGCCCGTAGATCGCGCCGAGCAGCGCCGCGCAGTGCGCGCTGCAGCGCATCAGGTCGCCGAACTCCATGCTCTCGTCGACCCAGCCCAGCATCCACGGCACGAGCGCGCTCGTGAGGAATACGGGCAAGGTCGTCAGCGCGAGGCCGCCGAAGAAGCGCTCGGAGAGGAGCCGCGCGCGCGAGACGGGGCGCGCGAGCCAGACCTCCAGCGTGCCGCGGTGGGCTTCACCGGCGACCGCGCCTGCGGCGAACAAGATGGCCGCGCCGACCCCGACTGTGTTGCCCGCTTTGAAGAAGTGCTGGCCGACGACGTACGCGGCCACTCCGCCGCGCTCGATCTGGTTGAGCATGTCGCCCAGCATCGGCATCGGTGCGGCGAACACCTTCAACTTCGAGACGTTCTCGGCGAAGCTCGGCCACCAGTAGATCGCGCCCGCGATCATCAGCGCGAGGACGATGAAGAGCCCCGCGCCGTACGCGAGGTAACCACGGACGGTGCGCAGCATCAGGTGCCCTCCACGCCGTAGAGGTCGCGGTAGAGGTCGGAGAGGGACATGCGGCCGTGCTCCATCGCGCGCGGCGGGGGCAGCTCGCCGGCGGCTTGCAGCGCCGCCAGGAAGGGGCGGGGGTCGTCGCTCGCGAGGGTGAACGCGGTGCGCGCGCCCGCGACGTGCACGGCGGCGACGGCGGGGCCGGTGAGCGCCTTCGCGGCGCGCAGGGCGACCTCGGGCGACGGCCAATCGAGGGCCATGCGGCGCGCCGCACGCAGGGCGATCGCCGCCGCGGATTCGTCGGCCACCAACTTGCCGTTGCTCACGAACAAGAGCCGCCCACAGGCGCGGTCGACCTCGCCCAGGTGGTGCGACGAGAGCAGGATCGTCCGACCCTGCCGTGCGTCGTCTTCGATGCGCGTCAGCACCTCGCTGCGTTTGGCCGGGTCGAGGCCTTCGCTGATCTCGTCGAGGATGCGCACGGGCACATCGGGCGCGAGGGCGGCGGCGAAGAGGAGCTGGCGCTTCATCCCGTGGCTGTAGCCGCGGACGCGCTGGTCGAGGGGCAGCCCGAGGTCCGCCGCGAGCGCCTCGCCGCGGGTGAGGTCCGCGCGGCTGCGCCCGCGCAGCAGGAGCGCCAAGTGGGCCCGCCCCGTGAGCTCGCCGTAGAGGTGCAGCTCGCCCGGTGCGTACGTCGCGCGCCGCCGCACGGCCGTACCGTCACCCTTCAGCGGCACGCCCCCGATGACCGCCGTCCCCGCGTCGGGGCGCACGAGGCCGACGAGGCAACGCATCAGCGTGCTCTTGCCGCTGCCGTTCGGTCCGAGCAGGCCGGTGACCGCGCCCGGCTCGACGTCGAGGTCGAAGGGCGCGAGCGCCAGCCGCTCGCCGAACCGGCGCGTCAGCCCGCGCGCGGAGAGGGTGGGGGAGGAGCGCATGGTCGGTCGCGCACGGTACCAAGTCACACTGCGGCGGGGTCACCCTGGTAAGGTTCCGGAGCCGCGGTGCGGCGAGGATGACGCAGCGATGACCGTCGAATGGAAACGCGATGCGCTGGGTTACGTCGACCTCGTCGAGGTCGACGGGCTCCGCGTCGTGCGGCGCGTGGTCACACGGCGCCCCGGTTGGGCCCAAGCGGCGCGCCTGCTCGCGCGGCGGGAAGCGCGCGCGCTGGCGCATTTGGCGGCGTTTCCAGCGCTCGCGGGGCGCGTCCCTGCGTCCCTCGCGCGCGGCCTCGCGGAGCGCGCCGCAGCGGTGCCGGATGTGCGCGGCGCGGTCCCGCGCGAAACCGACGTCTTCGTGCGCGGCTTCCTCGCGGGGGTCCCGCTGCACCGCGCCGAGTGGCTGCCGTACACCTTCTTCGCGGAGCTCACGGAGCTCGTCGAGGCGCTGCACGCGGCCGGTGTCTGCCACAACGACCTGCACAAGGAGCAGAACGTGCTCGTGTTGCCGTCGGGCGCGCCGGCGCTGATCGACCTGCAACTCGCGAGCGTGCATCCCGGCTTCGATCGCTCGTTCCGCGTGCGCTGTCACGAAGACCTGCGCCACGTGCAGAAGCACCAGCGCCGCTACACCCGCGATGGGCGCGGCCCCGCGGAGCTCGCGGTGCCCAGCGCGGCGCGGCTGCCCAGGCGGCCCCTCGCGCGCGCGTGGCGCCGGCTCGGTAAGCCGCTCTACGAGCTCCTCACGCGCCGCGTGCTCGGGACCCGCGACGGAGAAGAGCGCCGCCCTTCGAGCGGGCCCTGGCCGCGCTTCGGGGGACCGGGTGAGGCGCCCCCGGGCGCCCCGGAGTCCACGACGGCGTCGCCTCTGCCCCCGCACGCCGCGGGCTGACCTCAGCCCCGCGCGGCCATGGCCAAGAAGTTCGCGAGCAGCGCGCGCCCGCCGTGGTCGACACACAGGATCGACTCGGGGTGGCCCTGCACGCCCTCCAGCGGCAGCGCGCCGTGCCGCAGCCCTGCGATCGTCCCGTCGGCTTCGCGCGCGCTGACCGTGAGCGTCCCGTCCGCGAGGGCCTCCGCGAGCGAAGCCTCGTCGACCGCGAGCGAGTTGTAACGCGCGAGCGGCAGCGGGTCGGGCAGGCCCAAGAAAACTCCGCGGCCGTCGTGGTGCACGGGGCGGACCTCGCCGTGCACGAGGGTCGGCGCTTGCCGCACGCGACCACCGAACGCGGTTCCGATCGCTTGGTGGCCGAGGCAGACGCCCAAGACCGGGATACCCCGCAGCGGCAGCGCGCGCACGAGCGCCTCGGAGGGCCCCGCCTCGGCGGGGGTGCCGGGTCCCGGACCGATCACGACGCCCGCCGGAGCGAGGCGCAACACGGCCCCGAGATCGAGCGCCCGAGCCCGCTCCACGCGCACCTCCGCCCCGAGCCCGGCGCAGACCTCGGCGAGGTTGAACGTGAACGAGTCCCGGTTATCGACGATGAGCAGCACCGCTGGGGGAGCATACCGGACGCCCCGGGGGGCCGCGCCTGGTGCCGCGCGGCCCCGATCCCGTATCGTTTCGCCCATGAACATCGTCGTGGTCGGCGCAGGCGAGGTCGGTCAGCACCTCGCCGGTGTCCTCAGCCGGGAGGAGCACGCGGTGACGGTGATCGACCCCGACCCGTCGAAGTCCCGCAAGCTGATGGAGTCGCTCGACGTGCAGGCGCTCGTCGGCGATGGCACCCGGGCCGAGGTCCTGACCCAGGCGGGCGCGACCAAAGCGGACCTCGTCGTGGCGGTCTCGGACGACGACCGCGTGAACATGCTGGCCAGCGTCGTGGCGAAGCACCTCGGCGCGCGGCGGGTCATCCTGCGGCTCAAGGACCCGTCGGTGCTCGAGGGGTACCGCTACTTCTACAAGTCGGCGCTCGGCTTCGACGTGGTGCTCTCGACCGAGTCGCTCGCGGCCGAGGAGATCCTGGGGCTCGTGCGCGAGCGTCACGCGCTGGAGGTCGAGACCTTCGCGGACGGCCGCGTGCAGCTCCGACGCCTGCGCCTGCGCGAGGCCTCCGAGCTGACCAGCGCCCCGCTCGGTGAGCTGCGTCTGCCCGACGGGGTGCTCGTCGCGGCGATCTCGCGCGGAGCGGAGCTGCTCGTGCCCTCGGGCGACACGGTGCTCGCCCAGGACGACCAGGTGTACATCATCGGGCGGGCGGCGGACCTCGACGCGTTCGAGCGCCTCGCGGGCGAACGCGTCGCTTGGAAGCGCAGCGTCGTGCTGATGGGCGCCGGTGGCGTCGGCCGCGAGATCGCGCGCAAGCTGCGCCAGACGCCGGGGGTATCGGTGCTCGTCCTCGAGCGCGATCCGGCGCGCGCGCGCGCGCTGGCGGCGGAGTGTTCCGGTGACGTGATGGTGCTCGTCGGCGACGCCACCGACATCGAGCTGCTCCAGGAAGAGCGTGTGTCCGAGGCGAACATCTTCGTCGCGACCACGGACGACGACGAGAACAACATGATCGCGTGCCAGCTCGCGAAGTCGCTGGGGGTCGAGCGCACGGTGGCGATGGTCAACAAAGCGTCGTACCGCCAGCTCTACGATTTCCTCGAGGGTATCGATCAGGCGATCTCGCCGCGTGTCCTCTGCGCGAACATGATCCTGCGCTTCGTGCGCTCGGGCTCGCCGAAAGCGATCAGCGTCATCGGCGGCGGCAAGGGCGAGGTGCTGGAGCTCACCGCGGGCCTGCGCGAGGCGACGAAGGTCAAGCAGCTCGGATTGCCGAAGGGCGCTGTGATCGGCGCGATCGTCCGCGGCGACGATGTCCAGATCCCTACGGGTGACACCGTCGTGCGCGGCGGGGACCAAGTGATCGTGTTCACGGTCGCAGGCAACCAGGCCGACGTCGAGCGGGCGTTGCGGTCGCAAGCGTGAGGGCGCGCGCGCGATGAACCTCTACGCCGTCGCACGCATGTTGGGAGCGGTCCTGCTCCTCGTCGGTGGGTTCATGCTGGCCCCGGCTCTGGTCGGGGCGTACTTCGCCGAATGGCACGAAGCGCTCGCCTGTGTCGTATCCGCAGGCGTTTGCGCGGCGTTCGGCGCGCTCGCTGCGTTCCTCTTCCGCTCGCGAGGGGCGCGTGAGTACCACCAGCCCGATTACTACCGGCGCGAGGGGCTCGCGACGGTCGGCTTGTCGTGGCTCGTGATCGGGGTCGCGGGCACTCTGCCGTTCCTGTTCAGCGGTGCGATCGGCGGCTTCGCGGACGCGTTCTTCGAGTCGGTGTCGGGCTTCACGACGACGGGCTCGACGGTGTTGTCCGGCGCCGAGATCGACGCGCTGCCGCTCGCGATCACATTCTGGCGCTCGTTCACCCATTGGCTCGGCGGCTTCGGCATCGTCATGGTGTTCGTGGTGCTGTTCCCGACGGGCGGGCGCAGCCTCTTCCGCTCGGAGGTCCCCGGGATCGCGCGCGAGGCAGGCCACCAGCGCGTACGCGACACGGCGCTCGGTCTCTTGCGCATCTACGTCGGTATCAGCGCCCTCGAGTTCGTCTGTCTGCTCGGGGTCGGCATGGGCGTCTTCGACGCCCTCTTGCACACGTTCAGCACGATCCCGACGGGCGGCTTCTCGAACCACGGGGACAGCGTCGCCCATTTTGCGTCGTTCCCGATCGAGCTCGTCATCACGCTGTTCGCGTTCCTGAGCGGCTTCAACTTCGCCGTCTACGACACGCTGCTACGGGTCGGCGTGCGGCCCGCGTGGCGGCGCCTCGCAGGCTCGGCAGAGGCGCGGTTCTACGCGGGCGCGACGGTCGGGGTCACCGGGTTCATCGGGGTCGTCCTGTGGTTCTGGGGCGGCAGCAACGGCGACGCCGCCAGCGCCTACGACGACTACCGCTCCCTCGGGCGCGCCCTGCGCGACAGCCTCTTCGCGGTCGTCAACTGCTTGACCAGCACCGGGTTCGCCACGGCGGACTTCGACGAGTGGCCGCAGATCTGCCGCGTGCTGCTCATGTCGCTCGCGTTCGTCGGGGGCTGCGCGGGTTCGACGGCGGGCGGCTTGAAGATCGTGCGTCTCTTGATCATCGGGCGCGCAGCGATCGTCGCCGTGCAGCGCTTCATCCGCCCGCGCGCCATCCACCAGGTGCGCATGGACGGCCAGAGCCTCGACGAAGGCGTCGTCGCGAGCGTCGTCGGTTACCTCGCCCTGTGGCTGCTCGTGTACCTCGCCGGGGTGCTCTATCTCTCGGCCCACGGGCTCGCGACCGAGACGGCTTCGACCGCCGTCCTCGCGACCCTCAACAACGTGGGCCCCGGCCTCGGGGTCGTGGGGCCGGCGGCGAACTACGGCGCGCTGCCCCAGGACGTGAAGCTCCTGCTCTCGGTCTTCATGATCCTGGGCCGCCTCGAGTTCTACGCGGTCGTCGCGCTCTTCGTGCCGGGCTTCTGGCGCCGCTGAGGCACGGCGCCGCAGGTCGCCGGCCCGCTCTGGTACGGCAGCGGCGCGGATTCCCACCTGCACGGCGGCCTCCGGTGGGCGATACTACGGGTGTCGGCGTCCCTGGAAGATCCTCCAGACTCCGTCCAGGCCATCTCCATGCGCGCCGCTCACCGTTCGCAGGAGGAGCTCGTTCCCGAGCTCCACATTACGCCCCTCCTCTCCGCCGTCGTCGGTGGCGCCCGCGCCAGCCGCATCGTCGGCTCGCTCCTCTGGCCGGCGCGACTGCCGGTCGGCACGAGCGGTCACGTCACGCGCGCAGAGGTCGCCCTCGCGCTGGCAGCGCTGCTCTTCGAGGACGTGCAGCGCCGCGTGCCGATGGCCCGCGCGTACGTGGAGGACGCGGTGCGCGCCGGCCGCAGGCTCTGCTTCGACCACGGCGCGCTGCGCACGGTCGCGACCGAGTGTGGCGCACTGCCGGGCGGCGCGGCGGCGTTCTTGCGCATCCTCGAGCCCTTGGGCTACGAGCGCGCGGCCACGTACGACCTGTCCAACATCAAGATGACGGGTTACGCCTACCGGCACATCGACTGCCCGGAGGACGTCCCGCAGTACTTCGTTTCGGAGCTGCACCCCGAGCGCTTCACCCCGGCCTTCCAGGTCGCAGTGGAGGCGGTCGTCGGCCGGAGCCGCGACCCGCTCAGCGCGCGCTCGAAGGCCTCGCTCGTGCGCCTGCGCGAGCGCGGTGAGCTGCCCGAGGACGATGCGAGCGCGCTCTTGCCGGAGCTCGTCGCGGCCTTCGATCGCCAGCACGATGCGCCGCGTGTGCGCGACTACGAGGCGCTGCTGGCCGAGAGCGCCGAAATGGCGTGGATCGCGACCGAGGGCAACGCGTTCAACCACGCGACGGACCGCGTCGAAGACGTGTTCGAGGTCGCCGAATCGCAGCGCCGCCTGGGCCGCCCCATGAAAGACGCCGTCGAGGTCTCGCGCAACGGGCGCGTGCTGCAGACCGCGTTCCGCGCCGCCGAGGTCCAACAGCTCATGCTGGACGACGCCGGTCACCTCGTCGCGCGCACGGTGCCGGGATCGTTCCACGAGTTCATCACCCGTCGCCGCATGGACGACGGTCGGCTCGACCTGTCGTTCGATGCGGGCAACGCGCAGGCGATCTTCCGCATGACCGCGGCGGGCGCGGCGGCGCCCTCCGGCTGCTGAGCAGAGGCTTCTCCGCGATGCACGCGCTCCTCGACGCCCTGCGTGAGACCGTCGGGGCCGACGGCGTCCTGGTCGAGGCCCACGACCTCGCGACCTACGAGAAGGGCTGGCGTTACGGCGTCGGCCGCGCGCGCGCAGCGGTCAAGCCGCGCACGCCCCAGGAGGTCGCGCGGGTGCTCGCGCTCTGCCGTGAGCACGGGGCGCGCGTGCAACCGATGGGGGCGAACACGGGCCTCGTCGGGGCCTCGAACCCGGACCTGTCGGGCGCGATGGTGGTGCTCTCGCTCGAGCGCCTCGCGCGCGGGATCGAGATCTCGCCCGTCGACGGCGTCGCGCTCGTCGACGCGGGCGTGACCCTGTCCGCGCTGAACGCCGCCCTTCTGCCGCACGGGCTCGTCTTTCCGATCGACCTCGGGGCGGATCCGCAGATCGGCGGGATGATCGCGACGAACACGGGCGGCACGCGGCTCGTGCGTTACGGCGATGTGCGCCACAACCTGCTCGGCATCGAAGTCGCCCTGTCGGACGGCCAGCTCGTTTCGCGCCTCACGCGCCTCTACAAGGACAACACGGGGCTCGACCTGAAGCAGCTCTTCGTGGGCACGAGCGGCCTCTTCGGGGTCATCACGCGCGCTGTGGTGCGCGTCGTGCCGAAGCCCAAGCAGCGCGTCGCGACGCTCGCGTGTGTCGCGTCGGGTCACGCGGTGCTCGAGCTCCTCGCGACGTTGCAAGCGGAAGTGGGCGAGCTGCTCAGCGCCTACGAAGCCGTCTCGCGGGAGGCGATGTCCGCCGTCCTGCGCCACGGTGTGTACGAGCGCGACCCGTTCGGCGGAGAGCCGCCGGCCTACTCGGTGTTGATCGAGCTGTCGACGGGCCTCGCGCCGAGCGTGCTCGACCTCGACGCTGCGCTCGAAGCAGCGCTCGCCGCGCACCTCGAAGGGCCCGCTGCCGACGGCGTGCTCGATGTGCTCGTCGGGCGCGGCGAGGACTTCTGGCACCTGCGCCACCAGGTCAGCGAGAGCCTGCGCGAAGAGGGGCCCGTGCTGGGCCTCGACATCTCGGTGCCGCGCTCGAAGATGGCGGCGTTCACCGAAGACGTGCAGCGGCGCCTCGCGGCGGCTTTCCCCGGCGTGCGCGTCGCGGACTTCGGCCACTGGGGCGATGGGGGCACGCACCTGAACCTGGTCCTGCCGCGCGACCACGCCGACCTCGCGGGTCTGAAGCGCGCGCTGCAGGACTTCGTCTACGCGGTTGCGGTCGAAGAGTACGACGGCAGCTATAGCGCCGAGCACGGCGTCGGACCGCACAACCTCGCCGCGTACGAGCGCTTTGCGCACCCCGCGGCGCGCGCGGCGTGCCGCGTGCTGCGCGGCGCGCTCGACGGCGAGCGCGCGCTCGGCACGTTCGACCTCGGTTGAAGGCGCTGCGCCTCGAGAGGCTCAGTTCACGTCTTCGCGGTAGACCCACGGTTTGCGCCGCAGGAGGTCGCGCCGGTGCGCGACGAGGCGCCAGAGCACCTCGGGGCCGACGACCGCGAGGCGCTCGCGGCCATCGAGGACGATGCGCCCGCTGACGAGGCCCACGAGCTCGCGCCGGCCGCGCTCGAGTTCGCGGAAGACCCCGGCTCCCACCTGTTCGCGGCGCTCGAGCACGTCGCCCACCGGCTCGACGAGGAGCCCGAAGACGCGCTCGTCCGCGATGACGCGGGTGCTGCGCTCCCAGGGGCCGTCGGCGTCGCGGCCGGCGATCACCAGCGACTCGCCGGCTTCGGGCGCGCGGAAGCTCACCGCCACGCGCGGCAGGTCGATCTCCATCGCCGCCGTGAAGAGGCCGGCGCCGACCGGCTCGACGATCGAGCGCTCGAGGCTCGGCCCGTCGCCGAACACGGCCTCGACCGTCACGGGGCCGCGCGCGGCGCTGCGGCCGAGGAACACCACCCCGTAGTCGGTCGAGACACCGAGCTCGCTGCCGGCTTCGGTCTGGATCCGCACGATGGGGTCCGTCAGGTTGCGGTTGCCCGCACAGCCGGCGGCGAGGGCGAGGGCGAGGGCGGCGAGGGCTTGGGCGCGGAGCGGGAGGCGCATGGTGGGGAGGATACCCCTCGGACGGGGCCGTCTCCCGTCGTATCGGCTGGACCGCGAGAAACCTACACCCGGAGGGCCCCGGTGCCGGATGCCGCGGCCCCGAGTGCCCAAATGGGGAGCCCTTTACCGCGTGTTCTCAGCGAGTCCGTACCGTACGCCGTTCACGGCCCGCTCGCGTGTGGCGTACAACGCGGCCAGAGAACTCCACCATGCGTATCGCCCTCGCCCTCCTCGCCGTCGCCGCGCTCGTCGGCGCCGCCCTGTTCTTCACCGGCTCCGGCCGCGACTCCGGGGTCCAGCCCGAGGCCCTCGGCGGGCCGCTGGCGGGCCCGGACGGGGGCGTCGAGCCCGCCGCGCCCGCGTCGCTCACCCAGGCGGATGGGCCCGGTCCCAGCCGCGCGACGGCGGAGGCCACCGAGGTCGGCGCCGCAGAGGTCCCGTCCGCGGCTGCGCCGACAGCAGAGCGCGAGCGCGGGAGCCTGCGCGGGCGTGTGCTCGACAGCTTCGGCCGGCCGCTCGCGGGCGCGGACGTGCGTCCGTCGGCAGTGGGGATGCCGACGTTTCTCGCTGTACCCAAGGGTGCGAAGAATGCGTGGGTCCAGACGGATGCCGCCGGGCGCTTCGAGGTCGCGCTGCCCCAAGGGGATCAGACGCTGCGCATCGGTGCCGACGGCCACGAGTGGCTCGAACGCCGTTGTACCGTGCCCTCCTCCGGCTCCCTCGAGATCGGGGACCTGCAACTGACACAAGGCGTGATCCTGTCGGGGCGTGTCGTCGACGCGCGCGGGGTCGGCGTCGCCGACGCGCAGGTCGGACGCAGCGTGCAACGCAATGACGGGTTCATCGTTCTCTTGGCTGGTGGCGACGAGCCGATGGAGGAGCTCACCCGGACCGACGCGGACGGCCTCTTCCGTGTGTTGCGCTACCCCGCCGGCCGACTCGAGCTGCTTGCCGAGCACAAGCGCCATCCGCGCGGCAAGCTCGAGGGCGAGGACCTGCGCCCCGGCGAGCGCCGCGATGGCCTCGTCATCGAGCTGCCCGCCGGCATCTCGGTCGCGGGTGTCGCGGTGGGGCTCCCTGCTGACGCGCGCGGGATGATCGTGCGCGCGCGACCGCTCGGGGCGCGCGGCTCGGGTCTCATCGTCGAAAGCGACATGTTCGATCGCGCCGGCGCCGGCGGCAAGGAGGTGGAGGTCGCACCCGACGGCAGCTTCGAAGTCCTGGGTTTGCCCGAAGCGAAGGAGTACCGCTTGACACTCTTGCAGCGCGTCGCAGGCGGGCCCGAGGGCAGCGGAACGCGGCGCAGTGCCAGCGTCCGCGCGCTGCCGGGGGCGCGCGACGCACGCCTCGTGTACGGGGATGGGTCCAGGCTGCGCTTGCAGGTCGTCGATGCCGGAACCAAAGCACCGATCGAGCGCCTGACGGCGAGCGTCGGTCTCGGGTGGTCACGACCCGTCACGGATCCGAAAGGCAAGCCGCGCGAGCACTTTCCGGGCGGGGTCGTCGAAGCCGGTGACCTGTGGCCCGAAGGTGGGCGCAGCGATGTGACGGTGGAGCTCACGGCGACGGGTTACCAGCGCTGGAGCCGATCGGACGTGCGCCTCGCCGCAGGGGAGACCCTCGACCTCGGAGTCATCGAACTCTCGCCGCTGCCGGTCGTCTCGGTGCGGGTGGTCGATCCAGCGGGGGCACCCGTGGAAGGGGCGCGGGTCATCCTGCGCGAGATGCAGCCGAGCGGAGCGCAGTCGGACGCGGCCGCCAACCTGGTCACGGTGCGCGGCTCGGTGAGCATCGGTGTCGGTGAGGCGGAGCCCAGCGTGGTTCGTTTCGGCGACGGTCGGGAGGAAGCCGTCACCGACGCGTCCGGCGTCGCCCGTCTGAACTCGCTGCCCGGCAAGCGGGCGAAGATCGACGTCACGAAAATGGGCTTCGCCGAATGGAGGTCCGACACGCTGGAGCTGCCTGAGGGGCAGGGACTCCAGGTCGACGTCGTGCTCTTCCGGGGGACGACCGTCGCGGTGACCGTCGTCGACCGCAGCGGTGCGCCGCAGCCAGGGGTCTCCGTAGAGCGCGGTAGCTCCGAGTTCGTGCAGGTGGGGGACGGCAGATACCGTCGAGTCACCGGGGCCGACGGCGTCGCACTCTTCGAGCACGTGGGCCTCGGGCCGCAGAAGTTCCGCGTAACGCCCCCTAAGGATGACATGGGGTTCGTCATGGTCCTCGACGGTGCGACCCTGGGACCGGAGGAGAGCTGGACGGAGATCGACGTCGTCGATCTGCAGCCGCACGCCTTGACCCTTATGCTCGAAGCCCGCGCGAAGCTCGTCGGGACGATCTACGAAGACGGCGCGCCGCTCGGGGGAGCCCGGGTCGAGCTCATCGGCGACGAGCCGGGTGCCTTCCTTTTCGGCAACGGGCGCAGCGCGACGACCGACGGGGCTGGCCGCTTCGAGTTCGACTCGCTGGAGCTCGGCACTACGGTCGTACAGGTCAGCCACCCGAAACGCGCCATGCCCACACGCCTCACGGTGGACCTCGTCGAAGGTGACAACCAGCAGCGCTTCGACCTCGCAGTCTCCGTGATCGAAGGCCGCGTGCAGGACGAAGAGGGGCGACCGGTGGCCGGCGCCAAGGTGACCGCCGAGCGCGCGGCGGGCGCGCTCGGCGGAGGGGCCCGCGTGGTCTTCGCGACGGTGATGGTGGGCGGCGACGGCGATGAGGAGTTCTCGTTCGGCAACTTGGGCGGCGACCCGGAGATCCTCACGGACGATGACGGGCGCTATCAACTGCGCGGGGTCGAGGCCGATGTGCCGCTGGTCGTCAAAGCCCAGAAGAAGGGTTACCGCGAGCAGCGCTCCGACGAGGTCACGGTCGGCTCCGGTGGCATCCGCACGCAGTTCGACCTGGTGCTCGAGGCCGGTGGCACCCTGGTGGTGTACTGCGCGGAGCCGGGCGAGTGGATGGCGGTCGCAAACCTCGAAGGCTCCGAGGCCGAGCCCAAGATCGGCCGATTCAAGTCGGGCTCGACGACCCTACGTGACATGAACCCTGGGACCTGGAGTGTGCAGCTCCAGCCGATCGGTCCTGACGAAGGTGCGAGGAGCTTCGAACCGCGCTCGGTCGAGGTCCGCGCGAAGGAGACCGCAGAGCTGCGCTTCGAATGAACTGAGCGGCGTCACGCAAACCAGGCCTTCAGGGCCGCGATCCGCTCGCGATCGCGGCCCTCGGGCTCGGCCGTGCGGGCTGCGGCGAAGTCGTAGGCTTCGAACGGGTCGAGCTTGCGCTTCTTTGGGTCTTCGTTTGCGTAACGGGGGATGCAGTGGGCGTGCAGCTCTGGCACGCTGTTGCAGAGGATCAGGTAGTTGACGCGCTCGCAGGCAGTGGTTGCGAGTAGCGCATCGCCGACGCGGGCGAAGTCCAGCAGGAACGCTGCGCGTTCGGGGGCGGCGAGATCGTTCAGCGCCGGCGCGACGGGGTCGGGCAGCAGCATGCAGCCGCCTTCGATGCCGTCGGGCTGGTACTTGGCGTAGATCAC
Source organism: uncultured Planctomycetaceae bacterium (assembly GCA_964402175.1). Taxonomy (GTDB): domain Bacteria; phylum Planctomycetota; class UBA1135; order UBA1135; genus JAWKUK01. Next base: position 268 of record CAYOBN010000093.1, on the reverse strand, counting down.
GAAACCCGAAGGCAGGCGCGTGATGAGGCAAGGGTCGTTGCCGGCGCGGCAGCGTTCGACGCGCTCTGTAATGGCGCGGGTGAGGTCACGGGGCATGGGGGGGGAGGACTCTACGGGTTGTCGCGTTGTGGCAGTGGGGCATGGCTTGGGCTCCGCGGGCGCGGTGTCTGTGGCGGGGGTGGGGCCGCGCATGCGGGATGGCGCGTTGTGGATTCGAACGGTACCAGGTACGACTTGGCGGCGAGGTCGCGCGTGCTTCGCACGCGCG
>CAYOBN010000092.1:0-19171 GCA_964402175.1 uncultured Planctomycetaceae bacterium | reverse complement strand
GCAGTTGGGGCAAGGTGTGCTGCGCGCGCGCCGCGTCCGGGCCGCGGTTCGGCGCAGGCGGCGTGTACGCCGCGCCGCCTTCGGTGCGGATCGAAATGCCGGCCAGCGCCGCGGTCTCTTGGGCCTGCGGGGTCACCACCGTCTCGCGGTCGACCGTGATCACGGGACCGCCCAGGCGCCGCACGTCGTCGGCCGTCAGGAATCGTTTGGCCATCGGCTGTTCACTCCGTTCCGAATTGTTCCGGACCGTTCGGCCCGAGGCGTGTCACCACGGCGCGCCCGCCGCGCACCTCGACGACGTAGGTGCCGTCCTGTTGTTTCATGCGCGCGAAGAGCGCGCTCGCAGCGCCGCCCGGCGCGGCGCTGGCTTGGCCCGCCGCGACGTGCACGACGCGGATCCCCATCAGGAACGCCGCGTCGATCGCCGCGGGCGTCGCGATGCGCGACGGCCCGAGCACGAGCTCGCCCCCGGGCGCCATGCGGCGCACGTCGGCTTCGGTGACGAGCTCCTTCTTGGCCAAGGGCAGCGTTCCTGGCTCAGAGGTGGCGCACCAGGTCCGGGTGCGGCTGCGGGATCACGACCTGGCGCTGCAAGCGGCCTTCGGCTTCGGCCACGCCCGCGCCGGCTTGCACCGCCGCGCGCACGTCGCTGACCTCGCCGGTCAACGACACGTAGCTCTTGCCGCCGAGGCCGTTCGCGATGCGCAGGTCGAGCAGGTCCACCGTCGCGCGCTTCAGCGCCTGGTCCGCCGCCCGGATGCACGAGGCCACCGTCGCGGTCTCGATGATGCCGAGCGCGTCGATCATCCCCGTGACCTCGCCGTCGCGCCGCCGCAGGGTCTTCAGGACCTGCGGGTGCACCTGCTGGATCAGGAGCTGGTCGACGAGGTCCCCCTGCGCCACCGCCGCGCCGCGGCGCAGCGCGCTGGCGAGGTCCTCGATGCCACCCGTGAACAGCACCACGTACTTGCCGGGGTGCACAGGGGTCGCAAAGAGCACCTCGAGCGAGGCCTCTTTCAGGATCGCATCCGCGACCTCGAAGCCGCGCGCGACCGAGCAGAGCTCCAGCGCCGCGATCGCAGGCTCCGCCGCGACGTCGCGCAGCACCGGGTTGTAGTCGTTGCGGGTCATGTGTGCTCTCTGGATCAGCTCTCGTCGAACTCCACGTGCGTGCCGACCGTGCGCCCACCTGCGAGCTCCATCCGATCGATGATGCCCGCGACGGCGCACTGGAAGCCGATGTCGTGGCCGCGGCCGATGGCGTGCCGCGCGGCGCGGCCGTACACGACGAGCACGCGCTCGCCGATGCCGGCCCCGATGGGATCGACCGCGATGATCGCCTCGCCCGTCGGGCGGGGGCCGTCGCGGACGGTGAACGGCTCGATCACGAGGAACCGCAGCCCCGACAGGGTCGGGTCCTTCTTGGTGGACCACACGGTCCCGACGACGGTGCCGACCAGCATCAGCGCGCCTCCTCCGGTTCCTGCAAGTGTTCCGGCCGCCACGACTGCGGCATGCCCGGCGCGTGCACGTCGTCGACGATGCCGACGATCGCAGCTTCGTAAGCGAGGTCTCCGTCGCCGCCGCACGCGACGCGCGCAGCTTTGCCGAAGGCGACCAGGACGTGTTCGTTCAGCTTCGCGCCCACGGGATCCACGACGACCACGGGCTTCACGGCGGACTCGGCCGGCGCGCGCGGGTCGTCGACGGGCTCGACGATCAAGAGGCGCTTCCCGCGGAGGTCACCGACCTCGCGTGTCGCCCACACCTGCCCCACGACCTTGCCGAGGAACATCAGCGGCCCCCCGACGGATCTTGGCCCACCCGCGCGAGCGCGCGCCGCACGGCCGCGACCGCGACGTCGATCTCGGCGTCGCTGCCGGCGAGCCGCAAACGGCCCACCGCGCCCTCGGCGCCGTACCCGACCACGCGCACGGCGGCGGCCTTCTCGGCTTCGTTCGCGGCGAGGGTCACATGCACGGCCGGTGTCACTTCGAGCGTGTAGAGCGTGTCGTCGCCCAGCACGAGCATCCCCGATCGCGTGCGGTTCACCAGCATAGCGTGGTGGTCCGTCACCTTGCGGATGACCTCGTCGGTCAAGAGCTCGGGCTTCGCCTGATCGGCCCACGTGCGCCCGAGCGCCTTCAGCACCGCGCGCGCCGCCGCCAGCACCTGGCCCTGGTCGGGCCCGTGCACTTCAAGGGTGCCGAAGTGCCGTTCGGTGCTCAGCACACCCGGCTTCACGTCACAGGTCTTCAGCGCGATGTCCAGCAGACGGTTCACGACGATGCCCGGGCGCACCTCCAGCCAGAACGCGCTCTCCCCCGCCACGGGGAAGTAGCCGTCCGAGCGGACCGCGGTGACCGCAGCGAACTGCGGCTGCATCTGATCCAGATGCACCGCGCCGCGCAGCTCCACGCCTTCGAGGCCCTTGGTCATCGCCGGAGCGCCGTTCACTCACCCGGGAGGTAATCCTCGAGCGCGCCCGCGGGCCGCGGGATGACGTGCACGCTGACGAGCTCGCCGACGCGCTTCGCCGCGGCGGCGCCGGCTTCGGTCGCGGCTTTCACCGCACCGACCTCGCCGCGCACCATCACGGTCACGAGACCGCCGCCGACCTTCTCCTTCTTCAGGAGGGTCACCTTCGCCGCCTTGCACATCGCGTCGGCGGCCTCGACGGCGCCGATGAGGCCCTTCGTCTCGATCAAGCCGAGGGCGATTTCAGTCTCTTTGGCCATGGTTCGTTCCATTGAGCGGCGCGCGCGCCGCGGGGGGTGGTTTCAGCGGCTCACGCGCAGCACGACGACGTCGTCGGGTCGTGGTGCGCGCAGCCCTTGCACGGGCCGAGGGGGCAACCCGCCCCGGCGTGTTTCATCATCGAGCGGATCTCGACTTCGGAGAGCGACATCCCGTGCTCGGCGCCCGCGCGCGGCGCGGAGCCGGGCGCGGCCGCGGACGCGGGTGTGCTGTAGGTGCTGGCCCCGGTCGCCGCGGCCGCGGTGAACCGCGGCGCGCTGAACGCCTTGGGCGCGGGCGCCACCTTGGGCTGCATCGGCGCCGCTGCAGGGGACACCGGCGCAGGCGCAGCTTGAATCGGCGGACTTGTGGGCTTCGCCGCCGGAGCGGCGCTCTCGGGCCGGAACGTCGGGTTCCCGCCCCAGTTCGTGGAGCTCGGCGGCAGGGCCGGCGCCGGCGCAGGCGCGGCGCCCGCACCCAGCGCGAGCCCAGGGTCCCCGGGCAACCCGGAGCCCCGCGGCGCGCCGTCCTTCTGGCCCAGGAGCTCCATCGCCCGCGCATGGAAGCGCCGCTCGAGCTCCTTCCAATCGCGCCGCGGGAACGCCACACGCTTCACGTTCACGAGGTGGCGCGCGGTGATGTTCTCGCTGGTGATGTTGCCGGCCTGCGGGCCGCAGCCCAGCGAGAACGACGGCATCAGGTGCGTGCTGAACCCGACCGCGCCCATGGAGCTCGGCCCGTTCACCACGATGCGGCTGGCGGGTTTGTCCAGGAAGAACGCGTCCTGGACGGCTTTGTCCTCGGCGTGCAGCGCGAGCGTGTGCCCGAGGCCGCCGTAGTGCAGGAGCTCCTTCGAGACCTTGCAGCCCTGCTCCCAGCCGTCGACGACGTGCACGCTCAGCACCGGGCACAGGATCTCGATCGACAGCGGGTGCGCGGGACCGACGCCGTCCTGGTAGGCGAGCAACACCGTCGTCGCCTGCGGCACCTGGAACCCCGCGCCCTGCGCGACGCGCCACGGGTCGAGGCCCACGATGTCCGGGTTCATGTGCCCGTCGACGTTGGCGTAGGCCTCGAGCTTCTTGCGCTCGTCGGGCGAGCACAGGTGCGCGCCGCGCGCGCGCATCAGGCTCAGGAACTTGTCCGCGATCGGCCGGTCGAGCACCAGCGCTTGTTCCGAGCAGCACAGCGTGCCGTTGTCGAAGCTCTGGCTCGTCACCACGGCCTCGGCGGCGTCCGCCAGTTTCGCCGAGCGATCGACGTAACACGGCACGTTGCCCGGCCCGACGCCGTAGGCGGGTTTGCCGGAGCTGTAGGCCGCTTTCACGAGGCCCGCCCCGCCCGTCGACAGGATCACCGCGACGTCGCGGTGCTTCATCAGCGCGCCTGTCGACTCGATCGTCGGGTTCTCGAGGCACACGACGAGGTCCGCGGGGCCGCCGGCGCGCTCGATCGCGCGCCGCAGGACCTCACACGCCGCTGCGATGCAGCGCTTCGCGCGCGGGTGCGGCGAGATCACGATCGCGTTGCGGCCCTTGACCGCGATGATCGCTTTGAACAGCGCCGTGGAGGTCGGGTTCGTCGTCGGCACGATGCCCGCCACGACGCCGACGGGTGTGCCGACTTCGATCACCCCCGTGCGCTCGTCCTTCGACAGGATCCCGACGGTGCGCTCGTCCTTGATCGACTCCCAGGTGCCCTCCGAACCAAACAGGTTCTTCAGCACCTTGTAGTGCACGCGCCCGATGCCGGTCTCATCGACGGCGAGCCGCGCGAGGTCCGCCGCGGCCCGCGCGCCGGCTTCGGCCATCGCTTTGCAGACCTTGTCGGTGGTCGCCTGGTTCCAGGACGACGCGACCTTCTGCGCGGCCTTCGCGGCCGCGACAGCGTCGCGCACCTCCTGGAGGGCGCGCAGGTCGGGATCGATGCCCTTCACGCGGTGCGCGAGCGCCGGTCAGGGCCTCAGGGGTTGCGCTGGCCGGTGAACTCGCTCACGGGCTTCATCGGCGGCAGCACCTTCTCGAGCTGCTCGTGCGGGCGCGGGATGACGTGCACCCCGACCAGCTCGCCGACGCGCCGCGCGGCGGCCGCGCCGGCGTCGGTGGCGGCTTTGACCGCACCGACCTCGCCGCGGACGAAGAACGTGACGAGCCCGGCGGTGATGCGCTCGTGGCCGCAGAGGTCGACCATCGCGGCCTTGACCATCGCGTCGGCGGCCTCGATGGCGCCGACGTAACCCTTGGTCTCGACCATGCCCAGCGCGGTCGGCTTTTTCATGGATGTGCTGTGTTCGGGGGACGTCCGGGGGGGAGCGTGAGGGCGCGGAGTGTAGCGCGGGAGGTCCGAGCGCACCAGGGACCGTCGGCGGGCGCCAGGGGGCGCGCCGGGGCCTCGGGAAGGCCCCCTGGACGCCGTGTCGAGCGCGCCAGCCGCGTCGGCGGTCAGCGCACGCGCGCCACTTCGGCCAGCACGCGCGCGGCGCGCTCCTCGACCGAGAGGCTCGCGGGCAGGTGGATCGGCCGGTGGCCGTAGTCGAGGTACGCGCGGTGCAGCGCCTCCCCGATCCCCCGCGCATCGGCCAGGTTCGACGTCCGCCCGGTGGCCTCGCGCGCATCGAACGCGTGGTCGAGCACCTCCAGCTCGAAGACGAGGTCGGGCCGCGACACGCGCGCGAGCGCGTCGATCTCCGGGGGCACCGGGACCCCGGCGCGCACGAGGTACGCGATGCCGTCGACGGCGGTCCGGTCGAAGACGACGAGGCTGCCGAGCTCGGGGCCCGCGGCCAGGGCCTCGCGCTCGCGCTGTCCCTGGCGCTCGGCGACGAGGCGCTGGAAGTCGAGCGGGTGCGCGCGGCGCCAGACGCGCTGGCCTTCGAGGCCGAGCTTCTGGTTCAGCTCGTCGATCAGCTCGATCGCCACTTCGGGCACGACGTGGGCGCCCGCGCGGCCGAGGTGGGCCGCCAGCGTGGTCTTGCCCGAACAGGGTCCCCCGGTGAGGGCGATCAGTACCCGGCGCATGGCGCGGCATTGTGCGCTCGCCGACAGGGGGACACAATCCGGCGATGACCGAGCTCCGTCAGCGCCTCTCGCTCCTCGACGCGACGTTGCTCGTCATGGGCGGCATCATCGGGATCGGGATCTTCTTCACGCCCTCGACGGTGGCCGCGGCGCTGCCCTCCACCGGCGCGTTCTTCGCGGCCTGGGCGCTCGGCGCCGTCGCGGCGATCGCGGGCGCGATGACGTTCGCCGAGCTGTGCGCCGCCTTTCCGCACACCGGCGGTTGGTACGTGTTCCTGCGCGAGGGTTTCGGGCGCCTGCCCGCGTTCCTCTTCGCATGGGTCGTGCTCTTCGTCATCTCGACGGGCGCCTGCGCGCTCGTCGCGCGTTTCTTCGGCGATCGGGTGGCCGAGCTGCTCGGCGCCCACGCGCCGCAGCACGCGACCGAGATGGCGGCGGCCCTGGCGATCCTCGGCATCACGGGTGTCGGCCTCTCCGGAGTCAAGTCGAGCGCCCGCTTCCAGAACCTCTGCATGGCGCTGAAGCTCGCAGCGATCGGGGTCCTGGTCGTGCTGGGCCTTACGTGGAGCGGGGAGGTCCCCGTGACCGCGCCCACGGTTACGCCCTCAGGCGGGCTCGCTGCGGGCTTCCTTGCGGCGTCGTTGCCCGTGCTCTTCGCCTACGGCGGTTGGCAGCTCCTGTCCTACATCGCGCCCGAGGTGCGCGATCCGCAGCGCACGCTGCCGAAGGCCATCGTGTTCGGTGTGCTCGGAGTCGCGGTCGTGTACGGCCTCGTGAACCTCGCTTATGTGCGTGTCGTCGGCATCGCGGGCCTCGCGAACGACAAGGGTTTTGCCGCAACGGTCGCGGCGCGAGCGCTGGGTGAACAAGGCGGCCGCTTCCTCTCCGCCGCGATGGCCGTCTCGGCCTTCGGGTTCCTCGTGGCGACCTTGATCGCGACGCCCGGCATCTACGTCGCGATGGCGCGCGAGGGCCTCTTCCCCCGCGCCTTCGGCACGCCCAACGCGCGCACCGGCGCGCCGACCCTCGCCCTCGCGACGCAGTGCGCGCTAGCCCTCGGTTACCTGTCCCTGGGACCCGCCAGCGTCGACCGCCTCACGGGCGCCGTGGTGTTCGCCGAGTGGATCTTCCACGCCCTGTGCGCGTTGGCGCTCCTGAGGCTCGCGCCACGCCTGGGCCAAACGCGCCCCTTCAAGAGCCCGTTCTATCCCCTCTTCCCCGCGCTGTATGCCGCGATCGCCCTCGCGGTCGTGATCGGCAACCTGTGGATCACCGAGCGCGGCACGACGGGCCTCGGCGTCGGCGTCCTCGCGCTCGGAGCGCTCGTCTACATCCCATGGGCCGCGCGGGCCAAGGCATTTGCCTCGGACCCGCAGCTCATTGATTGAACACCACCCGCAGCGCGTTGGTCGTATTGAAGCCCGCGCCGCCCGGGACGCCGACGTCCCGGTAGACGACTTGCAGGCCGAACGCGCTGCCCGCCAACCAGGCGCCGGCGCCCGCGACGTGGGGGCCGTTCGACCAGTCGATCGGGCGCGCTCCCGCGCCGGTCGCGCCCAAGGGGAACGGGGCGCCCAGACGGTACAGGGTTCCGCTGGCGCACAGGAGGCCGTCGCCGAAGGCCACGCCGTTCGATGCCACCCCGTAGAAGAGCTGCGCGAACGAGCTCGCCACCGCGTCCTCCACCACGAGCCGCTGCTCGGGGTGCTGCACGGTCAACGGGCCTTCGAACGATAGGCGAGCGGGGCGGCCCAGGGAGTTCGGTTGCGCCGTGCAGTACACATCGGCGTCGCCGCGCGCGCCGCGCAGGAACCAGATTCGACCGCTCAGAGGAACGCTGTAGTTCGAGCTCATCCAACAGACGATCCACTCCGAGAGACCGTCGCCGTCCAGGTCGCCTACGAGACGGACGGAAGGCGGCGAGGGACCGTTCGCCAAGCTGCCCGGAAAGCGTAGAATACGCTGAAACGTCCGCAGCGAGAAGACCTCGACGTAACCGGATCCCGGGCTGTAGTGCGGGATACCTGTTCCGACCACGAGATCGTTGATGCAATCACCGTTGACGTCTGCTCCGCCGGAGAGGACGCCTCCGAAGTCATCGAAGTTATTGTACGCCGACTGCAATTGAGCGAGCTGAGCCCCGCTGGCCCCTGAATACACGTAGACGGAACTCTCGCGCATTCCAAAGAAGACTGTCGTCGGTGCTCCTACCGCGTAGTCCGGCACACCATCCCCATCGATGTCGCCGACGCTCGTGATCGCATTGCCGAACCCGCTGTGCTGGGGCCCGACCTGGACCCGTAGGACTGCCCCAGTGGCACCCGAGAAAATTCGGATACGCCCCGCTGTGGCGCTGCCATGGGCATAGTCCGGCACCCCGTCGCCGTCGATGTCGCCGAGCCCCGCTGCGGAGTTGTAGAAACCACCCAACTGATAGTGCGCCCGAATCAGGTGCCCATCGGGACCACCGTAGACGAAGAGGGTTCCCTGGGCGTAGGAGCCGACGAGCACGTCGTCGTACCCATCCCCATTCACATCGCCGATCCCGGCCAGTACCCGACCGAACTCCAGGACACCGGGTTGGTCGAAGCGCGCGAGCCGTTGTTGGGTGCGACCACTGTGGACCTCGGCGTATTCATTCTCACCCGTGGGTCCGAGCCCGAGGTGGTGCCAGAGGATGTCGGTGATCCCGTCGCCGTCGAAGTCGCCGGCGGGACATGATGCCAGGCAATATGAAGAGTGCACTTCACCTTCGACAACGGGGCCGAGGGGGAGCAACGAGGCACCGTCGTACCAGTGAAGATCGGCCGCTGGTGTGCCAAACCACGATGGGCCAAAGTCGTTCCCAGCCGCCGCAACCACGACGAACTCGCTGACGGTATCGCCGGTCAAGTCGCCAATCGCAATCGCGTCGGCGAATGTATCTCGGGGGCGCGGTCCGTCAATGGTGGTGTACACGGTCTGCGCGATCGCGGGTTGCGTAAGCGCGCAGCACGCGGCGGCGAGCGATCGCATTGTGTGCATTCTCGGGACCATCGCTTTACTCTCCGTAGATTCTCCAACCCGCCGCGCCGTCCGACACGAGCAAGAGCTTCTTCAAGCCCGGCTCATTACGCACCTCGATGTCACGCGGCTCCCCTGGCGTCTCGATCGTCGTCGAGGTCGCCGCAAAGGACCACCCGGTCGTGCCCGGCGTCCGAACGAGCGTCAAGATCTCGATGCCGTGGCCAGGTACCCCGGCATAGACAGTGATCGCGTTGGGGTTCGCGGGATCGTGGTCGACCGCCAGGGCCCGTACGTTCGACGGGAAGGTCTCATAGACCCCCAGCGGCGCCGTCCAGGTCGCCAGGAGGTGGCTGCCATTGGCCCAGCCCTGCGGAGAGCGCGGCTGGTCCGGCAGGTCCGAGATGTCGTAGACGTAGAGGTGGCCTCCGAAGTCTGCGACGAACAACAGGACTTGGGCGGGTTGCTCGCCCGCTTCGAGCGTGACACTCCGGATGCGCCAGGCGCAGGTCTGTGCATCCGGTAGGACGATGAATGGCAGGTTGCTCGAACCCTCCGGCTTGTTGCTCGGTGAGCTGATGTCAGCCTCGTTGTTCTCGGGCAGGTTCGTGAAGCGCCAGAACTGGACCATGCCGTGGTCGTAGTGGTCGAGTAAGTGGTCGACCTCGGCGTCGTAGCCGGGGGTTGTCGGGGCATACCACGCTCCGAACTCGGCGTCGAGGTCGATCGAGAACCCCGGCGCCTGTTGGGTGGCCGGAACATTGAGCACTCCTGCGAAGTCGACCGGGCTCTGCTTGTGGGGGTTCGACAGCGTGAAGCAGGGCACCGCCAGAATCCACTCCTCGGTCGGGGGTGTCGCTTGGCTCAAGGACGCGGGATAGCGAATGAGCTCGAACCTGGTCCCTGTCAGCAGATCGAGCTGCGGCGGAGGAGTCATCCAATCGAGCCGATCCCGCACCAGGTCCAGGGCATAGAAGTGCAACACCGACTGCCTATCCCGCTCTCGGAAGGTCGCGTACAAGTAGGTCCGACCGTCGACCTGGGCGGTCTCGAGCTGGTTGCAATATCTGCGACTCGTCTGGTTCGTCACGACGTTGTCCGGTGAACCGTCGATGCGGGCGTCACCCGCGATGTCCGTGCTCAACGAGCCGGGCCAGACGTCGAGCAGTCGATCGAGGTGCTGGGCAGAGGCATTCGAGCCCCCCCGCAAAGAGTGTGCCGGTGAGTACGAGCGCCGCAGCGCGGGAGATGGAGTGATTCATGGCAGGAATCCGGGCGCGCCGCGCCCGGTACCCGAAAGGAACACGGGGGCGCGAATCTGTCAAGCCTCCGTGTTCATGCGGCCCCCCGGGATACACCCCGGTGCTCCCAAGGCGGCTCCAATGGCTGTCGGAGCCGGGAGATTCGCGGAGTGCATCCGGTGAGACTCAATCCCAGCCGAAACAAAGGAGCTCCGCCCCCGTCCGGCAATACCAGGCCCCATCCGCGTAGCTGCACGAGCTCGCCGCCCACACCGCGTCCGGCGGGCCCAGGTCGTTCACTGCCAGCAGCGCTTCTCCGTCGAAGCGCGTCGCGCGGGTGTCGAAGAGATAGACGAGGCCGTTCGCCAGCGTGAACGCCAGGCAGCCGCCGATGCGGGTCGGCGCGGGGTTGAAGACCCAGTCCCAGCCGTCCCAGCGCGAACGGGGGTCGCCGGTGACCTCTTCACCGCGGGAGTCGAGGGCGCGCGCGGGGCGTGCGACGTCCCACTGCCAGCGGCGGACTCCGGCGGAGGAATAGGCGACTCCGGTCGGCACTTCGATGTAGGCCACCTGGCCGGACTCGACGTCGATCCGCGCGAACGAGTGCGCGGGCGCGAGGGTCTCGGCTCCGAAGGCCGTGTGGTAACACTGGAAGAAGAGCGCGCCCTCCGCCGCGTGGGCGGTGTAACGCGCAGGGAAGACGCCGCGCTCGAGGTCGATGGAGGGCTCGGTGCGCCAGCGCTCTGTCGCTCGGTCGAAGGTCGTGCGCGCGACGCCGCGGGTCAGCGAGACCGTGCGCGCGACTTGGCCCGTGGCGAGGTCCAGGGCCACCACCGCGCTCTCCGGATCGCGCAGGATCCAGTACGCGTAGCGCCCGTCGCGCGCCATCACGTGCAGGGCCGCCTCGTGGTTCCCGCGCGGGTCGTCGAAGCGCCACACGCTCGTCCCTGCGCGGGGCCCCTGCAGCCGCACGAGCGACACCCCCACCGGACGCTCGGGCACGTCGTGTGGGCCGCCGCGCGCGATGAGCGCGAACGTGCCCTCCTCCGTCGTGACGAGCGTGGGTGTGTTGTAGTGCGTCAGACCGTCGACGCTCCACCACAGCGGCGTCCCCGTCGCGGCGTCGAGGCCCACGAGGTGATTCCAACGCTGGCCCTCGTCGCTTGGACGGGGCTCCATGTGCACGAACACGGTCCGCTCGCCGTCTTGCACGAGGAAGGGCTCGAACTGCTTGTTGAACGGTCCGTCGAAGGTCGGTGTGAAGCGGCGCTGCCAGACGAGCTCACCCGCAAGGGTGAAACACGCCACCGCGCCGCCGGCGTTCGTGAACCAGACGTGGGTCCCGTCGGTGACCGGCGACGCGCTCGTCGCGTCGGAGAAGGGATACGAGTGGATCGACGGCACCTCGCCTTCGATGCGCCTGGTCCAGAGGTGCGCCCCAGTCGCTGCGTCGAACGCGTGCGCGTCGATGTGTTTGCCGACGACCGTCCGGCCTTCGGTCGCGTGGCGGTAACGCTCGGCTTCGTCCGCGCTGAGCGCTCCGGTGAGGTGCCACGGCGCCATGGTCGCCGCGAACACGCGCCCGTCGGCGATGGCGAGGCCGCCCTGCCCCGTCGCAGGCAAGGTCGCACGCCAGCGCAGGTTCTCAACCGTCACCGCCGAGAACGTCAGCGGCGGCGCAGGGCCGTCCGCGCTGAAATCGCCCCTCGGGCCGGGCCCCTGGGGCCACGACGCCAACTCGCCGAGCGGCGCGCGCCGCTCGATCCGCGGCAGCTCGGGCCGCGCAACCGACCGCGCCGCACCGCGCAGCTCGAAGCGCCGAAAGTTCCCGGTGTCGTCGAACGAGCCGACACCGACCCACCCTTCGCCCAGCGTCGCATCGTGCGCCTCGACGACGAGGCGGCCGTCGAACCACGCGCGCAGGTGATCCCCCTCGCGCGCGACCTCCAGGACGCGCCATGGCGCCGCGTCACCCGCCGCGCCCCAATCGACCCCTTGCGCAACGACCGGCGCGAGCGCTCGCCGCGGCGCCCCATCGACGAGGAACAAGTTGCACGCGGTCGCGTCTGGAGTCGTAGCGAAGTGTGCGTAGTAGAAGCGCGCGGGCGACTCGTAGCCGAACACCACCACCAGGTCGCGATGACCGTATTCACGGCTCGTCTGCTGGGCCTCCACACGCAGGTGGAAGTCCCCGTAGACCCCAGCATCCGAGAGCGCCCAACGCCGCGGCGCACGGTGCGGCGGCGCGACCGTGTCCGGACCGTCGCGCAAGCTCAGCACCTCGACGGCGCCGGGCGTCCATTGGGTCCACGCGTCGGGGTTCGGACTGAACCAGGCGGCTTGCAGCGCGAGGGCGAACGAGAGCATGCGCTGAGGCTAACCCGCCGCCGCAGCGGTACGAAGCCGAACGGCACCAGATCCTCGAGCGCCATCGGGCACCAACCTGACTCGCGGAGCGACCTCGCGTACGGCCTACCGCGCGTGCGCGGCCAAAGCTGCGTCTTCGTGCCATCGGTTCGGATCACTCGTGCGAGAGGGGGCGGCTTCTGCGTGCGCTCTTGCGCGACCCCGCTCTCCGTCGCGCACTGTGATGTACACGGAGACGTCGCCGTACCTCCGCCCTGCTCTGCGATCGGAGGGCCCGACATGCGAGAGATCGAGGATCTGCATCGTCAAGGCGCGAACTCGACGCGAGGGCACTGAGGTCGTCACGCGCCGAAGCGCACCCGAGCCCGCCACCCCGCGCCGCTTGCGGACCGAGCCACGCAGAACGGCGAGTTCGTCCCCCACCGAAGGATTACGGGACGTCTGTCCCGGCGAGACGAAGCAGGACGACCGCCGCGGCGGTTCGCGCCCAACGTTCGTGCCAGGGAGCGCCCTGGGACCGCGGCCCCCAGCTTCCGAGATCGGGCGGCACGGAGGCCTGGTCCTCCACGAGGAGCGCTAGGGTCTCCCCACGCCATCCCGTCCATTCTGGCGCAGCGCTCCAGAGGAGCGCGCGGCCGACGAGGGAGGCAGCGATCCAGTCGAGGGGCTCGCCTGATTGCCACACCGTCGCGAGTCTCCCGAGCGTAGCGCGTGACAACATGCGGGTCGACAGCGGCGTACCGCGTGGGTCGATGGGGCGAGCCAGGCCGAGCTCGCAGAGGATCGCGGCCGCGATGAGGAACGGATCATCCGGGGCGCTCTCGAGCCGCGTGGCCACTGCGACCGGCAGCGCTTCGACGTCGCCTTTGAGCTGCAAGGCGGCCCGGCCCTGGGTCACGCGTTCCTGAAGCGCGACCGCGACCAACAGCTCGCGAGAATCGAGCGCTGCGACGCGAGCTGGCGAGCTCCACGTCGACTCGAGCGCCCGCACGCCAGCGTCGCGCAGCCGCTTCACGAACGGGCTCTGCCTGACACCGAAGAGCTCGGCGCACGCATACGTGACAAGCAGCTCCGTCGAGGAGTCGGTCCGCGTGCAATCCGCCTCGAGCACCACACCCGTCCTTGCGTGGAAGCGGCCGTAGAGCTCGCCCATGACACGCGAGCGCACCGCCGACAACGTCTCGCGGGGCACGCAGTCTTCGCTGACCGCTACAGCCAACACCAGGCATCCAAGGGTCCGGGTGTCGAGCCCCTCGATCGCTTGCGGCGCGGCGAGCAGTTCGCCGTGAGCCCATTCCATCCCCTCAGCGATGCGCTGCTCGACCTGCCCCGCCCCGTGTATCCGTCGCGAGGGCCACGGCGCCCGTGGATCGAACGACTGGGCGCCCGAGGGACGAGGGTCCGGAGAAAGCTCCTGCCCGCCCCTCGACACGGGGTCCGATGGCGAAGCTGCGTAGACGACGAGATAAGCGAAGGCGATGGCAAGCTTCATGGGGCGAGCGGCAATGACCGCGGAGGGTGGCCAGACCGGTAACCCAACGTCACTGCAGCACGAAGGTTCACTTCGGTCAATCTGGCCGAGCACCACTTCGGATCAGCCGAGGCACGCGAGGGCCTATGCGCTCGCGAGCCCCGCAAGCTCAGCACACGTCTCGCACCCCCACAGCGACACACGCAGTTCGCGCCGACGCATCACACCCAGACCAGGGACAACGAAGCGGTCGCCGCCCGTGCCGCTCGACCACCGCGCTCCCTCGGGCTCGACCGCGTACGGACGCGAAACGACGGCACGACACGCCCCGTGGTGCCTTCAGCGACGCCTGGCGTCCGGTCAACGACGCCGCTGGCAATACGCTTGCCTCGCTCGACGAAACCAGTGGTGCGCCCGTCGGTTCCACCTGACGTCCGTCTGGAACCGGGCGTCCATGGGGTCTAGGTGTCGGGGTTCGGACTGAACCAGGCGGCTTGCAGCGCGAGGGCGAACGAGAGCATCCCCCAAGCCTAACTCCTCGTGTGGAGCCCGCTCGCCGTTACGGAGGACTCAACTGCAGCAGTTGACTCGTCACGCCCTTCCGTTCCCGCCACGCGACCGCCCTTCACGCTGCCGCGAATACCCAGGACGAGTGCGGCCCAGAGCGCCCAGATCCCGACAGGGACGAGGACCATCCACGAACCGATCACGATGGCGTCGAAGATCGCGTCGGGATCGGTCCTGCTCGCGAGCAGGTGCAACAGGGTCACCAGAAGGATCAACGAGCTCGCCAGCAGGCAGGCCCACCGCACGACGGGCCGGATGTCCACATCCAGCGGACGATGCGGGCGGGGGTCGCCCATCCGGATCACTGCGACGGACATGGCCGCCAGGGTGAACAAGACCAGGATGCTCCAGCCGGGCCATCCCAGGCCCATACGCGAGTTGAGCTGCTGCATGAGCTGCGCGCCGATGCTGGCGAACAGCACCGCGTCGGCGACGACCTGCGAATCGCGGTTCCGCACAAGCCGCAGCGAACGCAGGGCCGCTGCCCGGCCGGGGGCTCCTTGGGGCGCTGCAGACCGCAGCTCCGCCGGGTGCGCCCCCCTCGACTCCGTTGGCAATGAGCTGCGCCCTTCCATTGCCCCCTGATTCTAGCGGCCCCCATTTTCGGGACACGGGAAGGGGCGGGAGGAACCGGCGCTGGCCGCGTGAGCCTCCCTGCGCACGCCCACGCGTCCGACGGAGCGCCGCCCCCCCCATCCCGTTCGTCCACCTACGACCGCGGCCGGCCTCGCAGCGCCGTGACGCGCAGCGCGACCGCATGGGGCTCGCCGGTCCAAGGCCTCCGCAGCTCACGAGCCGTGCGCGCCCACACGTAGGCCGGGACTCCGAGTTCGGCGTACCGGCAGCTCGGGGGATACACGTGACCTCACGGACGACCGTCACACACCGAGGGGACGAACCGATTCCAAAGCGCGAGCCTCGAAGCTCCTCCCGCCGGGGCGCGCCCAGCTCGAAGTCGAGCGGCACGTCCGGGTCACATCGACCGGGATTCGCACGAGCACAGGCCGCTCGCAGCGCGAGGGCGAACAGGAGCACACGCTGAGGCTATCCGGTCGCCGCGGGTTCGTGCGCGTCAGGAACCGGCCGCGGCGCCGCGGACTCCGCGTGCGGGCGCAGCTCGGTCCACAGGACGTACGCCCCCATCACGAGGAGGAAGTACGCAAACGCCTTGCGCAAGGCGGCCTGCGGCAAGCGCCCACCGATCACGTTCCCGAACGTGCTCCCGACCGCGCCCGCCGCGATGAACGTCCCGATGATGCGCAGGTCGAGGGCGAGCCCTTCCGCGCGCAGGATGCCGAGGTAACCCGCAAAGCCCGAGGCGGACTTCAGCGCGATGATGAAGATGCTCGTGCCGACCGCCCGGTGCATGGGGAGTCCCCCCAAGAGCACGAGCGCGGGCACGATGAGGAAGCCGCCGCCCACACCGACGAAGCCGGTCAGTGCGCCGACCGCGAGGCCATCGAGCACGATCTTCCAAGCGTTCCGGCGACGCGCTCCGACCGCAGCATCAGCGGGTGTGCCGCGCAGCATCATGCCCCCGGCCAGCAGCATCACGAGCGCGAACACCGTGAGCTGCACGAACGTCGAGACGTGCTGCGACAGGTGTGCGCCGAGGTACGCGCCGGCCATGCCCGGCAGGCCGAAGTACAGCACACTGCGCAGGTCCACCTGGCGACGCACGAGGTAGGGCACACCGGCGACCGCGCAGATGCCTCCGACGATCGCCAGGGAGCTCGCGATCGCGAGGCGATCCTCCATCCCGAGCACCAGCGTCAGGATCGGCACCGTCAGGATCGACCCGCCGGAGCCCATGAGGCCGAGGCTGACACCGACGAGCAGCGCGCCGAGGATGACCGTGATCAAGATCGTTTCACGCGCTCACGCGCGGCCCTTCAGCATGCCGCTCCAATAGAGCGTCGGAAGGAGGTGCTTCTTGAGCCAGTACATCGACCGGCGCTCTTTGCTCTGGTCGAACGGGAACGTCTCCTGGGCCTTGCCGTCGTAGTCGAACTCGGCCAGCACGAGCTTGCCGTAACCCGTGACCAGCGGGCACGAGGTGTACCCGTCGTACACCGCACGGGGAGCACGTCCGGCGCGCACGTCGAGCACGTTCTGCGCCGCCGTGGGCGCCTGCTTACGGATGGCCGCGCCAGTCTTTGAGGTGGGCAAGTTGCTGCAATCCCCCAAGGCGAACACGTCGGGGTAACGCACGTGCTGCAACGTCCCCTTGTCCACTTCGACCCAGCCCGTGGATGCCGCGAGCGGGCTCCGTTTCAGCACGTCGGGCGCGCTCATCGGCGGCGTCACGTGGATCATCCCGTAGGGCTCGATGACCTCCGCGCCGGTGGCGAGGTCCTTGTAGACCGCCTCCTTCGAGCGCGCGCGCAGCGCGACGAGGTCCCGCTGGTACGCCACGTCGATGCCATGGCGCGCGACGACCTCCAACAACGTCTTGGCGTAACGCTCGACCGCGAAGATCTTGGGCGAAGCGATCCGGAACCGAACGTCGTAGGGGGCCGCTGGGCGGTGCTTCTGCCAGTACTCCGCCGCGAGGTACATGATCTTCTGCGGGGCGCCTCCACACTTGATCGGCGTGTTCGGGTGCGTGAAGTGCGCAGCGCCCCCGCGGAAGCCCTGGATCGCGCGCCAGGTCGATTCGACCGTGTCCCACGAGTAATTGCTGCACACACCCTCCGTGCCGAGGGCCTCGCGCAGCCCGTCGACCTTGTCCCAGTCGAGCTGGATCCCGAGCGCGACGACGAGCTGCTCGTAACCCAGACGCTCGCCACTGGAGAGCACCACTTGACGCTCGTCGGGTCGCACCTCGGTGACGGCCTGTTGGACCCACGTCACCCCCTTCGGGATCACGTCGGCCTGGCGGCGACGGGTCGACTCGCGGCGCGCGTCACCGCCGCCGACGAGGGTCCAGAGCGGCTGGTAGTCGTGGTGCGCGGAGGGGTCGACCACCGCGACACTGCCTGCGGGCAGCGCCTTGACGAGGCGCGCGGCCACGCTGATCCCGGCGGTGCCCCCGCCGAGGATCAGCACCGGGAAGGTGCGCTGGGAGGGCTGGATCATGGGGACTCGCACCTCCGCTCACTGCGCCGCGGGGACCAGGATCGCCTTACCGGCCGCGTTCCAAGCGTCCATGCCACCCGCGAGGTCGAGCACCTCGCCGAGCTCGGGCCGTAACCGGCGCAGCATGCTCGCAGCGATCGACGAGCGATAACCCGAGCGGCACACGACGACGAGGGCCTTGTCCGCGGGCACCTCGGCGATCCGCTTCTCGAGCTGGCTGAGCTGGATGTGCCACGCACCTTCGATGTGCCCTTCGGCCCATTCGCTGCAGGTGCGCACATCGAGCACGTTCGGCGCGTGGATGCCGGAGAGGCGGGATTCGAGCTCGTCGGGGCGGATCCGCTCCGTGCGGTTCACCGAGCCGCCGACCGTCCCCGCCGCTCCGATGCCACCCGCCAGGAACCCCAGCACATCGTCGATGCCGATGCGCCCGAGGCGCAGCGCCGCTTCATGCTCCGTGCCCGGCGCCGAGACGAGGATCACCGGCCGAGTCAGGTCGAGCACGCTGCCCGCCCAGTTTGCGTACTTCCCATCGAGCGGGACGTTCACGCTGCCCGCCAGGTGCCCCGCCGCGAACTCGTCCTGCGAACGTGTGTCGAGGAGCTGCGCGCCGTTCTCGCTCCACTCGTAGACCTCGCCGATCGTCAACGGGCGCAGCTCGCGCTTCAGCGTGTCGTCCAACACGTCGCGCTGCTTGCGGTTCAGGATCGCGTCGTGCAAGAAGTAGCGCGGGGCTTCGGGCTGGCCTTCCGTGACGAGCGCCGTGAACTCGGCCTCGCTCATCGGCTGCAGAGCGTAATTCGTGCGCCGCTGCGCGCCGATCGTGCTGACCCGCTCGGTCGACAGGTTCTTGCCGCACGCCGAACCCGCCCCGTGCGCCGGATACACGAGCGTCGTGTCCGGCAGCTTCATCAGCTTGCCGTGCAGCGAGTGGTAGAGCATCGACGCGAGCTCGTCGGCCGTCACGCCGATCGACGCCAGGAGGTCCGGCCGCCCGACATCGCCGATGAACAGGGTGTCGCCGGTCAAGACCGCGTGCGGGACCTCGGGGTCCACCGCGTCGTCGTAGACCACGATCGAGACGCCCTCGGGGGTGTGCCCCGGAGTCTCCAGGCAGGCGAGCCGCGTCTGCCCGAGCCGCAGGACATCCCCGTCGCGCAGCGCCGCAAAGGCGTAATCCGCCTGCGCCTTCGCCCCCAAATGGATCGTCGCGCCGGTCGCCCGCTGCAGCTCGAGGTGCCCCGCGACGAAGTCCGCGTGGAAGTGCGTCAGGATGACGTGCGCGATGCGTACCCCGAGCGCCTCGGCGTCCGCCAGGTACTGGTCGACGTCCCGCTGCGGATCGACCACCGCGGCGGTCCTGGAGGCCTCGTCGTGGATCAGGTAGGACGCGTGCGCCAGGCAACCGAGGTAGTACTGCTTGATCTGCATACCACCTCAGGGGGCGGTCGCCCTTGGAAGGTTCCCCGAATTCGGAAACGTCTCCGCCCCCCACTCTGCGCGTCGCGCAGCGGGCCGAGCGGGACAGCCGCTCACGCGTCGCCGCGGGCCTCGCGGCCTCGACCGGCCGGCCTGTCGGCGGACAGGGCCGCAGGGCCCCCCGGTCGCGGAGTGCGCGCAAGCGACACGGAGCGTCATGGGCAGGGGACCACCACCCGTCGACCGCTCCCCCGGGAGTCCCGCGGCAGCGT
>CAYOBN010000091.1:0-21065 GCA_964402175.1 uncultured Planctomycetaceae bacterium | reverse complement strand
AGCATCGGAGGCCGCGCACCGCGCCGCAAACTCGTACCTGGTACCGTTCGAACCCAGCCCCGCCTCAGTCGACCTCCGGCCAATCCGCCGGTGCGAGGCGCGCGCTCTCGAGCGCGGCCCCGTGGACCTCGATCGCGGCCAGCTCTGCGCCAGCCAGCCCACCGAGCCCTACGACCAAGAGGCTGCCGCCGCGCGCGGGCAGCGCGTGAACGTGCTCGCGGCCGTCGGCGGTCTGCACCCGCACCTCGGCACGGCCGTGTGAGGCGCCGTCCACCGCGCATCGCAGCAGGAGCGCCCCGCCCCGCGGCACGCGGAGCCCCGCGCACGCGAGCAGAGCGCCACCCGCGGCGAGCTCCGTCGCCGTGAGGGGCACCGCCTGCGAGAGGTCCAAGTCGGTCGCGAGCTCGGCCTCGACCCGGGCCATGAGCGCACGCTGAACGCGCCCGCGCAGGATCCACTCCCCCGTCGCCTCCGGACCCTCGATCCAGGGCAGCGCGATGTCCTTCCGTCCAGCCGGCCACGTGAACTGGAACTGGGAACCGGACGACTCGAAGGTCCACTCGGTGCCTTCGACCTCCGCGACGTCCGCAGCTTGCAGACGCAAGTGCACGAGGCCCTCGCCGGTCGTGTACACCGCGCCCGGTACCGCGCGCGCCACCGTGTCGTCACCGAACTGCTGGATGCGGACGAGCGCGTCCGGGACCGCGAGGCTGTGCAGCTCACGGGTCGGCAAGTGCATGAAGAACTTGCCGAACATGCCGTGGGCGGGGCTCCAGCGCGTCGCGAGGTTCCAGACCTGATGCAGCGGGAACTCGTAGAGGATCCACTCCGGCCCCTCGCCTGGCGCGCCACCGAGGGGCACTGCCACCCGGGTCAGCGGCTCGATGAACTCGGCGCCCGCGAATCCTGAGGCCATGAGGTCGTCCCGCAGCGCCGCGAAGAGGAGCCGCGGGAAGTCGTTCGAGACCGTGAAGCTCGTCCCGACGACGAGCAAGTCAGCAAGGCCGCGATGGTCGCGGACGCGGTCGTGCAGAGCGCTCGGCTCGAGCCGCGTGTCGATGGCGGGGCCGAGCCCCACCCATGCGCTCGCGGGGTGCAGGGCAGGGATCCCCGCGTAGTTCAGGAGGTCCGCCACACGGGCGGGGCTCTCCTGCTGCCTGACCTGCACGTCGTAGCGGTCCCCCACGAGCGCGGGGAACTGCGCTGCGAACGCCTCGGACGCGAGCCGCCGACCTTCGAACTGCCAGTGGGTGTCGTGGCTCATGTAGAGCGTGTCGGGGTCGTGCCCCCGCCACGCCTCGAGCAGGTCGAGCGTCACGACCCCGTTCTCTCCGAGCAGCGCGAGCGTACGGTAATCGATATCCGGTCGCGGGTCGAGGCCCTTGGGCAGACGCGCACTGCACACGACCGACTTACGCGGCACCGGCATCACGATCAGCCGATAGCCGTGCGACGCCAGCGTCCGCGAGATCGCGGACAGCGCGTGCACACCGCTCGTGACGAGCTCATCGGTGCTCTGCTTCGGCGGCTCGACCCGCTCGCGCAGGAAGAGCCACACATCGCGACCGACGACGAGGTCCCCGTGGCTCTGCGGCGCGTAGCGCAGGATCAGCG
Source organism: uncultured Planctomycetaceae bacterium (assembly GCA_964402175.1). GTDB lineage: Bacteria > Planctomycetota > UBA1135 > UBA1135 > JAWKUK01. Next base: position 19,451 of record CAYOBN010000091.1, on the reverse strand, counting down.
CCGACCACCACGGCACGACCGCGCGCTTCGTGCGCGAGCGCTGTTCGTGCCCGGACTCCAACCAGCGCGCGAGGGACCCGTCCCACGGGGACCGGCTGCGCGCTGCGCGGTGCGCACGCTGCTGCTCCGCTCCGACCAAGCGGATCGGGGGAGCGGGCCACACCGCATCGATGAGCGCGACCCCGGCGATGAGCGCGAGGAAACCGACGGTGATCCCCCACGCGAGCGCGCGCGGCGGTCTCGGGTCCGGTTGCACCAGCTCGTCGCTCGCCATGGTCAGAACTGGAAGTAGAGGAACGGGACGTGGGAGGCGCGCAGCAGGTGCACGAGCGCGATGACGGCGAGGCAAGCCACGGCCGCGCACCACGCGGGGCGCAGGCGCTCGACCTGGGCCTGGCTCGTGCGGAAGCCGTACAAAACGATCGGTGCGACGACGAACGCCGCGAGCTGCAATCGATCGAGGCCCACCCAGCCAGCGCCGAAGCCCCGCATGGCCGCGGTCTCACCGAGGCCCAGCATCGCGCCCATGTACGCGAGGGCGTCCGGCATCGAGGGCGCACGGAAGAGCACCCAGCCGAAGACGACGATGACCATCGTCGAGGGCACGTGCAAGGCACGCGGCAACGAAGCGTACAGCGCGCGCTGGCCCGCGAGGCGCTCGACGATGAGCCAGAACCCCTGGTAGGCGCCCCACGCGATGAACGTCCACGCCGCGCCGTGCCAGAGCCCACCGAGCAGCATCGTCAGCCCGAGGTTGACGTACGTGCGCACCGGACCGCGGCGGTTGCCGCCGAGTGGGATGTACAGATAGTCGCGCAGGAACGACGACAGCGAGATATGCCAGCGCCGCCAGAACTCCGTGATGCTGCGCGAAGTGTAGGGCCGATCGAAGTTGACCGGGAACTGGAACCCGATCATCAGACCGAGCCCGATCGCCATATCGGAGTAGCCCGAGAAGTCGAAGTAGATCTGGAGCGTGTACGCGAGGGCCCCGATCCAGGCTTCGAGGGCGGAGAGCGCCTCGGCGCTGAACGCACGGTCCGCGGGCACCGCCAGCGTGTCCGCGAGGAGGACCTTCTTCGTGAGGCCCGTCAGGAACAGCATCACTCCGGCGGCGAACTTTGCGAGGGTGTGGCTGCGCTCGCGCAGCTGTTCCGCGACGGACCGGTAGCGCACGATCGGTCCCGCGACGAGCTGTGGGAAGAGCGCGACGTAGCACGCAAAATCGCGGAAGCTCTCGACGGGCTCGGCTTGTCGCCGGTACACGTCGACGGTGTAGCTGAGCGTCTGGAACGTGTAGAAGGAGATCCCGACCGGCAGGATCACGGCCGCCCACGGCAGCGGCCGCGCGCCGAGCTCGACGAGCAGATGGTTCAGCGTGTCGATGCCGAAGTTCGCGTACTTGAAGTACGCGAGCAGCGACAGGTTCGCGACGCAGGACAGCACCACCCAGCGTCGACCGGTGCGGCCCCGCGTGCGATCGCGCGCGATGCCGTGCCCGCAGGAGTAGTCGAGCGCCGTCGACGCCCACATCAGCGCGACGAAGTCGGGCCGCCACCAACCATAGAACAGGTAGCTCGCGAGTGCGATCACCCACGCGCGGCCCCGCTGCGACGTCGCGTAGTACAACGCGAGGAACAGCGGCAGGAACGCGTAGATGAAGATGTTGCTGGCGAAGACCATGCGGGCGAGCGTGACTTCGGGCGAAGAGGTTACTGCACCGTGTCGAGCGCAGGGCCGTAACGCACGAGAATCTGCTCCAGCGGCTTACGCGTGAGCGCAGGCACTACACAATCCGGCGCGGGATAACCGACGGGGATCAACACGAACGCGCGCTCGTTCGGCGGCCGCTCGAGGACCTCCGCAAGGAAGCCCATCGGACTCGGCGTGTGCGTCAATGTGGCGAAGCCCGCCCCGTGCAGCGCAGCGAGCAGGAGACCGACAGCGATGCCGACGGACTCCTGCGTGTAGTAGTTCTGCCCGCGGGCGCCGTCCGCGCGCTCCTCCCAGGCGTGGCGGAACACGATGACGAGCGCCGGTGCGAGCTCGAGGAAGGGCTTCTCCGCGTCCGTCCCGAGCGGCGCGAGGTCGCGGCGCCACTCCTCGTTCATGCGGCCGCTGTAGTTCTCGCGCTCCTCGGCCTCCGCCGCCTCGCGGATGCGCCGCTTCAGCGCCGGGTCCGTCACGAGACAGAAGGTCCAGGGCTGTTTGTGCGCCCCCGACGGGGCCGTCCCCGCCGTGCGCACGCACGCTTCGACCACGTCGAGCGGGATCGGCTCGCTCGAGAAGTGCCGCACGCTGCGCCGCGCCTCGCAGCGCGCATGGAACTCCGCGGCGCGGCGACGCATTTCGGGCTCGGAAAGGCGCTGGAACGGGAGCGACACGTGGGGCGCGGGGTCGGAGGGCGCGCGCAGCTCCGCCGGCGCGCTCGGGGAGTGGCCAGTGGACGGGCGATCGGGCAGGTCCGGGTGTGACGGCGGGTGCATGGGAGAAGTTCCGTTGATGGGGGTGAACCCAGCAGCGGTCCGCGCGTTCACCCTGCGGAGGGCTTCCAGGTCTCCCCTCCTCGACCTACGGTACCGACCCCATGCTGCGACACCGAATCCACCGCTTGGGGGCGCTCGTCGCCCTCGTGTTGACCGCGTCCGCGCCACTGGTCCACGCGGCCCCGTGCCAGGGCACCAGCGCCACCGAGGTCCCGGCGCTCAAGGACGAGATCGACCTGAGCGTGCGCTGGCTGCGCGCGGCCCAGGACCTGTCGACGGGCCTCTACGGGGGCGGGGTCGACGGGACCGCGCATGTCCTGTACGCCCTCGCGACATGCCCCCGGAAGTACGTCTACACGGACGGCCCGTTCGTCGCGAAAGCGGTCGACGCGCTGCTCGCGCGGCAAGGGGACGGCGGCTGGATCGCCGACCCGGAGGTCGACCCCGCGGCGCGGGTCGGTCAGACGACGCGCGCGGCGGCCGCGCTCGGTGTGCTCCTCGATCCGCGCACGGGGCCGGCGCTCGGTAGAGCGACGGTCTGGCTCGCGGAGCAGGGGATCGATACCCCGGACCTCGGCCACGCCGCCGTGCCCTCGGAACGCGCCGCAGCGGTCCCGGCGGTCCTGGCCCTCCTGCGCTCGCGCGCGGCCGACGGGAGCTGGGACAGCGCGGAGGGCAAGGTGATCGCCACCGCCCGCGGCGTCGTCGCGTTGACGCGCTTCCAGAAGGTGATCGAGCCCAAAGCCGCCAAACCGACGGGCGCGACGCCGCTGCCCGCGTTCGGCGCGGCGGAGCGTGAGGCGATCGACGCGGCGCTCGTGAAGGGGGCGCGCTACCTCCTCCAACGCTCCGTCGGCGGCGAGAGCGCGCGCTGGGGCGCCCCCGGCAACCCGGACGCGGGCATCACCGCGATGGTCGCGGGCGCGCTGCAGGCCGTGCCCGAGCCGCGCCCCGCGGACATCCAAGCGGCGATCGACGATGCCGTCGCTTGGCTCGCGCTGCTGCAGCGCGAAGACGGCTCCATCCACCAAGGCCGACTGGCGAACTACGTCACCAGCGCCGCGGTGCTCGCGCTCGCGCCGCGCAAGGAGCACGCGGAGCGCATCGTGCGCGCCCGCGACTACCTCGTGCGCCTGCAGTCCGACGAAGGGGAAGGGTACTCCCCCGACCACCCCTACTACGGCGGCGTGGGCTACGGCGGCGATGAGCGGCCGGACCTCTCGAACCTGCAGATGGCGCTCGAAGCGCTGCACACCGCGGGCCTCGCGCAGGACGACCCCGCGTGGCAGCGCGCGCTCGTGTTCTTGCAGCGCTGCCAGAACCGCAGCGAGTCGAACGACCTGCGGCTCGAGCGCGGCGGCGTCGTCATCCGTCCGGGCGACGACGGCGGCTCGGCCTACGCGCCCGGCGAGTCGAAGGCCGGCAACCTGGAGCTGCCCGACGGCACCGTCGTCCCGCGTAGCTACGGCTCGATGTCGTACGCGCTGCTCAAGGGCTACGTCTTCGCGGGCCTCCAGAAAGACGACCCGCGTGTGCAGGCGCTCTGGAAGTGGCTGCAGGCGAACTACACGCTCGACCTCAACCCAGGGTTCGTCGCGTCCGACGATCCGACAGCGCCGTACCAGGGGCTCTTCTACTACTTCCACACGATGGCGAAGGCCCTCGACGTCTTCGGCGCCGACGTGCTCGTCGACGCCGCCGGCGTCGAACACGCGTGGCGGCCGGAGCTCGCGGGTCGCTTGATCGCGATGCAGTCGAAGAGCGACGGCTCGTGGGTCAACACCAACGCGCCGGCGTGGTGGGAAGGCAACCCGGTGCTCGCGACCGCGTATGCGCTGTTAACGCTGGGCGTCACGCGCTGAGCTCAGCGCGCGAGCGGGTCGCCCTGGGCCGCAAGGTGCGCCTCGAGCTCCCTGCGGAGGCGCGCCCGCACGGCCTCCGCTTCGGGGTCCCCCGCGCGGTTCGTGAGCTCCCACGGGTCCGCGGTGAGGTCGTAGAGCTCCTCCGCGGGCCGCTGCACGAGGCCCGCGACCCGCGCGACCGCGTGCGGCACGCCGCGCTCGCTCGCCGCGACGAGCTCGGCCCACGCAGCCGAGACCCCCATCGCGAGGCTCTCGAAGCGCCGCTCGGGGTGCGGGTTCCAGATGTAGCGCCAGCGCGCGTCGCGGATGGAGCGCGCGGGCACCTCTTCGCCCGCGCGGTGGCTGCCGTGCACGCCGAAGACCGCGGCGCGCCACGGCTCCTTCGGCGCCTCCCCGCTGAGGAGCGGTGCGAGCGAGCGCCCATCGAAGCCCGCGCGGCGCTCGGCGGGCCACCCCGCGAGCTCGAGGCAGGTCGGCAAGATGTCGGCCAGGGTGACGAGGCTCGCGTCCACGCGCCCGCGGCCCGCGACGCCGGGCCCGCGCGCGATCAGCGCGACGCGCACCCCCCACTCGTACAGCGTGGTCTTGCCGCGCGGGAACGGCGGGCCGTTGTCGCTCGTGTAGACGACGAGGGTGCGCTCGCTGAGGCCCTCTGCCGCGAGGACCTCGAGCAACGCGCCGACCGTCGCGTCCATGCGGCGCAGCGCGTCGTGGTAACGCGCGAGCTCCGCGCGTGTCTCGGGGCCGTCGACGAGCACCGGCGGCACACCGACGGACTGCGGGTCGTGCGGCGCCGCGGGCTCACCCGGGCGCGGCGGCGCGCCGTCCGTCGGCAGCGGCCAGTGCGCGTCGCGCAGGTTCACGACGAGCGCCATCGGCCGAGCATCGGCGCCCGCGAAGAACGCGGCGGCGGCGCGGGCGTGGAACTCGACATCGCGCGCGCCTTCGTCGCCGGGCAACGTGCGCTCGATCCAATCGAAGGGAAAGCGCTCGACGGGGCGGACCCCGACCTTGCCTAGCAGGCCCGTACGGTAGCCCGCGGCGCCGAGGGCCTCGCCGAAGGTCAGCACATCCGCGCGCACCGGCTCGAAGCCGAGCGCGCCGTGGCGCGCAGGCTCTAGGCCCGTCAAGAGCGTCGCGCGCGACGGCGCGCAGATCCCAGTCGGCGCAAAGGCGTGGGAGAAGCGCAGCCCTTCGCGAGCGAGCTGGTCGAGGTGCGGCGTCGCGAGGCCGACCGCGCCGTAACAGCCGAGCTCCGCGCCGGCGTCATCCCCGACGATCAAGAGCAGGTGCGGGGGCGCGGGGCGGGAGCCCGCAGGCGCGGGGTCGGGACCGCGCCCACAGGCAGAGAGGACGGCCAGGCCGGCCGCGAGCAAGAGCCTCAGCATGGCGGCATCATCGCCGCCCGCGGACCGGCTGGATAGGAGCCTCGGAGGGGCCTCGGGCGAGGGTTACACTGTGCGCCCCATGACCGCTGCACCCCCCACCGAGCCGGCCCCCATCGTGCGGATCTTTCGCTTGGCCAACGGGCGCCTCGTGCTCGACGACGGCCGCGGCCGCTTCGACCTGACGGCGCACCTGACGCGGCGCGGACTGCCGACGGACCTCGTCGAGCTGTGTGAAGCGCGCTGGTTCGAGCGCGAGCGCCTCGCGGCGCACCTCCCGTCGGTCGCTCCGGCGGAGTGGACGGCCCTGGAGCTCGAAGGGGACCGCAACGCCCCGGCGGACGTCGCGCCGCCGCTGACCCCGCGCGAGGTCGGCAAGGTGCTCGCGCTCGGCAAGAACTTCCGCGAGCACGCCGCCGAGTTCGGCGAGGCCGTGCCCGAGGAGATGCTCTTCTTCAACAAGCTGCCCGAGACCCTGGCGCCCCACCGCGGCACGACCACCGTGCCGCAGTGGTACGACCGGCGGGTCGACCACGAAGCGGAGCTCGCCGTCGTGATCGGCATCACCGGACGCGATATCTCCGTCGAGGCCGCGCTGGGCCACGTCGCGGGGTACAGCGTGGCCAACGACTTGACGCTGCGCAGCTTGCAGGGCGACGACCGCAAGAAAGGCCACCCGTGGTTCCGCGCGAAGAACGCGGACGGGTTCCTGCCGCTCGGGCCGTGTTTCGTGCCGCGCGATTTCATCGACATCGCGGACCTCGCGGTCACGGCGCACGTGAACGGCGAGCTGCGCCAGAACGCGACGACGCGCGACCTCGTGATCGACGTGCCGCACGCCATCGCAGAGCTCTCGCGGCACCTGACGCTGCGCGCCGGCGACATCGTCCTGATGGGTACGCCCGCGGGGGTCGGTCCGCTCGCGCACGGCGACGAAGTGGTGTGCGCCGTGGCCGGCATCGGCGAGCTCAGCACGAGGATCTCCCGCGCGTGAGCAGCCAGTACGACCTCGCCAGCGCGCTGGACGGTTTTGTGATCGCCGCTGACGGCGGCGAGCTGCCGGTGCGCATCGTCGTGGCGCCGACGGGCCTGCGGGCGCGCGAGGTCGCCTCCGGAGCCGAGCACGTTCTGCCGTGGAGCAGCGCGAAGCTGGAGCGGCGCGCGGCGGACGGAGCGCTCGTGGTGCACACGAAGCTCGGCGCGATCGGCAGCGCCGCGCCGGACTTCCTGCGCGCGATCGAGGCCGCGGTCGGCAACGAGCTCGGGGACCAGATCGCGCGCCTCTCGGGTGAGCGCACGGGCCTGCGCATGAGCGGCTGGTTCGGCTGCCTCGTGTTCACGCTGCTCACCGTCGCGCTCGTGATGAGTATCCCGGGCTGCCTGCGGCGCGGCGTCGACGCCGCCGTCGAAGCCGCGCCGTTCTCGGTCGACGAGACCTTGGGCGAAGCGGCGGCCGGCGCGATGGACATGGGCCCCGAGGTCACGGACGAGCGCGTCACGGCGGCGATCGATGCGATCGTCGACCGCCTCGCGCGCGGGGTCGAGACGCTGCCCGGGAAACCCGCGGTGACGTGGAAGGTGCGCGTCGTGCGCAACGAGGTCATCAACGCCTTTGCGCTGCCCGGCGGCCACCTGACGGTGTTCACGGGCCTGATCGACGCGGCGGAGTCCCCGGAGATGGTCGCCGGAGTCCTGGCGCACGAGATGGCCCACGTCACCGAGCGCCATGGCCTGCGCCGCATCGGCCAATCGCTCGGGTTCTTCGCGGCGCTGCAGCTCGTGCTCGGCGATGCTTCGGCCCTGTCGCGGATCGCGAAGGAGGTCCTGACCGCGGCGAGCGTCAACGCGTACTCGCGCGACCAGGAGATCGAAGCGGACCTCGTCGGTGTGCGCTTCTTGCACGCTGCACAGGTCGACCCGAACGGGCTCCGCGAGTTCTTCCGCGTCCTGAAGGAGGAGCACGGCGATGTGCCCGACGCCCTCGAGTGGCTCTCGACCCACCCGCAGCACACGGCGCGGATCGCCGCGATCGCGGCGGAGGCCGAGCGCCTCGGGCTCGTCGTCTGGGAGCCGCTCGCGGTCGACTGGGCGGCCGTCAAGGCCGCGCTGAAATAGGGCTCAAGCGCGCGGCGTGAGCTCGCCCACGAGGTCCTGTTCGACGAGCCGGGCGATCTCCGCCGGCGTGTGCCCGCAGCGGATGAGGTAGTACAGCTTCGCCAGCGCGGCTTCGCTCGTCATGTCGCGGCCGGAGCGCACGCCCGCGTCGCGCAGCGCGGTGCCCGTCGCGTACCCCGAGTGGTCGACGGTGCCGCGCACACACTGGCTGGTCGCCACGACGACGATGGGCTCCGGCCCGCCCGTCGCGCGCCGCAGGGCCGCGAGGAACTCCTTGTCCCGCGCGGGCCCGTTGCCCACGCCGTAGGTCTCCAGCACGAGCCCTTGCAGCGGCGGGCGCAGGAAGTTGTCGAGCATGCGCGCCGACATCCCGGGGAAGAGGCGCAGCGCCGCGACGACGGGGCCGTCGAGCGGCTGCACGTGAAGGGCATCCAGGTGTTCACCGGGACGCCGCACGAGCTCGTGCCGGATGCGGATCTCGATGCCCGCCTCGCCCAGCGCGGGGAAGTTCGGCGAGCTGAACGCGTCGAGGCCGTCGGCATTGACCTTGACCGTCCGGCAGCCGCGCATGAGCTTCTCGGCGAAGTACACACACACCTCGGGGACGTCGCCGCGCGCCGCGATGGCGAGGCTCGTCACCAGGTTGTCGCGTGCATCGCTGCGGACGCGGCCGATCGGGATCTGCGCGCCCGTGAGGATCACGGGCTTCGCCAGCCCGCGCAACATGAACGGCAACGCCGATGCCGTGTACGCCATCGTGTCGGTGCCGTGCAGGATCACGAAGCCGTCGAAGCGCTCGTAGTTGGCTTCGATGCGCTCGGCCATGCGCAGCCAGTCGGAGGGCTGCATGTCCGCCGAATCGAGCAGCGGATCGCACTCCTCGAGCGTGATATCGGGCATGCCCGGCGCGTCGAGCTCGGGCAGCGCTCGGATACGGCGCAGGAGGTCCCCGGGCTCGGGGGCGAACCCCGACCCGGTCGCGCGCATACCGATGGTGCCGCCGGTGTAGAGCACGAAGACGCGCGGACGTGACATGGCGGCAAGGTACCAGGACGATCGGTTAGGCTCGTGCTGTGCACCACGACGAGCCCGCCCAAATGCGAGAGAGCACCGTCCCCGCCGCCTTCGACCTGACCGGCCAGGTGGTCGTCGTCACGGGCGGCGGCACGGGCCTCGGCCGTGCGATCGCGGCGGCGGTGGTCGATTGCGGCGCACGGGTGGTGGTCGCTGGGCGCCGCGCCGAACCCCTGGAGGAGACCGCCGCCGCGCTCGGGCCCGCCGCCTTCGCGCGCACCTGCGACGTGGTGTCCGAGGGGGCCTGCGAGGCCCTGATCCGCTGGGCGGAGGCCGAAGTCGGCCCCGTCACCGCGGTCGTCGCAAACGCGGGGAACCACCTGAAGGCGGCCCCCGAGGACGTCTCGGACGGTGCGTTCCGGGCTGTGCTCGACACCCACGTGCTGGGCGCGCACGCCCTCGTGCGGGCGGTGCTGCCGCTGTGGACCGCGCGGCGGGGCGGGACGGTGCTGTTGCAGTGCTCGATGACTGGCTTCATCGGGATGCCGCAGGTGATCGCGTACACGGCGGCGAAGTCCGCGCTGGTCGGGATGGTGCGCGGGTACGCGGCGGACCTCGGCCCGCGCGGGATCCGCGTCGTCGGCCTGGCGCCGGGTTGGGTCCACACGGACCTGCTCGACGGCGTGCTCGCGGGCGACCCCGAGCGCGAAGCGCGCATCGTCGCCCGCACGCCCCTCGGCCGGTTCGGTCGGCCGGAGGAGATCGGCAATGCCGCGGCGTTCCTGCTGTCCCCCGCGGCGTCGTTCGTGCACGGCGCGGTGCTGCCCGTCGATGGCGGCGGGCTGATCGGCTTCTGAGAGAAGGCGCCGAGAGCACGTCATGTGGTCCCTCGTCAGCATCCTCTCGGCCCTCGCGCTGAGCGCCATCGGAGCCCGAGCCGCAGACGAGCCGCTGCCGCCGGCATGGGTGCAACATGCGGTCGGCGCAGTGTCCGCCGAATCAAGTGCGCTCTCCGCAGCAGAGCGGGCGCACGCGGGCCCCGTGCGGATCCTGGTGCGAGGCCTTCCCGAGGATTCGAGCGCTTACCGGATCCAGCTCGGCATCGCGCGGGTCGGCGCGCCGCGTTGGCTTGCGACCGCCGAAGTCGGCGCCGATGGGATCGCGCGTTTTGCGGCGGCGCCCGAAGGCGTCGTGACGGTGCTCCTCGTCGGCCCCGTGGGGCCCGTCCCCGACCAGGAGCGCTACGGAGTGCTCTACGAGGCGTTTGTCGGCGAACTCTTTCCGTTCGTGACGCTGAGGGAAACGAGCGCCGCAGACGGCGCGCGCGAGGCGGAGCTCGTGCTGGTCGCGGGCACACGCGCCACGGGGAGCGTTGCGACGCCGTCAGGAGAGGCCCCGGTGCGGGACACGACCCTCGCTTGGGTGGCCTCTCCAGGTCGCATGCAGCTCGCGCCCGTCGCGGCCGACGGTGGATTCTTGTGGAGCGATCCCCGTCCGGCGCCCGAGGGCCCGTTCGATCCCGCGGCGCCCAGCGCGGCGTACCTCGAGCGGCTCGTCGCGGGTGTGCACGCGCCGAGCCCCGGCGTCGCGCCCGTCTGGAACGTCCCCGCGCCTTGGTTCGGCGGACATTGGGTCATCGAGCTCGCTCCAGCGACGACGACGAGCGCCGTGACGGACAGCGGGCCTCTGCCGCTCGCGCCTCCCGCTCCCGACACACACGCAGCCGCGCGCCGCGCGCGTTGGCAGAGGTTCCGGGCAGCGGCCCTCACGGCACCGCTCGCACCGGCGCCGGAGGCCGAGCGCCGAACCCTCGCCGCGGGCCTGCTGGAGCGCGCGCAGGGGCCGCTGGCCGCTGCGACGGCGGCGCGCCTCGATCCCGCCGACGACGCGCTCCTGCGCGCAGAGCCGCTGCTCGCTGCGCTCGCGGAGTGGCTCGCGCTGGAAGCGGCGTCGGAGCCCGACCCGCTCGCGGAGCGGCGGCTGCTCGCCGAGGCGACGCCGCTGCTCGCGGCTGCGCTGGAGCGCGCGGCGCTCCGCGCGGACGGGGCCGATGCGCCACGCGGTGTGCTGCAAGCTTGGATCGACGCGACCGCGGAGCGATATCCGGCGCACGCGCGCGCCGTCGCCGAGCGCAGTGAGGGCCTGCGCGCCCCATCGCGGCGGCTCGCGCCGTCGGCGCTGCCGACCCACGTTGCGGCGCTGGCCGACGAGCCGGTTTGGACGGCGTTGCGGCGGCGCCCCTCGTCAGCCATCGGCCCGGACCTCGCGCCCCACCTCGCAGAGGCGAGCAGCGAACAGGCCGCGCGCCTCGTCGCCGTGTTCAACGAGCTCGCGGCGGATCCGGCGCGCGGCCCGCTCGTGCGAGACGGTGTGGTCGACCTCTTGCTGGCGCTCGACCGACGCGCGCGGCGCGGCGCGACGGACAGCGCGGCGCTCGCCGAGGCGCTGTGCGCGACCTTCGGCAGCGACCCGCTCGACGAGCGCCGCGAACCCAACCTGCTCGCGGCGCTCGCGCCGTTTGCGCCGGAGGCCGCGGCGCAATGGGCCCTCGAGCTCCTGTCCATGCCACGCGCCGGCGAGCTCGACGCGGCGCTGCCTGCGGTGCTGGCCCTCGCACGGCTCCGGCCGAACGCGCTCGCGGAGCGGTGCCGAGCGCTCGGGGATCCGGAGCTGCTCGCCCTCGCCGCCGCGGCGCTGGTTGCGGATGGCCCCGGGGGCCTCGATGGGCGCCGCGGGGCCGGCGCGCTCTGTGTGCGTGTGCTCCAGCAGCGCCTCGCGGCGCGCGGAGGCCCGAGATGAGGAGGCACACCTCCGCGCGCACGCGACGCCGGTGCATTGCGCTCGCCGTCGTCGCCGCGGCCTTCGGTGTCGCGTTGGCGGGCGCCGCCGTCACGGCCCCCGGCGCCGCGGCCCACGGCTACGGCACGCGCCCCCCGTGGGTCGCCGCGGGTGTCGTGCGCGCGCTGGCGCTGGACGGTGCGGCGTACGTGGAGGTGCTCGTCCAGCAGCGCGGGCACCTCGGCGCGCGGGGACCGCTCGGCGCGCCCGACACGTTCCGCCTCGTGCGCCTCGCGGGCCCGCGCGAGGGCGCCGCGGCGGACGTGCTGGCGACCCCGCGCTGGCTGCGGGCCCCGGCGCGGCGCCCGCTCGCCAAGGGCGACCGCACGCTGGCGGGTGGTGCGCTGGCGATCGAGCCGCTCGCGCTCGCGGTCGCGCCGCGCGGCGCGGGCTTCGCGGTCGCGGACCACGCGCACATCGCCCTCTTCGACGCCGAGGGCGACGTGCGCCTGACGTTGCCGCTGGCCGCGGTGTTCGGGGAACCGGGCGTCGGCGAACAGCACCCGCGCACCGCGCTGTGGCCCTTCGACTGGCTCGCCGCCCCGCCGCGGGCCCTCGCGCTGTTCTGGGCAGGGGACGGGTCGACCTTGGCGGTCGCGCGGCGGGGCGCGGAGGGCGCGTGGCAGCTCGCGGCGCTGCGAGCGGCCGACGGGGCGCGGGAGCCGGTCGCGGCCGCGCGCGCGGTGCTGGCGGAGACGCTAGGCTCCGCTGCGGCGCCCGAGGCCTCGATCGCCCTGGAGGTCCTCGCGGAGGCAGCGCTCGGGTCCCCCGAGGACTCGCAGGCGGTCCAGAGCGCGGCCGAGGCGCTCCTCGCGCGGCGCGCAGGCACCCTCGAAGCGCGGCTCCTTGCGGCGCGCCTCGTCGGCGACATCGGCGCGCTCTTGGAGCCGCTGCGCGGCGGCGACGGGCACCCGAGCATGGACGACCTGCTCGCGGCGGCGCTCCTCACCGACCTCGCCCGCGAGGGCGCGCTCGCGGAAGGAGGCGCCGCTCCGGCTGCGCCCGCGCTGGCCGCGGAGCTCGTCGAGCTCGCCCTCGCGCGCGGGGTGCCCGAGCTCTTCCCCGCCGTCGCGGCGCTCGGCCCAGCGGGCTCGGGCGCCTTGGCCGATGCGTGGGTCGCCGTGCGCGCGGGCCGCTTGTCCCCCTACGCCGAGCCGCGCACGGCGGAGGTGCAGTTGCTCGGGCTCCTCGCCGAGGCCTGTCGCGCTGACGCGGCGCCGCTGGCGGCGTGGCTCGGCCCGGCGCCGGCGCCCGCCGAGCGCGTCGCGCTCGCGGTCGCGCTCCTCGCCGCGGACCCGCCGGTGCCGGAGCCCGGCGACGGGCGTTGGCCGCTGCCGGACCCGCGCGCGGCGCTGGTGCGGGCGCTCGGCGCCGCGCACGCCGAGGCGCTCCACGTCACGGGCGCCGCGACCCGCGCCCTGGCAGAGGCGCTGTGCGAGGCGCTCGCAGCGGCGCAGCGCGCGGGGGACACGGCCGCGGTCGCCAACGCGGCGCAGAGCCTCGCCCGCACCGTCGACCTCCCGCCGGAGCGCGCCGCAGAGCCCGCGGGCGCGGCGGAGCGCTGGCGGGTCTGGTGGGACGAGCACGGCGACCGTCCGCAGGCGGCGGAGGTCGCGGCCGCGCTCTGGGCTGGCGAGGGGCCCGCCGAGGCGCGCCCGCGCTTCGGCGCCCCGACCGCTGCGCTGGGTGCGGTCGTCGACGCGCTGCTCACGGCGCCGGGCGGCGCAGGCTGGCGCGCGCTCGCGCTCGGGCTCGAGCAGGAGCTCGACCGTGTCGATGCGCTCGGCCTGCGCGTGGGGATCGAAGCGGCCCTGCGCCAGGGCCTCGGACGGCCGCTGTCCGCTGACGAACGGGCCGCAGAGGCCCGCGTCGCGGCGGCGCTCGGACGCTGAGCGGGCCCCTGGGCGCGCGAAAAATCGGGCTTGACACAATCTGAACAGGCTTCGGGGCCGCCGCGACGTAGTTACATTGAGGCCATCCTTGTTCGCGCTGTCCCTGCGAACATCGACCCTGCCCGCCAACCGTCACCCGAGCGGTGCCCGCCCGACCCCCGCGCGAGGCCGCCCGGCCAAGGACCTACCCCGGAGGACCCCATGCACGTCTTCGCCTTCGCCCTCGCCGCCCTCTCCAGCCCGCACAGCGCGCCCGCGAGTGTGGTCGAGCCCTTCGCCCTGTCCCCCGCAGTTGTCGCGGCGCCGCAGGACCCCAAACCCGCCCCGGACAGCTTCGAGGAGCGGATGAAGAAGCGCAAAGAGGGCAAACCCCGCGAGGGCTGGGTCGTGCTGCCGCGGTATGGCTTCCAGATGAAGAAGCCCGCGAAGTGGAACCAGATCGCCATCCAGACGAGCGAGGAGTGGCTCGCGGCGAAGTTCCAGTGCGACCGCGAGTTCCTCTACAACAACAAGGAGATCGGGTTCACGTTCACGCAGCGCCCGGAGATGCTCGTCGTCGCTTTCCCGAAGGCCGTGATGGACGGCCCGGAGAAAGAGGTCGAAGAGAAGGAGACCGAGCAGGGCACGAAGGTCGTCACGATCACCTTCAAGAACCCCTACAAGAGCTACGACGACTTCCTCGACCGCACCTACAACTCCAGCGGCTTCTTCCTGTTCGACAAGAAGGACGAGGTCGTCAACGGGGTACCGGTCTCGAAGCGCCTCTACAAAGCCGAGAAGCTGTCGAACGAGGGCCCGAAGTACATCGTCACCTGGTTGTACCAGGACGAAGACGTCGAATACGCGCTGCAGACCGAGGTCCTGCTGGACGCTTGGCCCAAGCTGCAGTCGCTGATCGAAGGGACGTACAAGTCGTTCGAGCTCGTCCGACGGACGGGGTCGCTGAACCACGATGGCAGCACTTCGTCGGACCGGATCTTCAGCTACCGTGACCTCAACACGGGTGAGCCGAAGGAGCGCCGCTCGAAGCGCGTCGAATCCGAGAAGCAGAACCACGACCGCGCGATCGCGAAGCTGCCCGAGGGTTGGTCCAACGAGAAGAAGGGCAACGTCATGGCTCTCTCGAGCGCGGACCCGAAGTGGACGAGCCGCGTGATCGCTCACACGAACAACCTCCTGAAGTGGCTCGAGTCCGAGCTCGGGTACATCGGCCCCGGAGAGTACGTGCGCGCCCCGATCGTGCGCGTCTGCAAGAACAGCGAGGAGGAGCAGTCGTTCCGCCGCGGTGTGCAAGCCGCGGGCTGGACCTGGGGCAACGACGGTGAGATCGTCACGAGCCAGGACGACAGCGGCTGGGTCGGCTCGGAGATCGACTGGCTCAACCGCGATGTCCTCAACCACTTCCTGCGCGAGAAGAACCCGGACCTGATGATCTCGATGCCGGAGTGGCTGAGCTACGGCCTCTACGACGCGATCGAGGGCGCGCGCATGGACTCGGGCAAGCCGGAGTTCCGGCGCGACGTCTACAGCGCCGAGCGCTATCGCGACGCCGAGCGCAACGGGGGCCTCACGCACCCGCGCGAGCTGCTGGTGATGACCGAGGAGGAGTTCCGTACGTCGGCGGGCAGCGGCGGCTTCAGCCGCCTGTCCGAGTGCCAAGTGCTGGTCGCCTTCCTGATCTCGGAGGAGTCGAAGCGCACGCGTCAGGCGAAGGGCCTCCTGGAGCGCTACGTCAAGAACCTGCTGGCCGTGATCGACGAAGCCGAGGCCGAATACGCCGCGGACCTGAAGAAGCGCCTCGAAGAAGCGAAGGACGCGGAAGAGGAGCAGCGTGTGGCGCTCGACCTGCGCACGGCGATGCGGAAGCGCGAGAAGACGATCCTCGAGCGCACGTTCGAGCGCACCTTCAGCGGCTGGACCGAGAAGGACTGGGACGCGTTCGTGAAGGGCATGCGCGCTTCGATCTGACGGGCACTACGGCTCCATATCCCCCACCATGCTGCGCCAACTGATCCCGTTCTTGGCGGTCGCCTCTGCGGTGCTCGCCTTGTGCACCTCCCCTGCCCGAGCGCAGGGCGAGAACTACCTCATCCTGCGCGACGGCCGCATCGTGCGCGGACCGGCGATGGAGCAGAAGGAGGGCTTCGTCGAGGTGCACTTCAAAGCAGGCACGGTGCAAGTGCCCGACGCGCTCGTGTCGGGCCTCTTGCTCGCGGGCCAAGAGCTGCAGTTCGAGCCCAAGACCGAAGAAGAGCGGGCGCAGCTCGAGAAGGGCTTCGTGAAGGTCGACGGGCGCTGGGAGCGCGTCCGCAACCTGCGCCTCGAAGCCGAGAAGCGCGCGAAGGAGCAGATCGCGGCCGCCGAGGACGCGGCGAAGCACAACGAGTGGCGCTTCGCCTACGAAGAAGAATCCAAGCACTTCCGCTGGAAGTACACCGTGCCGAAGTTCATCGCCGAGCGCTACAAGCGCGCGGCGGACGCGTACTTCGAGATCTTCGCGCGCGACTGGAAGGTGCAGCGCGACAAGAAGAAGCCCAAGCTCATGGTGAACTTCTTCTCGAACCGCAAGGAGTTCCACCGCACGAGCGGCGCGCCCGGTGGTGCGCTCGCGTACTTCATGTTCCTCGGGAACTACGACCTGTGCGCGTTCTACGACCGCACGGACCCGGTGTTCACGGAGCAGGTGCTGTTCCACGAGATCGGGCACTACCTGCACAAGCTCATCGACGAGGACTTCAACTATCCGCACTGGCCGGGTGAGTCGCTGTGTGAGTACTACGGCGGCGCGACGTGGAACGACGAGACGAAGAAGCTCGACGTCGGGCTCATCCAGAACGGTCGCCTGGCGACGATCCGCGGCGACATGGCCTCGGGCAACAAGATCGCCCTGCGCCACATGATCACGACGGAGGGCTTCGAGGACTACACCTGGGGCTGGTCGTTTGTGCACATGTTGATGGAGGACCCGAAACACGCGAAGAACTTCCGCAAGTTCTTCCTGGGCCTCGCGAACGACAAGACCGTCAAGCGCGAGCGCGGCGGGATGAACCTCAAGGATGTCAGCGGTGACGAGGTGCTGCGCTACTTCATGCAGTGCATGGGCCTCAAGGATGATGCGGCCCTGAAGGCGCTCGAAGACGAGTGGTACCGCTACATCGAGGCGCTGCAGTTCGACGGCGAGAACGCCAAGGTCTGGGAGGCCCAGACGGCCCAGCGGCTCGGCGACCGCAAGCGCGCGCAGCGGCTCTTCGAAGAGGCCTTCAAGGAGAACGAAGCGGCCGCGCCGCCGAAGGCGCACTACGACTACGCGCTGATGGTGACCGGCGACAAGCGGCTGGAGCACCTGCGCAAGGCGGTCGCCAAAGCGCCGCTCGACGGCACGTACCGGATGGTCCTCGGGAAGGACCTCCTGCGCGCCAAACAGAAGGAAGAGGGCGAGAAGGAAGTGGCGCTCGCGATCGAGATGGAGCCGGGGCTCGCGGCGGCGGCCGCCGACCTCGACATCCTGCTGGACGACTGAGCGCGCGTCCCGTGTGGAGGCATCGGCGGCGCCCCGGCGGGATTTGTCCCCCGCGCGGGGCGCCGTTCGGGTAGCATCTTCGGCTCGAGCGGTAGACCCTGGCGTGTGTGTGTTTCAGGGATCGTCGCTCCGCGACCGCGGCCCAATAGGGGGCCCCATTCCTGATGCACCGATCGACCTCTGGGTCGGGCCATGCGCCCGACGCTGCTCTGTTCCCTTTCCTCTCCCCCGCCGCCGCGCCGGACTCGGCCCCCTTGGGCGCAGAATCCGACCCGCTGGCGCACGACGACGAAGCGCTCTTGGAAGCGTCGCTCGCGGACGACAGCGACGACGAGGGCGACGCCGGGGAAGCGGCTGACGACGCGGAGAGCGCGCCGTTTGCGGCGCTGCCCCCGCCGCTCCGCCGGGCGCTCGAAGCGCGCGGTTTCCTCTCGTTCACGCCGGTCCAGAGCGCAGTGCTCGACGCGGTCGGGGCCGGCTGTGACCTGCGGATCTCCAGCCAAACGGGCTCCGGCAAGACCGTGGCGCTCGGGTTCGCGATGGCCGCGGACGTGCTCGCGGCCGACGGCGTCCCGCAGGCGGACATCTCGCCGGACCTCGGACGCCCGTACGCGGTGGCGCGCCCCACGCGCCCCCAGCGCGGGCCCGTCGCGCTCGTGATCGTGCCGACGCGGGAGCTCGCGGCGCAGGTCGCGGAGGAGCTCACCTGGCTGTTTGCCGAAGTGCCCGGTGCGTCGGTCGACGTCGTGACCGGCGGCACGTCGGTGCCGTTCGAGCGGCGGCGCCTCTCCCGCTCGCCGCGCATCCTCGTCGGGACCCCGGGGCGCCTGATCGATCACCTCGAGAGCGGCGCGCTGGCGTTGGACTCCGTGCGCCAGCTCGTGCTGGACGAAGCCGACCAGATGCTCGACATGGGCTTCCGGGACGAGCTCGAAGCGATCCTCGAGCGCACGCCCCCCGAGCGCCGCACGCACCTCGTCAGCGCCACGTTCCCCGAGGGCATCCAGCGTCTCGCAGAGCGCTACCAGAAGTCGCCGCGTTCGGTCGAAGGCTCGCGGCTCGGCGCAGTGAACGCCGACATCGAGCACATCGCGCACCTCGTGCGGCCGGACCAGCGCTACGACCTCCTGGTGAACCACCTGTTGCTCTCCGGCGGCGAGCGCACCCTCGTGTTCGTCAACACGCGCGCGGAGACGGGGGAGCTCGCAGCGCGGCTGACGGAGGACGGCTTCGGCGCACAGCCGCTGTCCGGTGAGCTGCAGCAGTCGCAGCGCACGCGCACGTTGGCGGCGTTCCGCGCCGGTACGGCTCCGGTGCTGATCGCGACCGACGTCGCGGCGCGGGGCCTCGATGTGCCCGACGTCGCGCTCGTCGTGCACACGGCGCTGCCGCTCGATGCGGAGACGTACATCCACCGCAGCGGCCGCACCGGGCGCGCGGGACAGCGCGGCCGCAGCGTGCTGATGGTCGCTCCGAGCAAGGAGCGGCGCGCCGCGCGGATGCTGACCGAGGCCGGCCTGCGCCTGCAGTGGCGCCCAGGCCCCCCGGCGGCGGAGGTGCAAGCGGCGCTCGACAAACGCGCAGGCGAGGCCCTCGAGGCCCGGATCGCCGCCGCAGCGACCGAAGCCGGTGCGCCGACGCCGCGCGAGCGGGCGCTGGCGCGCGAGCTGCTCGCGACCCACGACGCCGAGCGGATCGTCGCGGCGCTCCTGCGGGACGCCGTGCAGCAGCCCCCCACCGCGCCGCGGGCGCTCGACGACCTGCCCGAGTCGCGCGCCTTCGGCGACCGCCGCCCCGCGCCGCGGCGCGGCCGTGGCGCGTTCGAGCGCTACCCGGAGCGTTATCAAGAGCGGCCGGTCGGCCGTTACGGGGAGCGCCCCTTCCACGAGAGCGCGCCGCCCGCCCCGGCAGAAGGCCCGGAGCGCTCGCGCGACGGCTTCCTGCGCGGCGATGATCGCCGCAGCCCGCGGCGTCCGGCGGAGGCCGGTCCGGAGACACGCCGCGGCGGTGAGTTCGTGCGCTTCCGGGTGAACTGGGGCTTCCGCGGGGGCGCGAACCCGCGGCGGCTGCTCGCGACGCTCTGCCGACGCGGCGGCGTGACGAACCGCGAGATCGGCTCGATCGACATCGGCCCCGCGGAGTCCTCGTTCGAGGTCGCCGCCTGGGCCGCAGAGAGCTTCGCAGCGCGCGCTGCGGGCGACGATCCCCGCGATCCGGGCCTCTGGATCGGCCCCGACGACGCGCCGCGCGGCCGCTTCCGCGGCAGCCGCCGCGGCTGAGGTGACCTCCTCAGGGTAGGGGCGTCGAACGGTACCAGGTACGACTTGGCGGTGAGGGCG
>CAYOBN010000090.1:0-21144 GCA_964402175.1 uncultured Planctomycetaceae bacterium | reverse complement strand
CGTTGGCGCGGGGGATGAAGGGCCTCGGTGGGCGGATCGCGAAGGCGGTGAACGCGGTGTTGCGGCGCAAAGGGGCCGTGGTCAGCGGGCGGTATGACCTGCAGGTGCTGGAGTCGTTGCAGCAGGTGCGCAACGCAGTGGCGTACGTGTTGCGCAACGGAGAACACCATGGCCTTGGCCATCCTTGGCGGACAGGGGACGGAGTGCCGACGGTGGATCGGTGGACCAGCGCTGCGTGGTTCAGCGGCTGGAGTGATCCGGTGCTGAACGTCCCAGAAGGTGGGTGCGGGGTGGGAGTGGTGCGGCCGGCTCGGAGCTACCTGATGCACAAGGCGTTCGAGGGGCGCGGGCTTTCGTATCGGGACCCGATCCCCGGCATCCGGAAGCGAGAGGTGGCGGTGAGGCGGCGAGCGTAAGGGCAGCGTCGGGCTGGGGGGGTGCGGACTTGACGAAGTGTGCTGCGGGAGAGTCGATGTCGGCCGAATCAAGGCGCGGCGGACGTTGGATGCGGTAGGAGCGGAGAGATGACGGATGGAGTGAAACCGGCTCTGTGGGGCGTGGGTCTTTCAGGTCGTGTCCACGACTCGCCGCACCTTTGGCGCCCTGGCTGCAGGGGCCGCGCTCGCGCTCGCTGGGTGGGGTCACCGGGGGGGGCCGGTTTGGGGCCTCGGTGGTCGTCGGCGGGAGGTTGGAGTTTGGTTGGCCGATCGTGGTGGGCACAGGGTGGTCGGTGTCGACCGCGGGGGATTCGTGGTGGCGGGGGTGCCGGTGGTGGCGCCGGTAGCGTTGGCTGGGGATCGAGCGGGGGGATTCTGGGCGCTCTCTGCGGTCGAAGGGCTGCCGCGGGGGCCGCACGCACTGATGCACTTCGACGGGTTCGGCGAGCTTCGTGCTCGGCACGCCACGGCATCGCTCGGCGCGCGGAGCGGGCGCGCGACATTGGTGTGTACGGCGGACGGTGTACCGCACTGGATCGCGCCCCATGCGGGCGTGGGGGCGCTGGAGCGGCTCGGTGAGGCGGGCCCGGTGGGTGTTCCGTTGGGCTTCGAACCGCGACTGATCGCTGCGCGCGGGGAGCGCCTCTGGTGTGTCGGCACCCACGGCGAGGTGCAGTGGCTCGGGGGGGCGCTTCCTGGGGATGCGCGGGATCGCTTGCCAGAGGGCGCCCTCGCGATCGACGCGGCTTGTTGCGGTGATGGTCGCGGGCTCTACGTCTTGGCCGAGCTGGCGGGGCGGGCGGTGCTCGGCCGATGGCACGTTGGGGGCGCGGAAGGGGCGCGCCGTATCTGGCTGCGCAGCTTGAACCTCGCGCCGGGGGCGCTCGCGGTGACCGGGCGCGACGCGGCTTGGGTCGCGGATGCGCGCGCGCCGAAGGCGGTGCGCCTGTCCCGCGACGCACGGGTCGAAGTCTGGCGCAATGACCTACCCGCAGGCGGTGTGAACGCGGCAGTTGCGGCGCGCGATGGCGGCGTATGGCTCGCTGCAGGAGGTGCCCTCGTGCGCCTCACGGGCGCAGGCGCCGGCGCGCCCGGCCAAGGGGGCTTCGAGGACCTTGTCGCGCTCTGCAGAGCCTCCGGTTCGCCCCGCGCGTGACGGCTTCGTTCGGGCCGTGCCCGATGTTACGTCAGCTCGATCGAGAGGCGGCTCAGGCTGCCGAACTCGAACCCCTCGACTGGGAAGCGGACCTGCGGTGTCCGCTCGCTCGCCGCGCCGAGCGCGACGAAGAGGGGCAGGAGGTGCTCCTCCGTCGGGTGAGCGCGGCGCAGAGCAGGCGCCCGATCGCGCACCGCGGCCAGCGCCTCGAGGTCGAATCGCGCGACGTGCTCACGCAGCCACCCTTCGAAGTCCAGCGCCCATTGCGGCGGTGCCGCAGAGCCGCTCCAATCGAGCGCGCCGAGGTTGTGCACCGCTCCGCCCGAGCCGACGACGAGCACACCCTCGTCGCGCAACGGCGCGATCCGCCTCCCGACTTCGATGAGCTCCGCGGGCGACAGGCCCGAGGGGAGCGACACCTGCAGCAGCGGCACACGCGCGTCGGGCACGAGGTGCACCAAAGGCACCCAGACCCCGTGATCCCAGGGGCGCTCTGGAGCGCGCACGACACCGCCCGGCGTCGGTGCGAGGAGGCCCTCGACGCGCCGCGCCAAGTCCGGCGCACCGGGCGCGTCGTAACGGACCCTGCGCAGCTCCGGCGCAAAGCCACCGTAGTCGTGCCAGAGCGGCCGTGCGGTCACCGTCCCCAGCGCGATCGGAGTGTCCTCCCAGTGCGCCGAGACGACCAAGAGCGCGCGCGGCGGCGGCAGCGACGCCCCGAGCCGCATCAGCTCCGCCCCGCCCTCGGCATCGAGCGCGAGGCTCGGCGCCCCATGTGAGAGGAAGAGCGCCGGCAGCGGTTCGGGCCTGTCGTCGACCTTGCCGGTGGCTCCGACACACGCCAGCGCTGCGGCGCCCGTCGCGACGATGGCGACGTCGCGCCGGGTCAACGTGCCGGTTCCAGGGACTTGGTCATGGGGGGGAGGCGTGGGCTGCCGCATGATTCAGGCGCTCGTTGCGCGCCCACAGAGCATCGGATGCTCGAAAGGTTGTTGCAACAGGTAATTGTGGGCTCCGGAGCCAAATCCCGGTTTGGAGCGCGCCCCCATCGAAGCCCCTGGATCGAGCGTCGCTGCAGCGCACGCGCGGTCACTCGAAGCGGACGCGGACGGCGTCCGTGAAGTTGGATGTAGGCGACGCCGTCGGGCTCGTATCGCGGTGCCACAGCGTGAAGGCCAGGTGATCACCAGGCTGGAGGGCGAACGTGCCCGTAGGCGAGGGCATCGCTTGCAGGTCGAGGGGGACCTCCATGCGACCTGCTGCGTCGACTGTCTGGACCTGGCCTGTCCCACGCACGCGGCTGATCGGACCTCCTAGGCAAAGCCGACCGCGGCAGCCCGTGCTGTTCGGCAGGGCGAGGCTCGCGCAAACGGACACGCCGAGGGAAGGTGCAGCGCGCTCCCTCCGCACGAAGGCGATGGCGAGCTGAGAGATGCGCGTACCGACGATCGTCGCGCCGTCCGCTGACATGGCAGTGGCCTCGGCGAGCCCGGTCAAGCCCAGCGATTCACGACCGAGCCCCGTGACCCAGCGCGCGGCGCGGCGGCCGGCTCCGTCGCTGTAGGATCCGAGGAGCACGTCCCCGCTGGCGTCGATGTCCACGACCTCGGCCTGGTCGACACAGTCGACGATCTCGAGGCCACCCGCCATCGTCCAGCGCCACACACAACCCGACTGCGTGTAACCCGCCACGATCGCGCCGTCGGGAGTGACCGCCGTCGCGGAGCCCTCGCCGAGGTCGACGAGCCCCGCCGAAGCGGTCCAAGACCAAGCGCGCAGTCCGTTGCCGCCACCGTACGCGCGGCCGACGACGACGCTCCCGTCGGCGTTCGTCGCGAGCGCATCGCCAAAGGTGAAGCCGGGTAAGGTCCCGAGGTCGACCAGGCCCTGCTGCGTCCACCGCCAGGGCCGCCCGTTGAAGAGCTCGGTGCCGGAGTTGCCGACCACGACCGCGCCATCCGCGCTGATGTCCTGCGCAAAGGAGTCGAACGTCCCCGGCAGCGTCCCGAGGTCCTCCTGACCGCCGCCCGCAGTCCAACGGAACGCGCGCGCCTCGTTCGACGGGAAGGTGTTCTAGGCGAACCCACACGCGGCGGCGCCGGTGGCGTCGACTCCGACGGCGCTCGAGACGAGCCCCCCGTGCAGCCCGAGGAAGGTCCGTCCCGTAGGTCCGAGCAGCGTCGCCTCCAACGCAAACGTACCTGCGAGGGTCGAGCCGTCGGCGCTCACAGCGTGGGCGAAGTCGAACTGTCCCGGGAGGTCGACGAGCGTGACATCGCACTGGGACGACTGGGCGAGCGTGACGATGAGGAGCAGCGGGTGGGGGCAGGGCATGGCGTCGAATGGCAGTCGGGTGTGGTGCGAGGCCTCCGTGTGCCTGCAGGTCTAGGCTCCCAGGCAGGAACGCCCCGCTCGAGTACGTTGCCACCGACGCGACGCTGTCACGCTCTGCGGCGCTAGAATCCCGCGGACGCCTCGGAGCGGCGCAGCACGTGGCCCAGCTGAATCGAGTCCTGGGGATCTACCTTCGGAGTGCGCAGCGTGCGCAGCACGCGGCCCTTCTGGGTAAGGACCACCACTCGGCCGTCGTAGGTCGTGCAGACGAGGCTGCCATCGGCCAGCCCGGCGATGGTGTGGGTATCGCTCGGTAGGTCGAGTGGCCGCTCGGCTGCGGGTCCGAGCGCGAGATGGGGCGGGCCCTCGCGCTTGAAGCGGCCGTTGGGTGCATCTGCGACCGCCAGCGGCTCGGCGCCTGGCAACCAGCCGAGGAATCCGACGAAGTCCATGGAACGCACGACGGTCCCCGTCTCCACGTCGACGAGGCGCTGGCGGTGATACCCGCGACCGCGATCGTTCGGATCGAAGCGGACCCAATCGTCGAGGGCGATCCAGCGGCAGTCGGGGGACACTTGGATCGCCCGCACGTCCTCGAGTGCTTCGATTCCAGCGAAGGACCGCATTGCACCGTCGACGAGTGAGACGACGACGAGTCGGGTCGAGTCGTCGACGAAGGCGAGCGTCTCCCGCGGCGAAGCGAAGCCCGGCCACGCGTACCGCACCATCCCCAGGGCGTCCAGCGCAGCGCCCGTTCGAACGGCAAGCCGCGCGCGGACGATCGGTGCGCCGAAAGCGTCGCGCCCCAGCGGCTCGAGCGGTGCGGCGAGCCACGTCGCGTCGAAGGGCGAGAGTCGCTCGGGGTCCGGCCGGTGCGTCCCTGAGCCGGGGTCGAGGATCCAGCGCGACTCGGTGCCCGCCCCGTGGTCGTGGAGGCTCAGGAGGACCTCGCCCGTGCGCGGCAGCACGCGCACGATCGGCCGGACGTTCGCCGCATCGAAGGCGATCTCTGGGCCGTCTGCGGCCCCACAGGACAGTGAGAGCAGAGCGCCAGCCCACATCGCCGCCGCCAGGGGTCGGGGGCGATGGCGGTCAAGCCAGGGCAGGCGCTCGGTCGCATGGAGCCCACGGTCGAGCTGGCGCTGCGGATGGCTTGGCATAGGGTCGTTATCGCGCGCGCTCCGGGACCCTCTGAACGGATGCTCTCGCGGAAACAGGGCCCCGGGTCGGGCGGGATGGCGGTGGAGGGTCCGGGTGCCCCCCTGTCCGATCGCTCGGCGGGGGCTTGCGGATGGTGACGACATGTGTAGTACTACACATGTCGACGTCCTCTCCTCCGCGCACCCAGGGTGGTGGGCAGGACCTTGCGGCGCCTGGCGCGGTCGCAGCCCCAGAGAGCAACCCCATGACCTCCCTCTTCCTCACGTACGCCGTGCATTCGACGGTCCTCGGGCTCGTTGCCCTCGCCCTGTTGGCGGCAGCGGATGCGCTTCGGGGCCACGTCTCACCCGCCGCCCGCGCCGTCGTTCTGCGCGCCGCGCTGCTCGGGCCGCTGGCCTCGACCGCGATCGCTTTCGTCGCCCAGGGCGAGCATGCCCCCCAGGCCAGCGGCGCGCCGACCAGCCTCGCGGACGGCGTCGGAGGCCAGGCCGCCGAACCCCAGGCGGGCCAACCCCAGGCGGGCCAACCCCAGGCGGCCCAACCTGAGGCGGGCCGTGCGCGCTTCGCGAGCGAAGCCGCGGAGGGCGGACTCGGCGCCAGCGCACCGCTCGCGCTCCGGGCCCGCGCCACCGCCGTTCCGACAGGCCCTCGCACGCGCCTGCTCGCGTGGGGTGCTGTCGCGCTCGGTGCATGGGCGCTCGGGGTGCTCCTCGTCCGGGAGCTCCGCGCCCGTCGCGTGCTCGCAGCTCGCCGCCCGGTCTCCGACGCCGAGCTGCTCGGGATTGCGCGCGCGCTCCTGCCTGGCCGCAGCGTACGGCTCACCGAATGCCGGGGCCTCGCCACTCCGCTCACGCTCGGCAGGAACGAGGTCGTGCTGCCCAGAGACCTCACGCAGCGCCTCACGCCGGGCGAGCGCGAGGCGCTGCTCGCCCACGAGCTGGCGCACGTCGCCCGCCGCGACCCCCTCTGGCTCGGGCTCGCGCGCTGTGTCGCTGCGGCGACGGTGTTCCAACCCGTGCAGCGGCGCTTGCTGCACCGCTTGGAGGACGAGACCGAGCTCGCTGCCGACGCATGGGCCGCAGCGCGGACCCTCCGGCCCCTCGAGCTCGCGCGTTGCCTCGAGCGCTTCAGTACACAGCTCGTCCGCAGTGTTCACCCTGCCTCGAGCGTTGCGTCGATCGCGATGGCGAGGCCAGGTTCCTGCGTGGTGCGGCGCGTCGAGCAGCTCTGCCGGCCCAGCCTCGCCGGCGAGCGCCCGCGCGTCGGCCTCGTCAGTGGATGCGCGATCGCAGCCATCGTCATCGCGGGCTGCGCCGGACCGTCGATCCAGAGTCGTCCAACCGAGGGAGAAACCGAGGACCGCGCGCAGGAGAGCCACGCAGCGCCTGAATCTCTCGCGACCGATCCCATCGCGACCGAGGCGCCTTTCGCTCCCTTCGAGGTCACCCCTTACACGGGCCCCGATGCCGTCCCCAATGAGCGCCGATTCAAGTTGTCGTACGACCCGAGCGGCGGCCTCGCGCGTCTCCCGCAAGCAGGGCCTCGGCTCGACTCCGCGGCGATCCTCGAAGTCCTTCGCGGCGCGACGCAGCGCGGGACCATCCCGGGCACGGAGCTGGAAGGCAGCCTCGATCGGCTCGTCGTCGAAGCTCCCGCCGACGCCCCCTTCCGCTACGCCCAGCTCTGGTTCGCTGCCGTCGCTGCGCCAGAGCTGAGTGTCTGGAAGACCGAGCTCGCGGTCGTCGGCGATGCGGAGATCACCTCGGTCTTCCTCCCGGTCGACAGCTGCGCTGCGCTGGACGAAGTTCCGGAGGAGCTGCCGGAGGACGGAGCTTCCGCCGGCGGCCGGAGCGGACTCGGCGATCCGGACGAGCGCCGCCGCGAACTGCGCATCGACCGTGACCCCGCGGGAGGAGTGCGCTACACCATGGGGCCGCGCCGCTGGGTCGACGTCGCAGCGGTCCTGGCGTCGCTCCGCACGCTGCAGAGCGCGGCGCCTGACCTCGAAGGGATCGTGGTCGATGTCCGCCCCGGTGTCCTCTTCGGCGATGTGGTCCCGCTCGTGCGCGGCCTCCAGGCCCTCGGGCAAGTCGTGACCTTCACGGGTTCGTACGAGAGCACGGGCGACCGCGATCGAGCGCTCGGCCTCACGGACTCGAGCTCCGCAGAGCTGCAACGGGGGAGGGGCCGTTGAGCGAGCCCTCCGACCAGAGCGAGCGCCCGGACGCAATCACGGGCCTACAGCTCGAAGTCCTGCGCGCCCTGTGGCGCGCGGGCGAGGCCACGGTCGGTGACGTGCACTCGTCGTTGCAGACACGGCGACGCTTGGCGCGCACCACCGTGGCGACCTTGCTCGAACGCCTCGTCGCACGCGGGCTCGTCGGGAGGGACCCCGTCGCTGGGGGCCAGCAGGGGCGGGCCCACGTCTATCGCGCGCTCGTCGCCGAGGACGAGGTCGTGCGCCGCACCATCGACGACGTCGCGCAGCAGGTCTTCGAGGGCGACGTGGCGGCGTTCGCGGCCCAGCTCCTGCGGCGCAGCGATGTCAGCCGGGGTGATCTCGCAAAGATCCGCGCGCTGATCGAAGCGCGCGAGCGCGAGCTCGGAGATCGCTGACGGCGAGGGATTCGCCGCAACGTGAGGACCGGGTCACACCTCGGGCGAGGTCAACGTCAACCTTCTCGCTGGAGGCCCAGGACGAGGGCCGCAGCCACCATCGTCTTTGCGTCGCCGAGGTCCGTGGCCAAGAGCGCCCGCGGCTCGGCCCAGACCACTTCGAGCTCCTCGTCGTCGTCCATCGCGCGCCGGGTCTCCCCGGCGGGTGTCAGGTCCTCGGCGAGGAAGAGGTGCATGACCTCGCTGCAGAAGCCCACCGCGGGGAAGAAGCGGCGCAGGAGCGACCAGCGCGCCGCGCGGTAGCCCGTCTCTTCTTCGAGCTCACGCTGCGCTGCGACGAGCGGGTCCTCGCCAGGCTCGAGCCGACCCGCCGGGATCTCGACGAGCCAGTCACCTGCGGGGATGCGGTACTGACGCACGCAGAGCAGCCGCCCGTGTGCATCGAGCGCGGCGATCGCTGCCGCGCCCGCGTGCAGCACGACGTCGTAGGTCTGCGCGAGCCCGGAGGGCAGCGTGACGCTCGCGCGGGCGACGTCGAAGACGCGCCCGCGGTGCAAGGTCGACTCGGAGACGGGCTGGACACCCGGGCCGTGGGCGAGGCCCCGCGCGGCGAGCCGCGCGAGCCGGGCCCCGGCCTCCTTCGGCTGCTCGGCGGAGCCGCTCACGCGTCGACGTCGTCCAGCAGATCGTCGGTTTCGGCGTCGTCGTCATCCTCGTAATCGGTCTCGCGCACTTCGCGCGACTGGCGCTCCAGCACCGTCATGAAGCCCAGCACCGAGTTCGCGATGTCTCCGCGCTGGTGGTCCATGCAGAGCTGTGTGAAGCGCGCCATCTGCTTCTTGAGCTTCTCGAAGTCCTTCCAAATGGGGGACTCCGTCCGCTTCCGGCGCTTCTCCTTACGGGCCTCGACGGCCTTGATCTTCTCCTCGAGTTGACGGATGAGCTCGAGCTCGTCGCGCCGTTTACGGCTGCGCACGCTGGTTTCCTGCATGATTTCTGGTCGTGATACCTGGCGCTGGGCGACGTTGCGGCCGCCGAGCACATCTGGGGGCACTGTCGTGGTGTTCGAAGGCTCGCTGCGCCCGGATTCATGGCGCCATTCGGCGCCGCGGGTGTCAGCGTTGTCTGCGCGCTCGGGGATGTCCCTAGCGTTCGTCGTGGCGGGATCTGTCTGTTGCGCTCCGTTCCATCGAGCGCCATCCGTTCTTACATCCGTAGGTCTTGCTCTGGAGGTCCGACTTCGGGAGTCGTTCGTCGGGAGGCTCGCGCGTGCGGAGTTAGGACAACGCTCTGCGCACTCCGCTTACGACGCTCTCCTTATAGTGTTAGCCGTTCGGGCACTCGGAGTCCAAGGAAAAAGCGCCAGACTTGGCGAATCGATGTCCGTTTCTTACACTCTTCGCCCCGTTCCGCGCCCGCGCGGGCGAGTGACCCAGCGCGGCGCCCCCCGCGCGAGGCCGTGCCTCGCCCCGGGACGCCCCGGTTTCCCCTTCGACGACCCCACTCCCGTGCACGACGACCTCGAGCGCATCCTCTTCACCGAGGCCGAGATCCGCGCCGGTATCGACCGGGTCGCGGCCCAGGTGACCGAGCTCTACCGCGGCAGCGACTTCACGGTCGTCTCCGTGTTGAAGGGGTCATGCATCTTTTGCGCGGACTTGATCCGGCGCATACCGATCCCGCTGCAGCTCGCCTTCGTCGCGGCGTCGTCCTACCGCTCGGGCACGACCTCGGGTGAGCTCGTCCTCAACTATCTCCCGACCGACGGCGAGATCGCGGGGCGGCGCTTGCTGCTCGTCGATGACATCCTGGACTCCGGCCAGACGTTGCACCGGCTCGAGGCAGAGCTCATGGCGCACGGCGCGCTCGATGTCCACACCTGTGTCTTCCTCGACAAGCCCGCGCGCCGCGCGGTCGAGTTCGAGGCCGACTTCCGCGTCCTGCAGGTCCCGGACCTCTTCGTCGTGGGCTACGGCCTCGACTACGCCGGGATGTACCGCAACCTGCCGATGGTCGGCGTCCTGAAGCCCGAGATCTACACCCGCGGAGCGGCGGAGAAGGTCCGCACCGAGCGCCCGTGAACTACACGTTTGTCGTCACCCCCGAGCGCGCGGGGCTCGAGCTCGACGAGTTCCTGTGTCTCCAGTTCCCCGGCGTCCCGAAGGGTGCTCTGCGGGGCGAGGTCCGCGCAGGCCGCGTGTCGATCGGCGGCGCCGAGACCCACCCTGCGCACCGACTGCGCGACGGCGACGTGGTGATCTGTTCGTTCGACGAAGAGGAACTGCCGTCGGGGCCCGCCGCGCCGCTGGCCGCGCTCGAGGTGCTGTACGAAGACGAGGCGATCCTCGTCGTCGACAAACCGGCGAAGCTGGCGGTCGAGACGGAGCGCTGGGCGCCCGAGCTGCCGACCGTCGCCGGCGGCCTCGCCGCGCTCGCCGAGCAGCGCGGCGCCCCGTGGCGCCCGCGCCTCCTGCACCGCCTCGACAAGGACACCACCGGCGCGATCGCGGCCGCCAAGACGATCGAAGCGGAGCGCGCGCTGCGCGGGGCCTTCGAAGAGGGGCTCGTGCGCAAGCGCTACCTCGCCCTCGTCGAGGGGGAGTATCCGCTGGAAGAGGGCGAAACCGACGTGATCGACCGCCCGATCGCCCCCGACGCGCGCAAGAGCGGGCGCATGATGGTGCACGACAGCGGCAAACCCAGCCAGACGCGTGTGTCGGTCATCGAGCGCTTCGCAGGCTTCACGCTGCTCGCCGCGGAGCCCCTCACCGGCCGCACGCACCAGATCCGGGTGCACCTCTCGGACGCCGGGTTCCCGCTCGTCATCGACCACATGTACGGCCGGCGCAACGAGCTGAAGCTCTCCGAGCTCAAGCCGGGTTATCGCGGCAAGCGCGGCGTCGTCGAGCGCCCGCTCATGGATCGCTTGACCCTCCACGCGGCGGAGCTCTGGTTGCCGCCCGTTCCCGATCAGGACGGTGTGCCGGGCAGCCCCGGCGCCCACATCGTCGCTCCGTTGCCTGCGGACCTCGGGCGGGTCCTGAAGCAGCTCCGCAAAGTCCGCCCATTCAAGACGAGGCGGCGATGAAGCTCAAGACACGTCCGAACGACTTCCAGGTGACCGAGCTCCTGCGCGAGGGGCTGCTCAGCGACCGCGGCGCTCACCGCGTGTACAAGGTCACGAAGCGCAAGCTGACCTCGCTCGAAGCGGCCTCGGAGCTGGCGCGCCTTGCGGGGCTCACGCCCGGCGACGTCGCCATGGCCGGCCTGAAGGACCGCCAGGGGGTCACACACCAGTACATGAGCGTGCCCGGCGGCGCGCCCGTGCGCGTCCACGGCAGTGACCTCTCGATCCAACCTGTCGGCGCCCTACCCAGGCCGATCTCCAGCGAGGACTCGGACGGCAACGGCTTCAAGATCTTCGTGCGTGACCTCGGCGAAGGAGAGCTCGCGCGGATGCGCGCGTCGCTCGACGCGGTGCGCGAGCACGGCCTGCCGAACTACTTCGACGAGCAGCGCTTCGGCAACCTGCGCCACCGCCAGGGCTGGATCTTCGTGGACCTCGCGCGCGGCGATGTCTCCGAGGCGCTCAAGCACCTCGTCGCCAGTGTCTCGCCGCACGACACCGAGACTGTCAGCCGATTCAAGGCCGCCATGTGGCGCAAGTGGGGGGACTGGAAAGCCTGCCGCGAGCTCGCTGGCAAGCTGGGCCGCCACCACTCCGTCTTCGAGCACTTGAAGCGCGAGCCCGACGACTTCGTCGGCGCGTTGCACCGCGTCGCGAGCCGCGAGCGCTTGATCCATCTGTTCGCGTTCCAGTCGCACCTCTGGAACCGCGTGCTCTCGAACTGGCTCGGCCGCAGCACACAGGACTCCTTCACGCTGCGCGGCGTCGAGGGCAAGCTCGTCATGCCGCGCGGCCAGGTCGTCGTGCCCGAGGCATGGGGCGGCATCCTTCCGCTGCCGGGGCCGGGCCTCGAGGGCGTCACCGACCTCGACCAAAGGGCTGCCTTCGAGGCGGCGCTCGGCTTCCACGGGCTGACGCCCGCGCAGTTCGACGTGTCGGGCGTGCCGGGTTTCCAGCTCGTGGCGGAGCCGCGCGAGGTCACCGTCGTCCCGCGCGAGCTGCGGATGCGCCCCGCGAAAGAGGACCCGCTGCACCCCGGCCGGAAGATGGTCGAGCTCTCCTTCGAGCTGCCCCGCGGCGCTTACGCGACCCTCGTCGTGCAGCGGCTCGTCGGGCCGCGGCCCACCTATGGTCCCGGACCCGGCTACGGGGCGACGAGCCGGGGTTATTCGGCCGATCCGACGGGCTCGCGGCCGCGCCCCCACGGGCAGCGCGCGGAGGGGCCTCCGCCCTTCTCGCGCCGCGCGCCGCGCCGGCGGCGTTGACCCGCGCGCTGCGGGAAATTCACCGCCGGAGCCAGCGACCCTCGCGCCTTAGAATGGCGGGATGAATCTCCCGACCGTGGGCATCATCGGCGGCTCCGGCCTCTACGCCATCGAAGGGCTCGAGGACGTGCGCGAGGTCACCCTCGCCACGCCCTTCGGCGCGCCGAGCGACAGTTTCGTGACGGGCACGCTGAACGGCGTGCGCCTCATCTTCCTGCCGCGCCACGGACGCGGACACCGGATCCCGCCGTCGCGGATCCCGTTCCGCGCGAACATCTGGGGCCTCAAGCAGCTCGGCGCGGAATACGTCATCGGCTTCGGCGCCGTCGGCTCGCTCAGCGAGGAGATCGAGCCAGGTCACTTCGTCGCCGTCGACCAGTTCATCGATCGGACGCGTCACCGCGAAGACACGTTCTTCGACCGCGACGTCGTCGCGCACGTCATGTTCGCGGACCCCGTCTCCGAGGAGCTGCGGCGCGTGCTGCTCGCCGCTGCGCGCGAAGCGGGCGTCGTCACACACGACGGCGGCACGTACCTCTGCATGGAGGGGCCGCAGTTCTCGACCCGCGCCGAGTCGCACCTCTATCGCTCTTTCGGCTGCAAGGTCGTCGGCATGACGAACTTGCAGGAGGCCAAGCTCGCGCGCGAGGCCGAGCTCGCGTACGCGACTCTGGCGATGGCGACCGACTACGACTGCTGGCACACGGGGCACGACGATGTCACCGTCGAGGCGATCCTGGCCGTGATGGCGCGAAACGTCAGCGCCGCGAAAGCGATCGTCGCGCTCGCTGCGCCGCGTGCGGCGCGGCTCGGTCGACTGCCCGCGCACGACGCATTGCGCGGCGCGCTCTTGACCGCGCCCGACGCGATCTCCCCCGAAGCGCGCCTGCGCCTCGGGCTCCTGATCGACCGCTACCTCCCGCGAGCATGAGAGCCCTCCTGTTCCCGAGCGTCCTGGCGCTCGCGCTCTTCGCCTGCCGCGGCGCCGACGACGTCGCGCTCCCCGAGGAGCTGCTGCGTGAGCTGCCCGTCTCGCTGGCGCACGACGGACCCGCCGTCAGTCCCGGTGACCTCGGCACAGACAAAGCGAGCGGACCCGCGCGGTTCGTGCCGGCCCTGCACACGCGCTTCGACCGCGACCGCGCCCTCGGCGCGGTCGCGTTCGTCGACCAGCGCTCGCGCGACGCGGGCAGCGACGGGCACGAGGCGGTCCTCGATCGCCTCGTCGCGGACCTCTACGCGGCCGGTTACGGGGGCGAAGCGGGTTACGCGCTGGACATCGTGCGCGCAAAACTCGACCACGCCGCGTGGACACCGACCTCTGCCGTGCTGGAGTTCGTCCGTATCGACGAGCGAGGTGCGCCGATTCAAGCGATCGGGGTGCAGAGCTTCGAAGGTGAAGCCGCGCGCGAGCGCGCGCTGCTGCCAGCCCACGCACCGGGCTGCGATGTGACCGCGGCTGTCGCCGACGGCCTCGAGGCCCTCACCGAGCCCGGCTTGATTCTGCTGACATCCGCGCCCGCTGCTGCCGTGCTGGCCGAAGCGACCGCGCGCGGCGCCGCCGCCGTGATCTCGTACCACAGCGGCGGCGCGCCCGATCCGGCGGCGACACGCCCGACCGCGACGTCCGAGGCGATCGCCCTCGCGCGTGTGCCCCCGGGGACCACGTTGCCCTGCCTGCAGGTCTCGCCGCGCATCGCCGAGGCTATCCGCAACACGGCCCGCGTCGCCGGACGCCTGCGTGTGCGCGCTTCGGTGCGCTTCTCGGAGCGCCCCGTGCGCACGCTCGTCGCGACGATCGAAGGCGCCGAGAGACCCGCTGAGGTCGTCCACATCATCGTTCCGACCGACGGCGCCGCGGCGAGCGAAGGCGCGGCCCCTGTCGGCGCGTTGCTCGAGGGGGCGCTGATGATGAAGCGACTCATCGACGAGCGCGTCTTGCCCCGGCCCCGCCGCTCCGTCGCTTTTGTCTTCGGTGTGATGGGGCGCTCGCCCGCCCTCGATGCGACGGCGCGCACGCCGATCGCAGCGCTCGCGCTCGATGGCCTCGGCGCCGACCCACAGCGCACGGGGGCCACCCCCGTCCTCGCCCGCGGCGTCGACCCGACCGAGCGCCCCGCGGTCCCGCGCGAGGCGCGCGCCCACGGGCTCGCGCTGATCCTGCGCGAGGCGCTCCTCGATGTCGCCCAATACGAGCTCGACGCCGCGCCGGAGGGCAGCGCTGCGCCGCAGTGGATCACGACCGAAGCCGCCTCGGGCCCCGGCGGTGCAGGCCTCTACGCCGCCCGCGATATCGCCGCCTGCCGCTTCGGCCTCACGGGCAGCAACATCCGCGGGACCCACCTCGACCGGGCAGACCTGCTCGATGCGGATTCCGTCCGCCGCGGGACGGTCGCGGCGCTCGCGGCGGTCTTGGCGGTGGCAGACGCGACCCCGCTCGACCTCGACCGCCACCTCGAGAGCCTCAACCTCGAGCGCCAACTGCGCCTCGACACCTCCGTGCGCACGCTCCCCGAAGGCCCCGAGCTCGAAACGCGCATCGAAGCCTGGAA
Source organism: uncultured Planctomycetaceae bacterium (assembly GCA_964402175.1). Lineage (GTDB taxonomy): Bacteria > Planctomycetota > UBA1135 > UBA1135 > JAWKUK01. The sequence goes on along the minus strand of CAYOBN010000090.1, from coordinate 6,496 downwards.
AGCCCGCTTCGATGGCGCCCGCCACTGGCTCCGCGAACTCTGCCTCGGCGCCGCGGCCCCCTCCGAGGGCTGAGCGACCGCGGCCGGTAGAGAGGCCGACCGGCAGCGTGCGACGCGAGCGCTCAACGCGCCGGTGTGCGGCGTGGTAACTCCAAGACCACCCGCGCACCGGTGGGCGCACGGTTCGAGAGCCACGCTCGTCCGTCGTGGGCGCGAGCGACGCGATCCGCGACGCGCAAGCCGAGGTCGATCGAGCTCAGTGGCTGGCGTGGGACGGCGCAGCGGGAGGTTCGTCGGGCAGGACCGCTGCGCCGTCACCGACGCGCAGCTCCCCGCCGCGGAGCACGCGGCAGACGACGCCGGCGCGCTTGTGCAGGGCGAGTTTGGCATCCCGGCCCAGGGCGTCGTCCAGGAGCTTGCACGGCGCCGCGTCGCGCACGACCTCGAGCTCGACCGCGCCGAGGAGCATCCGCGTGCCCGGTTTGCGCGCGAGCGACCCTCGGGCGAGCGTCACGTTGCGCCGCGTGCCCGCCGGGTCGATGGGGCGGCCGAGCTCCGCGGCCGCGAGCGCGAGCTCGGAGAGCGTCTGCACCGTGACGTGCCGATGGCGCGATCCGTGGTAACGATCGCCGACGATCCCGCCGGGAGTCCCCGCCGGGCCGCCTTCCAAGGTGACCTCTGCGCGGCCCTGCATCGGCAGCCGCGCTCCGGGGGCCACGTGGATCGCGGTGATGGGGCCGAGCACATGCGAACGGTCCGCGGGGACGTGTGTGGGGGGCCCAGCGCCGTCTTCGGGGACCACGGCCGTTCGGAGGTCGTGCATGGAGCGCTCTGCAAGCGGCCGTTCAGCCGTCACGCTTGCCTTTGCCCTCTGCCGGGCGGGCGGCGGCGGGTTTGGCGGCGAGGTATTGCTTCGGCCAATGCACCGCGTCCGGCACGCCGTAGTCCGCGCTCGCACGCAACGTGAGGTGGGGGTCCGCAAGGTGCGGGCGGGCGAGCGCGACCAGATCGGCGCGGCCCGCGCAGAGCACGGTGTTCGCGTGGTCCGCGCCCTGGATCGCCCCGACGGAGAGCACCGCCATGCCCGTCTCGTAGCGGATCCGCTCCGCGAAGGGCACTTGGTACATCCGACCGTACTCGGGCTTCGAGCGCGGTGTGTTGCCCGCGCTCGAGACATCCAAGAGATCGCAGCCGCGCGCGCGGAGCTCGCGCGCGAGGCGCACCGTGTCGTCGACGGTCCAGCCCTCTTCGCCCAGCCAATCCGTCGCCGAGACGCGCACGGACAGCGGGCGCTCGCGCGGCCACACGGCGCGCACTGCGTCGAAGACCTCGAGCGGGTAACGCATGCGGTTCTCGAGCGAGCCGCCGTACTCGTCCGTGCGCCGGTTGGAGAGCGGCGAGAGGAAGCTCGACAGGAGGTATCCGTGCGCCATGTGCAGCTCGACCAGGTCGAAGCCCGCGGCGAGCGCGCGCTCCGTCGCCGCGACGAACGCAGCGCGAACGCGGTCGAGGTCCGCGCGGTCCATGGCCTTCGGCGTCGGCCAGCCAGGACCGAACGGATCGGCCGACGGCGCGAGCGCTCTCCAAGCGCTGGCGTCGGTGAGCGGTCGATCACCTTCCCAGGGCAGGCTGCACGAGGCCTTGCGCCCCGCATGGGCCAATTGGATGCCGATCTTCGACGCCGTGTGGGTGTGCACGAAGTCCACGATGCGTCGCCAGGCGACGAGTTGCTCGTCGTTCCAGAGCCCCGTGCAGCCGTAGGTGATCCGGCCTTCGCGCTCGACGTCCGTCATCTCGGTGATGACGAGCCCCGCGCCGCCCGCCGCGCGCGCGCCGAGGTGCATCAGGTGCCAATCGTTCGGCACCCCTTCCTCCGCGCTGTACTGGCACATCGGCGACACGACGATCCGGTTCGGCAGCGTCAGCCGCGCGAGGCGCAGCGGCGCGAACATCGGCGGAGCGTCGAGGTTCGGCGCGCCTTCGAGCTCGTTCCAGCGGCGCGTCGCGCGTGCGACGAGCTCGGGGTCGCGCTTCGCCAGGTTGTCGTACGTGATGCGCTTCGAGCGCGTCATCAGGTTGAACGTGAAGAGCTCGGGGTCCTGCGCGAGGTAGCGCCCCGAGTCCTCGAACCATTCGAGCGACGTCTGCGCCGCCTTCTGGGTCTTGATGACGTCGACGTGGCGCGCGCTCTGATAGGCGGCGAGCGCCTGCTCGACCTGTGCCGCGCTCGGCTCGTCCGTGCCGAGCGCCGTGAACGCATCGACCAGCGCGATGGCATCCTCCATCGCCAGCTTCGTCCCCGAGCCGATCGAGAAGTGCGCCGTGTGCGCCGCATCCCCGAGCAGCACGACTTTGCCGTCGACCCAGCGCGCGCACGAGACCGTCGGGAACGTGCGCCAGATCGAGCGATTCGTCAGCAACTTGAATCCGCCGAGGTGATCCTTGAAGAGCTCGGCGACGTACTGCACGGTCTCGGCTTCGGTCGCACGGTCGAGGCCCGCCGCGCGCCACGTCGCCTCGGGGCATTCGACGATCCACGTCGAGCGCGGCCGAGAGCCCCGCTCGAACGGATACGCGTGGACGTTCCAGACCCCGTGTTCGTTCTCGCGGAACACGAAGGTGAACGCAGACAGCGGTTTGTCCGTGCCGAGCCACACGAACTTGCAGCGCCGCCAATCGAGGCATGGCCCGAACACCTCGGGGCGCGCGTCGCGCACGGGGCTGTTGATGCCGTCGGCTGCGATCAAGAGGTCGCAGTTCGGCTCCAACTGCGCGCGTGACACTTCGCTCTGGAAGTGCAGCGCGACCCCGACCTCGCGCGCGCGCTCGTGGAGGATCTGCAGCAGGGTCTTGCGCGCGAGCCCGCAGAAACCGTGGCCCGTCGAGCGCACCATGTGACCCCCGATGTACGTCTCGATGTCCGTCCAGTACGCGAACTCGGACCGGATGCGGGCCATGCTCTCGGGGTCGCGCTCGGCGAAGTTCCCGAGGGTCTCGTCGCTGAAGACGACACCCCAGCCGAAGGTGTCGTCCGGCTGGTTGCGCTCGTGGACGGTGACCTCCGCGCGGGGGAAGGCCTTCTTCAGGAGGATCGCGGAATAGAGGCCGCCAGGGCCGCCGCCAAGGATCGAGACGCGCATCCGCGCAGTGTAGGCGGCCCGCCGCCGCCGGAGAGCGCGCGGGTTCACCTGGGGCGCTTCGTCGCGCAGGGTGGGGGCGACCCCTGCGGTGGGCTACACTCGTGCTGGGGCCCCTCTGCCCCGTTCCAGAGCTTCGATACCGCCATGATCCCCATCCGCACCTTCCTCTCCGCCGCGGTCCTCGCGGCCCTCTCCGCCTGCACCCAGGAGTCGAGCACCACCCCGCAGCCCGACCTCTCCAAGAAAGCCAAGGTCGTGACGTTCGACGTCAGCGGCATGACATGAGAGGGCTGCCCTGGGCTGGTGCGTGACGCCATCGCCGAACTGGAAGGTATCGAAGCCGCCGACATCATCGTCGACAAGGGCCAGCAGACCGCGACGGTCGGCCTCGACGAAGGGGACCCCACGGTCGAGGCCATCGTGGCCCACTTCGCGGACATCCCGAAGTACAAGCTGAAGCCGCGCCCCTGAGCGGCGCGCCGCTCAGCGGAAGAGGACCTCGAGCGCGTCCGTGAAGTTGGACGTCGGGATTCCGAGCAGGCTGTCCCGGTACCACGCCTGGAAACGCCAGGTCTCCCCGGGCTGCACCGCGACGGTGCCCGCCGGCGTCGGGTGCGCTGCGAGGTCCAGCGCGAGCTGAAACGCCCCGGACAGGTCCGCTTGCTGGATCTGGCCGGGGGCGACATAACGACCGATCGCGCCGCCCACGCAGAGCACACCTTGGCTGCCGCCCGGGAACTGCACCGAGGCGCGCGCCGAGCCGTTGAGGAAGAAGCCGAAGGCCCCCGGCGGCAGGCCCTCTGCCTGGAGCGCGAGCTGGTTCTGCGCGACGACGTCGCTGCCGGTCGCGCGCAGGAGCCCGGTGTTGCCCACCGAGTTCGGTTGCGCGGGTGAGCAGTAGCGCTCGCCGTACTCCCGCGGCGGGAGGTGGTAGTCCCAGATCCCGCGCCCGTAGGTCCCGAAGCGCATCCGCGCGCCGCCGGGCACGGCCTCGACCGACCAGTACGTCGTCGACGGCGCCGTCAGCCCCATCGCGTTCTCCCACGCGGGCTCACCCGCGCGGCGCACCCACGCCCCGGCTTCGGTCGCGGCGTACAGATCGCCCGAGCCGTCCCCGGCCCAAGCGAGGTCGTACACGAGGGTTGCGGGCAGTCCCTGCGCCCAAGCGGCCCACGTCACGCCGCCGTCCGTCGAGAGGCGCACACCGGGCGTCGAGTACCCCGAACCGCCGACCGCGACGACGTCGGGGTCCACGGGATCGATCGCAAACGTGTTGCCGTGGAAGTAGTGCGGCGCGGGCCCCGTCTGGCTCGCGGCGGTCCACGTCACGCCGCCGTCCGCGGTGCGCAAGAGGACCCCCGCGTCGTTCGCTGCGTAGCCGCGCAGCGGCGCGCTCGGGCTGAACGCGATCGCGGTGCCGTAGTCCGCAGAGCCCGCGCCGAAGTCGAACGTCGAGCGCTGCGTGCTGCTCCAAGTGGAGCCATTCCAACGGCAGCGCCACAGGCTCGCGCCGAGGATGTAGAACGCCTCGGTGTCCGTCGGTTGTGTCGCGAGCGGTGGCAGCCAGAGCGCGCTTCCGAATGCGGGGAAGTCGAGCTGCGAGAGCGAAGGCGAGGCCTCTCCGCGGTGGATCAACACGAAGCCCGGGTACACCGAGTACACACGCCGGTGCGTGCCATCGGGGGAGACGAGCTGCGCATAGTCGCCGCTGATGAGCTGGTCGAAGGGCGTGCTGGGCCCGGGGCCCGTCGCCGGAACGCGTGTCCCGCGCTGGTAACCTTGGTCCTGCGTACCGCCGACGATGCGGTCCGGATCGAAGGACGAGGTCAATGTGCCATAGAACTGGCCGACCCCGAGCCCCTCGAGCGAGAGGTTCAAGACGCTCTGTCCGAAGTTCGTCGAGAGGTACGTCCCGCCGTCGGTGTGGATGTACGCGAGGTGCGCGCCCGCAGGGTTAGCGGGGTTCGGCTGCACATCGATGTGGCGGATGTCGGCGTGCAAGCGCTGCGCCGGGTTCGCGTAGTACGACCCCCACGTGTTCACGACGGACCAACTGGAGCCGCCGTTCGACGAGCGTTTGCACTCGACGCCGCCGTGCAGCAGGCGGTCGATCTGGTCGGGGAACGCGACGAGCGTGCGCGTGCCATTCCAGTAACCGCTCAGCGTGCCGCGCGCTTGGAACGACGCGCCCGCGTCCGCAGAGCGCGACAGTTGCCAGTCGGTCTCGCGCAGGCCGAGGTAGAGGTGGGGGGCGCCGGCCTCCGAGCCGGTGAGGACCGCTTCGGTCGCGGTGGTGGACGTCGCCGCGAGCGCGCTCCAGGTGCCGCCCGCGTCGTCCGAGCGCCAGACGCGCCCGCGCTCGGCTGCGAACACCGTCGCGCCTGCGAGCGCGCCGATGCGCGGCGCCCACACGTCACCGGCGAAGTTGTTCGCAAACGTATGGCGTCGCACAAAGCTGCGCCCGCCGTCCGTCGACGCCCACACGCCAAAGCGCGTGCTCCCGCCCGCGCTCGGGCCGCGGGCTGCGAGCAAGAGGGTCTGCCCCGCATCGGGCAACAGCAGCAAGCGCCGCCCCTGCGTGAGCCCGGTCAGCCCCGTCGCGAGGTCCCACGTCGCCCCGCCGTCGTCGCTGCGATAGACCTTCGAGCCTTGGCGGTAGACGACGATCGGTTCGCTCGCGCCGGCGGGGGGCTGCAACGCGAAGAGGTCATCGGCGCCGCCGAACACATGGTCCGACATCGGCCGCCACGAGCCGCCTGCGGGATCGGAGCGCCACACGCCGCCGTTGGCCGAGCCCAGGAAGAGCTCGCGGCCTGGGCCGCCACTGGAGCTCAGGTCGGGGCCCAGGTGCGCGCAGCGTGTGTGTCCAGCTTGGTTGCGCGAGCCGATCTCCTCCCAGACGTGGGGCGGCGGCGGTGCATCGCTGCGCACGAGGTCGACGCGGCGCTGGCGCTCGGCTTCGTGGTTCGCGGCTTCGATCGCGCGCCAATCGTCGCCGGGGGCGGTGCGGTGCAGGGCTTCGAGGTAACGCTCGCGCTGCTCGTTGCGCTCCCCTTCGCCCTCGCCGCCGCGCGGGTCGGTGGGGGCGGGGAGGGTCGGTCCGCAGGCGCTGAGGAGCAGCAGTGCGAGGAGGGCGCGCATGCCCCGAAGGTAACGGACGGCGAGGCGGGTGCGTGCGCCTCCCACGCTGGGCTCATTCTGGCTGGCCCCAGGGCGTGGGCCGCGGCGACCGACGCCCCCCGCGCTGTCGGGTCGACTGCTTCGGTCCCTATGCGCCCGCCGCGTCGAGCCGGCGCTGCAGCTCGGCGACCTGCCGCTCGAGCTCCTCGACGCGCGCGGCGAGGTTGCCGCCCGCC
>CAYOBN010000089.1:0-21277 GCA_964402175.1 uncultured Planctomycetaceae bacterium | reverse complement strand
GGCACGCCGCTTGCGGCGTGCCCGGTGACGCCCCACGGGGACTACCGGCCCGGCAGAAGCACGCCTCCTGCCCGCCCGCCTGAAGGCGAGCGGGCGGGCAGGAGGCGAAAGCGACAACTCCCAGAAAGCGCAGGAGACCGCTCGTGTTCGGCGCGAGAGTCCAGGCGGCGCTGCAAACGAAGAGGCCCGGCTGGTGGCGTGTACCGGCGTCACCGCCGTCACCGCCGTCACCGCCGTCACCGCCGTCACCGCCGTCATGTGCGCCGAATCGAAGCTACGCCCTTCAAGTCAGGCCGGACGAACTCCTGCTGTGAGGCCGACCAGTGGCCGAACGCGTTGCGATCTCTTCGTGCGACCGCCATCAGCGGGGGTGCGGTTCGCGTTCGATTCGGCGGATATTGATCCAGGCCGCCAGGGTTCCGACCCCAGGGCTCCAGCCAGCCATCCAGCCCCACCATCGTCTGATTCGGCGCACACACGTCCCCCCGAACAGGAGCCCTCAGCCGGGCCTGGTCATTTGCAGCGCCGCCTGGACCCTCGCGCCGAATACGCTCACTCTCCTGCGCTCTCTCCCATCATTCGCTTCGCCTCCTGCCCGCCCGCTCGCCGTCCAGGCGGGCGGGCAGGAGGCGTACATCTCGCCGGGCCCGTAGTCCCCGAGGGGCGCAACCGCGGGCGCCGCAAGCGGCGTGCCCGTAGGGCGCGCCGGTTGCCCGCTCGCGGTCGCCCCTCGGGGACGGGCAACTCCCCGCCCCCGCTCTTTCCCTTGGGTCCGGGCAGCCCTTTGATTCGGCGCACACCGGAGCACCGTGCCACTGCGCTCACCCCCATCCCAAGGCCAAGCCCCCCGAGGCGACCGCGCCCCCCAACCCAACTCACCGCAGCGCAACCATCCGCAAGACGCCGGCATGGCCAGAAGTCAACGCGACCTCTACCGGCTCACTGACCTGCTCCAGCCGCACCCCCGACACCGGATCCACCACCCAAGCCGCGACCCTCCACGGCCCCGACCCAAGCGCCTGAACCCCGTACTCGAGCAACATCGGCAGCCGACCCGCGCTCAGCGGGACGACGCGGCTCGTGCCATCGGGATGCTCGGCCACCACCATGAGGTCACCCTGGCCCGTCGTCACGGTGCTGCCCGACGGCAGGCGCAGCTCGCCGAGCAGGGTGCCGCCGGCCGCCATGCGCACTTCGAGCGGGCCCTCCCCGCGACCGCGCCCGAGGCGTACGACCGCCGGTGCGAGGTCCGCGCGTGTAACCGTCACGGTCACCTCGCCGCCCGCGGGCCGCGGCACCTCGAAGCGCCCGTCGGCATCCGTGAACACGACCCGCGGCCCGAGCTCGCGGCGGAGGCGCGTGGTGTCGCTGACGACCAGGCGCGGGCTGCGGGGCAGCGCGACCACGACCCTCGCACCGGCGACGGGGCCCCCCTCCGCGGTGACCGAACCGACGAGCACCGCCTCGGGCTGCAGCTCCACCGCGAGCGCACCGCCTGCGCCGATCGGCACGAGCGCCGGCTCGTAACCGAGGGCCGCCACCGCCAGCGTCGCCTGGCCGTTCGGACGGGGGAGCACCGCGCGGGAGCCCTCGGCTACGCGGCCCGCGCGCGCGAGGCGGCCACCTTCGAGTACGAGGCGCCACGTAAAACCATCGATCGGCGGACCGCCCGCGCCCGTGACGTCCACGACGAGCGGCACAGCGGGCCCGAGCGTCAGAGTGCGCGGGACCCCGTCGAGCACAACGCCCTCGAGTGTCCCGAGCGCGAGCTCGCCCTGCGGGTCCCACGCGTGCAGCGTCACTGGCTCGCGCGGATCCCCCTCGAAGTGCGCGAGGACCTCGTCGAGCGTACCCTGGGCATCCGCATCGAGCTCCCGCGCCCGCAGTCGCCCGCGCCGGACCGCGACCCGCGCCCCTGGCACCGCCTCGCCGGACGGAGTGCGCACGCTGAGCCGCAGGCGCTCGATCGTGAGCGGCGCGGAGGAGAGCTCGAGCTGCACCGGTGCGCCGCCCAGGAGCTCGGCCAGCGCGACCGAGCGCTCTGCACGCCGCCCATCGGGCGCCGCGGCATCGAAACGCGTCGCGCGCGGGGGGAGCCCGCGGAGCTCGAAGCGCCCTGCGTAGTCCGCCACGGCGCGGGTCCCGAGCAGATCGAGGGGGGCATCGAGCTCATCGGCCAGCGCCGAGACCGCGAGCGGCGCGGCGATCGCGGGCACCGCCGTCACGAGCGCGCCGGGCACCGGCAGGCCCGCGGCGTCGACGACCACACCGGCGACGGTGACCTCGGGCTCGAGCGTGAGCGCGCCCAGGTCGAGGTCGACCCCGACGTACCCCGGCAGATGGGTGGTGACCGTCGCGGCTCCGGGGGCCCGGATCACGAGCCGGTAAAGGTCCGCTTCGGCGCCGAAGGCGTCCCACGGAAGCGACAAGGTCGCCGCCCCGGCCGCGTCGGCGAAGGCCTCCGCGACGAGCTCCGTCGGCAGCGCCGCGCGCGAGAGCTGCTTTGCCAGGGTCGGCGCCCGCTCGAGGCGCAACACGGCCCCGGACCAGGGGAGGCCCGCTCCGTCGCGCAGGACGGCCCGCACCCGCTGTTCGCTGACGAGCGCGCTCTGCCGTGGCGGCTCGGACTCCCCCTCCGAGGTCCGCGGCAGGTCCCCGAGCGCAGCCCGCAGATTCAACGGCGCGGCGAGGTCAGCAGGCGCCGCACCGACACGGATGGCGTCGTCCAAAGGGCCCGCGCTCGGCTCGAGCTCCGGCGCACTGCCGCCCGAGCCCGAGAGCCCGACCGCCGCCAGGAGCGCCGCGCCGAGACCGCCGACGCCGACCCAACGCGGCCAGGTCAGCCCGAGCGCGGCGCCTCCGACCCGCGCGGCGGCCGCGCCGGTCCTGGAAAGTTTCCCGGAAGGGCTGGCCGCAGGCGCGGGCTCGGGCACAGGCCCAGCCGCCGGCCACCGCAGCAGCGGCAAGAGCCCTGCCACCCACCCGCTGGGATCGCGCCCCTGATCGGCGACCCGCAGCCTGACGCGCAGGGACCCCACTGCGGAGCGCAGGTGCCAGCGGACCGTCGACGGTGGCAGCGCGAGCGCATCCCCGACCTGTGCCGAGGTCTGTCCGACGAGGTAACACCCCGTGACCACCGCGCGCTGGGGCTCGGGAAGCGCCTCGACGGCGCGCAACAGGAGCGCGGCCGCCTCGAGCTCTGCCAGGCTGCCGCCGTCCTCCCCTGCGGCGCCGTCGTTCGCCCCCCGGTAGACGGCGGCCTCGGCCTCGTGCACCTGGCGCGCGCGTCGCGCCCGGCGCATGTTGAAGGCCCCGTTGCGCAGGACCCGCACGAGCCAGGGCCAAACGGGCCGATCCGTGGTCGGCGGCCGACGGAGGGCCCGAATCCAGGTCTCCTGCAGGAGGTCGTCAGCGTCGTCCGCGCCCACGAGCCGCACCGCGAGCGCACGCAGGCCGGGCGCGTAGCGCAAGAGCGCGTCGAGCTCGCTCTCGGGCTCGCCTGTGGGCAGGCTCTGGGGGAATTCGGATTGCATCGGGGCCTACGGTCTCCGCGCGCTCGGACGCGCAGGGGGCCGCTGTGACAGAACGACGCAGCGCCCTCCCCACAGCGAGACCTCCCGTCGCATCCTACTGCGCTCTCGGCGCTGGCGCAGCGGCGGCGTAGCTGCCACCCGCCCTGCCGTCCCGGCGCGGGTCACCCACCGCAACCCGCGGAGGACGACCCGTGCCGAGCGACGCGTCATGGGGCGTTTCGTCGCCACGCCCCCCCCGGACGCGCGGCTGCGAGACAAAACCCACCGCGGCTCAGGTCCCCGCCCGCTCGAGGACCGCGACGAGCCGCGGGTCCTTGACGACGGGCTCGAACCGCGCCGCGAGCGCCCGCGCCGCCGGCGCGCCCTCGGTGTCGAGCACCCACCCGACGACGTCGGCGATCCGGACCGGCTGCAGTCGCGCCTCGGCGAGGAGCTGGCGCTCGAGCGACCGCGCCCCCGCTTCGTCGCCGACCGCGCGCCGCGCATCGATGAGCCAGTGCAATGCGCCGACCTCGAGGTCGTTGCGCCCGGCGGTGCGCTCGAGGAGCGCCCGCGCGCGCTCGGGGTCACCGAGCTCTGCGAGGCGCACAGCCGCGAGCGCCAGCGCTTCGACCGTACCGGCGGCGTCGACGCGCCCCGCGGCGAGCCAGCCCTCGAGGGCCTCCGCCGCGCGCGCAGTCCACTCGCGGTGCTGCTCCGGTGAGAGCACCGGCCCAGCGCTCCCAGGGGGTGGGAACAGCCGGCGCAGGTCCGGAAGCGCCAGCCTCTCCGGCACCTTCGGATCGGCGCGGAACCAACGCTCGTCGGGCTGGCGGACGCGCGCGGGATCGAGGCGCGCGAGGCCGACCTCGAGCGCTTCGAGGGCCGCGTCGAGCTCCCCCGCCGCGAGGTACACCCCCGCGGCGCGGCGCGCCACGGCGCGCCGCAGGCCCGTGCCAGCGGTGTCGCGCGCCCCATCGCAGATGGCCCGCGCGCGCGCGAGCGCCTCCAACGGCGGCAAGAGCTCGCTCCACGTGTCGAGCACGAGCTGCTCGTAGGACTCGCGGGTCCACGGGTTCCCGACGGGGCGCGCCGCGTCCAGCACGAGCTCGATCAGCGCGAGCTGCGCGGGGCCCGAGAGTTGCTCGCGCGCCTCCTTGACGAGCTCGCGGTCGGTGACGGTCGTGACCACTTCCCCATCGTCGTCGCCGACGCGCAGCCCTTGGGCGGTCCCGAGCAGCGCGCACCAGCGGTACAGCCGCAGCGCTTCATCGGTGCGGTACGCACGCAGCACGACCCGCGCGAGGCGCCGGACCTGCGCGGCATCGCGCGGCGGGATGGTGCGCACGAGGTCCACGAGCGCCGGCGCGAGGCGCGGATCCTCGAGCTCGGGCGCGCGGTCGAGCAGAGCGAGGAGCTGCACTTGCTCACGCCGTCCACCGCGGCCGTCTGCGAGGCGTTCGAGGAGATCACCGAGGACCACCTCGGCGCCGCGCTCGGCGACGTCCGCGGCGACGAGCCCTTCGAGCAGGTCCTGCAGTCGATCGAGCTCGAACGGCGCCACCGTGCAGAGGAAGCGCTGCAGCTCGGCGCGCGCCTCGGGCAGCGACGCGAGCCGCGCATGTGCTTTCGGCGGCACAGGGCGCGGCGGCGGCGCGGCCGGCTCGTAGCCGAGGTAACCACCCGGGTTCGGAGTCACCGTCGCGCGCGTCTTACTGGCGGCATCACCCTCGGGCCAAGTGACCGTCGCGAGCGGCAACGCACGGTACCGGCGGCCGAACGAAGGACGCGCCGCGGGGTTGCCGACCGGGAACTGGCGCCACAGCCGGCGCAGCACGAGCGCCCCTTCGCTGGCGCGCCCGTCCTCGAACGCCTTGCGCGCTTCGTCGAAGGTCTTCGGCGGCCCCTTGCGCTTCGCGGTAGCGACGTCGTCGCCGGAGTACTGCACACCGTTGACGACGATCACCGCGCCGGCCGGCAGAATGAACCCTGCCGGCAAACCGGGGATCTCGGGCGCCGCTGGGCCGTCCTCGGTGACGAGCTGCTCGACGGCCAGCGCGCGGTCCTCCGCGAAGAGCGCGCGCCATTCCGCTGCGAGCGTGCGCGCGAGGCGCTTCTTCTCGCTGTCGTCCTTCGCAGCAGCGAGCAGTTCTTCCAGCACCCGAGCGGCTGCGAGGCGCTCACCGCGCTCCAGCAGGACGCTGCGCAGCTTCTCGCGAATGCTCGTCTCCTCGGGATATCCGGCGGCGGCTTCGCGCAGGATCACCGCGGCCGCAGCCAGGTCATCGGCTGCGATCGCCAGATCCGCGCGCGCTTTCGCGAGGAGCGCGCTGTCGCCGCGCTCGGCGATGTGCGCCGAGAGCGCCGCTTCGAACGCCGCGCGCCCCGCAGGCAGGAGACGCGCTTGGAGCACCTCGCGCGCGCGCCTCTGTGGATAGTCGTCCTCGGGCGCACCGAGCAGTTCGATCCAGACCGCTGCACCGCGCTCGAGGGCGTCAGGCTCGCCCAGGGCGTGCGCGTGGATGGCGCGGACCGCGGGCAGGATCGGCATGTCGCTGCGCACCGCCGCGATGTCGCCCGCGAGGGCCAGGATCAGCGCGTGACTGTGCTCGACATCGACGAGCTGCGCGATCGTGTACTGCACGAAGTCGTCGGCCTCGCGCAGCGCCGCGGGCAACGATTCGCGGATGAACGCGCCGAGCTCTTCGGGCACATCGCTGTCGGCTTCGGTCACGAGGTCCAGGAGGAACCCCGCGCGATTCGCAGCCTCCAGCTTCCCCCATACCGAGCGCACCGCACCGGCGCGCTCGTTCGGCGGGATCAACGCGAGCACCGGTCCGAGGCCCCACGCATACTTCTCGCCGAAACCGTCGAGGATCGTGCGCACCTGCTCGGAGTCGACCACCGGCTCAGCGAAGCGCCGCGCGAGGGTCGGCAGCAGCGTGACGAACTGGGCGCCCTTCTCTGGATCTTCGATGATGCGGCCGACGACGTACCGCGCCAGCGCGAGGCCCGTCTCCTGATCGAGCGCCAAGAGCACCGACTCGACGAGCTGCTCCAACTGGTACGGATACGTACCATGCCCGAGCGCGAGGCGCACCCAGTCGCGGCCGACCCGCAGCGCGAGCTCGGGCTCGCCGAGGAAACGCGCGGCGGCGAACAGCGACCCGACGCGGCCGAGCTCTTCCTTGGGAACGCTCGACAAGTCTGCGCGCTGCACGAGCGCGCGCAGTTGCTCGAGGTCGCCGGCGACCACCGCGGGCACGAGCGCAGCGACGGCTTCGGCGAGCGGCAACGGCCCACGACCCTCGGCATCTGCGCCGACGAACTCACTGTCACCCAGCCGTGTGACGAGGGCTTGCCGCGCCGCACCGGTGCGCCCGCTCGCGGCGATCAGCTCGCGCGCGAGCACGAAGCGCCCGCTCTTGACGTGCTCCGAGACCGCCGCGCCGAGCGAGCTGTCGTCGGAAGGGAACGCAGCGAGCAGCCAGCGATCCCCCGCGCGCAGCTCCTCGGACAACCCGAGCGCCGCTGCGGCTTGGCGCACGAAGCCGAGGCGCGCTTGGGCCCGCGGGTGCTCCACGAGCCGCGGCGCAGCCGCGCCCGCTTCGCGCGCGGCCTCCCATTCACGCTGTTCTGCCGCGAGCGCGTCGAGCTCGCCCCGCACGAGGCCCTCGACTGCGTCGTTGGAGGCCGCTGTGCTGAGCAGCCCCTCGGCGACGCGGGGGAAGTGTTGTTCGAAGTCGTCGACGTTGCGCGCGAAGTACGCCGGGGCCTTGGCCGCCGCGTCGTCCTCCTTCACGGTGCGGGTCGTCGCTTTGCGCCGCACGAGGACGTCGTAGGCTCGGCGGTAGAGGCCGTGCGCCTCGCCGTCGCCGCCCAAGAGCTCGGCGAGCTCGCCGACCTTCAGCAAGAGCGGCACATCGGTCGGCGTCGTCGCGAGCACCGCGCGGTAACGCTCCAGCGCGCGCTCGACGAAGTTCGCTTTCTCGAAGCGCTCTGCCGCTTGGCGCTGGTAGAGGTCGCCGTCGGGGAACTCGCGCACGAGGTCGAAGGTGCGCGCCGCCGAGCGTTCGTCGCCCGCTTCGAGGAACGCCTCGCCGAGGTCCAGGAAGACCTCGGGCGGCACGAGCTCGCCGAGGCCCACGAGGCGCCGGCCGTACGCCAGCCGCCGCTCGGGGTTCCCTTTGCGCCCGTCGTCGGCGAAGCTGCGCGCGGCAGGGCGCGAGAGGTCCATCAGCTCGCGCAGCACCGAAGCGCGCCGCGGGCCCGACGAAGCGAGGGACGCCTCGAGCGCCCGCACTTGCCCTGCTTCGTCGCCGGTCTCTTCGGCGAGGTCCGCAAGGAGCTGGTAGAGGTACGGCGCGTCGGCGCGGCCCGCGAGGCGCTCGAGGGTGATGCGCCGCGCCCACTCCATCGTCTTGGGCCGCGGCGGCGCGTCGACCACCATGTTCAGGAGTCCGTCGATCGCGATCGTGAACGCGTCATCGCCGTCGGCCGTCTCCGCGAGGTACTGGAACATGCCCACCGCGCGGTCGCTCTGGCGCACCTCTTTCATGAGGTTCGCCATGAGCAGGTAACTGTCGATGCGCTCGGGGTGCGCGGCGAGGCCGCGCCGGTACGCGGCGATCGCCTCTTCGCGCAGGCCCGAGAGCGCGAGCACTCCGGCTTCGAACTCAGCGGAGCTGTCGTCGCCCGCGCCGCCTTCGACCTGTTGCAGCGACAACAGCGTCGCGCGCGCTTCGTCCGGCTTGCCGCGTTCGAGCTGGCTCATCGCGAGCTGCCGCAGGTAGTCCGGCCGCCCCGCGGGGTCGAGCGCGATCAGGCGCGAGACCGCGCGCTCGTAGTGGTAGTAGTCATTGCACGCCAAATAGATGCGCGCCTTCTCGGTGAGCGCATCGAGCTCCGTACCGCCGGTGTGGCGCAGGAACTCGTCGATGACCTCGGCCGCGGACACCGCGTCGCCGACCTTGGTGTAGAGGCGCACCAGGAGCCCGCTGTCCTTCTGGTCTGCCTGGCCCGCGAAGAGCTTCTGTTCGAGCTCGACGGCCACGTCCGCGAGCACCCCGAGGCGCGACGCGACGGTCATCAGGCGGTCTTCGACGAAGCGCAGGCGCGCTTCGGACTTGACGCGCGTCCAGAGCTGGCGCCACAGCGCCAGCGCGTCCTCTTCGCGGCCGACTTCGGAGTACAGCCAACCGAGACGCAGCTCGAGGTCCTCGCCGGTCTCACCCGCAGCGCGCGCGGCCTTGACGCCTTCGAGCGCCGCGAGCGCGCGCGGGAGATCGCCGAGGCGCTCTGCGCCGTCGGAGAGCTGCATGCGCACCGGCGCGCCCGGGGCCGCGTGGCGGTCGAGCTCGTCGAGGGTCGCGCGCGCGTCGGCGAGACGCCCGCGGTCGAGGTGCAGCTCGAAGAGGAAGAGCAGCGCCGCTTCGGGCTCGACGCCGCGCTCGAACGAGAGCCGCGCGCCGCGCTCGGCGAGCTCGTCCAAGCCGAGCGTCGCGAGGGCGCGCGCGGCGGGCAACGTCGCGACGCCCTGTGCCTCGTCGGCGCGCTGGAACCAGTCTTCGAAGAGCGCGACCGCGGCCGCGCGATCGCCGCGCTCGAGATGGTGCCGCGCGAGCCCTTCGCGCCACGTGAGCTCCAGCGGCTCTGCGGCGAGGCACTCGGCGTAAGCGTCCAGAAGCAAGTCCTCGCGGCCCGCGTCGCGGAAGAGCTCGATCAGGCGGCGCGTCTCGTCGCGCGAGAACGCGTCGCCGCGCTGGCTCAGCGCGATCGCCGCGTCGAACGAACCCGTCTCGCGCAGGAGCTCGATCCACACGCGGCGCGCTTCGGGCGAGAGGCGCGTTTGTTCGGCCTCGAAGCGGCTCAGGAGCGCCGGCAGGGACCGGTCGAGGCGGTGCGCCTCGGCCAGCAGCGTCAGCGCGTAACGCCGTTCGCGGGCGACCGGGGCGAGCTCCGCCGCGCGCCACGCGGCCTCCTGGGCCCGCGGGGCGTCTTTGGCTGCGAGCGCCCATTCGGCGATGCGCAGCGCGCCGGCGGCTTGATCGCGGCGCTCGCGGGTGGCGGAGTCGCCCGTGGCCTCGGGCTCGGCGGCGTCGCCCTCCGCGTCGCCCTCCGCGTCACCCTCCGCGTCATCTGGCGCATCGGACGGGCCGCTGGCGCCGGGTGCAGCGCCGTCGGGGTCGAGCGCGTAGAGGTCCGCCGCAGCGCCCGGACGATCGAGCAGGCCCAGCACGATCGCCGCGCGGTTGCGCAGCGCGGTCGAGCGCACGGGCTCGCGCGCGAACGTCGCGAGCGCGTCCTTCTGCGCTTCGTCGCCGCTCTCCATGGCCATCAACGCCATGCGCAGCCGCAGGCGCTCCGCGAGCTCCGGGTCCGCGACGCGCGGCACGAGGTCCGTGTACGCCGCGAGCGCCGCTTTGCTGCGCCCGAGCGCGTCGAGGAGGCGCGCGCGGACGAGGCGCGCTGCGACGTCGCTCGCGCGCTCGGCCAGGGGCTCGATCGCTTTCAACGCGTCTTCCAGGTCCCCGAAGCGCCAGCGGAGGTGCGCCACGAGGCGCCGTCCTTCCCGGGCGGCGAGCGAGTCGGCCTCGGCCGCTTCGACCCCCGCATCGACGTGCGCGAGGAGCAGCGACAGGTCGCCGTGCAGCGCCGCGGCGTCGCGATAGAGCTCGTCCGCACCAGCGGCGATCAGCGCAGCGCGGGCGTCGACGGAGAGCTCCTCACGCGCCGCGGCGGCGATCAGCGCATCGGCGGCGGCGGCGAGCTCGCTGGCCAGGACCTTGGGCGCCTCGATGGCTGCGGTTGTGGCGACCGCCGCGCGCTCGGGCTGCGCCGCGGGCGGCGCCGCTGCGGGGAGCCGTTGAGCACCTGCGGCTGCGCGCGGCAACGGCACGATGCGGACCTGCTGCGCCGTGAGGGGCGCAGCAGCGGCGAGCAACAGCGCGAGTTGCAGCGCCGTACGGGGCGGCCTTGCGGTAGGGCGGGGCATCAGCGTGCGTAGGGCGAAGGGCTGCGGGGCCAGCGGCGGTAGAGGACGTCGGCCACGTAGGCCAGCAGAGCGAAGAGCGCGAGCAGCGGCGCGAACTCGCGCAGGACCGCCACGGTCGTTGCGGCAGAGGGCGCGGCCACGGTGTTCGCAGCGAGCTGCGCGCGCAGCGCGTCGGCCGCCTCGGGCGGGACCTGCAATTCGCGGCGGACGTCGGCGATCGGGTCGATGCCGTGCCGCACACGCGCGCCGATCCACGGACCGGCGGGCTGCGCCTCCGGCGCGACACCGCACAGCACATAGGCGCCAGCGCCGGCTTGCAGCGACCAGCGCGCTTCGTAGCGGTCGGGCGCGACGCGCGCGAACGCGAGCGGCAGAGGTGTACGCCCTGCGGCGCCGTCCAAGGGCTCCAGTTCGGCGACAGGCACGAGCTCGGTCGTACAGCGGCGCTCGGCGATGAGCAGCGCTTCGTCACCCTCGCGGGTGAGCTCGAACACAAACGGCGCCTCGGTGTCGGCGGCGGTGCGCTCGAGGGCGCGCGCGAGCCACTCGCTGTACCGCGGCGCGGCTGGGTTCGGATCGGCCTCCGCTGCGCGCCAGGGCGCGCTGCCGGGCCCCGTGGGCTCGGTCGTCATGGCGGTGACACGCCCGAGCCCGTAGCGCCACGACGCCAACAGAGGGTGGCCATCCGCGGCCGTTTCGAGCACACGCTCTGCCCCCGCGCGGGCGCGGGTCTCGACGTAACCTGCGACGGGGGGCAGCTCGAAGTCCCCCTCTGCGCTGCTCGATCCCGAATGTCCGCCGAACCAAGCGGCGCCGCCGCGCACGCGCACGGAGGTCAGACCTGCGCGGTAAGCGGGCAGCTTGGCGCTGGCGGGCTGCTTCAGCAGGATCTCGGGCAAGTTGAAGCGATTCGGTACCGAGTAGAAGCGGCCTTGGCCCCAGTTGGCCAACGTGACCAGGAACTCGGAGTGTGCGTCGCCGCCGATGAGCACCGTCGAGACGTTCATGCCCTCGTCGGCCATGCGCCGCAGGAGCGGCTCGAACGCGCCCGTTTCGACCCCGCCGTCGGTGAGGATCAGCACGTGTTTGTAGCGCGTGCGGACGTTCTTGAGGCCGTAGTAGGCCTCTTCGATCGCGGGCAGGATCACGGTGCCGCCGCCGGCGTCGAGCCGGTTGAGCGCGCGCTCGATCTCGATCGAGTTGGAGGCGGGCTGGATCGGCACGGCCCAACGCTTTGCGCCGTAGAACTCGACCATTCCGACCTTGTCGTGCGGCAGGAGGCGCCGGATCGCGAGGCGCGCGACCTCTTTCGCGAGCTGCACGCGGTTGCCGCCCATCGAGCCCGAGGTGTCGATGATCACGACGAGCGTCGTGCTGGGATCGCGTTTCTCTTCCTTCTGCACGAACTCCACGGGCAGGAGCTCTGCGAGCGGCTGTTCGTGGAATCCGCCCGGCCCGAAGGCCGCTTCACCGCCCGCGGCGAAGAGGCCGAGTCCGCGGTCCGCGACCGCGTCGGAGAGCGCGCGCTGCAGGGCCTCGGGCAGGCGCGTCGCCGGCCGGTCGTCGAGCACGACGAGGTCGACATCCGCCAGCGCGTCGTCGAGCTCCTCGCGCGTGGGCAACGTATCACCGCTGGCGCCTTCGCGCAGTTCGATGCCTTGCCCGACGAGCTCTGCGAGCGCCGCGCCGCCGCCGGCGACGCGCTCGCCCAGGTAGAGCGCCCGCAGCGGATCCTGCACGGCGAGCGTGCGCTCGAAGCGCAGATCACCGGGGCGCGGATCGACGCCGTCGGTGACGTCGACCGCGAGCGCGAGGCGCTGGAACCCCGGGCGCTCGGGTTCGTAACCGAACGAGACCGCGACCTCGCCGTCGACAGCGACGCCGGTGACGCGGTCGTGTTCGACCTCGCCGCCCTCAGAGTCGAGCGTGAGGAGGCGGCACGTGACGACTTGGCCGCCCCCGACGAGCCGCGCGGTGAGCGGGACGCGGAAGCCGACGCGGGCCGTGCCCGTTTGCGCGAGGCCGAGCACGCGCAGGTCGCCAGGCTCGCCCGCGAGCTCGGGCGCGCGCAGGTTGACCGGGATGCCGCGGGCCGCGAGGTCCGCGAGAGCGAGCGCGGCGGCGCTGCCGTCCAGCGGGTCGGTCGCGAGGCCGTCGGTGGCGAGGTGCACGACGCCGCGCTCGCCCGGCACGAGCGCGCGCGCCGCGGCGGTGAGGGCGTCGCCGAGGGGAGTCCCCGCCGCCGCCGTCGCGGTACCTGTGAACCCGGCGATCTGGATGCGGCGGACGGGGCGCCCGTCGCCCCCCTGCGCGCCGAGCGCGAGCGGCGGGCGCTCGGCGCCGACCTCGATCACGGTGAACGCGGCCCCGGGGCTCCGGGCGTCCAGGGCCGCGGCACAGGCCGCCGCCTGGGCGCGGTCGGCCGCGTCGGTCACGCTGGCGGTGCGGTCGAGGATCCACACCTCGTGGGTGCGCTCTTCGGTCGCGACGCGCACCGGCCGCGCGAGGGCAAGGACGACGCACACGAGGGCCACGGAGCGCAGCGCCGCGTGGCGCCGGTCGCGGGCCGCGAGCGGGCCCAGCCACGGGAGGAGCGCGAGCGGGAGCAGCCAGAGGAAGCCTGGCGCGAGCACGGTCGTGGTGGCGATCAAGTGGGGGTCCTCGGCGCCGGAACGGCGCGGGCGCCATTAGAACCGACTGGGGACGCGACACCGCTGTCGGGCTGTGTAAGGAGCGTGCACTCGGGGCGCGCAGCGGGGCGCACATCAGGGCCTCTGCCGTGGAGCGCCGCCCCGCGAATCGAGTCGCGCCGCGCGGGCCCCGCGCCGATAGAGGCCTCGGGATCGACCTGTCGGCGGCGCTAAGCTCTGCCCCCCCACGTCCCCCGCCCGCTATGAGCCACACCGCCCAACCGAGCCCGACCGAGGCCCTGCCCGCGCTCCCGAAGTCCCCTGGCCGCGTGCTCGTCACGGGCGGTGCGGGCCTGATCGGGAGCGCGCTCGTGTGGGCCCTGAACCAGCACGGCGTCGACGACATCGTCGTCGTTGACCGTCTGGGCCAGGACGAGCGCTGGCGGAACCTCAGCGCGTTGCGCTTTCGCGACTACCTCGAGGCGGACGACCTCCTGCCGCGCCTCCGCGCGGGCCAGCTCGGCCGGTTCGACGTGATCCTGCACATGGGCGCCAACTCGAGCACCCTCGAGACGGACGTCACCGGGCTGATCCGCAACAACTACGAGTGCACGAAGGACCTGGCGCACTACGCGCTGGAGCAGGGCGCGCGCTTCGTCTACGCGTCCTCGGCGGCGACCTACGGCGACGGCGCGCGGGGCATGGACGACTCCGACGCCGAGCCGCACCTCGCGACGCTGCGCCCCCTGAACGCGTACGGCTATTCGAAGCACCTCTTCGACCTCTACGCCGCGCGCGCGGGCATCCTGCCGAAGCTCGTCGGGCTCAAGTACTTCAACGTGTACGGCCCGAACGAGGCCCACAAGGGCGAGATGCGCTCGCTCGTGCACAAGGCCTACCAGCAGATCCTCGACACGGGCAAGGTGCGCCTCTTCCGCAGCCACCGCCCGGACTACCGCGACGGCGAACAGCGCCGCGACTTCCTCTACGTGAAGGACGCGGTCGCGATGACCCTGCACCTCGCGACCGCGAACGGCGTCGGCGGCCTGTACAACGTCGGCGGCGGCGCGGCGCACACCTGGCTGGACCTCGTCGGCGGCATCTTCCGCGCCCTCGGCCGTCCGCAGGAGGTCGAGTTCATCGACATGCCCCTGTCGATCCGCGACAAGTACCAGTACCACACGGAGGCCGCGATCACGAAGCTCCGCGCGGCCGGTTACCGCGCCCCGGTGACACCGCTCGCCGAGGCCGTGAAGGACTACGTCGTGCGTTACCTGAGCGGAGACCGCCGACTCGGCGACGAGGGCTGAGCGCGGAGCACGCCGCAAGTGAGCGCCTCATGCCGCGCGACACACGCGGTGTGCAAAGCCGCGTGTCAGCGCTCGAGCGCCTCGTGATGCCAGCCGAGGTGTGAGATGTCGGACGCACCCGCGAGCACCTCGTGCACGCCGAGCACCGCGTCCTGGCCGACCTCTCCCCCACGCCGCTGGCGCTCGCGAGACATCGGCAGGCCCGCGCGCTCGGCGTGAACCCACCACACGCCCGTTCCGTCGTCGTCCTCGGGTTGGAGGGAGAAGGCAGCCAGCCTCTCCTGGGGTGCACCCTTGCGAGCCCGCCGGACGACGAGGGCGAGCGCCACGATCGAGCGCAGCGCGGGCAACCCGCGCGTGGAGCAACGCAGAGGTGCGCGAGCGCGCCCCCCGCTTCGGCCCCTCACCGGGCTCCGGACAGGACCCCGAAGCACATCAGGGCATCCGGCCGCGCTGCACGAGCGCCCACTCCAGAACGAGGCCCGCGAGGGCTAGGGCCAGGACCCAGGTCAATGGGCGCCAACCGCCGGGGCCTTCGGGCGCCGCCGCGCTGCGCGGCGCAGCGGGAGTGTCGCCAGCGGCCCGGGCTGCGGCGGTCGCTGCCCATTCATGCTCCCGCTGCGCCGCGGCACCGGGGGTGGCCAAGGTCACGGCCTGGGCGGTGCCGAGCGAGGTGCCCAGCCCGGCGTCCGAACGTCCGACGCGCTGCGGTGCGATCCGGCCGACGGCGGCGTACGGGGCCACGCCCGGCGCGGAGGCCAGCCAGCGGACCGCGCGGCCCACGAGCAGCGGGAAACCGCGGTCCTCCAGGAACGCCGGCGACGCCGCGAGCTCGCGCCACAGCGACACCGCGCGGGCAGCGCCCGGGGCCGCCCCGAGCGCGATCGGCCGGCCGAGGGTCTCGGCCCAGGCGCCGGCGTCCAGGCGGTCGAGGCCGAGCTCGCCGAGCGCGGCGGCGAGCGCCGCGCTCGACGTGAGCCCCGCGTCGTGCTGGACCAGGATCGCTTCGTCCTGTGCGTCGAGGCCGCGGAAGGTGAGCTCAGGCCCCCCGCTGCCAGCCGCGCCGACCCAGAGGTCGTAGGGCGGTCCCTCTACGCGCTCGACGGCGTCGTCCGCGCCGAGCGCCGCCGTGAACGCCGCGGCCGCGTCGTCACCGAGGAGCGCCGCAAGGCCGGGATCGATCGCGACGCGCACGCGCCGGCGCACGGGCAGGCACAGCTCGGCGGCGGCGCCCACGCCTGGGGTGAAGCGCAGCGTCGCCCCGTCGGCGGGCACATTCTGGACCAGGTGCTCGACGTGGTCGGGTGCCCGCACGACCCGCTGCAGCGCTCCCCCGAGCGGCGCGCCATCGGCCCGCGCCAAATCGAGCACTGCGTCCGACGCGCCCGCCCCCCGCACCGTGGCGAGGACGTCGACGCGGGTCCAATCGCCCGACGCGGCCGGTGCGATGCCGACCGCCGTCAGGGCGAGCTCCGCCGTGGGGCGCGAGCCGAGGTCCGCGCGCTCGAGCGTGACCCTCGAAGGCCGGTCGTCGGGGCGCAGTGGCGCGTCGCCGAACACGACCGCGCGCACGCGCGCGTCCGAGTCGGGCGCCGGGGGCGCTGCCCCGGAACGCAACCAGCTCGCGCGGGAGCGCTCGCGGAGGGCGCGCTCGACGCTCGCGGGCGCCGCCTCCGGAACGCGTCCCGCGAGCCGCGCGCGGAGCAGCGCGCGGTCCTCGCCGGGAGCGAGCAGCGTGTGCACGTCCGCCCCACACCAGAGCACCTCCGTGCGGTCGCGCGGCGCGGCGGCGAGCTCGCGCTCCAGCGCGCGGAGCGCCGCGTCGAAACGGCCCGGCAGCGCCATCCCCGCCGAGCCGTCCAGGAGCAGCACGTGGCGCGTGCCGACCTCGCGCCGCGCATCCGGATGGGCGAACGCGAGCCACAGGAGCCCGGCGAGCAGCAACACGAGCGCGTACGCCCACGGGTGGCGGAAACGCTCCACGAGCGTGCGCGCGCGCTGGTCCTGCAGCGCCTCGCGCCAGAACAGCGTCGTCGGCACGAACACCTCTTCGTGTCGGACTCGCAGTCGCTGGGCGAGCGCGAGACCGACAGCGAGCGCGAGGAGGCCCAGGCCGAAGCCACCGGCGGAGAGGTGCGTGAGGTCCATCAGCGTGGTCCCCTATTGGACCCGATGGACGCCCCCACGGCGAGGCTGCCGGCGCATCCAGAGGGGTCCCAGCGAGCGAATGCCTGTAAGAGATCCACCATGCGCATCCTTCCCCGAGCCTGGCTCGCCGCCCTGGCGACCCTCCTTCCCGCGAGCTGCACCGGCATGTTCGAATCCTCCGTCCCGACGACCCCGGAGGCCAGCGCGAAGGCCCTGCACTCGTTCACCGCCGAGGGCATCGACGGCGAGGCGCGCGACCTCGCGGCGTGGAAGGGCAAGGTCGTGCTCGTCGTGAACACCGCGAGCGAGTGCGGCTTCACGGGCCAGTACAGCGGCCTGCAGGCGCTCCAAGAGCGCTATGGGCCCCGCGGCTTCGACGTGCTGGCGTTCCCGAGCAACGACTTCGGCGGCCAGGAGCCGGGCTCCAGCGCCGAGATCGCCGCGTTCTGCTCCGACCGCTACAAGACGACGTTCCCGCTGTTTGCGAAGGTGCGCGTGAAGGCCGGTGAGGGCCAGGCGCCCCTCTACGGCTGGCTCGGCGCGGCCACGGGGAAGCTGCCGGGCTGGAACTTCGGCAAGTACCTGATCGGCAAGGACGGGCAGCCCCGCGGGTTCTACGCGAGCACCACGAAGCCGGAGGATCCCGAGCTCACGGCGGCGATCGAAAAGGCCCTGGCCGACGCCTGAGGAGCGGCGCGTTGCCGCGCTGCGCGGCCCGTTGTACGGCACCGCGCCGGCGGCTCCAATGCACGCCATGTCGAAGGCCCCACCGCCTCTGCGCCGGCCCCTGCCGGACTTCCAGGACACGCGGAAGACGTTCGAGCACCAGAGCGACGCGGAGCTGCGCCGCGCGAGCCTCTTGTTCGCGCTCATCGGGCGGCCGTGGCTCTCCAACACGCTGTCGCGGCTCGGCGCGCTGGCCGTGAAGCTGCGCCTGCCGGGTGCGGGTTACGCCGTGCGGCAGACGATTTTTCGTCAGTTCGTCGGCGGCGCGGACCTGGACGATGCCGCGCCGCGCATCGCGCGGCTCTACACGCGGCACGTCGCGAGCATCCTCGACTACGGCGCGGAGGCGAAGTCCGAAGAGGCCGACTTCGAGCGCTTCAGCGCCGAGGTGCGGCGGGCCATCGAGTTCGGCCGCACCCACCGTGCAGCGTGCGCCGTCGTCGTGAAGGTCACGGGGATCGCGCCGAACGAGGTCCTCGAAGCGCACAACACAAAGTCGCTGGACTTCAACGGGCCGCTGGACCCGCGGCTGGAAGCCGTCGTGCGGCGCCTCGATCAGCTCTGCGCCGCGGCGGCCGCGGCGAACACGCAGCTCTACATCGACGCCGAAGAGAGTTGGTTCCAGGGCACGATCGACCAGCTCGCCGACGAGATGATGCGGCGCTACAACCGCGAGCGCGTCGTGGTGCTGACCACGGTGCAGCTCTACCGCCACGACCGGCTCGCGTTCCTGCGCGCGAGCGCGGAGCGCGCGGAGCAGCGTGGCTACAAACTCGGCGTGAAGCTCGTGCGCGGCGCATACATGGAGAAGGAGCGCGCGCGCGCTGCGGAGCTCGGTTACCCCTCGCCCATCCAACCGAACATCGAAGCGACGCACCGCGACTTCAATGCGGCGTTGCGTTATTGCCTCGAGCGTTCGGCGCGGATCACGACGACGATCGGGACCCACAACGAAGCGAGCACACGCCTAGGCGCGGAGCTCGTGGACGAGCTGGGACTGGCTCGCGACGCGCAGGAGGTGCGCTTCGCGCAGCTCCTCGGGATGAGCGACAACCTCACGTTCAACCTGGCGGAAGGCGGCTTCAACGCCGCGAAGTACGTCGTCTTCGGGCCGGTGCGCGAGGTGTTGCCGTACCTTGTCCGCCGCGCGCAGGAGAACACGAGCGTCACGGGCGAAGCCGGTCGCGAACTGAGCCTCGTACGCAGGGAGCTCGGTCGGCGCGCGGGCTCGACGTGAGGGCTGGCGCGGGGCGGGACAGCTCATTCTGTCCTCACGGAACCTAGCGGTAGGCTGGCCGTCGGACGTTTGACCTGCCATTCCCCGACGCACCCCCGATGACCCGCAACACGATCCCCCTGCGCTTCGCGCTGCTGATGGCGGCCGCGCCGCTCTCGAGCGGCTTCCCCCAGGAACCGGCGGCTCCGGCCGCCTCGCCCACGGCCGATGGCGCGCTGGCGTTCCAGGAGCTCCCGGGCCAACGCGAGCTGCGCGGCGTGCTCTGCGCACGCCCCCTGCAAGCGGACCATCCCCGGGCGACCGCGCTGGGGCCCGTGCAACACGCGGCGCGGGTGCGCGCGGCCCTCGCGGCGCTCGCTCCGTACGCGCTCGAGCGCTACGTCCCCGAGACCGACGAGTACTTGGTGCGCGTCCCGAGCGGAGAGGGTGAAGCCGCGCTCGCGGCGCGCCTCATCGCGACCGGCGGGTTCGAGTACGTCGAGCCGGATTGGCTCGTGTTCCCGATCGCGTGCCCGAACGACCCGCAGCTCGGACAGCAGTGGCACCACGACGCCAATCGGATGGCGTCGTGCGCGGCGTGGGACATCGAGACGGGTGACCCGAACATCGTCGTGGCGATCTGCGACACGGGGATCCGTGCGAGCCACCAGGACCTGCTGCTGCACCGCCGCGAGAGCTACCACATCCCGAGCGGTCAGTCCGAGTCAGCGGGTGGGCCCATCGATGACATCAACGGGCACGGCACGCTGTGCTCGGGCTCGGCGGCGGCGAACGGCGACAACGGCGTCGGGGTCGCGGGTGTCGGTTGGAACCTCGGGCACCGCACGATGCGGGTCACCGATTCCACCGACGGCAGCGCATCGCTGTCGAACCTGACCGCTGCGGCTCGGCTTGCGGCGGACCTCGGCGACCGGGTGGCGAGCGTCTCGTACAGCGGCGGAACGTCCGCGTCGGTGACCACCGCGGGCACCTACGTGCGCGGGCGCGGCGCGCTCCTCGTCTGGGCTGCCGGCAACGACGGGCAAGTCCTGACGGGCGCGCGCGATGACAGCGTCATCCTCGTCGGCGCGACGAACTCGAGCGACACGCGCTCGTCGTTCTCGAACTACGGCTCGCGCGTCGACCTGATGGCGCCGGGCAGCTCGATCCGTACGACGAGTCGGAACTCGGATACGTCGTACAGCTCCGTCAGCGGCACGAGCTTTGCGTGCCCGATCACGGCGGGGCTCTGCGGGCTCATCTGGTCGCGCAATCCGGGCCTCACGCCGCAGGAGGTCGAGGACATCCTGCGCGCGTCGTGTGATGACCTGGGCGCGCCCGGGCTGGACGACGAATACGGTCACGGTCGGGTGAACTCCCACCGCGCGATGCAGCTCACGCCGCCTCCGGGCGCGTCGATCAGCTTCCCGAACGGTCAGCCGGAGACCCTCGCGCCGGCCGGTGGCGACACGCTGCGCGTGCGCGTCGTCGCGGGCGCCTCCGCGCCGGTGCCGAGCGCCGCGCAGCTCTTCATCGACGCGGGTGCGGGCTTCGTCGCGCAGTCGCTCGTGCACCTCGGCGGCGAGCTCTACGAGGGGACGTTCCCGGCGGCGAGCTGCCCGACGACGGTGCGCTACTACGTGCGCTTCCCGTTGGTCAGCGGGGTCGTGGCGACGGCGCCGCTCGATGCACCGACGGGCTCCTTCACGGCGCTCGTCGCCGACCCGCGCACGCTCCTCGTCGATGCGCTGGAGGCCCCGAGCGGCTGGAGCGTCGGCGCGCCCGGCGATACGGCGACCACGGGGGTATGGCAGCGTGTGGCCCCGATCGGCACCGCGGCCGCACCGAGCGAGGACCGCACCCCCGCCGGCACGGTGTGTTACGTCACGCAGAACGGCACGCCGGGCGGCGCCGTCGGTGAAGCCGACGTCGACGGCGGAGCGACGACGTTGTTGAGCCCGCTGTTCGACCTGTCGGGCAGCGCGGACCCGTACATCGCGTACTGGCGCTGGTACAGCAACAACGCGGGCGCGAACCCGAACGCGGACACCTTCGTGATCGACATCTCGAACGATGGCGGGGCGACATGGACCAACGTCGAGGTCGTGGGCCCGACCGGCCCCGAGACCGCTGGCGGCTGGTTCCGTCACGCGTTCCGCGTCGCCGACCGCGTGGCGCCGACGGCGTCGGTCCGGTTGCGGTTCGTGGCTGCGGACCTGGGCAGCGGCTCGATCGTGGAGGCCGGCATCGACGACCTCGAGGTCTTCGAGCTCTGCCAGAGCGGCTGTAACAGCGCGTTCGTGAACTACTGCACCGCAACAGCGAACTCGACGGGCCTTCCGGGCGAGCTCGTCGCGAGCGGCACCGGCAGCATCGCGGCGAACGACCTGGTGCTGGGAGCGATCCAATGTCCGCCGAATTCGGTGGGCATCTTCGCGATGTCCCCGGACCAGACGCAGACGTCCTTGGGCAATGGCAACCTGTGCCTCGGAGCGACGACGCTCGGGTTGATCGTGCGCTTGCCGGCGCGTCCGGTGGACCTGTTGGGCATCGCCACGTTCGCCTACGACAACACCGCGCCACCGATCCCGCAGGGCCAGGTGTCGGCGGGTGAGACGTGGAACTTCCAGTTCTTGTATCGCGACTTGAGCGCGGGCGGCGCGGGCTTCAACCTGACGAACGGGCTGTCGCTGACGTTCTGCCCCTGAGCCGCCGGCGAAGTGCGCGCTGCCCGCAATGCG
>CAYOBN010000088.1:0-21808 GCA_964402175.1 uncultured Planctomycetaceae bacterium | reverse complement strand
AACACCACGCCTCCTGCCCGCCCGCCTAGAAGGCGAGCGGGCGGGCAGGAGGCGAAAGTGACAACTCCCAGAGAGCGCAGGAGACTGCACGTGTTCGGCGCGAGAGTCCAGGCAGCGCTGCAAACGAACAGGCCCGGCTGGTGGCGTACACCGCCGTCACCGCCGTCATGTGCGCCGAATCGAAGCCGCTCCGCTCAGGACAGCCCGGACGAACTCCTGCCTCAGGGCCGGGCGGTATCCGGACGCGCTGCGATGTCCGCGTGCAACAGCCATCAGCCACCAGTCCAGTTCGCATTCGCTTCCGCGCACATCGCGTCAGGCCGCCAGAGCTACGACCAACGAGCCCGAGCCATCCATCGAGCCATCGAGCCATCGAGCCGTCCAGCCGTCGATCCGTCCAGCCGCACCAACGTCTGATTCGGCGCACACGCCCGTCCCGCATATGCGCCACCAGCCGGGCCTCTCCATTCGCAGCGCCGCCTGGACCCTCGCGCCGAACACGTTCACTCCCCTGCGCTCTCTGGTAGTCCATTCGCTTCGCCTCCTGCCCGCCCGCTCGCCCTTCAGGCGGGCGGGCAGGAGGCGTACATCTCGCCGGGCCCGTAGTCCCCGAGGGGCGCAACCGCGGGCGCCGCAAGCGGCGTGCCCGTAGGGCGCGCCGGTTGCCCGCTCGCGGTCGCCCCTCGGGGACGGACGCCCCCCCGCCCCCGCTCATTCCCTTGGGTCCGGGCAGCCCTTTGATTCGGCGCACACCGACACCCGAACTGCCCCCCCTCACCGCCCCCCGACCACCCGCACCGTCAACACCTGCCGCTGCTCCTTCGACACGCGCGGAATGTGCTGCATGTACGCCAGACACAGCTCCACCCACACCCCGTCACGCTGCACCGCCCACCCCTCACCACATGCCTCGTCCACACGGTGCAACACCGACCACCCCTCCCTCCGCGCACGCTCCGCCGAGGCGGACAGAGCCCGCCGCCAGTCCCCTGCCGTATCGATCTGCACGACCCGCTCACGGGTGCCGTCGGCCCGAACGATGTCGTAGAGGCGCTGCAGCGTCCCTGCAGGGAGCCACGGCGGCAGCTCCCACCCGACCTCGGGCAGTTCCTCCCCCACCCCTCGCCCCCCCGCATCCACACCGCGCCACACCACTTGATCCAACACCCGCCCCAGCGCGACCTCGATCGTGTTCGCCGCGCGGTGCTCCGCGTCCCGGGGGCCGCCGAACAGCTGATCGAAGTGTGCGTCGATCGAATACTCGGCGTGCCATGACCCTTCCCCGCGGGCCCCTTCGAGCGCGCGCGGTGGACGGCCGATGCTGACGTTCAGGCGGACCTGGAAGGCGTGGAACAGCCCGAAGTCCTCCTGCACGGTGTGCACACGATCGACGAGCGCCAGCACATCCACCGCGCCCGGGACCCGCGAGATGAACGGGGCGCTCGCAACCTGGTGCACCCGGATGTCGACCGCAGCCGCGCCGCAGCGGCGGCGGAGATCCTCGGCCAGGCGCGTCGCGACCTCTGTCGCAAGCACGTGGTCGTCCAGGACCAGGACGTCGACCCTTTGAACTTCGACGGTCAAGCCGGCCGCACCGCCGCCGGTCAGGCGCTCGGTGTGGCGCTCGAAGCCTCCGATGGCAAGTGCTGCACCGGGCGCGAAGCGTAGCGCGATCACCAGAGCCCCTACCGCGGCCAGGACGAGCGCAGCGCGCGCGGAGGGTCGCAAAGGGGCCAGCTTCACGCGCCCGAATGTAACACCGTCAGGGCAGGTAGCGCGCAGCGGGTGTGCTGAGCGCGGTCGTCAGCCAGAGCGGCAGCCGGCTCCAGGTGTCCTGTAGGACCTTCGTCTTCGGGTTGCTGGGATTGAGCGAGGGTGTCTCGCGGTCACGGACGAGGCGATAGCGGTAATGCAGGTCCCGCGCCTCGAAGCCCTGGTGCGTCTTGAAGGCAAAGGGGCCCGAATCCTTGCGGCTGCGACCGAAGTCGAACGCACGGTAGCCGGCTTCGACCGCCCACTCCTGCAGGGCGAGGTACATGAAGACGCTCGCTTTGTAGTTGCGGTCGACGTCGACACCGGTACCGGAGTGGTATGCCAGGACCGTATCGCGGAAGAGGAAGGACATCACCGCCGCGAGCGGCTCCGCGCCGTGGCGCACGAGGTGCACGGTGGCTCGATCGCCGAACTCCCGCAGGAGCTCCGCGAACCAAGCCGCCGGCATGGCGGGTGAGCCCAGGCTGCGTTTGTTGCGGTGGAAGAGTCGGACCAGGTCCGCGACGAACCAGCGCCCTTCCTCGAGGGTGAGGCCGTACTCCTGGCGCGCTTTGCGCGCATCGGCGCGCGACTTCTTGGGCATACGCGGCAGGACGTCCGCGGCCTTCTCGGGCAGCTCGCGAATGAAGGTCGCGTAGAGCTCCGAGCGCGGCAAGTCGAGGCCCGGGTCCTCGAGGCAGCGCAGCTCGAGGCGCTTCACGCCGAGCTCGATCGCGCGCTTCTCCGCAGCGTTGAAGAGCGCGCGCTCGACCTCCGGCGAGGTACCGATCGGTCCGCCATAGACCGCGTACGGGGACGAGATCAAGGCCCTCCCACCGCGCAGGCCGCGGCAGCCCATGAGCGGGAGCACACCGACGACCTCGCCGCCGTCGAGCGCCAGGAGATCCAGCGGCTCGTGACGGAAGACACGCTCGACGACACGGCGCCAGCCGGCCAAGTGGAAGAACGTCGCACGCGGCGTCGCGCGCACGAAGTGATCGCGGGCTGCGTCGTCGGCGGGGGTGCTGAATCGGACCTCGATGTCGCCGCTCACTCGTAGACCTTCTCGATGCGGTACTCACGCAGGTTGCGCGCCTGCGTGTAGATGATGATCTCGCCGACGAGGCCGAACCCGATCGTTTGTGAGCCGAGCACGACGAGCAGCACGCCGAAGAGGAACGAGGGGCGCTGATAGAGCCCGTAGCTGCCGTCTCCGAGCGCCCACATCCCGAGCTGCCAGGCGACGAGCAGTGCGCCGACGAAGATCGCCGCACCGCCGAGCGCGCCGAAGAAGCGCAGCGGCTTGTGCGTGAAGCGCGACAGGAACATCAAACCGACGACATCCAGCGCACGGCGCAGGTAGACGCCGAGACCGAACACCGAGGTCCCGCCCCACTCTGCGAGGTGCCGCACGGGCACCTCGTCGACGCGGAACCCTTGACGGTAGGCCGTCGCGGGCAGGTAGCGGTACATGCTGCCGTAGATCGTAAGCTGCTCGAGCACCTCGCGCCGCATGAGGCGCGTCGTGCTGTTGAGGTCGCGGAAGTTCGCGCCCGTGACGATACGCACGACCCAGTTGAACATCGCCGACTGCACTTGATTCAGCCGTGAATCGACCCGCGGGTGACGGCGTGTCGCCGCCATGTCGGCGCCGTTGTCGATCGCTTCGAAGAGCTTGCCGAGCTCGTGTGGATCGATCTGCACGTACTGCGGCAGGGTCAACAGGAGCTCGCCGTGCGAGTTCTCGAACGCGCTGGAGAGGCAGACCGACTCGCCGAAGGGACGGTGCAGGGCAATGGTGCCGATGCGTCCATTGCTGGCATGCTGCAGCGCGACGCCGCGGTCGAAGGCTTCACCCTTGATGCCGTCGAACACGAGGATGCACTCCCACGAACGCCCGAGGCGCTCCAGCTCGCGGGTGAATGCAGCGACGACCTGCTCGAACTCGGCTTTGGGCGAGGTGATGGGTACGACGAGCGTGACGTCGCACGACTTCGACAGCAGCGGATGAACCGGGGTCGCGGGCTCGGGCTGGCTCATGGGTTACCCCTGTGGACGAGCGGGTCGAACGGGCGCCCCGAGACCTTGACGACGAGCTCCGCGAGGAGCCCGAGCATGAGGAAGTACATGCCAGCCATGGAGACGAGGATGAAGGTCAGCAACGCGGCTTGGCCCCAGTTGCTGCTGAAGTTGACGCCGCCGAAGCCCCAAGCACCGATGAGGAGGTAGAGCGTGGGCAGGAGCACGAAGGGACTCGCCAGTAACGCGAAGTACGTCAGGGGACTGCGCGAGAACGAGCTCAGCATCTTCATCGTCAACAGGTCGAGCGCGACGCGCACTGCGCGACCGATGCCGTACTTGCTGACACCGTGGATGCGGGGTCGGTGGTTCACGGGCAGCTCCGCGATGCGCGCGCCGCTCGCGAGGGCGAGGACCGGCAGGAAGCGGTGCTGCTCCGCGTAGATCGGCAGGTTCTCGATGAGCTCGCGGCGGAAGGCCTTCAACGTGCAACCCGTGTCGTGCACGAACGCGCCGGTGATGCGCGCGATCAGGCGATTGGCGATGCGCGACGGCACTTTACGCAGCCACAGCCCGTCCTGGCGGCGCCTCCGCCAACCGACGACGATGTCGAAGCCGTCGTCCAGGCGCTCGACGAGGCGCGGGATGTCCGCCGGGTCGTTCTGCAGGTCCGCGTCGAGCGTGACGACGACACGTCCGCGACTGTGCTCGAACCCGGCCGCCATCGCGGGCGTCTGGCCGAAGTTGCGGCGGAAACGCACGATCCGGACGTGGGGATCGGCGGCGCGCAGGCCCAGCAGCACCTCGAAGCTGCGGTCGCGGGACCGGTCGTCGACGTAGACGACCTCCCACGAGAGCCCGAGCCCGCCGACGTGCTGCTGGATCTCGCGATGCAGCATCGGCAGGTTGTCCTCCTCGTCGTAGACGGGGACGACGAGGGAGAGGTCGAGCACCGGGCGGGCCATGGGGTCGGGGAGGATAGGCGGCGCGCGGCTCGGCGCGTGTGCGCCGACCCGTGAACCTTCCCTTGGATCGCGCGCGCCGAGGGCGCGGCGCGAGGAAAATCTTTCACCGGAGTGGGCGCCAGAGCGCTGGAACGTGGGCCGCCGCCGCGTACGATGGGGTCCCATGGAAGGTCCCGTGAGCACGGTGCTCGGTCCAGGCGCGCGCCTCGGTGCGCTGGCTGCGGCATTGGGCCGCGGAAGCCGGCCCGGGCTCAGCCACGTCGAGGACCTCGCCGAGGCCCTGGACCTGGCGCCGGGCTCCCTGGGCTGGCTGGTGCTCGACGTCGCGGCGACGCCCCTCGCGGACCTGGGCCTCCTGCGCCGCCTGCGCGCGCGCCATGCGGGCCTGCGGGTCCTCTGGACGGGCGACGGCGAGGACCTGCCCCGGCTCGGCGCCCTCGCGGCGCCCGAGGATCCGTTCCGACCGTGGCCGCTCGACGTGACGACGTGGCCGGTGCCTCAATTGGCTGTTTCGGGCGGGGCTAGGGAGGCGCAAGCGCAACCCGCAGAGCCGCAGCAAGCGCCACGCAGCGGGCCGCGCTTGCGCTCCGCAAGGAGCACCTCGGGTAGCCTCGACCCGGACCTCGGCCGCATCGAGGCGATCCTGGCGGGGTTTGCAGGCGCCGTCGGGGTGCCGCAGGCGCCGCCTCCGCCCGCCGAGTTCGACGACCGACAGACCGAGTTGGACGGCGATCTCGAGCCCGACGAGCCCCTCGACGACGGGGAGCCCCCGTTCGACGATCCGCTGTCCGATGACGACCTCGGCGGCCCGTTCGAGGCGCCCCCGCAGCCGCAGCGCGCCCCGGGTCGCCGCCCCGTGCACAGCGCGCTGGAGCTCGACGAGCCGCTCCTCACCAAGGAGGAGCTCGAGGCGTTCTTCGACGCGCCGGAGCCCGCCCCGTCGCCCAGCAGGGCGCCCCGCGCGGAGACCCCGGGAGCGGTCACACCGCTGACCCCGCTCCCGCGGTGGTACCGCGACCAGGTGGCCGACCTGGCGGACCTCGTCCAGCGCGCCGAGCTCGCTTCGCACGCGGCTGCCGAAGGCGGAGCGCCCGCCCGCGCTGCCCTGGACGGCGAGCTCGCGCGGCTGCGCCAGTTCGTGCGGACCCTCGGCTGTGTCGCCGCTCCGCCGTCGGCGGGGGCCACGCCCGTGGACGTCTCGGTCCTCGTCGAAGAGACGCTCGCGTCCCTCGCCCAGCGGCCCGATGTCGGCCGCGCCGGCCGGCCCCGGTTCCTGTTCCGCAGCGGGGCAGGCCTCGTCGCCCGTGCGGACAAGGGTCTCCTCGCTGCGGGCCTCGACGCGCTGCTCGTGGTCGCCGCCGAAGCGGGCGGGCCGGAGGACGTCGTACGGACCGAGGTGCGCGCGCTCGACGACGCTGCGCTGGAGGTGCGCGTCGACTTCGCCGCGGGCCGCCTGGCGGGCCTCGCCCCCGCGACGATCCTGGAGCCCTACGCCCTGCGCAGCCGGCTGCCGCAGGTCGGCGCCAACGCGCTGGCGGCGGCCGGGGGCATCTTCGTCGGCCACGGGGGCGACCTCGCGCTCGAGCGAACCTCGGGCGAGCGCCTCGTGTTCCGGGCCAAGCTGCCGCGCACCTGAGCGATCGCGGCCGGCCCCGACTCCAGTCCCGGACCGCGCCACGTCGAAGGGGATGGACGTGGATACGTCCAACGATCTCGACAGCGGGCGCGCCCCGGAGCCCGGGGACGGCGCGTTTGGCCCCTCCGCGCCCCAAAGTGCGGCGGACGGCTCTGAAGGGGGCCCTGCGGACACGTTTGTGCCCCGGCCCTACCCCTCGCGCGATCCCGCGAGTTCGCCGCTGCGCGGGCGCAATGCGCTCGTGCTGGACCGCGACGTCCAGCGCGGGCGACGGATCGCGGCCGCGCTCGCGGCGGGCGGCTGCGCAGCGAGCCACCACACGGGCGGCAGCGAGCTCGCGCGCGTGCTCGGACGGGATCGCTGGGAGGTGATCCTCGTCTCGGGGCGCGATGCGCTCCCTGAGGACGTACGGGCGCTGGCGGCGCTCGCTGGCTCGCCCGCGCTCCTGTGTGTGGGCACACGCTCGGAGGCAGAAGCGCTCGGTCTGGAGGCGCTGGCGCCGAACGCAGACGACTCCGATGCCGTGCGCGCGGTCGGACGGGCGCTCGAGCGCCGCGTGCTCGAAGACGAGAACCGACGGCTGCGCGAGCGCCTCGCAGAGCGCCATACGTTCGGCAGCATCGTGACGCGGGACCCCGCTCTGCGCGAGGTCCTGCGCACCCTCGAGGCCGTCGCGGACACACGCGCGACGATCCTCGTCACCGGCGAGACGGGCACGGGCAAATCGCTGCTCGCGCGTGCGGTACACACGTGTTCCTCGCGTGCGGCGGCGCCGTTCGTCGAGGTGAACTGCGGCGCGCTGCCCGCGGGGCTCCTGGAAGCCGAGCTGTTCGGCCACGCCAAAGGCGCGTTCACGGGCGCAGACAGCGCCCGCGCAGGCCGTTTCGAGGTGGCCGACGGCGGCACGCTCTTCTTGGACGAAGTCGACAGCGCGCCGCCGGAGTTGCAGGTCAAGCTGCTGCGTGTGCTGCAGGAGCGCCGTTTCGAGCGCGTCGGTGAGTCCCACACGCGTACGACCGACGTGCGCGTCATCGCGGCCACCAATGCGGCGCTCGAAGCGCGTGTGCGCGACGGGAGCTTCCGCGAAGACCTCTACTGGCGCCTGAAGGTCGTCGCTGTGCGGGTGCCCCCGCTGCGCGATCGCCCGCGCGACCTGGTGCCGCTCGTGCAGCGTTTTGTCGAGCGCTTCGCGGCGGAATATGGCAAACCTGTAACGGGAGTGCAGCCGGACGCGCTCGCGTGCCTCGCCGCGCACCGCTGGCCGGGCAACGTCCGGCAGCTCGAGCACACCCTGGAGCGGGCGGTGCTCCTCGCTCGCGGGACCGAGCTGACGCGCGCGGATCTGGGCGAAGAGCTCGCCCCCGAAGCGGCGCCCCACGCCGCTCGCGGCCCGGCTGCGACCCTGGAGCTCGGGCTCGGATGGCTCGCCGGGGCGACGCAGTTGCCGTCGCTGCGCGAAGCGCTCGAGGAACCCGAACGCCAGATCCTCGTGCGGGCCCTGGAGCTGGCCGAAGGCCGACGCGACCGCGCGGCGAAGATGCTGGACATCAACCGCTCGACGCTCTTCAACAAGATGCGAAAGTACGGCCTGCTCGAGCGCTCTTTCGGGCCCCACGGGGCTTAGACTGCCACGACGATCTCCCATGAAGTGGACCACGACCACGGCGTTGCTCGTCGCAGCGGGCCTCGGTGCCCTCGGGCTCCAGCGGGCGTTTACGCCCGAGAACGAGGACCCGCGAGCCCTCGTCGAGCGCCTCGAGCGCGAGCGTCGCTCGGGAGCCCTCGACCAGCAGGAGGCCTTGCGCCGCCTGACAAAAGCGATCGACGGCCTCGGCCTCGAGGTCGAGCCGGAGCTCGCACGGGACCTGCACGCCGCGCGCGCGCGCCTCTATCGCGCGATCGGCGCCCACGGCTCGGCGCGCGAGGACCTGGAGCGCATTCTCTCGGCGTATCCGCCGGTGGACCTGCGTGAGCTCGAGTTGGAAGCGACCGAGCTGATGACCGCCGAGGGGCAGACCGAGGCAGCGCTCGCGCGTGTGCAGCGCTTGCTCGCCCGCAGCGCAGCGGAAGACGCCTTGACTGCCGGAGCGTACGACCTGCGCGGGCGACTCGAGGGCACCCTCGCAGATCGTCGGCGCGCTGAAGCGCAGCAGCTCTGCCGTGAGTCGCTCGACGAGAAGGGCGCGAAGCGTGCAGAGGTGATCGTCGTCGAAGCCAGCGCGCGCGGCGTCGAGGACCCGCGCTCCGCGGAGCTCCTCGCGGAGCTGCGCGCGATCTTCCGTACACACGACACCGCGCCGCTGACGCGGGTGCTCGATCTGATCAACGAAGCCGGTCGTTATTCGCGTTCGTCGCTGGAAGCGTTCGGTCGTTCGATGGCGCTCGCGCCGACCGTCGACGGTGCGGCTGCGATCGCGCAGCATCTGGCACTGATCGATCGCGCGGACGAAGCCGCAGATTTGATGCTTGCGGCGCGCACGTTGCCGGAGGTGCGCCGTGCGCCCACCGCGGTCGCGGTGACTCTCCCGCTGCTCGAACGGACCGGCCGCATGGAGCGCGCGCGTGAAGTGCTCGCGACGTGGGACTGGACCTACGGGGGCGACCTCGAGTTCTACCGCCGTGCAGCGACCCTGTTGTTGAAGAACCGGCAATTGGGCGCGGTCGGCAGCGCCGCACGAGGCCTGCGCGAAATCGGTGGCGCGCTCGGCGTGTACTGGAGCGGGTTCTTCTATGCGGCCTCGGGTGTGCTCTCCGTCGACCTCGCCCTGCGTACGAACCCGCAGTACGAAGTACCGACTCAAGCCGTACAAGCTGCGCTGCGCATGCTGGAGAACTTCGCGCGCAACAAGGTGGAAGAGGAGCCCTACTCCGGAGCTCGCGACGAAACGTGGTTCTTGTTGGCAGACGGCTACCGCGCACTGGGCGAGAACGAGGCCGAGCGCATCAACTTGGCGACAGCGCTGATGTCCGGCGCGCCGAGTGATGCGGATGATTGGGTCCGCCTCGCCGAGCTCGAATCCGAGGGCGCGAGCCCCGCGTGGGAGCGGGTCGAAGCGCGTTACACCGCGGCCCTGGACCGTGAACCCAAGCGGACCGCGGAGCTCCTGCCGCGCTGGACCGAGGCCGGCGACCGAGCGCTGGTGAGCGACGGCCTCGAGCTCGCGGAGCTGCTGGCGGAGAGCCGCCTGTACCCGGACGGCAAACCGCTGCGTAAGCTCGGCCCGTCGGTGCTCTGGCGGATCGCGAAGAATCACCTGGCGGAGGGGCGCTTCAACGAAGCGCGCTCGATGGCCGAGCAGATGCTGCGCACCTATCCGCGGCTCGTCCCCGTGCTCGACGTACTGATCGAAGCGCAGCTGCTGTATTCGTCGCCGGCTGCGCTCACACGCTCCATCTTGCACCGCATCGAGCTCGTCGGCGCGGACGCGGTCACAGACGGCTTCCTCGCGCGACTGAAGACACCGCTCACTGGTGCGGAGCTCATGCGCGCGTGTGAGATCGCCCCCGAACGCTTCGGACGGCCCACCGCAGCGGAGCTCGCTGCGCTCGATGGTGACTTCAAGCGGGCAGCCACTTTGCTCGACGGGGTCACCGCGATCGCATCCGCCCCGGACCTTGCGCTGCAGCGGGCCCGCGTGCGGCTGAAAGCCGGTCGCGCGGAGGACGCGCTCGCGGACCTCGAACCTCTGTTCGAGCGGCCCGAATACGCGGGCAGAGCCGCGCTCACGGCCCTGCAAGCGCAGCTCGTGCGGGGCGATGCCGGAGCTCTCGAAGCGCTGGTCCAGAAGCTCGTGAGCGGGCTCTTCCGCGCGGAAGCTCGCCTCGAAGCCTTGGAGCTCTTGCTCGCAGCCCAGCGCCCGGAGCTCGCTGAGCCGCTGCTTGCGGCGCTCGACAGCGCTCCGGATACACGCACACCCGCGTTCTATTCCGCGCTCGTACGCCACGCCCTTGCGACGCGCGACGGCGCGCGCCTCCAGGAGGCGATCGAGCGCGCTGAGGCGTACGCCACGGACGGTGTACCCGAGCTCGCGCGCGTGTTCCACCTCGTCCGGGATCGGCGCTGGCTGGATCTGCCGGAGGCGGTCGCTGCGCTGCGCGCGGCGGGGTTCACGGCGAGCCCGGCGGAGGAGGTGTGCCTGACGCTCTTCGAAGAGCGTTTGTCGTTCGGCCGACGCTTGGCGGAGCGCGGCGTCGCCGCATTCCCGCGCGCTGCGGATTGGGCGCTGCTGCGCGCTGCAGCCCAGGCGCTCGAAGGATCCCCCATCGAGCTCGGACCGTGGTTCGGTCCGCAAGCTGTCGCCGAAGCCACGGAGACACTGCTCGGTAGCCGTCGCGGACGCCACGATCCGCGGGAGTTGCTGTGTTTGCTGCTGGTGGCGGAGCGGCCAGCGTGGCACCCCATCGTGCTGCAAGAGCTGCGCCTTCTGCAGGAGCAGCGCGCCGGCGCGCTCTGGCCGACTTGGCTGACCGCTCGTATCGAACGTTCGGCAGGTGATCGCGGCGCCGAGGCGCGAACCTTGGAGAGGCTGCGGAAGTCGTTCCCCGCGTTTGGACCGGCGTGGGACGAGCACCTCGCTACGTTGCGAGCGGAGCATCGTGCCGATCCGTTGGCGCAGCCGCTGGCGGCTGCGCGGGTCGCGCGCGTCGTCGCGTTGGGCGAGCGCACGATCGAAGACCCCATCGAGCTCGCGCTCGCGCGTGCGTCGAACGAGGCGTTGACCGGCAAGGTCGAGCGCGCGATCACCGAGCTGGGCCAGGCGCTTACCCGCGAGCGGCGCAGCGACTTCGAAGCGCGATACGCACTCGGAGTGGCGCTGACGCGGATCGGCCAACATGGACTGGCAGTGGAGCACTTGCGTGGCGCCGCAGAGGTCGCACCTGCTGAGGCTGCAGTGACCGTCGCAGACCACTTGGTCGACGCTCTGCGCAAAGCGGCGGCACCCGACTTCAAACAGCGCGGCGGCATCGCCCCGGAAGAACTCTCGGCACGCTTGGTCGCTGTGACACGTCTCTTCCCGGCCGATCCCTACGTCGCACTCGCCTACGTGCAGTATGGCGGGGACGCGCTGCACGGTCCGTCCCAGCGGGCTTCACGGGCCCGTCTCGAGCTGACGCGTCTGCGCCGGGAAGCTGGGGGACGCGCCTTGGAAGCACTGCGCCGTGGCAGTACGCGAGCGTGGATCGATGCGACCTTGCAGATCGCGCCAGAGCTCGCGCGTGAGCTCGTCGAATCCGAGCTCGCCGCTCGCCCTGGGGACGTCGACCTCTGGGAGCTCGCAGCGCGCATCTCCGAACGCTTTGGCGACCTCGCGCGCGCAGAGATGCTCTACCGCGCCGTGCTCGCGATCGAAGAGCGCCCTGCCACGCTCTACGCGCTGGCGGAGTTGATGGCGCGGCGCCAGGGCTCGCGTGGCGAGGCGACACAGTTCATCGTCCGAGCGGATCAACTGAGCAAAGGGCGCAACGGGCGTTCGCGCTTTGTCGTCGCACAACTGCGGTTGCGCGAGCCGTTCCCGGTGTTCCCCGCGATCATCGACGAGCTCGAGGCGATCTGGAATCGCCGTGATTCCCCGGACGGCAGCGTCGATGTGCTACGGGTCGGGACGGCGCTCGCAGCTGCCTACTTGCAGTGGCACCAGGACCTCCCGCGCCAACAGGAGGTGCGTGCCTCGAGCAAGGTCGAGCGTCCGGGTGAACAACCGCTGCCCGATGCAGCCTCGCTGATCGAGCGCTGCCTGAAGGTGACGGCAGAGCTCGAAGCGCTGCCCTCGAAAGATCCCTATGTGCTACCGCTGCTCGCGTGCTACCGCGGCATCGCCGAGCGACTCCGGACCGACGCATCGGACACTCGCACGGCGCCGAAGTAGGCGCATTGCCGGTTCGTGGCGTCGAACGGTACCAGGTACGACTTGGCGGTGAGGGCGCGCGCTTCGCGCGCGCGAGCGCGCGCGCAGCGCGCGCTCCCTCACCGCCCAGTCGTACCTGGTACCGTTCGACGCCACGAACCACATCCCGCAGCGCCCACCCCAGCACGGACCACGCCCAACCGCGCTACAGCCGCTAACCGCCCGGCGTAGACTCCAACACCTCCAACATCGTCCCAAACCGCCAACGCCGCGCGAGCTGCTCCAGCCGATCGAGGCTGCGCGACAACCCCACGTAGTGCCGAAACCGCTTGCTCCACGGAGCGTCGATACGCGGCTGCCCCGGGTCGAACTCCCAAGGATGGAAGTACAACGCCACAGGCCGCTCCAGCGCAGTGACCCGCGCCAGCGCGGCCCGGTGCAACGCCCCCGGCAAGAGGCGGAAATATCCCCCACCCCCGATCGGCCAGTTGCGACCGAACACAGGCAGCGTCGTCACCGGAAACTCCGTGATCGGACCCTTCGCCGTCTCGACCTGCGAGATACCCGGCGCGAAGTCCGGCACGCCGTACGTCGGGTGCCGCACCGGATGCACGCTGGAGTCGTAGCGATAACCGCGCTCCGCCAACACGTCGAACGCCCACCACGTCCGCCGAGTCAAGGTGAAGGTCGACGCTCGGAACCCGACCGGACGCGGCACACCAGCAGCTTCGATCGCCCGCTCCGTTCGCTCCAGATCGCGGTGCAGCTCCGCGGGTGTGCCGATGTCCCAGAGAAACCGATGCTCGTAGCCGTGGCTCGCGACCTCATGGCCCGCTGCATGGCAACGTGCGACGAGGTCCGGGCGACGCTCGGCGACCCAGCCCAAGAAGAACATCGTCGCGCGCGCGCCAGTGCGCTCGAGCACGTCGAGCAGAGCATCCATGCCGACATCAAGGCGCGACTCGACCCCCTCCCAAGACTCCCGCGAAAACGCATGGGTCAGGTTGGCGACCTGGAAGAACTCTTCGATGTCGAAGGAGAAAGCGTGGCGTACCGGCTTCATCGGATGCGCTCCACCTCGGAGAGAACGCGGCGGGCATTGCCACGCCAAGTCAGATCACGCTCGACGATCGTGCGCTTTGCGTTGGCACCGAGGCGCGCGCAGAGCGCCGCATCGCCCGCCAAACGCACCAGCGCCGCGCGCATCGCGTCCGCGTCGCCCGGCGCGACGAGCAGCGCGTCGTGGTCGTGGGTCAGGACCTCGCGCAGGTTCGGCTGATCGGGCGCGATCGTCGCCACCCCAGCCGCCATGTACTCGTGCAGCTTCAAGGGAGACGCGTAAGGATTGATCGCCGGCACGAGGCCCACATCGAACGCCGGCAACACCCGCGGAATGCGATCGTGCGGGCGCTTGCCAGCGAAATGCACACGCGCCGCACAGCCGCGGCGCTGCGCGAGCGCACGCAGCTCGCCCTCGACCGGGCCCGCTCCGACGAGCACGAGGTGCGCCGTCTCGAGCGCCTTTGAAGCCAACGCATCGACGACGAGATCGAGGCGGTGCCAGTCGCGGTAGTACCCGACGAAGCCGAACACCGGTCCCACTGCGTCGGCCACACCGAGGTCGCGCCGCGCGGCTTCGCGGTCGGGCTCTGCGAAGAGCTCGAGGTGCACGCCGTTCGGCGTCACGAAGAGGCGCTCGGGGGCCACCCCGAGGTCGATGAGGATGCCGCGCAGGACCTCGGTGACCACGGCGATGCGATCGGCGCTCTGGAAGATCCGTCGCTCCACGCGGTCCGCAAGGCGCGGGAACGAGAGCCCACGGGTACGGGTCAGCTCTTGCACCATCGGCGAGTTGACCTCGAGCACCAGCGGCACGCCGCGGCGACGCGCGACCCGCACACCGGCCTGGTTGCCGAACGCGTAGCGTTCGTAGACGAAGTCCGGCCGGAACTCGCCCAGCGCGCGCTCGAGGCGTCGCGCTGCAGGCACCGTGTAACCGTACTCCGCGAGCTCGCGCACGAAACCCGGCACACGACCGATCCACGACCAACGCCCGCCAGCTTCGGCGACCGGCGCCGAGCCCGGCTGGGCGCCCGCAGACCTCTCGACCAGCGCGACCTCACGCACCTCGGCGCCCTCCGCGCGGAAGGCGTCGACGAGCGCTCGGATGTGCACCGCTTGGCCGTCGTCGGCCTGCGTTCGATGGTGGTAGAGGATCCTCACGCAGCGCTCCCTTCGTCAGATCGGACGGCGGCGACCGCCGTCGCGAGGAATCGCTCGAGCGTCTCGAAGCTGGCCCGCCACGAGAGCGGCTCGACGACGGCGCGCAGCTCCTCCGCAGTCGGAGGCGCCGCAAGGACCGCCCCTAGCAGCGCACCGACGGCGCGCGGTTCGCGGCCGCGCGCCAGCCAACGCGGGTCGCGCAGTAGCTCACCAGTGCCCCCCGCTTCCGTCGCGATCACGGGAGTGCCCGAAGCGAGCGCTTCGAGCACCACGTTGGGACGCCCCTCGCGCCGACTCGTCAACATAAGCGCGTCCGCCGCACGGTACCAGTCGCGCAGCTCAGCGGGCGGTCGCTCACCGACGAGCTCGACGCGCCCCGCGAGCCCGAGCTCTTGGGCACGGGCTGCGACGGCGTCCGCGAGCGGCCCGCGGCCGACGAAGACGAGGCGCGCTCCTTCGGGGGCCCCGGCGTTGAACGCCTCCAGCGCGAGCAACGGGTCCTTGCGCTCGATGAGGTGCCCGACGACGACGACGAGGGTGCCCTCTTCGGTGCGGCCCAGCGCGCGACGCGCGGCGGCGCGCTCGCCGGGCGAGAAGAGCTCCATGTCGACGCCGTTCGGCACGAGCCACCCGTGCAGAGCCCCCCCAGCGACCCGGTCCATCGCATCGACGAGGTCCTGGCTGACCGCGCACCAACCATCGGCTTGCGCGAGGTTCGCGCCCAGGTCGCGGCCGAGACCAGCCTCCCCGGCGACCTGCAACACGTCGCTGCCACGGCCGTTGACGACACACGGCACACGGCGCGGATCACCGGGCCAACGCGCAGCGCGCAGTAGCGGCGCGAGCGCAGAAGCCGGCCAAGCGTAGTCGCAGACGACGACATCGGGCCGCGGCCCGGCGAGCAGCGCCTCGAGCGCGCGCCGCGCAAAGCGCACCGCGTTGCCGCGGGGACGGCCCGGCACATGCAAGTGACGCGGGCGCTCGACGGGGATCCCGCCGCGCACTTCGTGGGCGGGCGCCGTCGCCAGCGCGCGATAGCGCCCGATCGGCAACGGCGCCCATGGCAGCGCATGCACGACGCGCACGGCGTGGCCGCGTGCGAGCATGCCCTCCCAACGGCGCGCGGCAAAGATGCCCTCGAACGGGCGCGCGGGCACGGGGTACAGGCTGGTGACAACCGCGATGTTCACGCGCCGAGCCGGGCGACTTCGTGGCGCCGGCGCCAGTGTTCGAGGACCAACAACGACCAGAGCAGTCGGTCGTGGTTGCGCCGTCCGGAGAGGTGCTCTTCGAGGCGCGCCATGAGCGCTCTGCGATCGAACCAATCGGTCGGCAGGGCGCGCAGCGCGTCTTCGACCGCGGGGCGCAGCGCACCGCGGGTCCACGCCGTCAGCGGCGTATCGAAGCCACGTTTGGCGCCATCGAGCACGTCGGCGGACACTCGCCCGCGCAGGGCCTCGCGCAGGCGGTGTTTGCCGCGGCCCGCGCGCACCTTCTCTTCGTCGGGCAGGTTCGCAAAGCGGCTGACGAGGCGGTGGTCCAGCAGCGGCTCGCGCGCCTCCAGCGAGACGGCCATCGAAGCGCGGTCGACCTTCGCCAGGATCCGGTCGGGCAGCCACGTATGCATGTCCGCGTACTGCGCGCGGTAGAGCGTCGACGGCACATCCGGGCGCCGATAGTGGACCTCGAACGCCGTGAACGGATCGTGCTCGCCGAGCGCGCGGCGCAGATCGGGAGCAAGCAGCTCGAGCGCAGCGTCGCGCGTCATGTGCGTGACGCTGTGCCAGTACGCGCGCGCAGGGTCTTCTGCGACGTTCGACAGGAACGTCTTGGCGCGCAGGAAACGCGGCGCCCAATCGAGCTTCGGATAGATGCGCCCC
Organism: uncultured Planctomycetaceae bacterium; assembly: GCA_964402175.1. Lineage (GTDB taxonomy): Bacteria > Planctomycetota > UBA1135 > UBA1135 > JAWKUK01. The sequence continues at coordinate 5,487 of CAYOBN010000088.1, read as the reverse complement.
AGGGCGCCGAAGATGGACCGTCCGGGCCCGCCGACGGCGCTGCGGACGCGATTCTCGGCGAGGTCGTGCACGTAGCGGCGATACCCCGCGAACGTCTCGTCGCCGCCGTCGCCCGACAGCGCGACCGTGACGTGCTGGCGCGCCATCCGCGACACGAGCCACGTCGGCAACGTCGACGGATCCGCCAAGGGCTCGTCGAAGAAGTACGGCAGCGTTTCGACGACGTCCTTCGGATCGGGCGTCAGGATCTCCGTGTGGTGCACTGCCCCGAGCGCACGCGCGGTCGCGCGCGCGAGCTCCATCTCGTCGTGGGTCTTCTCGTTGAAGCCGACCGTGCAGAGCACCGGCGGCCCACCGAGCGTGCGCGCCATCGAAGTCGCGACGGCGTTGCTGTCGATGCCGCCCGAGAGGAACGCCCCGAGCGGCACCTCCGAGACGAGGCGCGACTCCACCGCGCGATCGATCCACTCGAGGACCTCTTCGTCGGTCGCTGGACCGCGCAGGCCGTCGGTCGGCAGGTCCCAATAACGCTCGAGCTTGACGCCGCGCTTGGCGCTCCACGTCAGGACCGTCGCAGGAGGCAAACGGTGGATGCCGACCCAGGCGCTCTCGGGTCCACCGACGTAACCCTGCACGAGGTAGTCGAGCAGGGCTTCGCGGCGCAGTTCTCGCGGGAAGCGACCCGACGCGAGCAGGGTCTTGACCTCGCTGCCCCACCAGAGCCCTTCCGAGGTCTCCGCCCAATAGAGCGGCTTCACGCCGAGGCGGTCGCGTCCCAGGACGATCAGCGGATCTTGCGGATCGCGCAGATCGAGCAGGGCAAACGCGTACATCCCGACAAAGCGCTCGGGCGCACGGGTCCCGAACTCTTCGTACGCGTGCAGCACGCTCTCGGCGTCAGAGCCGGTTTTGTACGTGTAGCCGCGCGCTTCGAGGTCCTTACGCAGCTCGACGAAGTTGTAGACCTCGCCATTGCATGCGACAGCGACGTCCTCGTTCTGGTTCCAGATAGGCTGCGCACCGCCAGACACGTCGATGATCGAGAGTCGCCGGAAGCCGAGCGCGAGCGAGCCTTTGTGCAGGAGCACCTCGTCATCGGGGCCGCGGTGCGCAATAGTGCGCGCCATCCGTGATAGCAGCCCGAGGTCTGGGGTGCCCTTCGGATCACGCAGTGCGAAGCCAGTGAAACCACACATGGAGGGATCCGCCGTTGGAGTTCAGGCTTCGCCGACGAGCTCGGTGTTGCGGAAGCGGCGCACGCTGCCACTGCGGCGGCCGCCCGCGTCGACCCGCACGAGCGGCGTCGAGTGGGCCGCGCCGGCTGCGAGGGTCACAGGCGAGCGCAGCTCGCGACGGGCGATCTGCCCGAACACCAGAATGATGGCGAAGTAGTGGTAGATGAGGTCGAAGTGCGCGCGGTTCAAGAAGGCGCTGCCAAGCATGAAGGTCAGGATCGCGCCTTCGAACCCGGTGCAGTAGTAGAGGATCCAACTCCGCTCGACCTTACGCAGTGCCTCGCGCCGAAGCGACCAGATGTCGATCAAGGAGAGGAACAGGAGGCTCATGTAGAACAGGAACGCTGGCGTGCCCGTCTCCGACCAGATCTGCAGGTACGCGTTGTGCGCCACCCGCGTGTGCGATTCGTCGCCCGTGCCCGCCGGGTCGTACAGCAGATAGTTCGCCTGGAAGCGGTTGAAACCGACCCCGAAGAACGGGTTGTCGATGATCATCTCCTTCGCGACGTTCCACGCTTTCAGGCGGCCCATGGCGGAGCCGTCGGCTTCATGGTTCTTCAGCGTCGAGAGGCGCTCGTACCACTCCGCGGGTGCGAGCAGCAGCCCGAGGACGAGCATGATCCCGCCCAACAAGAACCCCACGAGGCGGTTCTTCGAGCGCCAGACGATCACGGCGCAGGCGAGGCCGAGTGAGAGCGCGCCCCCCCGCGAGCGCGTCGCGATGACCGTGAGGCCCGCGAGCGGCGCGGAGGCCAGGAGTCCCTTGCGGTAGTTCGGATTGAGCTCGCTCAGGGCGAGCCCAACGAGGATCGGGACGGACATCGCCATCGCGAGCGCGAAGTCGTTGTTGTCCTCCAGCATCCCGCCGGGGCCATGGCGAATGTACAGCGAACCGCCGGTCAGGATCGTCGCCGCGCCGTTCTTCACAGCGTAGAACGCAAACGAGATCCCGATCACCCACAACATCGCGCGGATGTGCTCCCGGGTACGGATGATCAGCGTCGTGAAGAGCGCGATCCCGATGACCTTGATGTACTCGATGACTTTGTTGAGCTCGAGCGGCGCGTGGCCAGTGGCGAAGACCTTGCTCAAGATCACCCATATGGGGAGCAGGATCAGGAGCGCGATCCGGAGGTCACTCGGCAGCTTCCCTTTGTCGCCGCGCACCATCCAGCCGGCAAACATCACGACTGCGACGTACAGCGACCAGCGCTCGTAGCGGGCGAAACCCCACGTCAGGTCCTGCAGGCGCATGTACGCCAGCAGGGAGAACAGCATCATCCCCGCCAGCGGCCGCCGGAAGCAGACCGGCAGCGCGCTGAGGATGAAGAGACTGACGATGAGGTCCCGCACGTCGGCTCACCCGCGCGGGGCGCTCACAGGAAGGGCTCGCGCAGCCCCTTGATCAACTCGAGCACCGGCGCAGAGAGCGCGTCGGGGTCATACGACCAGGCCCAGGTCACGTAACCGACGATCGACACGAACGCCATCGTCGAGACCGCCATGGCGACTCGGCCGAAGAAGACGCGTGCGCGCTGGCGGCGGGTCACGATGCTGTTCACGGTCCCCAGCACCGGGATCGCCATCACGCGCGACAGGTCCCGCGCGTTGCGGAACGTGCTGCGGCTGACTTCCAGCAGGATCGCGAGTCCGAAGCCGAGGCCGAGCCCGACGAGGATCGACAGCACCGAGATGATGTACGGGTTCGGCGTCGTCGCTTTGGTCGGCACGATCGGCAGCTCGAGGTCCTCGAAGAACTGACCTGCATCGCTCTCGATCGTCGCGACCTGAGATTCCTGGAGCTCGCGCTCCTTGCCGATCTCCTTGATGCGCTCGGAGTAGTCCTCGAACTCCGCCTCCAAGAGCTTGATGTCCTGGATCTCACGGAAGAGGCGCGTCGTGACGTCCTGGAGCTGTGCCTGACGCTGAACGTTGCGCGCGCGGCGCGCATCGATCGCAGCGTAGTTCGCTCGCGCGTCTTCGATCTTCCGCCCGAGCTCGATCCGACGCGGGTTGATGACCTCTTCCTCGATGCGCCGTGCGCCGCCGACGCCGCCGCTGCGCAGCTCGCCGAGCTTGCGCTGGATGGCGTCGATCTCCTCCTGGACGAGCTTGCGGCTGCGGTTGTGGACCGTCCAGCCGTTGCGTTCTATCTCGAGCTCGAGATCCGTGCGGCGTTTCTCCAGGGAGGCGATCTCGGAGAGGACCCCGGTACCGGTCTCGATCACCTCGGAGCTCGGGATCTTCTCGCGTTCAGAGTCGTAATCCGCTTGTAGGCGGGCGAGCTCGACCTCGAGTTCGCGGAGCGCTTCGACGTCGGCGTCGATCGCGCGGTCGATGCGCTCCTTCTCTTCGAACTCGCCGCTGGCGATCGGATTCGGCGTGCCGCCTCGTGCGTCCAGCACAATCCCCGGGCGGATATTGTTCGCCCGACGCTTCAGCTCGAGCTCGGTGTTGACCCGCATCCGATCGGCTTCGAGGGTCGTCTCGGCGCTGCGCAACTTCTCGAGGCGCGAGCGCTCGGAGGTGTAGAAGCGGTTCTGGACCTCGCTCTTCCAGGAGTTCAGCACGCGGCTGAGGAACTCGTACGCGCGCTGCGGATCGGTATGGCCGAAGCGCATGCTGACGATCTGTGCCCCTGCATTGTTCTGCACCGCAAAGAGATCGATCGAAAAGTTGTCGATCAATTTCTTGCGGTACTCGTGCTGCTCCTCCAGTGAGCGACCGAGGTAATCCGGCCAGCGCAAATCCGTCAGCACCTGCGAGACGCGCTCGAAGGACTTGATGACGTGGGGAGCGACCTGCCCTTCCAAGCGGCTCACTGCACCGGCGGTGTTCGACCGAATCGAGCCCTGGACGTCCCGAACGAGCACCTGGGCGCCCGCGACGTACTTCTTGGGGACGATGATCGCCACGGAAATGCCGATCGTCGCGAGGAGGATCGTCGGGATCGCGATCCACCACACACGACGTCGCAGGATCCCGAGGAACTCCTCGACCTGGCTTGTGCCTTCGACTTCGACCGCCATGGTTATGTTCCGAGGACCTAGAAGAACCCGCCGCCGCCGATACCGCCGAACATGAGCGCGCGGTTGTTATTGACGCCCCGCCCGTTCTGGAAGTTGCCGAAGAAGGCGCCGCCCAGGGAGAAGAGCACTTGCCGCACCGGGAACAGCACGGCCTCGAGGAAGTACCCGAACTCGGCCAGCAAGGTCGGGGGTACGATGATGATGTCGTTCTCGCGGATCAGGTAGTTGGTCGTGGGATCGCCGTACTTGATGTCGTCGAGGTTGAAGGGCAACACCAGCGGGTCACGGGCGTCGCCGCGCACGAGCAGGCAACGGCCGACGTTGGCGCTGGCGCGCATGGGGCTGGCCTCCATCACCGCTTCGAAGACCGTCGTATTGCCTTCGAAGTCCTTGCGGCCCTCGTCCGCCACCTCGCCGACGACCCAGAAGGACCGCGACGTCGCGGTGATGTCGACGACGATGTCGGTCTCCTCGTAGAAGAGCGAATAGCGCTCCGTCAGGACCGCCTGCAGGTCGCTGCGGGTATACCCCGCGACCGGCACGTAGTCGAGCTCGGGGAGAAGGATGCGACCGTCGATCTGCACCGTCTTGGAGACGTCGATCTCCTCCGGGTGCAGGAGATCGACCACCCGCACGCGGTCACCTATGGAGACGTACTCCTCCTCCTCGGCGTTGCCGACGTAGCGCTTCCCGAAGCCCTCCTGGTTCGTGTACTGGAGGGTGCGCTTGTCGGGCGCGGAGCTGCAGGCGGCGAGGCCGAGCACGAGCGCGGTGGCGAGGAGCCGCGGCCCCCGGACCGCGGCGGTAACGCGGCGGACGAGGGTCGTGAGGCTCAAAACGAGGCTCTGGGTCATCGGGCGATCGGTGCGGGACGATCGGGGGGCGGAGTCGGGCGCGGCTCCAGGGGCCGAGGGGGGCGCCCCAGGGTCGGGCCGGACGGTACATCATCGGCAGATCCGCCGCGGGGATTGATCCGAGACAGGATCCCTCCCCCCGGGACGGCGCGGCCGGGCTCCCCCATGGAGGTGCTGAGGGTACCAACCTCGGGGGCGGAGTGGTGCGCCGCGGTTCGGGGGTTGGGCCGAGCTGCTGAAAGGGGTGGAACGGGCGGTACCTGCCGCGGGCGCCCATGACAGCCCGGGCGCGATCGAACGGCACCAGGTGCGAGTTTGCGGCGAGGCGCGCGGCGCCCGAGCCGACGCGCGCGGCCCGCGCGTCGGCTC
>CAYOBN010000087.1:0-21887 GCA_964402175.1 uncultured Planctomycetaceae bacterium | reverse complement strand
ACCACCCGACGGGGGGTGGGCATAGAGGGGAGGCCGACGGGCAGCGGACGCTTACTCTTGTGCGATTCCTCGCCCCATGGGATAAAGGATCGCGTGGCCGTGCGCGCCGTGCTCACGGCACTGAACTACCTCACTACCCGCAGGCCGTGAGATTCGACACGACATGGAGCGCTCCGGCGCGTGCACGAACTCGGGGGAGCACAGCGGCCTTGCGCGTGGGCGAGCTAGTGTCCCACGCGGCCCACCTCCATCTGTGGACCACCAACGCTTTCCTCTTCGAGTCCAAGGCCCTGCTTGAGGCCTGGGGCTTTGAGTACAAGTCGGTCCTCGTGTGGGTGAAGCCCGAGATCGGGCTCGGCAACTACTGGCGGCTGGCACACGAGTTCTTGGTGCTCGGGGTGCGGGGCGGGGCACGGTGTGGAGTTCACTTGATATTTTCGAAGAACTTCCTGACCGCCGCGGCTCTCTCCGCCTTGAGCTGTCGTACTTGCTGAAGATGCGTTTCTAGGTAGTCATAATCTGCCGAATCGAACGCTATTCGGCGCTCCCAGCCATTATGCTTGAGTATCAAATTTCGAGACCAAATACCACGTTGTGACGTCTCTTGCGGTAGCGCGTCGACTCCACCTTGTCGTCTCCATCCGATACCCGCGGACGAAGAGAAGTAATGCTCCATTGCGTCGGAAGCTATTACATAGGACAGGTGGGCAAGCGCTTCAAGGTCCGTATTGTACTTGGAGACGATTCCATCCAGCTCGATTTTATCCATCTCACCCAGTACCTTGGACTGTGGGTTAAAAATTAATGAATCGCTTAGCAACTTGCCGGTTACATCGAAGGTGACTCCTTCAGGCCATGACAGCGCCTCTTTTCGAAAGTCGTCTGCATAGCTCTGCGGGATGGGAAGTACCATTACGCGGGTTGCAGCCTGCGCAGTCGCAAAATTAAAATCTTCGGGCGGGTGTTCCACGGCGTGTTCTTGGGGCTCACCAGACTGCGAAGCGCCTAATCGCTTCGTTTGTTCAGTAGGTTGCTCGAGCACAACACGCGCAGGTGACAGTCCGGACTGGGCGGCATTTTCTTGTGCAATCCCGTGTCTTGGCGACCGGTTCTTAGTTACAATGAACATCAAGCAGAGAATGAGTAATAGAGCGATGCCCATTATCATCAGTCTGGAAGGACTGGTCGGCTCGGAACGACGTCGCATGTGCGGTTGGTTCAACGCCTTGGTCGCCAAGGTCTAAACAAGTGAAAGTCTTGGAGCGTAGTCCGTTACGGAGCTGGCCCCCGTGTGTGGAAACTCGGCAGAACGCATTGTACACCGAGTCCGTTCTCGGCTCCTCTGGTGCGCGTGGGCGAGCCAGAGGAGCCTCGACCAAAACCGCCTCTAGCCTAGTTACGCACGCTGCGCGACTAGGTTAGAGGCGTCATTCGAATCACCGACTACGGAATTTTACACTCCGTGCATCCGTCAGCGATGTCGAGGGAGACAAATGCGGTACCACCCGTTCCAATGTCGTAACCAATCGGTTCGGTGCGGTTGCAGGTCTTAGGCCCGTAAGTTCCCGAGTCAAGTTCGGTAGAAACACCATTGCTCCCCGCGAGGTCATCTACGACGATTGCCCCGTTGACCGCAAAACTCATCCCTAGAGATGAGCCGGCATTCGTCGTCGTGTAGTATACTTTCCAGTTGTAGCTGCACTTGGCAGTCTCGCAACTGCCGCCGTCACCGCAGTTCTCGCTGAAGTTGCTGGTCTCGCGCCATAGTGTAACCGTCACAACTGGGTTGCCCTGGCTGGCGGATTCGCTGTCCTCCGCCGTGGCGAGCTTCTGACACCCGAGGCACCCCTGCGCGGCAGTTGCGGCTGTGGAGCTTGTGAGAGCGAACGCACCAAGAAGGGTGGCAGCAAGGAGTTTGACGATCATCACTCTGAATCTGGAGTAGGTGGCTGGACGAGGGGGTTGGACTGGAGGCGGGGCACGATTCCGTCGCTCGCCTACGTCTCAAGGTATCAAGACCTGGCCGCGCGTCGAGGAGGTATGACCGAAAGTTGTGGATGAGGACCCGAGGATGAATGCGGCGTACCCTTGGTGCTGGACACAACTCCACACCACGAGCCCCCGACACGGGGGAGGGCAACGCCACATGACTGAAGTTACACCGATCCACGACATCCACCAACCCCCCTCAGCACGAAACGCGCTGGACGCGCTCCTGCGCGAGGGCGCAAGGAAGCTCCTCCAGGCTGCGATCGAGGAGGAGGTCGCAGCCGACATCGACGCCCACGCCGTCGAACGCGACGAGCAGGGGCATCGCCTCGTGGTGCGCAACGGACGCGCTCCGCTGAGGAACATCCAGACCGGCATCGGTCCGATCCCGGTGTCGCGCCCGCGGGTCGATGATCGACGCGTCGACGGGGACGGGAACCGTCTCCGCTTCGAGAGCAACCTCCTTCCTCCGTACCTTCGTCGGAGCAAGAACATGGAGGAGCTGCTGCCCTGGCTGTACCTCAGGGGCATCTCGACCGGTGACTTCAGCGACGCGCTGCAGGCCCTGGTCGGCGCGGACGCGCCTGGGCTCTCGGCGACGACGATTGTGCGCCTGAAGAAGTGCTGGGAGGACGACTTCGCTGTCTGGAGCAAGCGCAGCCTCGCCGGGAAGCGGTACGTCTACATGTGGGCGGACGGCATTCACTGCAACGTTCGCCTCGAGGATGGCAAGCCGTGCATCCTCGTTGTGATGGGAGCCACGGAGGACGGCACGAAGGAACTCCTCGCTGTCGAGGACGGGGAGCGTGAGAGCGAGCAGTCCTGGAAGGAGCTGCTCCTCGACCTGAAGGCGCGAGGCCTCGAGTCGGGGCCCGAGCTGATGATCGCGGACGGGGCCCTCGGGCTCTGGAAGGCTGTTCCCCAGGTCTGGGCCAAGGCACGTCACCAACGCTGCTGGTTCCACAAGTCCGGCAACGTCCTGAACAAGGTACCGAAGTCGGTTCAGCCGAAGATGAAGGAGGCGCTGCACGAGATCTGGCAGGCAGAGACTCGAAAGGCGGCGACGGCAGCATTCGACCTGTTCATCTCGACGTTCGAGACCAAGTACGCGAAAGCGACAGCATGCCTCGAGAAGGACCGCGACGAGCTGCTCGCGTTCTTCGACTTCCCAGCCGAGCACTGGAAGCATCTGCGTACGACGAACCCGATCGAGTCGACCTTCACGACGGTTCGCCTGCGCACGACGAGAACCAAGGGCGCGGGCTCGCGAGCCGCGTGCCTCGCCATGGTCTTCAAGCTGGCTCAAGCCGCCGAGCGAAGGTGGCGGAAGCTGGATGGGCACGAACTCCTCGGAGACGTCATCCGAGGCGTCATCTTCAAAGACGGCATCAAGGTCGCCGCATGATTCACGGATTCCTCATCCACAGGATTTGACAATACCTCCTCGGCGACGAGCGTCCGGCAATCTCGACCAGTGCCTCTCCGGCTTCGAGGCTTACAGCCACGCGGGCCCATTGCACTTCCTTGACTTCGCGGCGTCTCGCGTTCGACGTGCTGCCGAGCGTCAGCCAGGGGACCTCTGGCGGCGACCCGAGTTGCTCGAGCAGGCACACGCGATCGAGGCCCTTGCTCAGAATCACGGCTCGTTCCCCTCTGGCTCGTTCGAAATTCGCGCGGTCTGATGCGACGTGGTGCGCGACGAGGAGACCGTCCGGACCTCCGTCGTGGCGGCGAGCAGTCCGTCGGCGCTCGGGTACTCGGGGTTTCGCAGGCAACGGGGCGCGACCTTTCCTCGAGCGCCGCGCAGAGAGACGGTGAGCAGCGCGCCGTCCGCGAGCGCGAGCAGGTCAAGCGCAGGGATCGGCTTCGGCCTGCGCATCGTCACAGCCAAGTGAGCGCGCCAACTGCACTGACGAGCTCGAAAGCCCCTCCTGTTTCCAGGGCCAGCGTGCGGCTTCTCAACGACCCACGAGTCGATCGCTCCAGAGCTCCTCGCAGAAGACCTGCCAGGGCAGGATGTCGATGCCGTCGACGACACGGCGGCGACCCTCCTGACAGACGACGACATGCCGCTTCAGAAGCGCCTCTTCGCGCAGCGCAACGAGACCCTTGACGTGACGGTTCGTGACGTTGGTCGTCGCCTTGACTTCGACGGCGACCTCATCGCCGACGACGAAGTCGACCTCGTGGCCAGCGCGCGAGCGCCAGTAGCACAGCGCGGCGCCCTTGCCACGGTAGTCGCACCAGGTCTTCAGCTCGTGGCCGATCCAGGCTTCGAAAGCCTGACCGAACTCCGGGGACGGAGACGCCATTCGCCCCGTGCCACGCAGGTGACGCACGACCCCCCAGTCGAAGAACCAGAACTTCGCCGTAGCGACGGCCTTCCGCTTTTTCGTGCGCTGCCAGGCAGGTAGGTCCCAGCCGAGCAGCGTGTCTCGCAGGATCTGGAAGTACTCCTGCACTGTCGTCCGAGCGACTTGTGCGTCATTGGCGATCTTGGTGTAGTTGATCTGTTCGGTGTTGCAGAGCGCTGCGACCTCGAGGAAGCGTGCGAATGCTGGTACGTTGCGGGTCAGAGCTTCGTGCGAGATCTCCTCGCGCAAGTAGGTCCCGACATAGGCTGCGAGGTCTTCGTCCGGTTCGTCACCGAGGTAGATCGCCGGCAGGAGGCCATGATGCAGAGCGCGGTCGAGCTCGAACCTCTCACCCAGCTCGTGGATCGACAAAGGATGAAGGCTCTGCGACCGTGCACGCCCACCCAGCAGATTGACTCCACCCGAGCGCAGTTTGCGGGCGCTGGAGCCAGTCAAGAGGAAGCGCAGCTTCTTCCGTTCGATCAGGAGCTGGACCTCGTCCAGGAGCTGCGGGAGCTTCTGGATCTCGTCGATCACGACGACTTCTCCGACCCCGGTGCACCACTCGCGGAGTCGCTCTGGCGCACGCTGCAGGGTGAGGTAGGTGTCGTTCTCGAGCAGGTCGATCCGGAACGCTCCGGCGAGTTGCTGTCGGATCAAGGTGCTCTTCCCCGTCTGGCGAGGACCCAGTAGAAAGAGCGAGCGCTTCGATGTCGCCGCCGCCAGGTCGACACTGCGGGGAATCTCCATGTCCTTGAGAGTGCCAGGAGAGGCGGCGATTTGCAATGAAAAATGCCGGGAGTGCCGGCGGCGAGGGATGCCAGTCATATGATCCGAGGGGAGCGGTTCTCACGAGTGGGTCTGCGGACGTGGATGTCCGTGGCCCGTCGGGCGAAGTGTCTCGCCGCGGGACATACTCCATGCGTTCTGCGACGCTCACGGAGCGTGCAGGTCGAGCAGCACGGCGACGTGGCGCCGCGCGGCGGAGTGAAGAGGACACACACGAGCGTGATTTGCTCTCTCCACACCATGCCGCCTCGGCTGAAGTGCTCGGTCCAACGGCGGATCACGACGGTGGGCTCTGGCAGTGCGCCTTGGATCAGGGGGCGCTCCGCCAGAGCAACACAGGCACGCGATCCGGATTGGAATCTTCCAATTCGAGTCGCTCGCCGACGACTCGAGACCCTCGGGCGCAGTCCGCGCGTTATCCTTGATGACGTCGGAGCTCGGACCCTCTACCGATTCCGTCGACCCCGTCGAGGCCCCAGCGCGGCGCGGGCGCGCGAACCTCTTTAGCTCCCGATACCGACTCGCCCATGTTGCGCCGCTGGATCGTTGGAACCGTTACCTCTCTGCTGGGCCTCTTCGCGCTCGTGAAGGGGGCGTCCGCCGGCGCGTGGCTCTATGCGCTCAGCGGCGCCGCCTTGCTCGCCGTGAGCGTCTGGCACCTCGCGCGCCCAACCCGCAGGACGCTCGGTTCCATCGAGCTCTTCTGGGGCGTTTCGATCCTCGCCTACGCGTTCGCCTCGGGCCCGCTCGCCGCTTCCGAGGCCGCCGCATCGAAGGGCCAGACCCAGGGCCTCATCTTCGGCGGCATCCTGATCCTCGTCGGCCTCGTGAACCTGGCGCGCCCCGAATCACCGCCCACGGACGCGCGGAGCTGAGCACGACGGAACCAGGGCGCGCCCCGCAGCGCGCCCGTCGGAGCGGGCGCCACGAGCCGGGCGTCACGAGCCGGGACCGGGCCCGCATTCATGGGACCGGGGCGGCCGCGCAGGTCTGCGTGGCCGCCCCGGTCGGTGGCGCGCTCGCGCTCGCGGGTGCGAGCGCGCTCACGCGGAGTTTCACTGGAACGGGATGCCCGCCGCGTTCGTGAAGTTCGACGACGGCGCGCCGCCCGCGACGTCGCGGTGCCAAGCCTGGAAGTACCAGACCTGGCCCGTGAGCGCGGGGACCGGGCCCGTCGGCTGCGAGATGGCTGCCGGATTGATATCCAGGAAGAAGGTGCCCGTCGCGCCGCTGTTCAGCACGAAGTTCGAGTACCGGCCGATCGAGCCGCCGAGGCACAGGACGCCTGCGCTGGCGGGCGGGTTGATCGCGGCGGTGTTCAGCGACGCCAGGAAGTACCCGAACGCGTTGATTTGCATGTCGAGGGCGTGCAGGCGCTTCGTACCGGTCGTACTGAAGTCACCTTCGACCCAGAGGAACGCGTTGAAGTTCACCGTCGTGGCGTTCGGGTTACCGAAGCACGGGGCGTACTGCGCTGCGCAGGTGTTCAGCGGCGAGGCCGCGTGGACCGCGCCGTAGATGTCGCCGGGTTGCCCGAAGGTCACTTGCTGGACCCAGCAGGTCATCGCCTCGAGGCTCGCGGTGTCGCCCGCCTCGTAGCGGCTGGCGGTCTTCGGCGTCAGGGTCTCGTCGAATGTACCGGTGAGGGCCTCGAAGCGCTCCGAGACGCCGAGCCTGCCGCCGACGATGTTGACGGTCGTGGCGCGGGTCACGTAGTCCGTGTAGCCCGGGTAGACCGCGTTCTGTGTGATGATCCAGCGGTCGCCGAGGTTGGCCACGTCGGGCTCGCGCTGGTCCAGCAGGAAGTCGACGTGCTCCATGAACGTGATGAACTGCGTCGGGGAGACCACCGGCGTGGACGCGGAGTTCGATGCCGCGCAGACGACCCCTTCGATGTCGCGGTCCGTCGCGTAGTCTGCGTCCCACACCGCGACGAACGTCGGGTCGAAGGAGCCAGCGAGCAGCGCGGTCGAGAGCCCCGAGACCTGCGGATTCGACAGCGCTTGGAAGGACGTTGCGAGCGAGAACTCCGCACGCACGGTGCCCCCGTTGTAGCTCACGAGCGACGCGAGGATCTCGCCTCCGCGGCGCCAGACCACGACGGAGTCGTTCTGACCCGGCGTGATGCACTTGGAGATGCTCGGCTCCTCGTCGGAGATGCCGATGAGGTTCGTCACATACAGCTCGCTGGTCACGAACGTGCCGTCTTCGTTGACCACGCGCACGACCACGTCGGAGTCGGTCGCGGCCCAGAAGCGCCGCCAGACGATGGTGTAGTGCGCGTCTCCCGCCCCGGGGAATGCGTCACCGCAGATGTCGGGCGAGAAGCGATCCGAGGCGGTGTTCTCATCGACGATGAACGCCGTACCGAGCGCGCTGGTGTCCGCATTACGCGAGCGGGCGCCGATGCGGCGCGGACCGCTGCTCGGACCTTCGGTGAACGCGCACAAGAACGCGCGGCGGGCGTTGGTGAGCGCCACGCAAGGTTCCGTACGGTTCGTAAAGGTGAAGTCGATGTAGCGGTTCGAAGCGGCCACCACGGACCCGTTGTCAGTGACGAGCCACGACTTGATGTCGTGGTCCGCAGCCGAGAAGACCTCTTCGAAGACGACGAGGTACTGCGAGGTCGTCGGGTCGAAGGCGACGTCCGCTGCGAACTGATCGATGGGGTCGGTGTCCACCCCGAAGGTCGCGATGAGCGGGTCGACGGCGATCGGCCAGGTGGCGTCGGCGAGGAACGAGCTCGGGACGGTGAAGCGGAAACCCTCGCCCGTGTGGACGGTCGCGAGGTCGAGCTTGCGCCCTGCCGCATCGACGACGAACGCGGCGCCGTAGGACACACCGCCGAGCGCGCTCTCGAAGCGCCAACCGTTCCCGTCGGGCGTCAGCGCGAGGCCCGTCTCGAGCGCGAGGTCGAGCACCAGGTCACCCGCGCCGAACGGAGCGTCGAGGACGAAGAGCTGTTCGACGCCGTGCAGGCCGACGACGTATTCGCTGCGCACGAACCCTTGGTCGAGCACGATGCGCTCGCCCGACCGGCCGACGGCCGGCGTTGCCAGCGGGGCGACCACGCCGCCTTGCTCCGCGCGCGCCAACTCGAAGTCGACCGGGAAGTTCTGCGGTGCGTCCGAGCCGAGGAAGGGGACGAAGCTCGCCCCGTCCGCGCCGAAGCTCATCTTGAAGTTCGTACCGCGGGCCCAGTGTCGGCCGTCGGCGTCGATGTCGAAGTGCGGAGCGGTCAGCTCGCCGCCGAGCGAGGCGGCGCGGGCCGCCGTGCGCTCGGCAGGTGCGAGCGCGCGCTGCGCGGGTCGCGGTCCGGCCGTCGTGCGGGGCGCGGGAGCAGCGTGCACCGCCGGCGCGAGCTGCGCCGCGGTCGGCTGCACTCGGGTGTCCGGCAGCGTGTGGTAGCCCGTCGAGGGCACACGCACTTGCTGGGCACCGAGCACGGAAGAAAGCAGGAAGAGGGTGCAGGTCAGCATGGTGGCAGAGTTCACGTGTTTGTCACTTGAGCGCCGGCACAGGGGCCCGCGCGGCAAACGTCAAGATGTACGCGGATGTGACAAATGGCGCTAGGGACTCCCGCCGGATTCCGGGCGCGACGTGCGCGCGCTCTGCACTTGACGTGCAGGAAGCTGCCTCTTTATGGGACGGCAGGTCGCGCGAGCGCCGCAGGGGCGACCCGAACCGCGAAGGACGTCGCGGCCGGTAGTTACCGGGCCGGACGGCTCCTTGTTACGCGTTCTCGAGCCCCTCCAGCGGCACGCGCGGATAGAGCGGGCCGTCGGGGGAGAGGGCGGACTCGAGGAGCGCTTTGGCGCTCGCCATGTGACGCTTCTTCACGATCCGGTCGCGGATCGTGCGGTTCTCGCGGACGAGGCGCTGGCGCAGGTCGCTGGCGGCGCGGCGGCCGTCGCGTTTGCGTCCGAGCTCGCGGAGGACGAGCGCGCGCGTGCCTTCGACGACGATGCGATCGAGCAGCTCCGCGCCGAAGCGGTTGACGAGGTTGGCGGCGTGTTCGACGCGGGTGAGGGCGGCTTCGAGTTTGCCCGCGCGGCGCTCGACGCGGGCCAGGATGGCGGAGCACAGCGCTTCGATGCGCGCGAGGCCCAGCTCCTGTGCGAGGCGCAAGGAGCGCTCGAGCGTCGCGCGGGCCTCGCGGTCGGCGCCGTATTCACCGGCGCCGTCGGCGCGCTCCGCGAGCAGCGTGCCGAGGAAGAGCGCGACGAGGGCTTCGCCGCGCAGGTCGCGGGTGGTGCGGGCGTGCAGGAGCGCCTCGCGCAGCTCGAGCTCCGCGTCGTCCTCGCGATCGACATCGAGCATGAGGCGGCCGCGGCGCGCGGCGGCTTCGACGACGAGGCGCGCTTCGCCGGACTGCTCGGCGGCGCGGGTCGCGCGGGCCAAGGCGACCCAAGCGCGACGGACGCGGCCGGCGAGGCGCAGGATGCGGCCTTGCACGACGAAGACCTGCGCGCGCACGGCGCGGGTGTGGATGGAGTCTTCGGCGGACGCGAGCAGTCGCAGCGCTTCTTCGAGCGCAGAGAGGCCCGCTTCGATGCGGTCCTCGAGGGCCGCGATCTCGGCGGAGATCGCGAGAACCTCGGCCTGGCGCACGGGCCCGTCCGACACAGCGCGCGCGAAGGCCAGCCGATCGGCCGCGCCCGCGAGGTCGCCCGCGTCGGCTTCGATGCGCGCTGCGAGCAAGAGCGCTTCGGCGAGCGCGTCGCGGGCCCCATCCCCGGCGCGCGTGAAGAGCTCGATCGCGTTGCGCACGAGGCCCCGCGCGAGGCCCGCTTGGCCCGCGGCGACCGCGGCGCGGGCGTGCAGCGCGTAGACCCGGCCCGCAGGCGCGGGGTCCGTCTCGACCGCGAGGGGCAGCTCCGCGAGGGCCTCGAGCGCCGCGCGCTGGTCGTCGCGCTCGCCGAGCCGGTCGGACGCGTCGGCGAGGGTCTCCAGCAGCTCGCGGCGCACGGCGAGGTGCTCCGGCGTCACCGGCAAGCCGTCGAGCGCTTCGAGGCCCCACCCCGCGAGCGTCGCGCGCCGCCGCGGATGGCCCGCGTCGCGCGCGCGCACGAGCAGCGGCGGCAGCGCGCCGAGGAGGCCCTCGTGGTCCTCGGCGTCGCGCAAGTGGCGCACACGCCGGTAAGCGTCCTCGCTCGTCGGGGCCGCCGCTGCGAGCGCCGCTGCCGCGCGCGCGTGATAACGGCGACGGCGATAGGAGGCCACACCGCGCTTCACCTCTTCGCGCTCCGCAGGCCGCGCAAAACGGAAGCGGTCCGCAGCGGAGACGAGCCAACCCGCCGCCGTCAACCGCGCCAGCACGGGTTGGATGCGCCGCGCCGCGCGCGGGAAACACGCTTCGACGAGCTCGAGCGAGAAGCGCCCGCCCAGCACCGCGAGCCGGTCGAGCCACACGCGGTCGCGCGCAGGCAAGGCGTCGCGCCGCGACTCCACGGCGAGCGCGAGGCTGTCGGGCCGCGGCAGCGCCGACGGCTCGATCGTCAGCTCGAGCGTGTCGCTGCCGTCCGGCGCGGGCCGCGTCCAGCCGCGCGCCGCACAGAGGCGCAGGAGCTCGCCGATGCGTCCAGGATTGCCGCCAGAGCGACTGAAGAGCACCCGCGCGAGGCTGCGCCGCGCCACCGAGTGGTGGAACACGAGGTCGACGAGGTCGAGCACTGCGGCTTCGTCGAGCGGCCCGAGCGCGACGCGCTCGGCCTCGACGAGGCGCTCTTCGAGCGCCTCGAATCCCTGCGGGTGCCGCGGCGGCGCATCCCCGCGCACACCGAGCACGAGCAAGAGCTTCGTCCCCGCGAGGTCCCGCGCGACGCGCAGGATCACCTCGAGGGTCGACATACCCGCGCGGTCGACGTCGTCCAGGAACACGATCGCCGGCGTGCCGCGCGTGAGCCGCGCGAGCCACGTCGCGAGCGCCGCGACCTCCGTCACCGGTGTGTCGCCCGTGCCGCGATCGGCGCCTGCGAGCGAATCGAGCAACGTGCGCGCTTCGGCCTCCGGCACGAGCGAATGCACGAGGTCCGACTCGCGCGCGCCCGGCGATGCTTCGCGCGGCAAGTGCAGCCAGCGGTGCAACAGCGCCAGGATCGCCGCGCCCGGCCGTTCGTCCTCGAGCTCGCCGCAGCGGCCGTACAGGTAGAGCGGCGGCGTATCCTCCGAGCGGCGCACGCGGTGTGCGAGCTCTGCGACGAGCCGCGACTTCCCCGCGCCGCGTTCACCCACGAGCCACACCGCGCGCCCGCCGACGGCGCGGGTCAAGTACCACGCGACGTGCAAGCGCTCGAGCTCTTCGTCGCGCCCGACCAGCGGGAGCTGGTGCAGCCCCGACCACGCGACCGTGTCGCGCCGCGCTTCGGCGCCGAACGAGACGCGCTCGCGCCACCACGCGCTCGCTTCGCCCTCTTCGAAGATGCGCGCGAGCTCCAGCGCCGTCGGCCGCGCGAGCGGCGTGGGGGCGAGGCACGCGAGGAGCACCTCGTCGAGCAGCGGCGAGAGCCGCGGCACGAGCGTCGACGGCGGCCGCAGGACCCCGGCCGCGCGCGCCCCGAAGTCGGGCGTCCCGTCCGGGCGCGCCCCGGCGTGTTGGCCCGTCGCCAAGCGGTGCAGCGTCGCCCCGAGGGCGTACACGTCCGCGGCGGGCGAGGGCGGGCCGCCGTTCTGGCGCTCGGGCGCGAGGTACGCCGGGGTGCCGAGGGGCGCGAGCGGCGCGCCGACTCGGCGGGCGAAGCCGAGGTCCAAGAGGACCGCCTCGCCGCGCCCGTCGAAGCGCACGTTCTCGGGTTTGATGTCGCCGTGGGTCCAGCCGGCCGCGTGCAGCGCCGCGAGCGCCCCCGCGAGGCGCCGCCCGATCGCCCGCAGGAGCGGCTCGGGGCCCGGGCCGACCTCCAGGAGCTCCTGCTCGAGCGAACGGCCCGGTACGAGCTCCAGCGCGAACCAGGGGGCCTCGGGCCGCGGCAGGTGGGCCTCCGGGACGAGGCCCTCCAGGACCGGCGGCGGCCCCCCCGGGGCGGCGTACAGGAAGCGCGAGAGGGCCGGGTGTCGCACCGCCCGGCCGGCTTCGACCTCCGACGCGAACGACGCGCGCGCGTCGGGGTCGGCGAGGACCTCCGTGCGCAGGATCTTCACCGCCACGTGGGCGCCCGCCTCGCGCCCGAGCCCGGGCGTGCGGAGGCGCGCGCGCCAGACGCGGCCCGTGCGGCCGACGCCGAGCACTCGGTCGAGGACGAGGGACGGGGCATCCATGGCGCGGGCGCGTTACGCTCTTCCGCTCGCAAGCGCCCCTGAACCCTCGAATGTAGCACCGGCGTGACCCTCCGCGTCCACAACACCCTCACGAAGCGCCTCGAGCCGTTCACCCCGCGCGAGCCCGGCCTCGTCCGGATGTACAACTGCGGCCCGACGGTCTACGGCCGGCCCCACATCGGGAACCTGCGCAGCTTCCTCTTCGCCGACCTCCTGCGGCGCTGGCTGGAGCACCGCGGGTACGAGGTGCGGCAGGTGATGAACATCACCGACGTCGGCCACCTGCAAGGGGACGAAGAGGCCGACGCGACGGGCGAGGACAAGGTCGAGGCCCAGGCCCGCAAGGAAGCGCGCGACCCCTTCGAGATCACGCGCCGCTACACCGCGGAGTTCCTGGAGGACATGGCCGCCCTGGGGGTGCGTGAACCCGCCGCGCGGCCGCGCGCCTCGGAGTACATCGACGAGATGGTCGCGATGATCGAGCGGCTCATCGCGAAGGGCCACGCGTACCGCGTGGGGGACAACGTCTACTTCGACGTCGCGTCCTTCCCGGACTACGGCAAGCTGTCCGGGAACCGCGTCGAAGCGCTCGACGCCGGGGCGCGCATCGAGGTCAACGACGAGAAGCGCCACCCCGCCGACTTCGCGCTGTGGAAGAGCGATCCCCGCCACCTCATGAAATGGCGGACATCGTTCGGCGAGCACGGTTTCCCGGGCTGGCACATCGAATGCTCCGCGATGGCGCAGGCGCTGCTGGGCGATCAGCTCGACGTGCACACCGGCGGCGAGGACAACGTCTTCCCGCACCACGAGTGCGAGATCGCGCAGAGTGAGTGCGCCAACGGCGTGCCCTTCGCGCGCTACTGGATGCACGCGAAGTTCCTGCAGGTCGACGGCGGGAAGATGAGCAAGCGCCTCGGCAACGTCTACACGCTGCCCGACATCGTCGCGCGCGGTTACGAGCCGCGGCACCTGCGCTTTGCCCTCCTGCGCGGGCACTACCGCTCGCCGCTCAACTTCACGTGGGCGGTCATGGACGAGGTGCGCGCGCGCCTCGGCAACCTCGACGAGGTCGTGCAGCTCCTGCACGGCATCGCGCGCGGGGAGGGGGCCCACGCCGATCCCGCGCAGGGCCTCGAGCTCGCCGCGCGCAGCCGCGCGGCGTTCGAAGCCGCGATGGACGAGGACCTCAACGTGCCGATGGCGCTCGCAGCGCTCGATGGGCTGCGCAAACCCGTGCTCGACGGGCTCGTCGGCCAGGACGGCGCCGCGGCGCTGCTGGCGTTCCTCGGCGACGCCAACGCGGTGCTCGGTGTGCTGGAGCTCGCGGAGCAGAAGAGCGACGCCGAGATCGAAGCGCTCATCGCCGAGCGCGAAGCCGCGCGCAAAGCCAAGGACTGGGCCCGCTCCGACGCGCTGCGCGACGAACTCGCGCGGCGCGGGATCGAGCTCAAGGACACCCCCGACGGGGTGAAGTGGCTGCGCCGCTGACGGCGCGCGCTCACTGCGGATCGCGCAGCAGGAGGGTCAAGAGGCCCTTCTGCGTGTGCAGCCGGTTCTCGGCCTGGCGGTACATCAAGCTGCGCGGGCCATCGAGCACCTCGTCGGTGACCTCGAGGTTGCGCCGCACCGGCATCGGGTGCATCAAGCGCGCGTCGGCGCCGAGGCGCATGAGCGCTTCGTCGACGAGCCAGCCGCGCCCCGTCGCCGCGCGGCTCGCCGCGAGCGTCGGTTGGCCGTACGTCGCGAGCGAGCTCCACGAGCGGGCGTACACGACGTGGGCGCCTGCGGCCGCGTCCTTGGGGTCGCGCACGATGTCGAACGCTCCGCCGCGCTCCGTCGCGAGCGCGCGCGCGTCATCGAGCACACCGGGGTCCAAGTCGTAACCCGCGGGATGGGCGAGCCGCACGCGCATGCCCGAGCGCAGCGCCGCGTGCAGCACCGTGTGGACGACCGCGGGGCCCTGCGGCGCGGGCGACGGCGTCCAGACGATCGCGAGCTCGCGCCCGCGCACATCGCCCAGCGCGTCGCGCAGGGTCATCAGGTCCGCGAGGCCTTGCAGCGGGTGCCACAGAGCGCTCTCCATGTTGATGACCGGCACCTTGGAGTGCTCCGCCCACGTGCGGATCGAGTCGTCGCGGCGGTCGACGTCCCACGACTGTCCCCGCACGGCCGGGCGGATCGCGAGCGCATCGACGTAGCTCGAGAGGACCGCCGCGGCGTCGCGCACGTGCTCGGGGGCCGTGCCGTCCATGACCCCGCCCTGGCGCGCTTCGAGCTCCCAGAAGTCCGAGCCGACCGAGAGCTGCACCGCGTGGCCGCCGAGCTGGTTCAGCGCGACCTCGAACGACGTGCGCGTGCGCAGCGACTGGCGGAAGAAGAGCAGACCGACCGAGCGGCCTTCGAGCTCGCGGCGCTGGGCCCCGGCGCGGTAGCGGCGCGCGAGCTCCAGCACGTCCTCCAACCGCTCGTCGGGAAGGTCGGCGAGGCGGACCAGGTGGCCGCGGTGGGGGGGCGTCGGCGTCGGCGTCGGCGTCATAGGTGTGGAGCGTAGCGCGCCCGCGCGCCTGTTTTCAGGGGCCGCGGCGCGGCTTCGCGTCGCGGCGCCCGCCGGACAAAAAAAGTTCCCGCGGAACTTGCCCGTCCCCGCTTGACACGCCCTGAGCGCCGCGGCTACAACCTTGCCCCTCAACGCGCCCGTAGCTCAATTGGATAGAGCATCTGACTACGGATCAGAAGGTTAGTGGTTCGAGTCCACTCGGGCGTACCAGTCCTCCCCGGCAGCCTGCCCCCCCGCGGGGCGCCGCAGCCGGGGCCTCCCTGGCGAGGAGCGTGGTGTGGGGTGACAGCCCCAGTCGGTGGCCCCTTGGGTGCCCCGCCGCCGCGCCCCTCGGACGGCGACCCTTTGACAACGGACGATGACGAAGGAAGAGGCCCAAGAGAAGGCCCTCGGTGAGGTCCGTGAAGGGTTGACGCCCGCTGACCCCTCTGCTGCTTGCACCAGTGAGGATCAACGCTGGATGGCCCTCGCGCTCGCCGAGGCGCAGGCGGCGCTCGCGGCCGACGAAGTCCCGATCGGGGCGGTCGTCGTGCGCGACGGAGCCGTGCTCGGCCGCGGTCGCAATCGCTGCCGCGCGCTGAAGGACCCGACGGCCCATGCGGAGTTCGAGGCGCTGCGCGCCGCGTTCCTCGCGACGGGCGACATGCGCTTGCCGGGCGCGACGGTCTACACGACCGTCGAACCCTGCTTCATGTGTGCGGGCGCCCTGTCCCACGCGCGCGTCGCGCGGGTGGTGTGGGCGGTGCGCGATCCGAAGTTCGGTGGCGCGGCGTCCCTGGGCGCGGTGCTCACCGATCCACGCTTGAACCACCGTGCCAGCGTCTGCGAGGGGGTGTGTGCCGACGAGGCGCGCGCGCTCTTGCAGGGCTTCTTCCGCGCCAAGCGCGCGCTCGCCGCGCGTCGCTCGCCGGATGCGTCTGCATCCGAGGGCGATGCTGCGGAGTGAAGGCCAGCGCCCTTGGGGCTCGACGTGCAGTACAGGACGGATGGAGAGGTGCCAGAGAGGCTGAATGGGCTGGTTTCGAAAACCAGTAAGGGGGTAACCCCTTCGAGGGTTCAAATCCCTCCCTCTCCGCCATCCCCCGGCTCGAACGAGCGTCCTGCGAACCCGGCCGGAGAGGTGACAGAGTGGCCGAATGTGCGCGCTTGGAAAGCGCGTGTACCTTCACCGGTACCGAGGGTTCGAATCCCTCCCTCTCCGCCACCACCGGGTCGCGTCCGGCTGGGGATGCCTGGAGCGCCTGTCCGCCGCCGACCCCGGGGGGCGGTTCGAGTTCGCGCGGGGCTGCGTTGCTCGATGGGGCGCTGGTGCTATGTGGCGCTGGTTCTGTGGTCGGGAGCCCGTAGGGGGTAAGGTGTAGTGTCCGACGTCGCGGGCGCGTTGATGGGTCCGGTCCCATGCGAGGGCACGGAACCGAACCGGGTCAGGCCGGGAACGGAGCAGCCCTAAGGTCTCCGGGTCCTGCGCGAGGTGCCCGGGCCCTTCAGCGCGCCCCCGACTCCCCCTTGTTCCGCCTCGGCCGCTCGCTGCACTACTCTCTGGGCTGGCCCTCTGGGTTGCCCCCCGTCGTCCGTCCGATCCGATGTCCTCCTACGTCGTCCTCGCCCGCAAGTATCGCCCCCGCGAGTTCCACGAAGTCGCGGGCCAAGACGTCGTCACGCGCACCCTGCGCGGCGCGATCGAGGACCAGCGCATCGGGCACGCGTACCTGTTCTACGGGCCGCGCGGGACCGGCAAGACGACTTCGGCGCGCCTCTTCGCGAAGGCGCTCAACTGCGAGCGCGGACCGACGCCCGAGCCGTGCGGTGTGTGCGAGCGCTGCCGCGCCTTCGACTCCGGCACCGAAGCGGACCTGCTGGAGATCGACGCTGCGTCGAACACCGGCGTCGATCACATCCGCGACCTGCGCGATCAAGCGGGCTACGTGCCGCTGCGCGCGCGCTTCAAGATCTTCCTCGTCGACGAAGTCCACATGCTGTCGAAGCCGGCGTTCAACGCGCTGCTGAAGACGCTCGAGGAGCCGCCCGCACACGTCAAGTTCCTCTTCGCGACGACCGAGCTGCACAAGGTGCCCGACACGATCGTGTCGCGCTGCCAGCTCATGCGCCTCTCGCCTCTGCCTCAGGCGACGATCGCGGCGCAGCTCGACAAGGTCTTCGCCGCCGAGGGCATCGAGCCCGAGCCCGGGGTCACGGCAGCCCTCGCGGCCCGCGCGCGCGGCGGCATGCGCGATGCGCTGTCGATGGCGGACCAGCTCATCGCGGCGGTCGGCAAGCGGCCCACCGTCGCCGACTGTGCGCGGTTGGCTGGGGAAGGCGGCAGCGACACCCTCGGGCGCATCGTCGATGCGCTGCTGGAGCGCGACAAGGTCGCGCTGCTGCGCGCGTTGCCCGCCCAGGAGGGCGGCGAAGCGGAGCTGACCGGGGCGCTCCTGGACCACGTGCGCATGGGCCTCGTGCTCCTGTTGTGCGGCGCCGACGCGCCGATGCTGCAGGGGCGCTGGTCGCCCGAGCTGCGCGAGGTCTGGCGCAGCCGCGCCGAACGCGCGGGCGCCGCGCGCCTCGAAGTCTGGCTGCAAGAGCTGCTCACCGCGCGCGAGCGCATGGGCCCCGTGCACCTGCAGCCCCTCGCGCGCGTGATCCTCGAAGCGACGCTGCTCGACCTGTGCCGGCCCGAGGGGGACCTCGACCTCGTGCAGCTCGCCCAGCGCCTGGCCGCCCTCGAGACGCGGCTGGCGGCGGGGGCGCCGCTCGCTGCGCCGCAGCGCGCAGTGTCGGCAGGCCCGGCAGGCCCGGCCGGCGAGGCCTCCTACGAGCTGCCGCGCGGCGCACGGCCCCCGGCTCAGCGGGCCGTCGCGCAGCCGGGGCCCGAGCCCGAGGCCGCGCCGCGCGAGCCCGGGGGCCCCGGCTCGGTACCGGGCGCGCGCCCGCGGGTCACCACGAACAGCACCGCGGACGCCTGGGCCGCGCTCCTCGCGGAGCTCGACGGCCGGGCGGCGGCGCTGGCGGACATCCTGCGCCGGCGCGGCTCGCTCGTGCGCTTCGGCCCGCGCGAGGCGGCCGTGAAGCTCGCCGCGCTTTCGGATTCCGAGCGCGCGCTGACCCAGGACCGGCGCAACCAGCGCCTCGTCTCGAAGGTCTTCAGCGAGGTCGTCGGGCGCCCGATCGAGGTCAGCCTGGAGGACCACCACGCCGCGGGCAAGCAGCTCCCGCCCGACGCCTTCGCCTCCGAGGTCGCCGAGCTCTTCGACGGCCGCATCGAAGGCTGACGGGGGGCCTTCTCCGGGAGCGCGCCGCCGGTTAGCCTCGCGCCGATGAGCGGCTCTCCCGGTGACATGGGCAATCTGTTGGCCCAGGCGCAGCGCATGCAGCGGGCCCTGGACGACGCGCGCGCGGAGCTGCGCGCGCTGGTCGTCGTCGGGACCGCCGGCGGCGACGGGGCGCGCGCCGAGGTGACGGGGGAGGGCCTCCTCCTGCGCCTCCAATTCTCGGATGCGGCGGTGCGCACGGGCGACCGCAAGCTGCTCGAAGAGCTCGCCGCGGGCGCCGTCCGCGACGCGCAGGAACGCGCCCACCGGCGCGCCACGGACCGCCTCGCCGAGGTCACCGGCGGCCTGCAGCTTCCCGGATTCCTCTAGGCCATGGCGTACCCCGCGCCCGTCGAAGCGCTGATCGAGGCCTTCCGGAGACTGCCCGGGGTCGGGCGGGTGACCGCCGAGCGGCACACGTTCCATGCGCTGCGCGACCCCGAGGTGCTCGCTGGCCTCGTCCAAGCGCTCGTACGCGCCCAGGGGGAAGCGCGGCGCTGCGCGGAGTGCGGCAACGTCTGCGAAGCGGAGCGCTGCGCGCTCTGCAGCGACCCCGCGCGGGACGCGGGCCTCGTCGCCGTCGTCGAAGAGCCGCGCCACGTCGAAGCGCTCGAGCGCGCCGGGGTGTACCGCGGGCGCTACCACGTCCTGATGGGGGCCCTCAACCCCGGCGAGGGGGTCGACGAGCGCCAGCTCGACGTCGCGCGCCTCGTCGCGCGCGTGGCCGCGGGCGGTGTGCGCGAGGTGATCCTCGCGACGGACCCGGACAAGGAGGGCGAAGCGACGGCGGCGCTGGTGCTCGAGGCGCTCGAGCGCGAGCCCGTGCCTGGCCTCGTCGTGACGCGCCTCGCGCGCGGGCTGCCGGCGGGCAGCGCGCTCGAGTACCTGCACCGGGGGGTCCTGGAGGACGCCCTGGAGGGGCGCCGCGAGGTGAAGCTGCGCGGCCGGCTCAACCCGCCGCCCGATCGCGTCGATGCAACGGGTCCATGACCCGTCCCAAGCTCGGCCTCTTCCAAGGACTGCGGCAGGAGATGCTGCTGCAGCCCCGGATGCTGCAGTCCATCGAGGTGCTGCAGTTGCCGACGCAGGACCTCTTGGCGTGGCTGCAACGCCAGGCCGAGGAGAACGAGGCGCTGGTCATCGTCCCGCCGGAGCGGCCGCTGTCGCGGGCGGCGACGGACGCCCATGACGAGCTCCTGCAGGCCCACGCGGCGCGGCCAGCGGGCCTCGTCGAGGAGCTGATGCGCCAGCTCGATGCGGCCGGGCACCCGGCGGACCTCGATGCGTGGGCCCGGTTCCTGGTCGGCCAGCTCGACGCCCGCGGCTTGCTGGTGGCGACCGACGAGGTCCTCGCGGCGCTCGCCGTCGATGCGGAGCTGCCGCTGTCCGGCACCCGCGGCGGCGCGACGTTGCTCGCGCGGGCGATCGCGGCGGTCCAGGACCTGGAGCCGCGCGGGGTCGGAGCGCGGAACGGGGTCGAGGCGCTCCTGTTGCAGCTCGACCCGAACGACCCGGATTACGCGCTGCTCTGCAGGTTGCTCGAGGACTTCCTCACGGAGCTCGCGCGCGGCCGCGCGGACGCGGTCGCCGAGGCCATGGGACTCGATTCGGCGGACTTGGCGCGGCTGCTCGGTTGCCTGCGCGAGCTCGATCTGTCGCCCGCCGCGGACATGGAGGCGCCCGAGGCGCCGCTCGTGCCGGACCTCGTGGTCCTGCCCGTCGCAGAAGAGGACGGTTTCCGATTGGAGCTCGTGCGCGGTGAGCTGCCCGAGGTCCACATCGACGCGGACGTCGAGCGGCTCGCGAAGGACCGCGACACGGCGGTGCCGGATCGTAAGTACCTGCGCGGCAAGCTGGAGAGAGCGCGCTGGATCCAGGACGCGCTGCGCGAGCGCGGCGAGACGCTCCTGCGCGTCGCCGAAGCCGTGTTCTCGCGGCAGCGGGGGTTCCTCGCCGTGGGGCCCCGCGCGCTCTCGCCGCTGCGCATGTCGGACGTCGCCGATGAGCTCGGGCTTGCGACCAGCACCGTGTCGCGCGCGGTGGCCGGCAAGTACGTCCAGACGCCCCACGGGGTGCAGCCGCTGCGGCTCTTCTTCCAGGCGTCGGCCTCCGAGGACGGCGCCGCGCCCGCGCGCGATGCCGTGCGCGACACGCTGCGCGACCTCGTCGCGGCGGAGGATCCCTCCGCGCCGCTCTCCGACGACCAGCTCGTCGAGCGCTTGAACGCCCTCGGCATCGCTGTGGCGCGCCGCACGGTGGCGAAGTACCGCAAGGAGCTCGGCATCGCGAGCTCGTACGAGCGCCGCCGCGCCTGAGGCCGGACGCGGTATCTTGCGCGGATGCGCAATGTCCGCTGTGAGGTCGCCTACGACGGGAGCCGGTTCTACGGCTGGCAGCGCCAGGATGGCTTCGAATCCGTGCAAGGGGCCCTCGAAGAGGGCCTCGCGGCGCTCCTCGACACCGTGATCTCGGTCCAGGGCGCGGGGCGGACGGACACGGGCGTGCACGCGCTGCGGCAAGTGGCGCACTTCCACGTCGACACGCGGCTGCCGGACGAGCGGCTGCGGCAGGCGCTCAATGCACACTTGCCCGAAGGCGTCGTCGTTAGACGTCTGGAGACGTGTCGCGATGACTTCCATTCGCGCTTCGACGCGGTCGGGAAGCGCTACCTGTATCTGACCGCGACGACCCACTTCCGGCCGCCGTTCCTGCGGGCGCACTGCCATTGGGTCCCGTGGCCCCTCGACCGCCGCGCCATGCAAGCGGCCGCGCGAGCGCTCGAGGGCACCCACGACTTCGCAGCCTTCGGCAATGCGGGCTCCGTGCGGCGCACCACCGTGCGCACCGTGTGGCGCGTGCGCCTCGTCGCGCGGCGCGAGCGCTTTGCGCTCGTGGTCGAGGGGGACGGGTTCCTCTACAACATGGTGCGTACGATCGCGGGCACGCTGATCGAGGTGGGCAAAGGGCGCATGTCGGTGGGGGATGTGGCGGCGGCGCTCGCCTCCTGCGACCGCGAGCGCGCGGGGCCGACGGCGCCCGCGGAGGGCCTCTATCTCACGCGGGTGTTCTACGGCGAGCCGACGTTCACCGGACCCGCGCCGCGGCCGGGCGGGCCGACGGGTTTGTTCGGGGGCTGAGCGTGGGTTGCACGCGGTCCACCTGGTTCGGGTACCCTCTCCCGCCGTGGCTGACGAAAGCACCCCCGCGCAGGACCCGCTGAACGAGGCGCAGCCCGTGGTCTCTCGCGCGCAGATCGTGAACCGCGCCGGGCTGCACGCCCGGCCGTGCCACGCGATCGTCTCGACGGCGCTGCGGTTCCGCGCGGAGCTGCGGATTCGCACGGGGCGCTCGCCGCGCTCGGTCAACGGCAAGAGCATCCTCGAGCTGATGACCTTGGAGGCCGCGCAGGGCGCGGAGCTCGAGCTGTCCGCCACCGGCGGGGACGCGGATGCGCTGCTGGCGGCCCTCGCGGAGCTGATCCGCAACGGCTTCGGCGAAGAGCGCTGAGCGCGCCGCGGGCCGGCGCGCGGCCTCGAGGCGCACGTTCCGACTGCCGTCGCGGTCGAACGGTACCAGGTACGAGTTGGCGGCGCGGCACACGTGCAAGCGCGCGCGAGCGCGCGCTTGCACGTG
>CAYOBN010000086.1:0-22495 GCA_964402175.1 uncultured Planctomycetaceae bacterium | reverse complement strand
CGAGCGCGCGCTCCGCGCGCGCCCTCACCGCCAAGTCGTACCTGGTACCGTTCGACTCCACTCCGCGACGGATCGGCAATCCCTCACCCCAACGCGCATCCTCCCCTCACCCCAACACGCAACCTCCCATCACCCCAACACGCAACCTCCCATCACCTCAACACTCAACCTCCCCCAACCAACGCCCGCCCCGCCACCTCCGCCGTCGCCCACGCCGCCTGGAACGACAACCCCCCGATCGGGCCATCGACGTCCAACAGCTCCCCGATCACAAACAACCCCGGCACCGCATTCACCGCCATCGACCGCGGGTCCACCGCCCGCAGCTCCAAGCCCCCCGCGGTCACCTCGGCTTTGTCGAACCCCTCGGTGCCATCGACCGGCACCCGCAACCCCCGCAGCGCTTCGACGAGCCCATGCCGCGTCGCCCGGTCGAGGCCATTCGCGCGCGGCGGTCCAGCCTCACTCACCGCCACCCCCGCCTGCCGCAGCAGCGCTTCGAACAGCCTGCGCGGCAGGACCTCCGGCAAGCGCTCGCCCAGCACCCCCGCCAACGCCCGATCGAGGCGCGGTGCGCCCGGCTGGCTCGCTGCCGTCACGAGCGCGTCGCGCAGCAGCTCGCGGGGCACGTCCGGCAAGAGGTCCAAGCGCAGCTCCAGCCCCGCCTCCGGCGCGCGCGCCACGTGCACCGCGACGTCCATCGCCCCCGGCCCGGACACCCCCGCGTGGCTGAACACGATCGGACGGCGGCGCCGCGCGAGCTGCTTCCCGCGCGGGTCGAAGAGCCCCACCTCACCCGCCTGCCACGCGATCCCGACGAGGTCGCGGCTCCACGACGCCGGACTCGTCAGCGGCGCGAGCGCCGGCACCGGCGGCACGACCTTCAACCCGAGCGCCGCGAGCCACGCATACGCGTCCCCCGTCGTCCCGGTCCGCGGGTAGCTCATCCCCCCCGCCGCGAGCACCAGCCGCCGCGCACGCACGACGCGGTCGCCGCCGACCCGCAGCACGAACCCCTCCGCCGACGGCTCGACCGCGGTCACCGGCGTGTCCAACAGGATCCTCGCCCCCGCGCCCCGCGCCGCACGTTCGAGCGCATCGCGCACGTCGCGCGCGTTGCCCGAGCGCGGGAACACCTTCTCGAGCGGCGCCTCTTCGCTCTCGACGCCCAGCGCCCGAAAGCGCTCGCGGACCGCCAGCGGCGGCAGGACCTCGAACGCGTGGCGCAGGAAGCGCTCGCCCTTCGGCCCGAAGAGCCGCGCCGCCTCGACCGGCCCGAGCGTCGTCGTCAGGTTGCAGCGTGTCCCGCCCGAGGCGAGCACCTTGGTGCCCGTCCGCGGCGTCTTCTCCAGCACGAGCACGGAGCGCCCGCCGCGCGCTGCGACCTCGGCCACCCACAACCCCGCGGCGCCCGCGCCGACGACGACAATGTCCGCCGAATCGAGCTCAGCCGCCATCGAGGGACCTCTCCCAGTCCTCGATCTCTTCGGCGCTGTGCGTGCACTTCGGCGGGGTGTCGTCGTTCAAGTCGTCCAGGTACCCCTCGGGCAGGCGCACACGTTGGACCTTGTTGCCCTTCGCGCGCCCCGCGCGCAGCGCCGCGACCGGGAACGGCGCGTTCGGGTCGAGCATCCCGAGCAGCGGCCGCAGCTCTTCGAGCCGCTCGAGCTGCATCAGCGCCCCGCGCACCCGCGCCGAGCCGCTGAAACCCTTCGTGTACCACGCGGTCCACTTACGGAACTGCCGCATCCCCATGCGCTCGCCGAACAGACTCACGAGGCGCGTCGCATGGTCGACCATGACCTCGACGATCGCCGCGAAGCGCGGCGGCGGCGCGGGCTCGCGGCCCGCGAAGACGTCCGCCAGCTCGCGGAAGAGCCACGGACGCCCGAGGCAGCCGCGTCCGACGATCACGCCGGCGCAGCCCGTGTGCCGCATCATGCGCAGCGCGTCCCAACACTCCCAGATGTCGCCGTTGCCCAGCACCGGCACATCGAGCGCCGCGACGAGCTCGCCGATCGCGTCCCAGTCCGCTTCGCCGGAATACAACTGCGCGGCCGTGCGCGCGTGCAGACCGACGGCCGAAGCGCCTTCGCCCGCCGCCGCGCGGCCCGCGCCGAGGAACGTCAAGAGCCCGTCGTCGATGCCCTTGCGCATCTTGACGGTCACCGGCACGTTGCCAGCGCTCTGCACCATCGCCCGCACGAGGCGCGCGAGGAGCCGCGGCTTCACCGGGATCGCCGAACCGCCGCCCGCGCGGGTCACCTTCGGCACGGGGCAGCCCATGTTGATGTCGATGTGGTGCACCCCTTGGTCGACGAGGCGCTTCACCATCTCACCGAGGTCGACCGGATCCGCGCCGTAGACCTGCACGGAGCGCGGCACTTCGTCGGGGTGCGAGCTCGCCAGCAACGCCGTCAGCGCGTTCCCCATCAGGAACCCGCGCGCCGTGATCATCTCGCTGACGTAGAGGCCCGCGCCGTACTCGCGGCAGAGGCTTCGGAACGCGTAGTTCGTGACCCCCGCCATCGGTGCCAGCACCACGGGCGGCTCGACGGTCAGAGGCCCGATGCGCAGGGGCGCGAACTCCCCCGGCTGGGCCACCGGCACCTCCAGGTTCAGCGCCGTCGCGACCCGCGGCTCAGCGACCATCTCCAGCGTTCTCCTTCTTCTCCTCGGGCGCAGCCTCGGGGCGATACACACGCTCGGCGGCCAGCCCGAACCCCGCGCCACCGCGCACTTCGAGCGTCGGCGCGGCGAGCTCCAGGTGCGCATCGCCGTGCTGCTTCACGCCGAAGCGCGGCGCGCCGTCCGCATCGAAGCCGAAGGCGAAGAAGCCGCGCGACGTCAGGACCTCGATGCGGCGGTCCTCGGGTCGCACGCGCATGCGCCAGCGGTCCATCGTCGTCTCCAGGGTCGGCCCCTCGAACGACAGCGCGTAGCTGACCTCCTCGGGGAAGTGGCGCGCGATGACGAGGCCCGTCACGCTGGTCGCCATGTCGACGACGCCGATGCGCTCGGGCGCGACGACGCTGTCGAGGCGCTTGCGCCCGAGGCGTCGCTCGATCGTGAGGCGCTGCGTGCCCGGCGCGATCGAGCCGCGTGCGCCGAACAGCCGCTCGAGGTCCGGTTCGCCCTCTTCGACCGGCCCGACCTCGAGCTCGAAGCTCTCGACCGCGCCGTCGCGCACGACCTGCACGAGGTGCATACGCTGGCCCGACTCGCTCGCGGTCGGCGGCACCTCGACGCGCGCGCCGTACGCGAGCGCGCCGTCGGCGAGGCGCACGACGCCGAAGCGCTCGGTCGTGAGGCGGCGGCCGAACGCGCGCGTCTCGACCTGACCGGACAGGACGAGGTCCCCCTCGGGCAACTTCGGCAGCGGCAACACGGGCGTCGCAGCGAGCTCCGCGCGCACCGCGCGCTGCTGCGCGACGAGGCCTTCGACGAGCGCGTCGAGGTCCGGCCGCTCGAGGGCCTGACCGCGCACGATCACGACTTCGGGCCGCTCGAACGCGGCGAGGCCGAGCCGCGGGTCGCTGCCCAGCGCCAACAGGTCCGCGCTGCGCCCGACCTCGACGGTGCCGCGGCGCTCGCCGTGGCCGAGCGCTCGCGCGGCCTCACGCGTCGCGAGCGCGAGCACGTCCGCCGCGGGGATGCCCGCCGCCACCCACTCCGCGAGCTCGAGCTGCAGCGCGCGGCCCGGCGGCAGCCACGGGCTCGGCGCGCCGCTCGCAGGGACGAGCTGCACACCCGCGGCGTGCAGCGCGCGCACGAAGTCGCGCTGCCGCGCGAGCGCGCGCCGCCACGGCGCGTCGAGGCCGCGCTCGAGCTGCTGCTTGAACAACGCCGCATCGGCGAGCCACGCGATCTCGAGC
Source organism: uncultured Planctomycetaceae bacterium (assembly GCA_964402175.1). Classification (GTDB taxonomy): domain Bacteria; phylum Planctomycetota; class UBA1135; order UBA1135; genus JAWKUK01. The sequence continues at coordinate 18,620 of CAYOBN010000086.1, read as the reverse complement.
GTCGGCGAGAGCTGCGCCAGGAGCGCCGCGTCCTGGTCTGCATCGGGCGCACGCAGGATGCGCGCGGTCCCGCCGAGCAACGGCGCGACGCGCCATCCGCCTTCGGCGAGCGCGCGCACCGTCGCGCCGAGGTCGGGCAGCTCCGCCTCTTGCTGCCACGTCACGCCGCGCGGCAGGAGCGAGTCGAGGCCGACGATCACGCGCTGACCGAGCGCCCGCGCTTCGGCGGGCGCCATGCCGCGCGGCAGCGGCCCGAAGATGGAGACGTCGCGGCGCGTGGCGAGCGTACCGACGACCTTCAACATCGCCGCGTCGAGCGACGCATCGATCGCGAGCGACTCGAGCGGCACCTCGGCCGCCGCGAGGATCTCGATCGTGCGCTCGAGGTGCTGCGCGACGTGCGCCGCGTTCGTGAGCTGCACGGCATCGGGCCGCGCGGGCGCGAGCCCGCCGAGCGTCGGCCCCGAGAGCAAGAGGTACGGCCCGGGGTTCCGATCGCGCAGCGCGATGTCCTTCTCGCGCATGAGCGATGCGTAGGGCGACCCGTGGTCGCGCACCAGCGTCACCCCCGCATCGAGGTAGAGCACGTCGTGCTCCGCCTCGAACGAGACGATCGCGTCGACGAGGCCGGGCACGATGTGCAGGCCCGTCAGGTCGAGCACCCGCGCCCCTTCGGGCACGGCGAGGTCGGGGCCGACGGCGCGGATGCGGCCGCCTTCGACGAGCACCGTCGCGACCGCGGGTTCGGCGCCTTCGGTGAGGGGATGCACCGTCCCGCCGACGAGGGCGAGGACGTCCAGGAGGAGGGCGGAGAGGGGCGACATGGCGACTCGGGGCAAAGAGCGTAGCCTCTGACGGGCGGCGCCTCACCCCGCCCGCACGGTACGATCCGCGGGATGTCCCTCCCGTTCGTCACCATCGACGTCGAGCGCCTCCCCCGCGGCCCGTGGATCTACGGCCGCCAGGTGGTCCCCCACCGCCACGCGGCGGACCTCCCCCCGCCGGTCGACGGCGAGCTCGTCGAAGTCCGCGACCTGGAGGACCGCTTCATCGGCCACGGGCTGTTCAACGGCGCCTCCGACATCCGCGTGCGGATGCTGAGCCGCGGGCGCCGCACCGACCTGGACAAACCGCGGGACTTCCTCCTGCGCAAGATCGCGGCGGCGCTGCGCCTGCGGCGCAAGGGCCTGCGCCTGGACGAGGTCACGGACGCCTACCGCATCGTGCACGGCGAAGGGGACGACCTGCCCGGCCTCATCGTCGACCGCTTCGGCGACGCCGTGGTCTGCGAGCACCACGCCCTGGGTTTCTGGCGCTGGCGGGAGCTGGTCGCGGATTGCCTCCGGGAGCTCCTGCCCGGGGTCACCGTGGTGCACCGCATCCCGGCCTCGGCGCGCGGCACGGAGCGCTTCCCCGAGTCCGAGGAGTCCGACCCGCCGGCCCCGGAGCGTTGGATCCACGAACACGGGCTGCGTTTCCCGGTCGTCCCGGGGGGCAGCCACAAGACGGGCTGGTTCTGCGACCAGCGCGACAACCGCAGGCTCGTCGCGGAGTACGGCCGCGGCCGCGAGGTGCTCGACCTGTGCTGCCATGCGGGCGGGTTTGCGCTGGCCGCGGCGCGCGCGGGAGCGCGCTCCGTCACGGCCGTCGACCTGGACGAGGAGCCGCTGGCGCGCGGGATGCGCGCCGCGAGCGAGCAGAAGCTCGACGTCGTGTTCCAGCACGCGGACGCCTTCGACGTGCTGCGCTCGGTGGGCCGCAGCTCGCGCCGGCCGGGGCTCGTCATCCTGGACCCCCACAAGCTGATCCCGGGCAAAGCGCGCATCGAGGAGGGCCTCGTGAAGTACCGCGACCTCAACACGCTCGGCCTCGCGGCGGTCGCGCCCGCGGGTTTCGTGGCGACGTTCTCGTGCTCGGGGGCCCTGGACCTCGGCCAGTTCACGGGCATGGTCTTCCACGCCGCCCGCCGCGCGGAGCGCGACATCCGGGTGCTCGCGACGGTCGGCGCAGGCCCGGACCACCCCCAGCGCCCCGACTTCGGGCGCTCGCGCTACCTGAAGGGCCTCGTGTTGGCGGTCGACTGAGCGATTGTGCTGGAACCCAGCGCCCCTTTCGTGCATACTCCCTGTGCGCCTCCGCGAGGCGACCCGCGCGACCCGCCCGGGTCGGCTCGCGGAGGCGCGCGTCACAAGCGGCATTTTTGCCGCCTGCGGCGCAGCGTCCTCTTTCGCACCCGCCCCGCCGTTCCCCCGCACTCAGGAGCCTGACGTGAGCCTTCCCCTTCTCGCTACCAAGGAACGCTGGACGGAGTTCGACGAGGCCTGGTCGGCCCTGCGCCAAGAGCGCGGGCCGATCGACGACCTGCTGATCGCCTTCGACATCGTGGGCGCCAAGAAGCGCGCCGCGCGCCTCATCCCGCCCGCGAAGGAGCACTCGCAAGAGCTCTTCGCCGTCGACCGCGCCGGCTGCTCGGCGCGCGTCCTGGGCGGGGTCCTCATCGCGGGCGGCAACCCGGCCGAGCTCGTCACGGACCTCATGCAGGCCGTCGACGCGGGCTTCGCCAGCGAGCCGTGGTTCGAGGCCTTCCGCAGCGTCGCGGGCCTCTCGAAGGGCGCCGCCGACATCCGCGGCCCGTGGCGCACGTTTGCGCGCCTCATCGCCCTGAAACCCGGCACGGTCTTCTTCCACGGCGGCGGCTGGGGCGCGGGGCGCGTCGAGGGCGTCGACCACACACGCGGCATGTTGCTCGTCGCGTTCCCGAACGGCCGCAAGGACGCGGTGCCGCTGCACGCGGCCGTCGAGATCTTCGAGCCGCTGCACCCGCGCGACCTGCGCGCCCAGGCGATCGACGATCCCGAGGCGCTGCGCAAGCGCATCAAGGACCAGCCGATGCAGGCGCTCGAAGACGTGCTGCACCGCTACCACGGCGAAGCGACGACCACGAAGATCAAGAACGCGCTGATGCAGATCGGCATCGAAGGCAGCGCGTGGTCCGCGTGGTGGCGCAAGGTGCGCAAGCTGGCCGAGAACTCGGACGGCCTCGAGGTTTCGGGTACGCCCGCGAAGTCGGTGATCGCGGTGCTGCTGGAGCGCAAGGACCCGGCCGACTCGCTGCGCCGGCAGTTCCGCCGTTCGCTCAACCTCGCAGAAGCGCACGCCCGCGCCCGCGACCTCTTCCAGAGCGCGAACCTCGACCCGAACCTGGCGAAGATCGCGCTCGAAGAGCTCGAGATCGCGGCGTCGAACGAGCGCTCGCCGCTGCAGGAGCGCGTCGCCGCGTGGCTCCTGCTGCGCGAGCGGACGGGGCTCTTGCCCGAGATCGCGTTGACCGCGCTGCGCGAGGTCGTCAACGCGCCGCCGCCCGCGGACAGCTCGCAGCCGGCCGAGATCTGGAAGCTCTTCCAGGCCCTACCCGGCGCGAAGGACCAGGAGCGCAGCGTCGACCTCCTCCCGATCCTCTTCGGCGACGAGCAGTGGGTCGAAGTCGCCCTCGAGAACCTGCAGCACGCGGCGCCCGGCCAGGTGCGCGCGTTGCTCGACCGCCTGGGTCGCGCGGACCAGGACCCGAAGCTGCGCGGCCACTACGCGGGGCTGCTCGCGCGGCCGCTGCGCAACCCCACGCTGCTCGTGGCGCTCGCCGCGCGCTTCGAAGACGCGCAGGTCGAGAAGGGCCTGCCGACGCCCGTGCAGCGCGCCCAAGCGCTCGTCACGGTCGCGCAGTTCCTCACGGTGCAGCGCCGCGGTGACCCGCAGCTCACGCGGGTCGCGGCCCGCCTGACGGAGCTCCTGACGAAGAAGCCCGATCCGCTGCTGGGGCGCCTGCTGAAGAAGGTCGACATGCCGACGATGCGCAGCATCACGATCACGTCGGGCCGCGGGGTCGACCCCGAGCTCGACGCGCTCCTGACCGACATCGCGCTCGGCCTCGATCCGCAGTTCTTCGCGCACGACACCGGGCGCTTCTGGGAGTCCTCGACGATCTGGACCACCCGCGCCGGCCTCGAGCGCCGCGCCGCGGAGCTCCGCGAGCTGCGCGAGGTCAAGATCCCCGCGAACCAAGAGGCGATCGGCCGTGCGGCTTCGTACGGCGACCTCTCCGAGAACTCGGAGTGGGAGGCTGCGATCGAAGAGCAGCGCAACCTCACGGCGCGCGCGATGGAGATCGAAGAGGAGCTGCGTAAGACGGACCTCATCGAAGAGGCGCCGGTCGCCGAGGACACGGTGTGCCCCGGCACGCGCGTGCGCTACCGCGAGGTCGCGTCGCGGGCCGAGAACACGATCCTCATCCTCGGCCCGTGGGACGCGGACGAGGTGCTGGGCACCCAGGTCGTGTCGTACCGCGCGCCGCTCGCCCAGGGCCTGCTCGGCCTGAACACGGGCAAGCGCGCGACGGTGAAGCTGCCGAGCGGCGAGCTCGAGGTCGAGGTCGTCGAGATCCAGGTCCCGGACCTGCACTTGACCCCGGCCCGCTGAGGGACCGCAGCGGGGGGCGCTCAGTCGTCCCCCGCGAGCCCGAGCTGACGGCGCGCGTCGGCGAGCGCGGCGCGGGTCGCGCCGTCGTCCGCGCCGAGCTCGACAGCGCGCGCGAGCGCTGCCTGCGCCGCGGCGAGGTCCCCTTTGAAGTGCAAGAGCCGCCCGAGGGCCGCGTGGGCCGCGGGGTCACCGGGTTCGAGGTTCACGGCGTAGCGCAGGAGCGGCTCGGCCTCGAGGGGCCGGCCTTCGGCCGCCAGGAGCTCACCGAGCTCGCGCGCGGCCCCCGGGGTGCGCGGGGCGCGCCGCAGGAGCTCCGCATAGAGCGCTTCGCGCTCGGCCGGCGGCGCGGCGCGGGCGGCGGCGTGCAGCGCCGCGGGATCCTCGGCCCCCGCATCGGGCCCGCCGGAGCGCTCCCCGCCGCAGGCGGCCAGGAGCGCCAGCGCGAGCGCGGGCGGGGCCCAGGCCGGGCGGAGCGTTCGAAGTCGGGACACCCCTCCAGTCTGCCCCAAAATCCGTCCGATGCTTGAACATCACGCCATCATGATCTAGTGTTCAGGCAGGCCCGCAGAAGGGGCCGCCCCGCTGATGACCCCTCCGCCCACCGCGACCACCCCCGCCCCCGCCCTCCTGAGGGCGTTTGCGGAGCCCACGCGCCTGCGCATCCTGGCGCTGGTCGACGAGGTGGAACTGTCGGTCGGCGAGCTCTCGCGGGCCCTCGGCATGGCCCAGAGTCGGGTCAGCAACCAGCTCCGGGTGCTGCGGGACCTCGGGCTCCTGACGGAGCGCCATGTCGGGACGAGCACCCACGTCCGGGCCGCGTTCCGGGCCGAGGGCACCCACGCCGAGGACCGCGCGCGGCTGCTCTGGCAGCTCGTCGCCGCCGATGTGGAGCTGCTCCCCGAGCGCGCCGCCGACCGCGTGCGCCTCGCCGAGGTGCTGGCCGCGCGGGGCGACGGCGACCGCGACTTCTTCGACCGCATGGCGGGCGATTGGGACAAGATCGGTTCGTCGTTCCGCACGGGCCTCGCGCGGGCGCGGGCCGCGGCGAGCCTCTTGCCGCGCGGCGCGACGATGGCGGACCTCGGGTGCGGCACCGGCTGGGCGGCGCGTGAGCTCGTCGGGCACGTCGCGCGCCTCATCTGCATCGACCGCTCGCCGGGGATGCTGGCCGAGGCGCGGCGCGCGCTCGGCGAGCGCCGCCGCGGCACCCAGATCGAATACCGCGAGGGCGAGCTCGACGCTCTGCCGCTGCCGGACGCGTCGCTCGACGGCGCGGTCGCGGCGCTCGTCCTGCACCACCTCGCGTCGCCGGAGCCGGCGCTGCGCGAAGCCGCGCGAGTCCTGCGGCCCGGCGCGGCCCTCGCCGTGATCGAGCTCGCGCCGCACGACGAAGCCTGGATGCACTCGGAGCTCGGCGATCGCCACCTGGGCCTCGCCGAGGACACCGTCGCGCGCGCGATGACGCGCGCGGGCTTCCAGGACGTCGAGTGCGCGCCGCTCGACGACTTCTACGAACCCGCGCGGCCCGACGGGGGCCGCGCATCCGTCCCCCTGTACTTGGTGCGCGGCCGTGCGAGCCACGCTGCGTGCCATTGAACCACTCCCGCGCGCGGCGCACCGAGCCGCGGCGAACCCACGAAGCGACACCATGAGCAGCTCGAAGACGGCCGCGAAGGCCAAAGCAGCGACGCCGAAACCTGCGGGCAACGGCAAGAACCGCCCGATCGTGACCGAGTTCAAGGTCAAGGACCTCTCCCTCGCCGACTTCGGCCGCAAGGAGATCGAGCTGGCCGAGGTCGAGATGCCCGGCCTGATGGCGCTCCGGCGCGAGTACCGGGGCAAGCGCCCGCTCGCCGGAGCCCGCATCACCGGCTCGCTGCACATGACCGTGCAGACGGCGGTGCTCATCGAGACGTTGGTCGAGCTCGGCGCGGACGTGCGCTGGGCCTCGTGCAACATCTTCTCGACGCAGGACCACGCCGCCGCGGCGGTGGTCGTCGGCCCGAAGGGCACCGTCGAGAAGCCGACGGGCATCCCGTGCTTCGCGTGGAAGGGCGAGACCCTCGAGGAGTACTGGTGGTGCACGGAAGAGGCGCTCACCTGGCCCGACGGCGGTCCGAACATGATCCTCGACGACGGCGGTGACGCGACGATGCTCGTGCACAAGGGCCGCGAGTTCGAGCAGAAGGGCGCCGTGCCGAAGGACCCGAAGGGCGCTTCGCACGAGTGGAAGGTCTTCCTCGCGCTGTGCCGCGCCAGCTTGGCGAAGAGCACGAACAAGTGGACGAAGATGGCCGAGGGCATCCGCGGCGTCTCCGAGGAGACGACGACGGGTGTGCACCGCCTCTACCAGATGGTCGAGCGCGGCGAGCTGCTCTTCCCGGCGATGAACGTCAACGACGCCGTGACGAAGTCGAAGTTCGACAACCTCTACGGCTGCCGCCACTCGCTGACGGACGGCATCATGCGCGCCACCGACGTGATGCTGTCGGGCAAGGTCGCGGTCGTCTGCGGCTACGGCGACGTGGGCAAGGGCTGCGCGCAGTCGCTGCGCGGCCAGGGCGCGCGCGTGATCATCACCGAGATCGACCCGATCTGCGCTCTGCAGGCGGCGATGGAGGGTTACCAGGTCACGACCGTCGACGAGGTCGTTGAAACGGCGGACATCTTCATCACCGCGACGGGCAACAAGGACATCATCACGGTCGAGCACATGAAGCGCATGAAGAACAATGCGATCGTGGGCAACATCGGCCACTTCGACAACGAGATCGACAGCGCCGGCTTGATGGCGCTGCCGGGCGTCGAGCGGGTCACGATCAAGCCGCAGGTGGACCGCTTCGTGTTCCCCGACGGCCACGGCGTGATCCTCCTGGCGGAGGGCCGCCTCCTGAACCTCGGCTGCGCGACGGGCCACCCGAGCTTCGTCATGAGCTGCTCGTTCACCAACCAGGTGATGGCGCAGATCGAGCTGTTCCGCAACCACGAGCTCTACGAGCGCAAGGTCTACACCCTGCCGAAGCAGCTCGACGAGCGCGTCGCGCGCCTGCACCTCGGCCAGCTCGGCGTCAAGCTGACGGAGATGTCGAAGGACCAGGCGGAGTACCTCGGTGTCCCGAAAGAGGGCCCGTACAAGCCGAGCCACTACCGCTATTGATCCCTGCGGGCAGAGGGCGCTCCCAGGAGCGCCCTGTGTCCCGTTTGTTGCAAAGCGCCGGCCGCCGCGTGTCCCCCTTGTGCGACACGCGGCGGCCGTCTAGCTTGAACTCCCGATGTTCTGGCGCGCGGCTCTCGTGTCGTTCGTGCTGGCGGCGCTCTCCTTCGCGCAAGGACCGCCGCGCCTCCTCGTCATCGACGTGGACGATGTCGGCTACGACCTCGTCGCGGACACCCCCACGCCGAACCTGGACCGTTTGGCCGCCATGGGCCGGCGCTTGACGAGCTTCTACGTCGCGCCGAGCTGCACGCCGACGCGCGCCAGCTTCAACCTGGGCGCGTACGGCTCGCATCCGGCGCTGCTGACGGGCCGAGTCATCAACGCGACCGACACGTTCGAGGTGCCACGGAGGCCGCTCATGCCGTTGGCGGAGCTCGTCGCCGCGCACGGTCGGACGACCGCGAAGATCGGGAAGTGGCACCTTGCGCCGCGCTCGCGCCCGACCCACCCGAACGAGTTCGGGTGGCAGCACTACGCGGGGTCCCTGTCGAACATCCAGTCCCCGGGTTGGGGCTTCGAGCGCTACGAGAAGGTGACCAACGGCGTCGTCAGCTTCGAGACGACGTACGCGACGATCGCGGAGACCGAAGACGCGTTGGCGTGTGTGCGGGGCGGGGTCGACCTCGTGTCGGTGAGTTATCACGCGCCGCACGCGCCGTGGCACGAACCGCCCGCGCACCTGCATTCGATCGCGCCGCTCGCCACCGACCGCGACCGGGCGCGGGCGATGTTGCAGGCGGTCGACACGGAGCTCGGGCGGCTCCTGGCCGAGGCGCTGCCGCGCGGGTACACCGTCATCGTCTTCGCGGACAACGGCACGGCGCAGCCGCTGGGCGGGCAGAAGGGCAGCGTCCTCGAGGGCGGCGTCTGTGTGCCGTGCATCGCCGCGGGCCCGGGGGTCGTGCCGGGCGTCGACGCGACGCCCTGCGGGGTGGTGGACCTCTACGCGACGGTGCTGGACGCGTTCGGGATCCCGGTCGGCCCGCCGGACCGCGGCCCCCACTCGCGCTCGCTCTGGCCCATCTTCGGGGGCCAGCCGGACACCCGCAGGTGGGTCTACGCCGAGCGCTTCGGGCCGAACGGGTGGAACCCGCGGCAGGAGCCAGCGTCCTGGTCGCGGGCGGTGCGGGGCGAGCGCTACAAGCTGATCCGCAACCAGAGCCCGATCATCGGCGACCGCCTGATCGACCTCTGGACGGACCCGCTCGAGCAGCGCGACCTGATCGCGGCCGGCGGCCTGCCGCTGGACGCGGCGGCGGCGCTGGCCCACTTCCGGGACGTGCTCTCGCGGCTCTGAGGGGGGTCGCGGGGCGCCCCACGCCGGGAAACGGCGGAGTTGCTGGTCTCGGCGCGTGAGGCTAGCGTGAGAGCGCTTGCTGCGTGTCTTCCTCGCGTGGTCAGTCCTCGCGTCGCTGTCCCTGGCCCAGGGTCCGCCGCGGCGCGTCCTCGTCGTCGACCTGGACGACGTCGGTTACGACCTGCTTGCATCGACGCCGACGCCCACTCTGACCGCCCTTGCGTCCAGGGGGCGCTCGTTCACGACGTTCTACGTGGCGCCGGTGTGTTCACCGACGCGCGCGATGTTCAACCTGGGGGCGTACGGCTCGCACCCGGCGCTGCGGGTCGGCGACGTGGTGCTTCCGCACGGCACGTTCGAGGTGCCGCGGCGCCCGCTGATGCCCTTGGCCGAGGTCGTCGCTGCGCATGGGTTCACGACGGCCAAGCTGGGGAAGTGGCACCTCGCTCCGAGCTCGCGGCCGACCCATCCGAACGAGCTCGGTTGGCAGCACTACGCCGGCGCGCTGCAGAACCTGCCCCTGCAGCCTTGGGGGTATCAGCGCTTCGAGAAGGTCACGGACGGGGTGCGGAGCTTCGAGACGACCTACATCACGACGGATACGACCGAGGACGCGCTGGCGTGTGTGCGGGGCGGGGTCGAGCTCATCTCGGTCAGTTACCACGCGCCGCATTCGCCGTGGCATGTGCCGCCGCCGCACCTGCACTCCATCGCGCCGATCGCGAGCGACCGCGACCGCGCGCGTGCGATGTTGCAGGCCGTCGATCGTGAGCTCGGGCGTTTGCTCGCGGAGGCATTGCCGCGGGGTTACACGGTCTTCGTGTTCGCGGACAACGGGACGTCGCAGTCCCTCGGCGGGCAGAAGGGGACGGTCTTCGAGGGCGGCGTGTGTGTGCCTTGTCTTGCGGCGGGGCCGCAGGTGGTGCCGGGGATGGAGGACACTCCGTGCGGCGTCGTCGACCTGTACAGCACGGTGCTGGAGCTGTTCGGCATTCCCGGCGCGGGCAGCGCCGACGTCGGGCCGCATTCGCGGAGCCTCGTGCCTCTCTTGCAGGGCCGCCCCGACCCGCGCCGCTGGTGTTACAGCGAGCGGTGGATCCCGATCGGAGCGGACCCGCGGCTCGGCGGGCCACCGTGGACCCGCGCCGTGCGCGGGCCGCGGTTCAAGCTGATCCGGAACCAGGGTGGCCTCGGGGATCGGTTCTTCGACCTGTCGACGGATCCCTTCGAGCAGCACAACCTGTTGCCGGCGAGCAACCTGGGGCCGGAAGCAGCGGCGGCTCTGGTGTACTTCCGCGAAGTCCTCGCGCGGCTTTGAGCGCTCGGGTTCGTATCTTGCGCGCATGGCGAAGAAGGCGCGCAAACCGGGCCGCATCGGTGTCCTGACCGGCGGCGGTGATTGTCCTGGCTTGAATGCGGTGATCCGCTCGGTCACCAAGGACGCCCGTTTCCACCGCATCGAGGTGATGGGCATCGAGGACGGCTTCCTCGGTTTGATCGAGAACCGTGTGCGGCCGCTCGACTACCGCAAGGTGTCGGGCATCCTGCAGATCGGCGGCACGATCCTCGGCAGCTCGAACAAAGCGAACCCGGCGCGTTTCGCGGTGGGCAAGGACGCTGCGGGCGCGCCGATCTTCGAGGACGTCACGGACCGCTGCTTCAAGACCATCGAGGAGCACAAGATCGAGGCGCTCGTCGTGATCGGCGGCGACGGCACGATGACGTGCGCGGAGCCCTTTGCGAAGGCGGGCATTCCGGTGATCGGCGTGCCGAAGACGATCGACAACGACATCATGGGCACCGAGCTCACCTTCGGCTTCCAGAGCGCCGTCGATGTGGCGACGCACGCCCTGGACCGGGTGCACACGACTGCGGAAAGCCACGCGCGGGTGATGGTCGTCGAGGTCATGGGCCGCAACGCCGGTTGGATCGCGCTGCACGCCGGCGTGGCCTCGGGCTCGGACGTGATCCTCATCCCCGAGATCCCTTTCACCCTCGAAGCGATCGCCGAACACGTCCTCTGGCGCCGCTCCAAGGGCCGCCGCGCGACGATCATCTGCTGCGCCGAGGGCGCCGCCCCCCTCGGCGGCGAACAAGTCGTGCGCGAAGTCGACCCCACCTCCCCCGACCCGATCCGCCTCGGCGGCATCGGCGCGTGGGTCGCCCGCGGCATCGAGCAGCGCGTCGATGTCGACGCGCGCCACGTGGTCCTGGGCCATGTCCAGCGCGGCGGCTCCCCCGTCCCCGCCGACCGCGTCCTCGCGACCCTGCTGGGCGACCATGCGACGGAGCTACTCCTGCGCGGCAAGAAGAACCGCATGGTCGCGATCCAACGCGGCCGCGTGACGGACATCCCGATCGACGAACCCGCGGGCCGCCAACGCAAGGTCCCCGCCGACGAGCCCCTCTTGGAAGCCGCCCGCTCCGTCTTCACGAGCTTCGGCGACGGGAGCATGCGCCGGGAGTGACGTCCCCTTCCGCACCGCAGCCGCGCGAGCCCGTGGTGGGCCGCCTCGCGCCGAGCCCGACGGGGCATTTGCACCTCGGGCACGCGCGCTCCTTCTTGCTCGCTTGGTGGAGCGCGCGGGCGCGCGGTGGTCGCGTGGTCCTGCGCCTAGAGGACCTCGATGTCGAGCGTGTGCGGCCGGGGATGGTCGAGGCGACGTTGGAGGACCTCGCGTGGTTGGGCCTCGACTTCGATGGCCCGCCCGTCCTGCAATCGAGCCGCGCGGCGAGCCATGCGGAGGCCGTCCGCAGCCTGCTCGAGCGGGGCCTCGTCTATCCCTGCGTCTGCACCCGCCGCGAGCTCGCCGAGGCCGCGAGCGCCCCCAACCGCGGCGCCGCCTCCGAGCGCTACCCGGGCACCTGCCGCGGCCGCTTCGCCACCCCCGCCGAAGCCGAGTCCGCCACCGGCCGCAGCGCCGCCCTGCGCTTCCTGACCCCCCCGGGCCCCGTCACCTTCGTCGACCGCCTGCACGGCCCCCAGTCCTTCGACGTCGCCGCCGAGGTCGGCGACTTCCCGGTCACCCGCCGCGACGGCACGCTCGCCTACCAGCTGGCCGTAGTCCTCGACGACGCCGCGGACGCCATCACCGACGTCGTGCGCGGCGACGACCTCCTGCCCAGCACCGCGCGCCAGATCCTGCTGCAGCGCGCCCTGCACCTCCCGACCCCCTCCTACCTCCACGCCCCCCTCGTCGAGGACCCCACCGGCCGCCGCCTCGCCAAACGCGAAGACGCCGCCTCCCTAGCCTCCCTCCGCGCCCAGGGCCTCTCCCTCCCCCCCCTCCTCACCTGGGCCGCCACCACCCTAGGCCTCCCCCTCCCCCCCGCCCCAACCCACCCCGCCACCTTCCTCCCCCTCTACGACGAGACCCACCTGACCCCCACCCCAACCCGCCTCCGAGGCACATCAGGCAACTTTTTTGCCCCCGACGCTTGACTCCCCCCCTCGCCCCGCTATCCTTCTGGCCATCGTTCCCCGATAGCTCAGTTGGTAGAGCATGCGACTGTTAATCGCAGTGTCCTTGGTTCGAGCCCAAGTCGGGGAGCCACTCTTCTGCGGGTTGCGGAAACCCGGCGCGTGAGTTGACGCTGGGGCCGTTCGCGAAGTCGCGCAACATCCCGCTGAACGGCAGGTTACGCGCGTTGCGTGCCTGACGCTGTGGTCTCAGGAGCCGTCTCTCCGCGCGCAGCAACGCCTGTTGCGCCCCCCGTCGCGCTCAGTCTCGCGATCGGCGTATCGGAATGCTCGCGAGTGGCCGAACGGCGCGGTTGACGCTTAGGGTACTCAGAGCGCCCGCAGGATTGAACATCGGGGCGTGCACCACGAGTGCGGCGGCGTGCTCCGGTATGCTGGACCCCAAACCCTATACGCGGGCTGGCTTCGCCACCCTCAGGTGTGAACAGGACTCCGCCCAGCCGTGCGTGCTTGTGCAGTCTGGGATTGAGCGCGATGGATACAGGACGCCTAGCTACACTCAGACTTACGACCCCGCGACGCCAATTGACACTCCTTCAATTCCCAGAAATCGAATACAACAACAATGTATTTGACACATGTTGAACGAGAGGGCATTCCCATTGCGCTCGTCAGCCTTGCCATCTTCGGCATCGCAGCATTCACAACTAATAGCAGTGAGCAGCCTCTCTGGCCGTTAGCATACACAGCAATTCTCGCAGTCTCGATCACTCTCTTCATGATCCTGAGACGCGTCTACGGGGACCCCGAATTTGAGGCGTCTGAACATCGCATTATTACGGCGGTGTGCATTGCTCTCTTCTTTGCCCTTACGTGGAACGTCAGTGACTGGCTTGGCGTCGCGAAGCCCGGACATCCCTTCGAGCGGGCGCACTACTGTGAGGAGGTTGACGTACTGGTATTCCAGTCCCGCGAAAGCGCGCAGGCTACGCAGTGCCGAGCCCTACTTGAGCGCACGACTTCTGTAGACGGTTACGACGGCGAGGGAGGATTAACAAGTATCTCACTCTATGATCTCCACTGGATCCGATTCCCTAAAGGGCGCTCCGTTTCGATCGAACACGAGAATCTCGTGCGTGAGTCCATTCTCGATAGGCAGCACGTCTTCGGTGATGACGGGCGCGAGTACTGGATTGAGTTCACAGGACGCTGACGCAGTAATTTGGCACCCAACGAATAGCGTTAGGGCGATACGACTCTATCGCAACTTCGAGGAGATGGTTCTCTCATTCCGCGTTGGAGACAGTGGCTTCGTGCTTTCAGCATAACTACACACGCTGCGAACACGTCCACGAACAGAGATTGCTCGACCACGCTGGCGGCGACTTTGACTTCCCGACCACCACCAGGGGTGGCGGCGGTAAGGCCAGCCCTGCCGCCATCGCAGGCGTCTGCTTGCCCGAGCCGCAGGTGGTCTGGTTACACCGAGCCCTGACACACGGAGTGCCGCATGAGGCTAGCGTGAGCTCGCTCACGGTTGGGCGGTGGCGGTAGGCCCCCGCCGGCTCCGGGGACACGTTCATTCCGCCCTGGCCCACCACGATGTGCTGCCAACGCGCTGCAAGAGCAATCACTGAAACGTCACGCTCACAGCGTCCGTGAAGTTCGACGTCGCGCCGGGGTTCGCGTCGCGATACCACGCCTGGAAGTTCCAGGTCTCGCCAGGTTGCACCGCGACGTTGCCAAACGGCTGGGGCATCGAAGTCAGGTCGATCGCGAGCGAAAAAGAGCCCGCGGAACCGGAGTTCTTGATCTGGCCTGGACCCACGTACCGACCGATGAAGCCACCGAGGCAGAGACGGCCCTGGCTGTTGTTGACCGGGTAGGTGTCGCCCTGATTCCGAGACACGAGAAAGAAACCGTTCGACGCCAAGGGTAGGCGGCTGGCAGTGACATCGAAAGAGTTTGCCGCGGCAACGACAGACCCTTGAGCCGTCAAATGTCCAAGGCATCCGGTGCTATTCGGTAATCCATAATCGCAATAGCCGATTCCAAGTCGCGTCGTGTCGAACCATGCGACAGGCTGCGACACGCCCGCCGCATTTCTGCAAAAACCGACGACGCTTCCGAAATCGCTCGAGATCGCCAATGCCATCGATTCCGTCCCACCTAAATCTTCGAGACTGAAGGCATCGTCGTTATCAGTTGCCCACGCGAATGGCTGAAGCTCGAAAGGGATGATACCAGGGCTCCATGAGCCCACGACGAATCGCCCGTCGGCAGAAATCGCTTTGGCTGAGGGCCGAAAAGAATGGAGCTCGCGCAGTCCTGCTGCCATTGACCAATGAAAAGCATAGCCGGAACTATCGAATATGTTACCACAGAGCGCACTTCCATCCGAGGCAATCGCCACAACTTCTGTTACCGCGGAGAGCGCGGGTAAGGTGATGTACTGCACTCCTCCTGAATGCGTCCATCGAAAAGCATAGGAACTACCTGCCGACAACCCAGTACCTGCTACGACCTGTCCGTCGTCGGACACAGCGGTTGCATAGCCCCCCCGGGCGCCCCCCCCCCCCCCCCTGGCCATTGAACGTTGAGCGGCTGCATCCCGGCTGATTCCGTCCACCTGAACGCGGAAGGTTGCCACATCGGCCCGTTCATTTCGGAAACGCCAACGACGGTCGTACCGTCCCGGCTTACGGCCAACGCAGAGCTAAAAATCTGCCCGCTAAGAGCTCCAAGATCTTGCAGGCCCGCACCCAACGTCCAGCGGAATGCGCGATGTTCGGATTGTCCATTGCGCACAGTTCCGACGACAACCGTCCCATCTTCGCTCACTCCGGATACAAGAAGACTGTCGAACGTGGGCAGGAACCCCAGGTCGTGCATGCCGCCCGATTCCGTCCAACGGAATCCGCCCAACCGACCGGGTGCTAGGCTCCATGTCCCTACTACGGTCGAGCCGTCTGCGCTCACGAACGACCCAACAGATCCACTACCGAGAGCTCCGAGGTCCTGCATTCCGGCAGTTTTGGTCCATCGGAAGGTATGCAGTCGCCCCGTGGGTGTCGCAGATGTACCTACGATTACGGAGCCGTCTGCACTCACATCACTTGCCCCCCCGCTGATGCCACCCAATGATCCAAGGTGCTGCATTCCAGCACACACCTGTGGCGTGGCTGGCGCGCTCAGGATGGCGAGGACAAGAAGCTGCCAGATCGCACTCACGTTCCTCTGAGAGAACTCCATCTCTCTATCATCGCAGCGGACCATTCAAAGCGCCAGCCCCTTCCAGAGATCGCAGCCGCCGTGGCGCCAGACCATGGCCCGGCGTCCACGTGGCTCCGGACACCGCCCGGCAGCCCGACAGACCGGCGGCCGACTGGGACGGAAGACCCGATGCCCAGCTATGGCCGTGACCGAGACCTGAGCACTCGCTAGGCTCAGTATCTCATGTCCAAGCCCCTCACCGCCGCCCTCCGCCTCGTCGCCGAGCGAATCGAGAAGCACTCCGGGACCCGCCGCCTCAATGAGTCGGCGACCAAGGTGTCGCTGATCGATCCGATCCTGGAGGCGCTCGGTTGGGACGTCCGCGACGTGGATGAAGTCCAGCTCGAGTTCCGCCCCCGTCGGCGTGACAACCCGGTGGACTACGCCATGTTCGATGCAGGGAGCCCGCGGATGTTCGTCGAGGCGAAGGCGCTGGGCAGCAAGCTTGACGACCGGAAGTGGGCGTCCCAGGTCCTGAGCTACGCCACCGTCGCTGGCGTACCTTGGGTCGTCCTGACCGACGGGCAGGAGTGGCGGGTGTTCAACGCGCATGCGCCGGTCGATGTGGACGGCAAGCTGTTCCGCACGGTGAACATCGTCGCCGCGCCGGATCGCGCGCTTGAAGTGCTACGCCTGATCTCGAAGGAGAGCCTGCAGACCAACGAGATCGAGGCGCTCTGGCAGGCACACTTCGTCGATCGCAAGGTCCGCGCCGCGCTCGAAGGCGCGTTCGGTGCTGAGGCGGATCCGGCGGTCGTTCGCCTGATCGGGAAGCTCACCACGTCGCTGTCGCAGGCAGACATCCGCGCGTCGCTGCGGCGTATGCGGCTATCCGTGCAGTTCCCGCACGACGGTGCCGAGGCTGACAAGGTGCGACGGGCGAAGGCGCCGAGCGGGTCCGGAAAGTCGCCACGAGCATCGACAGAGAAGAAGCCGCGCCGCACGCCGGTTGCATCGAGCGTCACGCTCCAGGATCTCCTCCGTGTGGGGCTCCTGATCCCCGGCGCAAAGCTCGGGTGCCGTTACCTCGGCCAAGACCTCGAGGCCACCGTACTCGAGGACGGGACCGTGCGCGTTGGCTCGACGGTGTACGACTCGCCGTCCGCCGCGGGCGGCGCGGCACGCGCGGCGGCGAAGGGTCTACGACAAGGCACGAAGCACCCCGCTACCAACGGTTGGAGCTTCTGGTTCGTTGAGGCCGATGGGGGCCGGATCTCTCTCGGCGGCTTACGTGACCGATACACGGCCGAGCACGCTGGCCGAGGTGCCACATCGCGGCCTCGATTGCGGGCACTCGGCGATGAGTGAACGCGCCGGGCCATGCTGGGCTGCACGTATCCGAAGGCAACCAGCATCGCCATCAAAGCGAGACACCGCGCTGAGACTGGCGCATGCTCTTCCTGCCACAACCTGCTCCACCATCTCCCTTCAGTCCCGCGGGAACGAGTCAGGACTAGGCGAGGTCGCGTCTTTCGAAGCTGTTGGCGGTGCCTAGAGCTCGCCGCAGCAACCCGAGTCAGCGAAGAGGAACGAAGGTCCGCTCCTTGAGCGCAAGGTCGATCGCGCCGGTCCCGACCATGCCGCCCTCGGCCGTCGGACAGACGTGGTCGGGATGCCATAGCCCTTCTCCAGCCAGGATCGCGCGCAGAAGACCAGCCGCAGCCACCATCGCGTCGAAGTGATCCTCGGACGCGGCGGCGAGATTCAGCGCATCGAGGCGGACGCCGAGGTCGCGGATCCAGGGTCGCTTCTGGAGGTCGAGCACGGCACCAGTCCGAACCCCTGCGTCGGTCTTCGCCACGCGCAGGCGTTGTCGCTCACTCGCTGGCCTGTCGTCCAGGGCGACCGCGTACAGCGCACGCGGGTACGTTTCCGCTATCGTCGGGACACCGGCCGCGGGGGCATCGGCCAGCGTCACCCCATCAAACGGCCACACGTTGAACGGCATCCCAGCGCGCTCCGCTTCGAGCATCTCCGTCCAGAGCGCGACCGCGCCGCTGCCGACTGACCCGGGGATTCCGGATGTGATGAAGACGGGATTGCCCCCCGTAAGCACCTCGATCGACCGCCGCAGTTCGACCCCGGCGCCGCGCGCGACGTCGCGGTAGGCATTCCTTCCACCTCTCGGGACATGGAAGAACGGGCGCGTAACGCTCCAGTCGGCCGGTACCGAAGTCGGATCGAAAGTATGGGTGGGCGCCGACCGCAACCATTCCATGAAGTTTCGCGCGCTACACGATGCTCCAGAGCTTCGCGCCGCGCTCAAGTAAGATATTGGCAGTCCTATCGGTGCGTCGACGACGCACAGGACGCCGCCTTCAAGCTGCCGCGCGTGGGCGAGGATGCTGCTTACGGTCCAGCCCGTTCCGGCGACCGGTCGAACCTCGCGAGTGCCCGTGCACGCCTCCCAAACGGCGCGTTTTCCAGGCTTCCCTGCCCAGTCCGCCGCGAGCACGTAGTCAACGCCAGCTGACAGATGGGGCGCGTCACCACCCGCGCTGACGGCAGCGACACCATCCATCCCTGGGTTCGGAGACACGGTCACGTGTAGCTATCGACAGCCTAGGCGTGGCCCTTGAGCTGGCAACCTAAGATGCCGCCGGCTATTCGAACGTGACGCGCACCGCGTCCGTGAAGTTGCTCGTCAACGTCGGGTTCGCGTCGCGGTGCCAAGCTTGGAAGTGCCAGGTTTCGCCCGGCTGGACCGCGGCGCTGCCGAACGGCGTCGGCATCGCTATCAGATCGACGGCGAGCGAGAACGTGCCCGTCGGGCCCGAGTTCCTGATCTGTCCGGGGCCGACGAAGCGGCCGATGAAGCCGCCCAGGCAGAGCAGTCCCTGACTACCACTTACAGCGAGCGCGTTGCCCTGGGTGGTTCTCTCGCTCCGTGTTGGTGGCCATGGCTGAGTGCCTTCAGGATACCTCAGTACCCCGCGAAC
>CAYOBN010000085.1:0-22649 GCA_964402175.1 uncultured Planctomycetaceae bacterium | reverse complement strand
CTGCGCGCGCGCCTCGCCGCTGACTCGTACCCGGTACCGTTCGAACTGTTACCGTTCGAACCCGGCGCGGTGCGGTTAACGTGTCGCCCCCGGTCATGTCGCTCCCCATCGATCCCTCAGCCCTCCTGGCAGCGGCGCGCGCGGTGCGGCTCCGCGCCCACGCGCCCTATTCTGGTTTCCAGGTCGGTGCGGCGCTGCTCACCGCCGACGGCGCCATCGTCGCGGGGTGCAACGTCGAGAGCGCCAGCTACGGGCTGACCCTGTGCGCCGAGCGCGCCGCGGTCGCGCGGGCCATCGCGGAGGGACGGCGTGGCTTCGTCGCGATCGCGGTGGTCGCCGATGGCCCGACGCCCGTGCCGCCCTGCGGCGCGTGCCGTCAAGTGCTCTTCGAGCACGCCCCGGACCTGGTGGTGATCTCCGCGACACCGAGCGGGGCGCCGCACAGCACCACCATCCGCGCGCTCCTCCCCGAGGCGTTCGACGCCGGTTTCCTCGCGCGTGCCAAGGGCGCGCAGCCTTGACGATGGCTCGATCGAAATCGGATGGAGCCGCGGCGCGCGCCGCGGAGCTGCGGCGGGAGATCGCGCGTTACGACCACCACTACTACGTGGAGGGGCGCAGCTTCGTCTCGGACGCCGATTACGACAAGCTGCTGCGGGAGCTCAGCGCGCTTGAATCGGCGCACCCGGAGCTCGTCACCCCGGATAGCCCGACCCAGCGCGTCGGCGCGCCGCTCGCGGACGACAGCGAGTTCAACAAAGTGCGCCATGCCGTGCCGATGCTGTCGATCGACAGCTTGATGGACGCGGACGAAGTGCGCGACTTCGATGCGTCCGTGCGCAGGTACCTCGGACTGGCGGACGACGAGGCCCTGAGCTGGTTCGTCGAACCGAAGTTCGATGGTGTCTCGATGTCGCTGACCTACGTCGACGGTGTGCTGCAGCGCGCGGTGACCCGCGGCGACGGCAGCGTAGGCGAAGACGTCACGCAGAACGTGCGCACCGTGCGCAACGTACGCATCGCGCTCGACGGTACAGCGCGCGAGCTGCCCAAGCTGCTCGAAGTGCGCGGGGAGCTGCTCATCGGACGCGCGGCGTTCGAGGCGTTCAACGAGCGCCGAGTGGCCGAAGGTGAGCCGCGCCTCGCCAATGCGCGCAATGCGACGGCCGGCGCGGTGCGCCGTAAGGACCCGGCGGAGGTCCGCAAGGTGCCGCTCGAGTTCCACCTCTATGCGGTCGTGCGCTGCGAAGGCGCCGGGCCATTCACCACGCAGCTCGAGCAGTACGAAGCGTGCCGCGCGTGGGGCCTCGTCGACTCGGGTTACGGCCGCGAGGTCGACGGCGTCGAAGCGGCGATCCAATATCACGACGAGCTCGAGGCCAAGCGCGACAGCCTGCCGTTCGAGGTCGACGGGGTCGTGGCGAAGCTCGCTCGGTTGGACCTGCGGCAGCGCCTCGGCGAGCGCTCGCGCTCCACGCGCTGGCAATACGCGCACAAGTTCAAAGCGGTCGAACAAATCACCGTCCTGCGCGCGATCGAGGTCCAGGTCGGGGTCAATGGTCGTTTGACGCCGCGGGCGCACCTCGACCCCGTCGAGGTCATGGGCGTGACGGTGCGGCACACGACCTTGCACAACGAGAGCTACGTGAAAGAGCTCGATGTGCGCATCGGCGATCGGGTGTTCGTCAAACGCGCGGGTGACGTCATCCCGCAGGTGGTCGGGCTCGCGGCGCGCGGTGACATGGAGCTCGCCGCTGGCTGGGACGCCGACGTACCGGAGAGCCTCCGCGATGCCGATGGCGCAGTGCGCAGAGGGGTGACGTGGCGCTTCGGGGACACGTTCCAGATGCCCGCGGAGTGCCCTGCCTGTGGCACGCCGGTCGTGCGTGACGGTCGCAAGGACGCCGAGCGCTACATCCGCTGTCCGAACGTCTTCGGCTGCCGCCCGCAGGTCGTCGGCCGCACGATCCACATGGCGGGCCGCAGCGGGTTCGAGATCGACTCGCTCGGCGAGCAGATGATCGAGCAGCTCTACGACGCGGAGCTGCTGCGTGAGCCCGCGGACCTCTTCCACCTCTCGGAGGCGGATCGGCCGCGCCTCGTCGCGCTCGAGCGCTGGGGCGAGCGCAAGGTCGACAAGCTGCTGGAGCAGATCGCTGCGCGCCGGGTGACGACGTTGCCGCGCTTGCTCGCGTCGCTCTCGATCCCCGAGGTCGGCCCGTCGACCGCGAAGCTCCTGGCGAAGGGGTTCGACCTCGAAGCTCTGCGGCAGGCCTCCGTCGAGGACCTCTGTCACCTCGACGGCATCGGCGAGACCGTCGCCGAGCGCATTCACGGCTGGTTCCAGGATCCGCGCTGTCTCGCGCAGCTCGACCGGCTGCTCGCGGGCGGCGTGACCGTGCAACCCGAGGAGGTCACGGCGGGCGGGGTGTTCGAGGGCAAGACCGTCGTCTTCACGGGTACCCTCGAGACGCTGAAGCGCGACGAGGCCAAGCACATCGTCGAGCGCCAAGGTGGCCGCGTCGCGTCGTCGGTCAGCGCCAAGACGGACTTCCTCGTGCAGGGCGGCAAACCGGGCTCCAAGGCCAAGGAGGCCGAGCGCCTCGGGGTCCAGGTGCTGCTGGAGCCCGAGTTCCGCGCCCGGGTCGGCCTCGGATAGGTGCGGGCGCGCGCGGAAACGCTAACGTCTTCGCCCGCGTGTCTCCCACGAGCCAGAACCAGGGCCAGGGCGAGAGCCCGACCTCCCACGTCGTCGCGCGCCACGGCCGGCTCGTCCGGCGCACGGCGCTCGTGTCCGCGTTGACCCTCGTCAGCCGCGTCCTCGGCTTCGTGCGCGAGATGATCGCCGCGGCGCTCTTCGGCGATCGCTCCGGCATCTACGACGCCTTCATCACCGCGTGGCGGATCCCGAACCTGTTCCGCCGGTTCCTCGGCGAGGGCGCGATCGCGACGAGCTTCCAGACGGCGTTGACGGAGGTCGACGCGGACCACGGCGACGACGCGGGGCGCGCGCTCTTCTGGTCGACCGCGCGGATGCTGACGGGGATCCTGGTCGCGCTGACGGTGCTCGTGATGGGCCTCGTCGCGCTCGTGCCCGACACGATGCCCGGCACCGGTTGGGCGTGGCTGGGCGCGGACCCGGGGCCCGTGCGCGAGCTCACGATTCGGCTGATGCCGTTCGTGCTCTTCGTGTGCCTCGCTGCGCTCGTCAGCGGCGCGCTCAACGTGCGCGGTGTCTTCGGGGCGCCCGCTTGGGCGCCCGCGGTGCTGAACGTCGTGTGGCTCGCGGCCTTGGTATTGATTGTGCTGAAGTTCGGGCGCAGCGGCCCGGCGCCAGAGGACGACGGCGGCTGGAGGCACCTCGAGATGACGCGCTGGCTCGCTTGGGCGGCGCTGCTCTCGGGCATCGCGCAGCTCGTCGTGCAGCTCCCAGCGCTCCGTAGGGTGGGCCTCTGGCGCGGACCGAAGGTCGCCCTACCCGACGGCATTTCGGGCCCCGCGACGGTCCTGAAGCGCGCGCTGCCGCTCGCGTTCGGCGCAGCGGTCTACCAGGTCAACGTGATGCTCGACGGCTTCATGGCCGAGGGGCTCCTGGAGGACGGCGGGCCCACCATCCATTACCTCGCGAACCGCGTCCAGCAGTTCCCGATGTCGCTCGTCGCGATCGCCGCGACGAGCGCGGTGTTCCCGCTCCTGCAAGCGCACGGGCACCTCGGCGACCGCGCTGCGGTGCGCGCGCTGCACGACCGCACACACCTCGCCATCGCGCTCGTCGCGGTCCCTTCGAGCGTCGGGCTCGCGGTGCTCGCGTACCCGTTCTCCGAGGCGGTCTTCGGCCACGGCGCCTTCGGACCCGAGGGGGTCGCGCGCACGGCGCTGACCTTGCAGCTCCTCTGCATCGCGATCCTCCCCGCGGGCGCCGCGGGGCTCGTGGCGCGGGTCTACTACGCGCTCGGCGACTTCAAGCGCCCGGTGCGTGTGTCGGCGCTGCTGCTCGTCGTCAATGCGCTCCTGAACGTCCTCTTCCTCGTCGGGCTCGGGATGGACGTCGAGGGGCTCGCGCTCGCCACGGCCGTGTCGAGCTGGCTCAACGTGTTGCTGCTCTGGCCGGGCCTGACCCGGCGGCTCGGGCTGCCGCCCAGCCGCGAGGCTTGGCTCGGGCCGCTCGCTCGGATCGGCGTCGCGTCGCTCGCGTGCGGGGGCGCCGCGCACTTCGTGTACCGCGCTGCCGCGCCGTGGGCGGGGGAGGGCCTCGGTGTCCTCGCGGCGATCGGGCTCTCGATGGGGGTCTACGGCGCCGCTGCGAGCGCCCTGGGCGTGCCTGGGGCGCGGGAACTCGGGCAGAAGCTACGAAGACGCTTCTCCGCAGCGAAGTAGGCGGGCGATTCGGGCGACGGGTTCCGGCGCGGAGGCTTGACTCGGGTGCGGCGACCAGACTCCGCCGGTCGGTGCTTGCGCGGCGGGTCGCAGGGGCGAATGATCGGCCCCCAGAGCGGTCGCGCCGCGCGCCAAGGGGGGCGCGCGGAGGGGGCGACCGCCGAACCGCACCGCGTGTCGCCGTGAACCCGACCTCGCTCCAGCCGCCGATGGCGTCCCGTCCTACCAACTCCGACGCCGCCCACCCCAACGCGGGTTCGGAGCCCAGCCGCAGCCTCGAGCCGCGGGCTGCGGTCGATCTCGAGCGCGAGGCGCGGCGGGCGCTCGAGGCGCTCGATCCGCCGGCGGACGTGGTCGATCCGGACCTGCCGCCGAACGCGCTGACGGTGCTGGAGCGGCGCTACTTGCTGCGCGATGCGGACGGGCAGCTCAGCGAGACCCCGCGCCAGATGTTCTGGCGCGTCGCAGCGCACGTCGCCAAGGGTGAGCTCGCCTGCGGCTCGACCGCCGAAGAAGCCGTCGAGGTCGCGCGCGACTTCTACACGCTCATGGCCGAGCGCATGTTCCTGCCGAACAGCCCGTGCCTCACGAACGCGGGGCGCCGCGGCGGCATGCTGTCGGCGTGTTTCGTGCTGCCCGTCGAGGATTCGGTCGAAGGCATCTTCGACGCGGTCAAAGCGACGGCGTTGATCCAGAAGGCCGGCGGCGGCACGGGGTTCAGCTTCTCGCGGCTGCGCCCCGCGGGCGACCGCGTCGAGAGCTCCGGCGGTCAAGGCGCGGGTCCGCTCGCGTTCATGGAGGTCTTCTCGAAGACCTCGGACTCGATCACCCAGGGCGCGTTCCGCAAGGGCGCGAACATGGGCATCCTGCGCATCGATCACCCGGACATCGGGCAGTTCGTCGTCTACAAGGACGATCGCACGAAGCTGACGAACTACAACATCTCGGTGGCGGTGACCGACAAGTTCCTCGCCGAGCTGCGCCGCGAGCCGACGAAGGTGCACGAGGTCAAGAACCCGCGCACGCGCCAATGGGCGCCGCTGGCGAAGCAGGACGCGAAGGGCAAACCGCTCGCGACCTCCGACGGGCTGCCGGTCTACTGGACCGTCGGCGAGCTCTGGTCGACGATCATCGAGCACGCGCACACGTCGGGCGAGCCCGGCGTCGTCTTCATCGACCGCATCAACGCCGCGAACCCGATCAAGAACGTCGGCGAGATCGAGGCGACGAACCCGTGCGGTGAACAACCGCTGCACGCGTGGGACTCGTGCAACCTGGGCTCGATCAACCTCGGGCGCTTCGTGCAGGGCGAAGGCGCCGACGCGCGCTTCCACTGGGACGCGTACCGCGAAGCGATCCACACCTGCACCCGCTTCCTCGATGACGTGATCGAGGTCAACCACTACCCGCTGCGCCAGATCGAGGAGATGTCGCGCGCGACGCGCCGCATCGGGCTCGGCGTGATGGGCTTCGCCGATGCGCTCTACATGTTGGGCATCCCGTACGACTCGCCCGAAGGCTGCAGCTTCGGCGAGGACGTGATGCGTGTCCTCCAGGAGGAGTCGCACCTCGCCAGCGAGATCCTGGCCGAAGAGCGCGGCGTCTTCTCGGCGTGGGAGGGCTCGGAGTGGGAGCAGCGCGGCCGGCGGTTGCGCAACAGCTACACGACGACGATCGCGCCCACGGGCACGATCTCGATCATCGCGGGCTGCTCGGGTGGCATCGAGCCGCTGTTCTCGCTGGCTTTCACCCGCCAAGTGATGAAGGACCGCGACGGCGTCCCGACGACGATGCGCGAGGTGAACCCGGTGTTCGAGCGTGTCGCCAAAGCCGCAGGGTACTACAGCCACGAGCTGATCGACCGCATCGCGCGCGAGGGCACGTTGCACCACGACGAAGAGGTGCCCGCGGAGCACCGCAGGCTGTTCGTCACGGCGCACGACGTCGCGCCCGAGTGGCACATGCGCATGCAGGCCGCGTTCCAGCGCAACTGCGACGCCTCGATCAGCAAGACGATCAACTTCCCGCACGAAGCGACCGTCGACGATGTACGGGCGATCTACGACTTGGCGATCGAGCTCGACGTCAAGGGGGTCACGGTGTACCGCGACGGGTGCCGCGACATGCAGCCGATGGCGCTCGAGGGCTCGAAGCGCGCCGTCGAGGCCGGCGCCGCGCCCGCAGCGCCGGCGCCTACGGCGGTCCCTGTGCCGGGTCCCGCGACGGGGTTCTTCCTGCGGGACTCGGCGGCCGGGCCGGTCCTCGCTCCCGTGCGCTTGCCGGAGATCATGCCCTCGCTGCGCATCCGCCAGATGACGCCCTTCGGCAACATGCACGTGAAGGTCAGCGTCGACCCGCGCCTCGGCCGCGAGCGCGAGGTGTTTGCGCAGCTCGGCAAGGGCGGCGACGTCGCGAACTCGGACCTCGAAGCGATCTGCCGGATCCTCTCGCTCTGGCTGCGCTCCAACGGCGAGCTCGAGACCGCGGTGTGCCAGTTGAGCGGGATCGGGTCGAGCCTCTCGGTGCCGACGAAGGACGGGCGCATCATGTCGCTCGCGGACGGGTTGGCGACGGCGCTGCGGCGCTACATGGATGCCAAAGCGGCCCACGGTCTGGAGGCGCTCCTCCTGGGCCGCGTCGACGCAAGCGGCGAGGTCGCGCCTCCGCCCGCTGCGCCGGCGGCGGCCCCGCAAAACTCTGGCGCGCCGCGCAACGTGTCGCGCTACAAGATCAAGTGCCCGCAGTGCACCCACGACCTCAACTTCTCCGAGGGGTGCGTGAAGTGCGAGTCCTGCGGCTTCAGCCAGTGTTGATGGCGCTGCCGGGGTTCTGGCGAGAACCTCGGTAACGGCGCCGCGTGTGCCCGGATCGTTCGAGTGCCGGCGGTCTCCGTCGGTGTGGCGCCGCGTCCATGGGGGACGCCAGGGAGCGCCACGGATCACCGAGCGCCTCCGGGCACCATCATGTTCAAGATCGAGACCGCACCGTCGCTGCTGACGGTCGCCACCCTGTGCGCGCCGCTCGCCGCGGCCCAAACGAAAGAGAACGTCCCCGTCGAGGTTCAGTCCTCGCACGTCTTCGAAGACGTCAAGGGGACGGAGTCCCTGGACCCGGCGTGGCTCGCCGCAGCCGCTGCGCGCGACGCCGCGGACCTCGCCGGGCAAGCGGCGGCGCCGCGCGCAAAGGGCGGCGCGGGCTCCAAAGCGGCCCAAGCGGCTTCGGCGTTCCATCGGAGCGCCATGACCGAGGTCGTCTACGACGCGGCCGCTGACGGGATCTGGGCGCTCGGGCGCGGCTGGAAGGCGCACTTCGGGCAACGCGGGGTCGAATACATACCGCGCCTCGGCAAGGCGGCGCCGCAGAACTACCCGACGCGCTTCGAGCTGCGAGAGGTCCGCATCGGCGGCGCAGACCTGCCGCTGCGCGCTGCAGAGGTCCAGCGCACCGCCGACGGCGTCGCGCTCGACCACGGCAGCGTGCGCGAGGTCTACCACGCCGCGCCCGACGCGCTCGAGCAGACGTTTGTGTTCACGGAGCTGCCCGCGTTCGGCGACCTCGTGGTGGACATCTCCGTCGCGAGCGCCTGGCAGGTGATCCCAGGCGACGACGTCATCCGCTTCGTCGATCCGTTCTGGGGCGAGCTCACCTACGGCCGCGCGTTCGTCCTGGATGCAGCCGGCAATCGCGCCGAGATCGCCCGCGACTGGACGGGTGATGGCATTCGCATGACGGTGCCCGCGAGCTTCTTGGCCGACGCGGTGCTGCCCCTCACGATCGATCCGATCATCGGAGGCACCTTCAACAACAACCAAGGGGTCAACGACGACGACAGCCAGGTCGACGGCGCTTGGGACTCCTCTTCGATGAAGCTCTGGTTCGTGTGGCAGGACTACACCTCTGCCACCGATGCGGACATCTTCCTCGCGTCCTTGGATGGCGCGGGGACCTTCAGCGCGAACTTCGCGGTCGACCTCTCCTCGAACTACTGGGATACGCCTGCGATCGCCGCGAGCCCGGCGACACAGCGCGTCATGGTCGTCGCGAGCGCGACGACAAACGGACCAGGGACCTCGGTCGCGGACATCGTCGGTCGTATCATCGATACTGCGGCGGGCAGCGTCGGCTCCTTGCTCACCATCGATACGCAGAGTCAGAGCTGTGTGCACCCGGACCTCGGCGGTAGCTGGGACACCATCGCAGGCTCCGCCGACTTCTGCGTCGTGTACGAGCGCGAGTTCTCCGCCACCGATCACGACATCCTCGCCCGGGTGATCAACACGGACGGGACGTTCCTGACCAACGTGATCTTCCTGTCCAACAGCACCGCGAACAACGACTTCGCTCCGGCGATCTCGAAGAGCCGCGGCGATGAGTCCTTCGCGGGTGACTACTGGAACGTCGCCTGGATCCGCGATGCGGATGGCGATGGGAGAGGGATGCCTATGACGCAGCGCATCTACTTCAACGGTCAAGCCAATGGCTCCGTCGAACAAGTCGTGCTAGCGACCCAACTCGCGAGCCATGTCGACGTGTCTTCGACCTTCGACTCCCCGGTCTCTGGTACCTCTGAGCGGCCCTACGTCGTCGTCTACGAGCGCGCCGTCTCCGGCGGTGACATTTTCGCAGTGGTCTGCACTCAGAGCGCGACCTACAACGCGTACAACGTCTCGATCATGGAGGACTTCGACTCCGACCTCAGCGCAAGGCGTCCCAGCGTCGCGACGGATGGAACGAGCTTCTTCATCACGTACGAGGAGCTCTACTACGCCGCGCCGCAGGGCAGCGATGACTTCGACGTCTTCGCCGTCTCGGGCAATCTCTGGTCGCACGCTGGTGTGGCCGGCATCGCCCTCGGCGAGCGCCATCAGGCGATCTGGGGTTCTTTCCAGTACGACGCCCTTCCGATCGTCACCTCCGAGTGGGACGGTGGCACGGACTCCGACGACGCCTGGATGCTGTGGGTCGAAGTCCGGAGTCCCCAGGGAGGCATCATCGGGATCCGGGGCTTCGACTCCGCGACCGTTCAAGGCAGCGCGTTCCAGTCGATCGGCTCGCAGTACTGCCGGGCCAACGGCCACAACGAGAGCGGCTCGGCGGGGCGCGAGTCGTCGTTCATCTCCGCGCGCGGCAGCGCTTCGGTCGGTGCCATGCAGCGACTCGAGTGTGTCGACATGAAGCGCAACGCCTTCGCTTACTTCATCGTCTCGGGTGCGGTGGGGAACGTGAACCTCGCAGGCGGTAGCGCCGGGCGCCTCTGCCTCGGCGGAGCGATCGGTCGCCAGGTGGGCGGATCGATCCTGAACTCTGGCTCCGCGGGTGCGGTATCGATTCTGTTCAACCCCCTCGCGCTCCCGAGCCCCACGGGTCCGTTCGCGGCGACCCCCGGCCAGACCCTGTACTTCCAGTGCTGGCACCGGGACACGACGCCGGGCGGGGCTGCGACCTCGAACTTCAGCAACGCCTGCTCGGTCGTGTTCAAGCCCTGAGCGGGCCAGGGTGCGGTGCGCCGTCCCGCGCTGCGATTCAGATCGAGACAGGTGGGCGGAGATTGCCGGTGGAGCGTGGGGCTCCGCCGGCAGTCTCTGTAACTGAGGCTAGGCTCACTCAGGGGGATCCCTAGGTCCCCCGAGCCCCGCCCTCCACGCCCAGCTCCAAGCCATGTCCCCGCACTCGTCCGCGCTGCAGTCCGCTGCGCTCGCTCTCGTCTCGCTCGCCTCCTTCGGCGCTTCCGCTGCCGCACAGACCTTCGGGCCTGCGTTCGTCGGCAGCTACTCCTACACCGACATCGGCACCCCGGCCGGTGTGCCGGGTCCGCTCGGGGGGATCAACTTCGATCCCAGCGACCCCAACGTCATCTGGATCGGCGGGAACGCCAACAACTCGCAAGGGACGCTGTACTCGATCCGTGTGACCCGCGACCTCGCCGGGCGCATCACGGGGTTCAACGGCAACAGCACCGTACTTGCGGCGGCGCCGAACCTGGACGGTGGTCTCGCCATCGGGCCGGGCAACGTCGTCTTCGTGACGACGTTCTCGAACAACCGGTTGCTGCAGTTCCGGCCGGGCAGCACTGCGCCCGACAAGGACATCAGCCTCACGGCGCTCGGGGTGAGCTCCAGCACCGGCACGTGTCAGTTCGTGCCGATGGGCTTCCCAGGCGCTGGGGGCTTCAAGATCGCCTCCTACAGCGCGGGCACCTGGTACGACGCCACGCTGACCCCCGACGGCCAAGGCACCTTCGATGTCAGCGTGACGCCGACGGTGTTCACCGGTGGAGGCCCCGAGGGCATCGTGTACATCCCGGGCGGTAACCCCGGCTTCGCTGCGGACGGTGTGCTCGTCAGCGAGTACAGCGCAGGCGCAGTGCGCGCCTACGACATCGACAGCAACGGTGATCCCATCCCGGCGACGCGCCGTGATTTCCTGACGGGCCTCGGCGGCGCAGAGGGTGCGGTGCGCGACCCCGTGACCGGGGACTTCCTCTTCAGCACGTTCGGCGGAGGCAACCGCGTGCTCGTCGTCGGCGGCTTCTCCGCGCCCGGCGTCCACTGCGTGGGCACGCCGACGTCGCTCGGCTGCGTGCCGCAGATGACGTGGACGGGTCTGCCGAGCATCACGGGGCCCGACAACTTCCGCCTCACGTGCCGCGAGGTCGTGCCGAACGTCGCGGGGCTCTTGATCCTGTCGCCGACGCCGGGCTTCACGCCCTTCGGCCCCGGGCGGCTGTGCTTCTCGGGCCAGATCCGGCGCCGCCCGGTGCAGGTCTCGCAGAACGCGGGCGGCCCTTCGACGACGTGCAGCACGTACACCTTCACGGACCAGCTCTCGCAGGCGTACTTGGCCTCGCAGGGTTACACGGTAGGGACCACGGTCTACTGCCAGTACGTCTCTCGCGATGGTGGTTTCCCGCCGCCGAACAACCTGTCGCTGTCCCAGGGCCTGCGCTTTACGATCCTGCCCTGAGCGCCCCGTGACCCGGCCAGATCGGGCGGCGGAGCGTCGCATCCGCCGCCCGCTGGCGCCCGAAGGGCGACTGTGTCGATCCGCACTACACCCCACCTGCAAGCGCTCGAGAACGAGTCCCTCGCCATCCTCCGCGACGGGGTCGCGGAGGCCGAGCGACCGGTCCTGCTCTTCTCGGGCGGCAAGGACTCGACGGTCCTCGCGCACCTCGCGGTCAAGGCGTTCCACCCGGATCGACCGCCGCTGCCGCTGCTGCACGTCGACTCGACGTGGGAGTTCCGCGACGTACTCGAGTTCCGAGACAGCTTCGCGGCGCAGCACGGCTTCGAGCTGCGGGTGCACCACAACGAAGAGGGGCGCCGCCAAGGCCTCGATCCGATCACACACGGCTCGGTCTACACGACCGTGATGCGCACGGACGCCCTGAAGGCGGCCCTCGACGCGGGGCGCTACGACGTCATCTTCGGCGGCGCGCGGCGCGATGAAGAGGCGACCCGCGCGAAGGAGCGCGTCGTGTCGGTGCGCAACCGCTTCCACGGGTGGGACCCGAAGAACCAGCGGCCCGAGTTCGGCAGCCTCTACAACTTCCGGCGCAGTCCCGGTGAGTCGCTGCGCGTGTTCCCGCTGTCCAACTGGACCGAACACGACCTGTGGGCGTACATCGCGCGCGAGAAGCTGGCGCTGTGTCCGCTCTACTTCGCGCGCGAGCGCCCCGTCGTGATCCGCGACGGACAGCGCATCGTGATCGACGATCCGGAGCGCGCTGCGCGCCTCGGGTTCGGCGCACCGAAGACCGAACAGGTGCGCTTCCGTTCCCTCGGCTGCTGGCCGGTCACCGCCGCGGACCTCTCGCGCTCTGCAGACCTCTCAGCGGTCCTGCGCGAGACGCTGCAGTCGCGCCGCTCGGAGCGCAGCGGACGCGTGAGCGACGCGGGCTCGCTCGAGGGCCAGAAGCGCGAAGGTTATTTCTGACCGGCGCCTCACTGCACGCCGCGCAGCCACGCGTCGCGCGTCACAAGCGCGGGACCTTGTTGCATTTGGTGGGTGACCCGTACGAGGCGGCCGGTGCTGAGCTCGAACGTCGTGAACGTCCCTTGCAGCGGGCCCCGTTCTCCGAGGGTGACGGACTCCGCATCGCGCGCCGAGACCTCGATGACGTGTTGTGTGAGCGGATCGCGGTCGAGGACCGTACCGGCGCGCAAGCTGCGCAGGGCTTCGGGCGCGCAATAGAGGCTGCCCACCGTGCCCGGACCGTACACCATCGGTGCGTTCCCGCCGCTCGGATTGCCTCCGTAGTTCACGACCGAGCGTGTCTCCGCGACGACGAACCCGCGCGCGCGTCGCGTGACGGCCAGCGTGACTTCGAGCGGGATCGGCGCGGTGAGCCCAGCCGCGAGGCTGTTCGTCTCGCCGCCCTGGTAGACGTACGTTTGGCCTTCGCGCACCCAGCTCGGGACCTTCGACGGCGTGTCGAGCCAAGGCAGCGTCATCCGCCGGAGCCCACGGCGCTGCACGGTCGTGACGGTCACCGCGCCCTGGGCGACCCCGATCCCGCCGTTCGGTCCGGGGGTCAGCACCGGTTTTCCGGTCGTCGTCGCGGAGTGCACGAGCAGACTTCTGGTGTCGAGGTCGTAGGTGTAGCGCGAATAACCGTCTTTCCAGGTGTGCCGTACGGTGAGGGCTCGGTAGGTCTTGCCTTCGAGCGTGAACTCCCCGCGCAGCACCGTCCAGCCCGGTGAGCTCTCGGTCGACGCCGCCGCCAGGCGCGCGGGGTGCAGCCAGATGTCGAGCAAACCGTTGCGATCGCCGACATGTCCTTGGTGCGAGGCGACCTGCAACGTCTGCAGGGAAGCGTCTGCATACACGAGGGTCGTGCCTCGCGCGGCGAGCGCTTCATCGTCGGCGTGGACGATGTCGTACTGCAGCAATGCGGCGCCCCCTGCGCTCGGCTGTGCGACGCTCCAGAGCTTGCCGTCTTCGTCCCGCGCCAGCGCCGTGCTCACCGAAGGATGGGTGACCTGTCCCGAGAGGTAAGTGACTCTGGCTCCCGTGCGCAGCCAGTCGGGCAGCGGCGCTTCGCGCGGCGCGGGCGCGAGCTAGAGCAGCGGACCTTGGAGCGCCGTCGCCTGCGGCGCAGCAGCCGCAGAGAGCGCGAGGGACAACGTGATTGCCGTGATGGCGTAAGCGAGATGGACCATGGCGAGACCGGGGCGGTGGACCGGTTCACTGTAGCCACCCCATCTCGAACGCGCGATGGGACGAGCTCGCTGGTGACGTTCGGCCGGCGGCTCAGTCGCGATCGCCCTCTTTGCGGCGGGCGGGGCGGCCGAAGATGTCCGTGTCCGTCTCGGTTTCGGCGTCGGCTTCGACCTCGCGGCCGAAGATGTCGCGCTGCTTCGTCCGCGTCGGACGCATGCGCGTGAAGATGAGCTGGTTCGTCTTGTCGTAGGTCAGGATCAGCTCGCTGCCTGAGAGGAAGACTTCGTAGCGGCGGGCGAAGCCGCTGCGCTCCCACTCGAGCTCCGCGGTGCGGTCGTCGAGGAACGAACCGATCAGGGTCGAGACCTCCAGCACGCGGTCGGGGGTGAGCTTGTACTCGGCGATGAAGGTCTGGTGCACGTCGAGCCGCGCGGCCGTCCTCGGCCAGTTCATGTGCAGCTCGAACGCCAGGAAGCCCTCGTGGATGAGCAGGATCCCGCTGCCGGTGCGGCCTTGCGCCGGGACCCCGTTCAGGCGTGCGTCGATCATCTGCCAGCAGCCCAGCAGGGACTTGCCGAAGTCGCCCCGTGCGAGGCGGTCCTTCGGGCGACCGAAGATGTCGACGTCGTCGCGCTCCTCGGGCAGCTTCTCGGCGGGTTTGTCGCCGTCCTGGTCCCGCGGGCGCTCCTGCGGGCGCTCGGTCGGATCCTGGCGCGGCCGGGGCTCCTGGCCGCGGCTGGCGGGCCCGTCGAAGGCGAGCGAGAGGGGGAACGCGAGGGCGAGCGAGAGGAGGGTGAGGCGCATGGCGTAGGGCGGGGGAGGCCTCCCCCAGTGTCGGCCCGCGGGCCCTGGAGCCCAAGGGGTTATGGGCCGATCGGCCCGCCAGGGGGCTCGGGTATCGGCTTTGTCGCACTTCGGTCAGACCTCGGGAAGTCTCGCCGCCCCGCGCTGTCACGCCCGGGCGGGGGTCCGTACGGGAGGCTGGTATCCTCTGCCCCCCGCACGCCGCACGGCGCGCCCATCCCGCATCCATGAGACACCTCCTCCTCGCTGGGCTGGCAGCCCTGCTCGCTGGGCCGCTGGCGGCCCAGTCTGCCAGCGCCAAGCTCTATTCGAAGCTCGAGGGCGACACGCTGCTCGTCGCGATCCAGGTCACCCCGGAGCTCGGCGCCTGGGTGTACGACGACGACCCGGACTCGGGGGGCAAACCCACCGTCGTGACCCTCGGCCCCGAGAGCGTCGCATGGAGCCCGGCGTGGCTGCCGGAGCCCAAGCGCAAGGAGGACCCGATCGTCGGCGAGGCCAAGGTGCACGACAAGAAGTTCGTCATCTACGCCGTCGGGCGTGGGGCGGACCTCGCCGGGGTCCAGGTGACCGCGTCGCTCGCGGGCCTCGCGTGCAACGACCGGATGTGCCTCGACTGGAGCGTCAAGGGCCTCGAGAGCCGCGGCGCAGGCGCCGAGACGCTCTGGGAGGGGTTCCCCGCGGCGCTGCTCGCCGGCGGTGCGAGCGCCCCTGGCGGCGACGATGGGGCCTGGGAGCCGGTCTTCGGCTCGGGTAAGAACGTCGACGGGCGGGCCTTCGCGCGCGTGGCGGGCGAGACCGTCACGGTCGCCGTCGAGCTGGCCGTCGCACCCGGACACCACATCTACCACGGCCCCGAGCAGTCCGACGTCGGGCCGGGGGTCGGTCTGCCGACGGTGCCGAAGATCGAGGGCGGCGACGTCGAGTGGGGCGCGTGGACGTTCCCCGAGGCGCACGAGTACGACCCGGGTTTCGGCCTCGAGCCGACGTTCGTGCACGAGGGCCGCGTCGTGCTGCGCGTCGAGGGCGAGGTCCTCGGTGAGTTCGACCCCGAAGACGTGCGCATCGCGATCGACGGGCAGGTGTGCGACGACAAGGGCTGCCTCTTGTTCGCCGTCGCGCCGGAGCTCGGCGCGGGCGAGGGGCCGGCGGCGCTCTTCGCCGCGGCGGGCGCGGGGGAAGCGCCGGGCGAGGCCCCTGCGGTGAACCCCGAGGGTGCGAGCGCGCAGGGCGCCCCCGCGGGCTCTGTCAACGCAGGCGTCGAGACCCCGGCGAGCGGCAGCGGCGAAGCGCCTGCCCCGGCGGCGGATGGTCCCAGGCAGAAGGCCCAGCAGGGCCTGATGCAGTTCCTGCTGCTCGCCATGGGCGCCGGGATCATCACGCTGCTGATGCCGTGCACGTACCCGATGATCCCGATCACGATCTCCTTCTTCACGAAGCAGGCGATCGCGCGGGGCGGCAACGTGCTCGGCCTCGCGCTCCTGTACGGCTTCGGGATCGTCGCGATCTTCGTCCTGATCGGCGCGCTGATGGGGCCACTGATCGTGGCGATCGCCCAGGGGTGGCCGATGAACCTCGCCATCGGCGTGCTGTTCGTCGTGTTCGCGCTCTCGCTGTTCGGGCTCATCAACTTGCAGCCGCCGGCGTTCCTGATGAACGCGGCCAGCAAAGCGAGCCAGACGGGCGGTTACCTCGGCGTGTTCCTGATGGGTGCGTGCCTCGTCATCACGTCCTTCACCTGCACGGCGCCGTTCGTCGGCACCTTGCTGGGCGCGGGCGCGGGCTCGTCGATGCTGCGCATCATCTTGGGCATGGGGGTCTTCGGCTTGACGATGGCCACGCCCTTCGTGCTGCTGGCGCTCGTGCCCGGCAAGCTGCAGAAGCTGCCGCAGGCCGGCGGTTGGATGGAGACCCTCAAGGTCTTCATGGGCTTCGTCGAGCTCGCCGCGGCGCTGAAGTTCTTCTCGAACGCCGACATCGTGCTGTCCGGGGGCAACTTCGTCGAGGGCAACGGTCTCTTGTCGCGCGAGCTGTTCCTGATGAGCTGGGCGGTGATCGCGGTCGTCGCTGCGCTGTACCTGTTCGGTCGCATCAACCTGAAGGGCGAGAACCCCGACGGCATGATCGGGCCGGGGCGGCTCCTCAGCGGGATCGGCAGCGTGCTCTTCGCGGGCGTCTGTTTGCTCGGTGTGCTCGGGTATCAGCTCGGCGGAGTGATGACGGCGCTCGCGCCTCCGCCCGATTACACCGGCGGTCTGGTGCCGCTCTTCCAAGGACGCGGCGGCGGCGGCGCAGCGCAGCAGGCTCCCACCGTCATCAAAGACGACTACGACAAGGCGGTGTCGCAGGCGAAGTCCGAGGGCAAACTGGTCCTCGCGAACTTCACCGGCCATACATGAGTGAACTGCAGGAAGATGGAGATCTCCGTCTTCCCGCGGCCGGCGGTCGCCGGCGAGCTGAAGCACTTCATCGAGGCTCGTTTGCACTCGGATGCCCATGACCTGACGCTGCGCGCGCGCATCGCGGAGCTCATCCCCACGATCGCCGGCGGCTTCGGACAGCCGGTCTACGTGGCGCTCGATCCGGTCACGGGGTCGGAGCTCGGGCGCTACGAAGGCGCCGCGCTGACGCCCCAAGACATCGAGCAGTTCGTCGAGTTCCTGCGCGCTGCGCGCGAGAAGCGCGGGGCGAGCTGAGCCCTTGGCGGCGCCCTCGAACCCGACCGGGCAGGACCCCCTCGAGCGCTTCACGCGAGCGTTCGAGGGGGCCGTCGTTGCGGGGGACCTCGTGCGCTTCGTCGCTTCGAAGCCGACCGCTGCGGCCGTCGACTTGGTGCGGATCGACGGGCGGCTCGTCACGGTGCAGGGCCGTGGGCTCGTCCAGTTCGTCCTACACCACTCCACCCGCGATGTGACGCGCAACGTCGAGCTCGCCGAGGCGCTGGAGCTCGTCCGTGCGTGGTGCGGAACGAGTTTCCTGCGCTTGCACCTCGCGACACCGCGCGAGGAGCTGCAGCTCATGGTCGGCAAACGTGGCCAGCTCGGCCTGTCGGTCGCGAAGGTCCGCACCGAGCGAGCCGCAGCGAGCCCCGCACACGACCGCGTGAAGCGGCGGCACGTCGATACGAGCGCGGCCTACCTGCACGCGCTCGGAGTCACCGACGCCAAGGGCGCGGTCATCGCCGCGATGGCGCGCAAGTTCAAGCAGATCGACAAGTTCGTCGAGGTGCTCGATGGCGCGATCGCGGCGGTAGGGCTGTCGGTGCCCGGCCAGCGCGTCCGCATCGCAGACTTCGGCTGCGGCAAGGGGTACCTCACGTTCGCCGTGCACGAGTTCTTGCGCCGCGAGCGCGGCCTCGCGGTCGAGACCGTCGGCGTCGAGCAGCGGGAGGACCTCGTCGGGCTCTGCAACACGGTCGCAGCAGACACCGGCTGCGTCGGGCTCAGCTTCGTGCGCGGTGACATCGCGACGTTCGCTGTGGGGTCCCTCGACGTCATGATCGCGCTCCACGCGTGTGACACCGCGACGGACCACGCCCTGGACCTCGGGATGCGTGCGGGCGCCAGTGTCCTCGTGTGCTCGCCGTGTTGCCACAAAGAGCTGCGGCCCGAGCTGGAACCGCCTGCGGCCCTGGCGCCTCTGCTGCGCTTCGGTGTGCACCTCGGCCAAGAGGCCGAGATGTTGACCGACACCGTGCGCGCGCTGCTCGTCGAAGGCGAGGGTTACGACGCCAAGGTCTTCGAGTTCGTGGCGCTGGAACATACCAGCAAGAACAAGATGTTGCTCGCGACGCGGCGCGCGGTAGGTCTTGAGAGCGAGCGGCGCAGCTCGCGTCGCAGCGAAGCCGCTGCGCTGCTCGCGTATTTCGGCGCGAGCAGGCAGCGGCTCTTCGATCTACTGCGCGAGGTCTGAGACCTCAGCGCGGCGTGGTGTTCTCGTACCACCACACGTACGACTGACGCTTGGGCTTGTCCTCGGGCGCGTCCTTGGGGCTCCAGTGTGTGTAACCGCCGACGACCAGGTCGAGATCGCCGTCGCCATCCATGTCGCCCGCGTCGACGTAGAGCCCAGAGTGCGGCGCGACCGGCTCGGCACCACCCTTCGGCGTCGGCGCGAGCAGCGTCTGGCGCGGGCCGAACGCCGGGGCCTCCTTCGAACCGACGTTCATGTAGAGGTACACACCCGCGCTGGCTTCCGAACCGTAGGCGTCGCCCATCCCGCTGCAGACGAGGTCGAGCAAGCCGTCTTTGTTCCAGTCGATCGCACGCAACGTGGCGACGGTCCCCGGCACGTCGATCGGTTTACCCGCGGCGAGCACGACCTCGTTCGTGGTGCTGAACTTCGGTTCGCTCGCCGTGCCCGTGTTGATGCGGCGGAAGATCTGACCGCTGGAGTGGTCGCCCAAGAGCAGGTCGAGGTCACCGTCACCGTCCCAGTCGTAGGCGATGGCCGACGTCAGATGGCCTTTGCCTTTCTGGCCCGGGGCGTCGTACTCGCGGGTCTCGTCCCACTGTTTCGTCTCGAAGTTCCAGAACGCATTCAGCACGATGCGCTCGCCGTTCTCGTCGAGGATCTGCTCTGGCGCTCCGAAACCTTCGGCCGTACTGCGCACGAGGTGCGGCGAGCCATCGAAGATGCCTGCGACGATGTCGAGGCGGCCGTCACCGTCGAAGTCCACGAACTGTGGACTCATGCCGATGCATCACCAGTTGCCGAGGTCGATGCGCTTGCCGTCGGCGCCCAGCACAGGGGCTTCGGCGGCGAAGCGCGGCGCGCCCTCGCCTGGGATCCGCGGCGCGATCGTCAAGTGGCCGCGCAGGTCACCGACGACGATGTCGGCGTGCCCGTCGCCGTTGAGGTCGTGCAGGACGGGCGAAGGGAAGAGGCGCTTGCCGCCGAGGTCCGCCTCGCCCGCCATGAGGCGCACGGGCGGAGCGAAGGTCACCGCCGGCGGATCGCTCGGCGCGCCCGCGGCGAGCGCGAGCAGGGGGAGAAGGGTCGTGTGCACTGTGGCTCCTTTCGAGGGGTACGCCCCGAGGGTACAGGGGTCTCCGCGCAGCGGTGTCGAATCCGTACGATGGGGGTCCATGAACGGCACCCCGCACAACCCCAAGCAGCTCGCCGGGCGCCGCGCCGCGGAGCTCGTCCAAGACGGTATGGTCGTCGGCCTCGGGACGGGGTCGACCGTGGCTTATACGCTCGAGCGCCTCGCCGAGCGGATCCGCGAGGAGGGCCTCACCCTGCGCGGGGTGCCGACCTCCGTCGACACGGAGCGCAAAGCGATCCAGCTCGGCATTCCGCTGGTCTCCCTCGACGAGCTCGACTCGATCGACCTGACGATCGATGGGGCGGACGAGGTCGACCCGTCGTTCCACCTGACCAAGGGCGGCGGCGGCGCGCTGCTGCGCGAGAAGGTCGTGGCCCACGCTTCGTGGAACCTGGCGATCGTCGTCGGTCGCGAGAAGCTCGTGCCGCGCCTCGGCACGACGTTCTTGCTGCCCGTCGAGGTCGTACCGTTCGCCCGCGCCGCCGTCCGGCGCGAGCTGCTCGCGCTCGGCATCGAGCCGGTGCTGCGGATGCGCGACGGCGGGGTCTACCTCACCGACAATGGCAACGAGATCTTCGATTGCCGCTTCGAGGACGGCATCGAGGACCCGGCGGTCATGGAGCTGGAGCTCGATCGCATCCCGGGGATCGTCGAGACAGGGCTCTTCGTTGCGATGGCGGATCTGATCGTGGTAGGCGACAGCGACGGGAGCGTCGAGCTCCTGGGTGACTCCTGATGCGCGCGCTCCTGCGTGCCTGCGTACTCCTCGCGCTGTGCTGCGGTGGTCCCGCGTTCGCGCAGACCCGCGACGACGGCCAGCTCTGGCTGATGTGGTTCGGCCAGGGTCGCATCGGCGGCAGCGCCGAGCGTCCGTCGCCCTGGCGCTGGTGGCTCGATCTCCACGAGCGCTTCCGCGAGGACGCAGAGGACCTCGATACGGTCTTCGTCCGTCCCGCTGTCGGCCGCAACCTCTTCCGCGACGTCGTCCTCTGGTTCGGCTACGCCTACTTCCACAATGAGCCCGACGGACGCAGTCCGTTCCGCGAGCAGCGCCTTTGGCAGCAACTGACGTTCTCCGTGCCGAACCCCGTCGTGCGGCTCGCGGGCCGCACGCGCCTCGAGCAGCGTTTCTTCGAGGGTGAAGGGGAGACGGGCTGGCGCTTGCGCCAGTTCTTCAAGGCGACGGTGCCGCTCGGCGCCGACCGCGGTCCGTTCGTCAGCCTCTGGGACGAGCTCTTCTACGACCTGCACGATACGGACTTCGGCCAGCGCCGCGGGTTCCGGCAGAACCGCGCCTTCGTGGGCCTCGGCTGGCACCTGGGCGAGGCGGGTCGCACGACGCTCGAGGTCGGTTACCTTAACCAGTGGATCGATCGACCGAGCGTCGATGGGCTGAACCACGTGTTGTCGGTAAACGTGTTCATGGCGTGGTGAGCAGGGGGAGCGCGGAGCGCACCCTGGGGCGACGCCTCTGTGTTAAGTCTATTAAGGAATGATAAAGATAGTGGAAGGTATCCCTTAAGATTGCGGTATTTTTATTCAATAATTTCCACTTACTTGATCGTTTTGCGCTCGCTAGCTTGTGGGCCCTGAGTTCGCCCCTGTGCCAGACCAACACAAGTCAAGCTAAGCGAAGTAATGACCTTCCGCGCCAACCTGCTGCCCCCTCTCTTCGTCCTCGCATCCGGATGCCAAGTCGCGGTCACGCACCAGCACGTCGGCACCGCTGCAGCCCCCGTGGTGCCCGTGGAGGGCCAGGACGGTGGTGCGGCGCCCGACCTGATCCAGATGCTCGTCGAGAACGGGACCCTGCGACCCGAGCAGGCTGAGGCCCTGCGGGCCGAGCAGGTCGAGCCGAGGCCAGCCCACCAGGTCGCCAGGGTCGGCGCGGGCGGGCTCCAGTTCCGCTCCGAGGACGGAGAGTACTCCATGCGCATCGGGGGGCGCCTGCACCTCGACGGCAACTTCCACACCCGCGAGAACGGGACCGATGAGGACGAGATCCAGGACGGCACCGAGATCCGCCGCGCCCGCTTCGAGATGCGCGGGACGCTCCCCGATGGCATCGGATGGTTCGGCGAAGTCGATTTCGGTGACAACCGCACCTCGCTGAAGGACTTCCGCTTCCAGAAGGACCTCGGCGAAGATCGCTTGCTCTCGATCGGTGTCCAGAAGCAGCCGTACAGCTTGGCGGTCGAGGAGAGCTCGAACGACATGCCGTTCGTCGAGCGCAGCATCGACAACGCCCTCATCATCCCCTTCATCGATCGCGCGATCGGGGTCCGCGCGCAGGGCTTCACCGAGTCGCTCTTCTGGGCCGCGGGAGTCTTCGGTGAGGGCGTCTCCCCTGGGGCGGACGGGGACGAGGGTTACGCTCAGGTCGGGCGGGTGGTGTATTCACCGCTCCACAACGACACACGTGTCGTACACCTCGGTCTGCGCGCGGCCATCCGCAGCATCGAGGACGGTAC
This sequence comes from uncultured Planctomycetaceae bacterium, assembly GCA_964402175.1. Lineage (GTDB taxonomy): Bacteria > Planctomycetota > UBA1135 > UBA1135 > JAWKUK01. The sequence goes on along the minus strand of CAYOBN010000085.1, from coordinate 788 downwards.
GCAGAGCATCCGTCTGCGCGACGAGACCACCAACATGTCGTCGTTCTCGGTCGTCGATACTGGGACCATCAATGCGGTCGACGATGTCACGCTCTACGGACCGGAGTTCGCCCTCGTCGACGGGCCCTTCTCCCTCGGCGGCGAGCTCAACTTCATGGACGTCGACGTCCCCGGCCAGGACCTTCAGTTCCGCTCGTGGCACGTCTTCGCGGCCTACTCCTTGACGGGTGAGTCGCGGGCGGCCGCGTATCGACTCGACGAAGGGGAGTTCAAGCGCCTGACGGCCGCCTCCGAGGATGAAGATGCCTGGGAGCTGGCGGTGCGCTTCGCAGAGCTCGACCTATCCGATGGCGGCGTCGATGGGGGCATGGAGCAAACCGCGAACTTGAGCCTGAACTGGTACTGGTCGCCGAGCGTCCGCTACATGCTGAACTGGACGCATATCGTCGATACGCAGGGCGGCGATGCAGACACCGCGGCTGCCGAGTACGACGACATCTTCACCATCCGGGCGCAGTTGCTCTTCTAGCGACTCTGAGGCCCGAAACCCCTCGTCCGGCATCGATTTGGGGTGACGGGTCACTTGGGCCGTCGGGGGGCGGATCTCGAGAGGGGTGGGGGCGGGGGCTGCGGGTTGCCCGGACACGAGAGGAAGAGCGGGGGCGGGAAGTTGTCGGTCCCCGTGGGGCGACCGCGGGCGGGCAAGCGGCGCGCCCTTCGGGGACGGACGGGTTCCTTCTCTCGTTCTTTCCCTTGGGTCTGGGCGGTGGCGCAGGGAGGCGGCTCTG
>CAYOBN010000084.1:0-22675 GCA_964402175.1 uncultured Planctomycetaceae bacterium | reverse complement strand
GTGCCCTCCGTCAACTGGTAGAGGTACGCGCGGCCGGGTGTCATCCCCGGCGCAATGGTGTACCACTCGGCTCCGACCAGCAGCCGCCCGTCCGCCAGATCGAGCGCATACCCGAAACGCTGCGGGATGTACTGTGATGGCGGAGGCGCGACACGACGCTCCCGAGCCCACCCCTGTGGACCGCGACGGTAGACCTCGACGACCCCTGACGACTGCCCCTGCAACGCTCCGTGCGGCGTGCCGACTGCGAGCATGTCACCCCGCACGCGGAGGCTCCAGCCGAAGTTCGCGGAATAGCCAGAGAGGGTCGAACCTTCGGCAGGGCCCAGGTACGCCGCCGGAAGCCACTGTCGACTCACCGGATCGCGTTCGTACACCCAGACCCTCCCCTCACCGGCTCGCTCGCTCAGGGCCAGGACACCAGCTTCGGTGTCGAGCGACATCTCGTACCCGAACTGCACGGACGCATTCGGTTGCCGCTCGATCACCTGGGTCTCGACCCATGCTCCGCTCGCAGTCCGCTCGTATACGCGGACGCGCTGGACGAAGTAGTGCTGCTCCGAGAACGCGAGCACCCCCTGATCGACGACGACGGATCGTGCCGTGTTCCAACCGGGGGGTGCGCCCGCAGGCGGGCCGCCCGTCGAAGCGGACGGACGAACGAGCGCCACGCGCTCGAAAGACCCCGCGCCGTTGCGCTCATAGAGCGCTACCGCGCCCCGAAGGTGCTCGCCGGGTACATCGTAGTTGGTGAGCCGAACGGCGATCGTCGTCCCGTCGAAGGACAAGGCCGTGCCGTGCCCAGTGGCCATACCTGTGTCGTCGACACCGCCCCGAATGAGCTGCTCGGTCACCCAGCGATCACCTTGACGCTGCAGTACGTGCACAAGCCCGAGTGCCTGTGATCCTCCGAGCGCATCGCCACCGTCTGAGGCTGCGACTGCGGTCTCGCCCACCACTTGAAGTTCGTTGGGAAAGGCACAGCCGGTGAGACCCGAGAATGCTACGGTTGGGCTCGTTGGACCGCTGAAACAAGCCTGCGGAGAGACGTGTTCGACAAAACTGTAACCGCTCGGCTGCAGCGAATAGCTGAGCAGGTAGCCCGCGAGGAACGGACGCCCCAGGGGGTTGGAAACCAGGACCGAGTCCCCGTCGACCGCGACGACCGCGCCGACTCGCGCCTGGTGCAGTGCAAGACTGTCCTCGAGCACCTGGACCGGCTGCCGGAGGATGACCTGTGCGATGGCCCCGGGAGCCAGAGTCGCCAGGGCCAACGCGCTGGCCAAAGTCCGAATCAGGTCCCGCGGTACCGGTTCCTCATGCTCGTCAACTGCCGTGGCAGGACGCCGTTCCTCTGCGAACTTCATGATCAGACTCCGATCTGGTAGATCCGGTACTCGAAAGCGCCAATGTCGGTGATGGCGCCGTTGGCCTGTCCGCCGTCCTGCCCGATGATGGGTAGAGTCGAAGCTCCCGAGAGCGGCACCCGGACCTCGCGGATTGTCACGCTACCGTTCAGCCACTGCTCGTCGCCCATGAAGTGCTCGCGACAGAGCATCTCCTGGATCACACCCGTCGCTGGGTCCGGCGGCGTCGTCTGCTCGAAGTAGAGCCGATCACTGTCCAGGTCCATGAAGTCGTTGCCCGCATTGTTCACCTGGAAAGCCAGGTCCGTGCCCTGGTCGATGCAGCGAGAGGTGACCTGCAAGCGGAAGTTGCGTGCCGCGGGATTCACCCATCCAGGAACCTCTCCGGTCGCACCCGCATCGATGAATGCAACGGCCGGTGCAGGTAGACCGTATCCGAAGTTCCCAGTCGTCAGCCCCGTGTTGGGGTTCGTCGTCCGGCCACCGATGAAGCAGTTCGTGACGTCGACCACGTGCGCGCCCGGGGGAGTCGGCGGGATCGCGAGCAGGATGTTGTCATCGTTGCCCACACCCGGATTTGCGTAGACGATGGTGTTGACCAGGGCCGTCCGCGCCAGCCCGAGCGGTTGACCCGTGGAACCGGAATCGAACTCGAGGTAGAGCCCCGAACCGCCGGGGATTCCCTGATCCACACCCGCCGCGTTGTACGCGATCGTGCAGTTCACGATGCGCAGCCCCGCATTGCCGCTGAAGTGATCCGTGACGTAGACCGCGCCACCGAGATTGCTGGCGGTGTTGTCATGGAAGACGGAGTTCACGATCGCGTGATCCGGGATCCGCGTGCCGACCCAGATCCCGCCGCCGTTGTTTCCAGCCGAGTTGTTCCGGCCGACACAGCTCATGATCACCACCCTCTTGCACCGGTCGACGAGGATCCCGCCGCCGTCGACCTCGGCGACACAGTCCCGGAAGGTGCTGCGCCGTGCCCAGAAACTCGGGTCGATGGGTCCACTTCCGGCGGAGGCTTGGACGGCGGCGACGCCGCCACCGAAGCGAGCGAAGCAGTCGCGGACGGTGACCTCGGTCAACCGGAGTTGACCACCTGCAACCAGGATCCCGCCACCTTGGTTGCGGAACGCCACGCTCGATCCGTCGGCATACCCGTCTTCCACGATGAGGTAGTCGAGCCACTGGGCGTCTCGATTCGTACTGAACGAATTCCGTGACGGCACCACCACGTGGTAGCAGTTGTCCGTCGGGACACCCGAGACTCCTCGGTCACCCGACAAGGTCGAGGGACGACCAGCCGGACCTTCACCGGGCGGCTCGCTCCCTACCCACCCGCCTGAGATCCGCAAGACCTGCGGCGGCAAGGCAAACGTCGCGTCCCGTGGGTCGGGGGAGTTCATGGGCTCTCGGATCGATCCGTCAGGGATGTAGACCTGATTTCCGAGCAGACGGATCTCGACGGTCAGATCTGGCTGATTGGGAGCAGCCGCTTGGAGGAGCGCGTCTTCGAGGGTTCGAAACCCGAACTGCATCGAGACTCCAGTTGCCGGGTTACCAGGTGGGTTCAGCGGGTTGACCCAGCGGATCAACTGCGGCTCCGTCTCGAACGGCTCCGCGACTTGAGCCACCACGGGTTCAGCGACCCAAGCGGCGACGATCAGGCAGGCAGGCAGGCAGGACATGATGGAATGTGCCATCTTCAGGTTCCCTTCTTGGCGTAGGAACCGGCGGCCGAGGAGCGCCCGTGCAGGAATTCCGCACTGGCGAGCCGCCGTCGGAGATTGATCCTCAACCAGACGGCGCAAGCCGTCAAGCCGTACGCTCGAGTTTTCTGTCGAGCCCTCCTCGGTTCCCGAGGGTGGTGTCCCACGGATGGGACACCGACCCTGTTTGCAATGTGCCTGTGGGCTGTATCGCTGGTATCCAAGTCGAGCTCGACGATCCACCCGCCGCTCAATCCACGATGCGCGCGACCGACGCCTGCGTCGTCGCCGAGCCCGTCGTGCGGTAGACGAACTGGAAGGCCGTGCTCGTCGGCGACGTCGGGTCGGGGTGCTGTACGTGGGCGTACACGCGGTCCGTCGTCGCCGAGAAGACCAGCGGCCCCGAGATACGGCGCGGGCCGCCCACACACAGTTCGCTCGCCCCGAAGGGTGTCGCGCCGCTCGGTGGCCCCGCCACGAAGTAGCCGAGCCCGCCCCCATTCAAGCCGAACGCCGAGAGCTGCATCCGCCCGTCGCGTTCGTCGTCGAACAGCGCGTGCAAATCGGCCGCGTTGCCGGGACCTGCGCACGCCAGTGTGCCCTCCGTCAACTGGTAGAGGTACGCGCGGCCGGTGTAGTTGCCGGGACCCGTCCCGTACCCCTCGGCACCGACGAGCAGCCGTCCGTCCGCAAGGTCCAGTGCGCGCCCGAAGCTCTGCGGAATCGGCCCCGGGGCTACCGGCGGCGCGACCCGTCGCTCCCGCACCCAGCCCTGCGGCCCACGGCGGTAGACCTCGACCGTGCCGGTCGACTGGCCCTGGATCGACCCGCGTGGCGCGCCGATCGCGATCACCTCTCCACGCACGCGCACACTCCAGCCGAAGAGGGCGGAGAGGCCCGGCAAGGTGGAGCCCTCCATCGGTCCCAGCCCCAGCGTCGCAGCGGACGCCCACTGCCGGGTCACCGGGTCACGCTCATAGACCCAAACCTGGCCCTCGCCTGCGTGTTCGCTGATCGCCAGCACACCCGACTCCGCGTCGAGCGCAAGTTGATAACCGAAGTGGATCCCGGCGAACGGCGCGCGCTCGATGATCGCTGTCTCCTGCCAGTCACCGGGCGCGACTCGTTCGTAGATCCGGACGCGTTCGACCGTGTGGTGCCACTCCGACAGCGCGAGGACGCCGTTGTGCAGCGCGATCGTGCCCGCGGTATGCCAGGTCGAGTTCGAACCCGGTGCAGGACCGCCCCATGTCGCCGACGGCCGGACGATCGCGACACGCTCGAACAAGCCCACCGCGTTGCGCTCGTACATCGCCACGGCGCCCCGCAGCACCTCGCCTGGGACTTCGTAGACCGACATGCTCAAAGCGATCGAGGTACCATCGTAGGAGACAAGGGTCCCGTAGCCAGTCGCAGTGCCGGCTGGGTCGGGAAAACCACGCAAGTACTGCACGGGGATCCAACACTCTTGCACCCGCTGCAGGACGTGCACTAGACCCAGCGCGGTCGATCCGCCCAGGAAGTCACCGCCACGCGTGATCGCAACGGCGATGTCGCCGACGACTTGGAGCGACTTCGGGAACCCGCATCCATTCGTCCCCGACCAAGTCACAGGCGGACTGGAAGGTCCACTGAAGCAGGCCTGCGGGGAAACTCGTTCGACGAACTCGTAGCCCCCCTGAGTCTGCGCGTAGCTCATCAGGTACCCCGCACTGAACGGTGCACCGAGTGTGTTGGCGACGAGCAAGGCGTCACCGTCCACTGCAACGACTGACCCCACGCGCGCCTGGTGCACCGCCAGGTGGTCGTCGAGAATCTGCGTCGGCTGGCGCAGGATGACCTGCGACGCCGCCGAACTGCAGAGCACGCTCGACAGCAGCAAGAGGAACCAGCCAGCGCGCCGCCCTCTGGATGTCGCGTCATTCGCCACCGCGCCGACCGTGGCGGCGCTTTGCTCGATCTCTTTGTCCATGATCAGACTCCCGCCGCGTAGATCCGGTACTCGAAGGCGCCGATGTCCGTGACCTGCCCCAAGACCTGCTCTCCATCCAGCCCGATGTTGGGTAGGACCGGCTGCCTTGATGGCCGTGCTGACTCAGCCCTTCCCCCCGCGTCCGCCCCCGGAGGTCCGTACCCGAGCGTACGTGCACCTCGAGTCCAGCGCGCACCTGACGCGGAAGGGACCCTCCAGGCTCGAGCTCGGGCGGCATGGGAGGACGGGGAGGAGGTGCGCTCGTCGATGGGTAGGTCCAAATGTCGTTGGGTACGCGGTCACTCGCGGGGCGGCCGACAACTCCATTCAGCGGTTGAACGTCACGCGCAGGGCCTCCGTCACGTTGTAGCCGGCCGGGCCGTTCGGGTCGCGGTAGCTCGCTTGCAGGACCCACGTCGAGCCGGCGCTCCATGCGCCGGGGCCTGTCGCAATGCTGGGGCGGGCCCAGTCCGCGTGCACCGTCGCACCGCCGGTTGCGTCCAGGCGGATGGGCGCTCCGTAAGCAAAGCGGAACGTCGGGTCGATGCACAGGTGGCCATCGCCGAACGGGGTCGCCGGATGTTCCGGGCCGTACAGTACCTGGGCGATCGCGTCCGGGATCGCGTCCTCGATCTCGATCCACAGCTCGCGGGTGCCCTCGGTCGGCGGGCCGTCGAGGCGCAGCCTCGCCTCGAAGCCGAGCGAGTGGGGTGCCCCCGCGCAGATCGAATCCACGTCCCCCGGGGCGCCCTTCAGGACCAACATCCGTCCGGCAACCAAACCCGTCGCCGCGGACTCCGGATCGCACAGGGCCCACTCCGCACAGCCGTCGCCGTCCAGGTCACCCAGGGCGGCGCAGCCCCAGGCGCTGGTCCCGATCGGGTAGCTGCCCCCGTACACCGCAGAGCGCAGCCTGAAGAGGGTCTGGCCCGTGCGGCCCGAGATGACGGAGAAGAAGGTGTAACCCTGCCGCTCCGAGCTTGTCACCAGGTCGTTGACGCCGTCGCCGTTGATGTCGGTGCCACCGCTCAGGAACTTGCCGAGGCCCTCGCTCGGGAAGAGCCCTCCCCAGTCCCGGCGGCCCCATCTCTGCAGGACCACCGAAAAATCGGCGCCCGAGAAGATCGTCACGAATCCGGACGCGTTGCTGGGCCCAAAGCCCACGTAGGGGTTGCCGAGAGCGAAGTCGGGGATCCCGTCTCCGTCGTGGTCCCCCATCGGAACCGGCTGCAATCCCATCCGTCCGCCGCACAGGGCAAACCCAGCATGGGGCATGCAAAAGGACGTCAGCAGCGCCCCGTCCGCGCCCGAATGCACGGACGCAACCCCGGTACCGGCCCAGCCCATCACGAACTCGGACTTACCGTCGCCGGTCAGGTCGCCGACCCCTCGGCCCGCGACCGTATTGTGCGTCGGACCGAAGATCGAGTACGCAAAGACCCCCGCCGGGCCCAAGTGCACGTCGAAGCCCCCGAGGCGGTTCGACACGATGAAGTCACCGAGGCCGTCCCCGTTGACGTCCCCGGCGGCACCTACGCTCCAAGCGTATGCGCCGGCGAGCGGCGGGAGAGGATTCGTGAGACGCACGATCTCGTGACCGTCGAGGCCACTGAGGACGGCGACATGCCCGCTGTAGGAACCTCCGGTTCCGCAACTGATTGCGATGTCCGTCGTGCCGTCACCATCGAAGTCACCCAAGATGGCTGCATTGCCAGCAGCACAGGTGATGCCTGCAGGGGGATCCGCAGGGTAATACGGGCCCCAGATCATCTGCCCCGATACACCGGAGACGACGAAGTAGGTGCCCTGACCCAACCCAAAACTCGTGAACCCATGGACGAGGATGTCATCGACCCCGTCTCCATCCAGGTCGTTGATTCGATGGGGAACTGCGAGTCGGCTCCCAAACCGGCCGTCGACGATCCTCAGGATCTCCTGAGCCGAAGCGTTGGCGATGGTGAGCGCTCCAAAGCAAGCCATGCGGAAGAACCGCTGCGGGTAGTTCCTGGTGCGATCCATAGTGCGCCCCATGAGTGTTGACGACATCACGCATCCTCCTCGGACGTGTCGTCCTTCTTCACCGGGCTCAGATCCACCAGCCCATAGATCCGCATCCCGCAGTAGGAGTCCGTCACGAGCAAGACCCGGTCATTCGGTCTCATGGGCGGCCCTGGACGTACCTCGAGCCCCCAGACCTCACCGGGAGTCTTGATGCGGTGCTCAGAGGCCGTGTCGAAGCCCACGTTCACCCGGAACGGGATCGACAGGATTCCGACCCGCGAGACCCCGATGTAGACCATCACCTCGTCGGCATCGATGCGATCGGTCGCGATCGCGCGGATGTTGTTCGCCACGCCGTCACACGGCGACTTGGAGAGGGGCGACGTGCGCGAATCCCAAGTCGCGACCGGTGCGCGGAAGCCGCTCGGGCAGAACGAGCGCTGGATGTCGGTCTCCTTTTGGCAGGGGGGCAGAACACAGCGCACCGCGCGACCGGCCCTGCCCCTGACTTCCTTGACACTACGCCACGTCACCCAAAGGCACAAGCCCCCTCGGCGCGGGGACGTCGAAAGCGGTACCTCGTGCGGCGGCGCGGGCGTGGGACCGCCTCAGCAGGAGAGGGGACGTCCGAGATCCTGCGCAGGAGCAGATCCCCTCCAGGGCGCGCCAGCTCGACCTGCTCGGTTCGGATCGGAGATTCTGACGCTCGACCCGGTCTTTGCGAACGCGCAGAGTGGACGAACGCGGCGGCGCACGAGCACCTCCGCGTTGTCGTCCCTGTTTGCCGCTCAGGGTTCGAGCGTTGGGCCGAGCACCACCCGGAAGCCGACGCGCTCACTCCGCGCCGAAGGCGCGTCGCTGGCGCGCGCTCCCGAGCGACATTGGGCTTCGATGTCGCGGAAGCTGCCACCCCGCTGCACGCGCCAGAAAAAACCCGTCACGAAGGGATCGGTTTGCGGCGCGCTCGTATAGGGGGCGAGGGAATCGAGGCACCATTCGGCCACGTTGCCGTGCATGTCCCTCAGGCCGAACAGGTTGGGTGCGTAGCTCCCACACGGGGTGGTCCGAGAGACCGCGCAGAAGCCGCCCTCACCGTAGCGCGCAAAGTTCGCATGACCGCACTGGATGCGATCGCCGAAGTGAAACTCCGAGGACGTCGTCGCGCGGCACGCGTACTCCCACTCGGCCTCGGTCGGGAGGCGATAACTGTAACCCTGGGGCACGTTCCCGAGCGCCGACTGGTACGCGTTCAACGCAGCGCAGTATTCGCGCGCTTCGTCCCAGCTCACCTGCTCGACCGGCAGATCCGCGCCCGTCCAACTCGAGGGATTGGTGCCCTGGAACGCCGTCCATTCCGCCTGGCTGACCTCACGCGCGCCGATCCAGAACGGCCGCGTCAGCGTGACCTCGTGCAGCGGTCCGACCTCTGGTGCGCTGGGATCGAAAGGGCCGCCGCTCCAGCCCGTCGCCCCCATCACGAAGGTGCCCGGCGCGACGTGCACCATCGAAGGCAAAGGCCGCGCAGGATCAGCGATGGAGAGCGAAAGTTCGTGGGTGGCAGACGGGCCGACCCCGGGCTGGGTGACCTCGAAGACGATCCGCACAGCCGAGCCGACTTCACCGCCGCCGAGCGTGAACACGAGCCGTCCGCTGGGCGCAGCGGTGAAGCTGACCGCGACGGCGTTACCGAACATGTCGCGCGCTTCCAACCAGGGGATCCCATAGGAGTCCGGGGCGAGCGCTCCGAGCGCCGCAGCCGCAGGCACCTCCACGAGCCGCGGCAATTGCGTCACCGCGACCTCGAGTCGTCCCGCGGCGAGGACGATCAAGTCCGTGCCCCGGGACAAAGCCTCGTCGACCCCCTCGAGCGCTGCCGCGAGCGCGGGCCACGGACCGCTGCGGTCCCCGACTTCGGCCCCACGACCGAGGCCTTGCAACCCGATTTCGACGGGCGCTCCAACGACCACAGGTTGGCTCGGAAGCTGCCCGAGACAGTCGATCAACGGCGCTGGCGACAGGACTACCGGCGCTTCGACCGTGAGTTCGAGCAGCTCGTGATGGCGCACGAACATGACCTGGTCGAGCAGGAAGCCGATGCGCTGCGCCAAAGGCACGGACGCAACTTCGAGCGCGCTCGCGAGCGCGTAACCCGCCGCGAGCTCGGCAGCGCGCGCTTCGAGGCGCGCGAGTTCCGCCAGCGACTCGCTCACGGTTCGCGCTCCACACGCCGTCCCGCGCGCTTCGATGAGACCGCTGCCGATCTGCTCCAAGAGCGCGTTGTTCGGCGCGAGCCAGGCTGCGATCGTTGAGCGATCCGCGACACTCGCCGCCGAGATCGCTGCACTGACAGCGGCGACGTCCAACGTGGCGTCGCGCACGAAGGGCCACAGGTCCGGCGAGATCGTGCCGTCCATTGCGGCCGGCCAGGCGCGCTCCAGGTAACCGTTCAACATCGCGAGCGTCGCCTCCAGGACCACCAGAGGATCGGCAGGGACAGCGGCTCCGGAGTGTTCGACCTCTCCCCGGGCCACCTCGACCTGACCTTGCCAGACCGTCACGCGATAACGCGCGGCGGGCACATCGGGCAGGGTGAAGACCAAGGCGTCGCGGCCGGACGCCAGCCCGCTGCCCTCGAAGCCCGTACCGTCGGGAGCCACCCACTCGATCCGCAGCGGGAGCGCGGCGCTCGCCCCGTGACCCGGAACCGGGACGACGGGGACCTCGAAGCTATGGCCCCCCTGGAGGTCGAAGACGCCCGCCCCAGGAGCCAAGGTCCCGCCGCTCCCGCTCGACCCGCAGGCCGCAGTACCGAGCGCCACGCACACGAGCGCAGCGCGGAGATCGAGGCCATGCATCGGTAGCGCGCGGCTCGCCACAGGTCGGTGGTTCTTCCTGGTCACGCACGGCATAGCCTCGACGAGCCCGGAGGTCACAGAGATTCGGCCCGTTTCATGGATCGAGCGCCCCAAACACTTCGCACCGGGCCGGACATCGAGGGCGGTCCCGCTTCGTCGTCCCTGCAGCATGGGTGTCCATCGCCGCGGCGCAGAGCGTCTTCCTATCACTCGTCGTCGACGCTCGCCCGAGCGCCGCTACGAGGTTCCTCGCTGTCGTTTCGGACGGCGCTCGCGGCGTGTTCGTCGTCGGCGAGACGAGCGCCAGTATCGGGGGACCGAACCACCGTGGGTTCGACGCCATGTTCCAGCGCAGGAGCTCCGACAACCAGGTCCTTGGGAGCGTCCAGTTCGCGGCGTGAAGCGTGTGCCTCTCGCCTTCGCTCCTCCAGTCCCTATGGGCACTCCCGTAATTGGACCCCTGCCGTCGCTCGCGCCATCACGCGGGCGGGTAGGGGTCGTTCACCGCGCCGCGGGCAGGAGTGGAGCGGCGAGCGGAGCGCCACGCAAACCAGGTACCGGAGGTCTGCCCACGGCGGGCAGGGTTGCCCGCGCGCGGCCGCTGCGCAGCGACGGACAACTCCCCGCACCCCCTCGCCGCGCCTCCTGCGCAGGTTCCGCTTGCCTTCTCTAGTGTCCGGATCCTTGGGGCGCCTTCAGTCGCCCGACACCGCCCCGCAGTCGACGGGGCTTGCGGAAATCGGTCGTAGGCCGTATGTTCTGTCTCGTACGGGCCACACGCGCCCGCTCCGTTCGTCCATCTTCGAGGCTCCGACCATGCGCCCCCTTGTGCTCAACGCTGCGCCGTCGGATCTCTCGCGCGGCTGACCGCTGAAGTGCCCCGGCAGGCCCGGGTGCTGTTCCTGGCGGTCGCGCGCGCGGAGGTCCCCTCTCCGACCAGGCGACAGCTCCGTCGATGACGGCGGAGGGTCTGTCGCATTGATGGCCCGGATGTTCCGGGCCCGACCGCCAGCGACACCTTGGACAACGACAATGACGATGACGACGGCGCGGAGCGCCGTCGAGGGCGGAAGGACCGCCTCGAACGCACTGACGACAACCCGCACATCAGCGACACCGACCACCGTCGCAATGTGCGCCCTATCAAGCCGCGGCACTTCCTCGAAGACGAGGACGACCGCGCGATGGCCAAGTACTTCGGCGCCGGCCGTGCCCGCGCCCGAGACGAGCACCGACAAACAGACCGGCTGCGGGCAGCCGTGCTGCGGCAGGTCCTCATGGTCCTGCACGGCGGAGCGGTGGAGGGAGCCCACGCCGCCCCCCATGAACGCGCCCCTTGGGCCGACCTGGCCGTGGTCGCCGTGGACGTCCGCCGCGGCGGAACGGTCGAGGTGACCTTCGCCCTCGCCGAGGGCGAGGGGAGCGCGGCGCTCGCGGCGCGGCTGGCCGCGGCGTTGCAGCGCGAGCTCGCTGCGCACGTCCCACGGCGCCGCACGCCCGTGGTGCGCGTGCGGCTGGTGCCCCTCGGCTGCGATCCGGAGGGCCCACGATGACGGAGCGCTTCGAATGGCTCGCCGAGCCCCTTGCACCGGAGGTGTGCGCCGCGCTCGATCGACTCGCGCGCGCCCCTGATGTCGAGCGAGTGGTCGTGTTGCCCGACGTGCACCTCGCCAGCGAGGTGTGCGTCGGCACCGTGATCGCCACAACCCGCTCTCTGTATCCCGCCGCCGTCGGTGGCGACATCGGCTGCGGGATGGCGGCGATCGCGACGACGGCGCACCGCGAGGCGCTGTCGGACGAACGCGCGGCTGCGCGTGTGCTGGCTGGCCTCGAGGCCCGCGTGCCGATCTTGCGGCACGCAGGCGGCGGTCGCGCGGCGCCGCCCTTGCCGCCGTCCCTCGAAGGGCGCACCCTCTCGCACGCAGCGCTCGAGACGGAGCGGCGACGCGAGGCCCGCGCGCAGCTCGGCACCCTGGGCCGCGGCAACCACTTCATCGAGGTCCAGGCCGACGACGAAGATCGGCTCTGGTTGATGGTCCACTCGGGCTCGCGTGGCCTGGGCCAGGCGATCCGAGCGCACCATGAACGGAACGCGGAGCCCACACGCGGCGGGCTCTTGCGCCTCGACGCGGAGTCGTCCGCGGGCCGCGCGTACTTGGCCGACATGGCCTGGGCGCTCGACTACGCGCACGAGAACCGCTCGCGGCTCGTGCGCGCGGCGGCGGAGGTCGCAGCCGAAGCGCTCGGGGCGGACGTCGTCGAAGCGAGCCTCGTCTCGTGCCACCACAACTTCGTCGCGTGTGAGTGCCACGGTGGTCGCGACCTCTGGGTGCACCGCAAAGGCGCGATCCGTGCGAATCCCGGTGAGCCCGGGCTCATCCCGGGCTCGATGGGAACAGCGAGTTACCACGTCGAAGGGCGCGGCGAAGAGCGCTCGTTGTGCTCGTCGTCCCACGGCGCGGGTCGTCGGCTCGCGCGCGGCGAGGCCTTCCGCACCATCCGGGTCCGGGAGGTCGCGCGGCAGTTGCAGGGGGTGTTCTACGATCACCGCCTCACTGCGAAGCTGCGCGATGAGGCCCCGGGCGCGTACAAGGACATCGACGCCGTCCTGCGCGCGCAGCGGGAGTTGACCAAAGTGCGGCGCAGGTTGAGGCCGGTGCTCGGGTTCAAAGGCGTGTGACCCCTGGACCGGGCGCGGGCGCGGGCCCGTCGCTCGGGCGACCGAGCGTCGCGCTCTGGGGCCGCGGCGCTCGAAGCAGGTCGGGCGGGCTGGTGCTCGCCCGACCCCGCTGAGCCCGACTCCGCTGAGCCCGATCTCGGGGGCCGTCCGAGGTTTTGCGCGGCCCGATCTTCGATTTTCGCGCCCTCGGCGCGGGTGCGGTACGCTGGGGTCGGAGATTCCGCCCATGGACCCTGACGCACCCCGCCTGTGGCGCCCGCGCGTCGCGCTGCTCGTCGAGAGCTCGAACGCCTACGGCCGGGGGCTCCTGCACGGGGTCGCGGGGTACGTGCGGGCCCACGGGGGCTGGTCGATCCAGTTGCCCGAGATGGGTCGCGGGGGACCGGTGCCCGACTGGCTCGAGCACTGGCGCGGGGACGGGATCCTCGCGCGCATCGAGAACGAGGCCATCGCCGAGGCCGTCCGTGCCAAGGGGGTGCCCGCGATCGACCTGTCGGCGGGGCGGCTCCTGCCGGAGCTGCCCTGGGTCGAGGTCGACGAGGGGGCGGTCGCGCGCCTCGCCGTCGATCACCTGCGCAGCCGGGGTTTCGAGCACCTCGCGTTCTGCGGCGACCAGCGGTTCCCATGGTCGGCCCTGCGCGGCGCCGCGTTCGAACGCGAGGCCCACGGTCGCGCGCGCACCGTACACCTCTACCACGCTCCGCCCGGAGAGGACCGCGTCAGCGCGCTCGCGGAGTGGCTGAGCTCACAGCCCCGCCCCCTCGGCGTGTTTGCATGCTTCGACCAGATGGGGCGTGAGCTGCTCGACGCGTGCCGCAACGCAGGACTGCTGGTGCCCGAGGAGATCGCGGTCCTGGGGGTCGACGACGAAGAGCTCCTGTGCGAGCTCTCCGATCCGCCGATGTCCAGCATCGCGCTGAACGCACGCGGCACGGGGCGGATGGCTGCCGAGCTGCTCGCGCGCCGTATGGCGGGCGAGGCCCTGCCCGCCGAGGGCCGCTTCGTCGCGCCCCTCGGCCTCGTCCAACGCCGTTCGACGGACGTCCTGGCGATCGAAGACCCCGTGCTCGCGCGCGCCCTGCACTTCATCCACCACCACGCCTGCGACGGCATCCGCGTCGACGACATCCTGCGCGAGGTCACCGTCTCGCGCCGCGTGCTCGAAGCGCGCTTCAAGGAGCGCCTCGGCCACAGCCCCCACCAGGTCATCCTGCGCGCGCGCGTCGAGCGCATCCGGACCCTGCTGCTCGAGACCGACCTCACGATCGCCGAGATCGCCCAGCGCACCGGCTTCCAGCACGTCGAATACCTGACCGTCGCCTTCAAACGCGTCCTCGGCTGCACGCCGACGGCGTACCGCGAGCGCTCGGCCTGAGCCGGGCACGTCGGCCCCGCGCCTCCGGCGTACACCCGCGTACGCACGAGAGCCCAGCGCCCCTACGGGCCGCGCGCCGTACATTCGGCAGGGTATGCCGCGCCCCGAACAACCCGCTTGGCACGCGTCGCCGGCCGCGACGGCGCTGGAGAGGCTCTCCGTAACCCGCGCGGGCCTCGACGCCGCCGAGGTCCAGTCGCGCCTCGCGCAGCATGGACGCAACGTCCTGCCAAGCGCGCCGCAGCCGACCTGGTTCCAGATCGTCCTGCGGCAGATCGAGAGTCCGCTGGTCCTGATCCTGATCGCCGCCGCAGCGGTGTCCGTCGCGCTCGGGCACCGCGGCGACGCGGCCTTCATCGGCGTCGTCCTGCTCATCAATACCTTGCTCGGCGCCGTGCAAGAAGCACGCGCCGAGCGCAGCAGCCGCGCGCTGCACCGCCTCTTGCGAACGCGCGCTCTGGTGCTGCGCGACGGCGCGCTCGCGCTGGTCGATGCAGAAGAGCTCGTGCCTGGCGACATCGTGCGGCTGGAGTCCGGCGCACGGGTGCCGGCGGACCTGCGCTTGATCGAGGATCACGGACTCGAGGTCGATGAGTCGCTGCTCACGGGCGAGTCGTTGACCGTGACGAAAGCGGCGGACGTCGAACACGAACCTGAGTGCGCGCTCGCGGACCGCACCAACATGGCCTACGCGGGCTCCACCGTCACGCGCGGTCGCGCGACGGGGGTCGTCGTGGGCACGGGCCTCGCCACCGCTGTCGGCGAGCTCGCGCGCGATGTCCTCGGGGCCAGAGGCGGGGCGCCGCCGCTGCTGGCGCGGATGGAGCGTTTCTCGCGCGCGGTCGGCTTCGTGGCGCTCGGCGCGGCGGCGCTCATCGCGCTGCTGGGTGTGCTGCTGCGCGGCTACGGCGTAGGTGAGATGTTCCTCTTCGGCGTCGCTGCGGCGGTCTCCGCGATCCCAGCGGGGCTGCCCGTGGCGCTGACGATCGCGCTGTCCGTCGCGACGACGCGTATGGCGCGGCGCGGTGTGGTGGTGCGGCGCCTCGCGGCGGTGGAAGGGCTCGGGAGCTGCACGCTGATCGCCAGCGACAAGACGGGCACGCTCACGTGCAACGAGCTCACTGTGACGCTCGCCGCACCCTGTGGCGCCGAGGATCAGCCGATCGAAGGTCGCGGCTACACACCGGAGCCGCTCCTGAGCGCCGCCGCGGGGGTGGCCCTGCGAGCGCTCGCGCGCACCGCGGCCCTCTGCAACGAAGGCAGCCTGCGCCTGGTCGGCGGCACGTGGGAGCACGCAGGTGATCCGACGGACATCGCGCTGCTCTCCTTCGCCCGGAAGCTCGGTCTGGAGCGCGAGAGGTTGCTGGAGGAGGCGCCCCTCGTCGCGGCTGTACCTTTCGAAGCGGAGCACCGCTTCGCCGCGACGCTGCACCGGAGCGCTTCGGGCGACGGGTGCGAGCTCGCGCTGAAAGGCGCGCCCGAGCGCGTGCTGGCGATGTGTGCGCTGCACGCAGCCGCGCGCCATGCAGAGCTCGAACGCGCAGAGGGCCTCGCCCGCCGCGGCTTCCGCGTCCTCGGACTCGCGCGCGGCGCTTGGATCGGTCCGGCCACGTCAGCGGCCCTGAAGGCACACCTCGACCCCGACGCGGAGACTCCGCCGCAGCTCGAGTTCCTGGGTTTCCTCTGCATGCAGGACCCCCTGCGCCCTGGCGCGCGCGAGGCCGTCGCCGCTTGCCACGCCGCCGGTGTCGGCGTGTCCATGGTCACGGGCGACCACCCCGTCACCGCGCTCGCGATCGCGCGCGAGCTCGGTTTCGCCGAGCGCATCGACCAGGTCGTCACCGGCCCCGAGCTTGCAGCGACACCGCCGCAGGCGCGCAGCGCGCTGGTCGCCCGCGCCCGGGTCTTTGCGCGCACGACTCCGCGACAGAAGCTGGAGATCGTGGCCGCAGCACAGTCCGCAGGCCATTTCGTGGCGGTGACGGGCGACGGCGTCAACGATGCCCCCGCCCTGCGCGCCGCGAACATCGGCGTCGCTATGGGCCTCGGAGGCACCGACGTCGCACGCGAGGCTGCAGAGCTCGTCATCACCGACGACAACTTCGCGACGCTCGTCGCGGGGATCGAAGAAGGCCGCATCGCGTACAGCAACGTGCGCAAGGTCGTGTACCTGCTCGTTTCGACCGGTGCGGCGGAGCTCGCGATGCTGGCGCTCGCGATCGGCACGGGTTGGCCCGACGGCGCCGACGGCGCGGCGATCCTGCCCCTGTTGCCGGTACAGATCCTCTGGCTGAACCTCGTCACCAGCGGGATCCAGGACGTCGCGCTCGCGTTCGAGCCTGGTGAAGGGGACGAGCTCGCTTCACCGCCGCGCCCGACACAGCAGCCTGTGTTCGACCGCTTGATGATTCGGCGGACCTTGCTCGCGGCGGTGGTGATGGCTGGGGTCGGCTTCGCCGTGTTCTCTGCCGCGGTCACCATGCTCGGGTGGAGCGTCGAGGCCAGCCGGAACGCGCTGCTCCTGCTGATGGTCCTGTTCCAGAACTTGCACCTCGGCAGTTGTCGGTCGGAGCGGCGCTCGATCCTCACGCTCTCGCCGCTCAAGAGCCCGGTGCTGCTCGCGGGGACCGTGCTGGCCCTCGGGGTGCACCTGGCCGCGATGCACTGGCCTGTCACCCAGCGCGCCCTCGGGGTGGCCCCGGTGGACCTCTCGACCTTCGGAGCGCTCTTCGGCCTCGCGCTCACGGTCGTCATCGCGCTCGAGCTCGACAAGTGGTGGCTCGGGCGCCGGAGGTGAGGGCAGCGGCGGATCGGTTACCCTCGTGGCCCCCCCACGAGCGTCCCTAGCCCGATGACCGCCACTCCCCCCACCCCGTCCAACGCCCGCCCGACCGCGATGCAGCGCTTCTTGACGCTGGTCGAGAAGGGCGGCAACGCGCTGCCGCACCCCGCGACGCTGTTCTTCCTCTTCGCCCTCGCAGTGGTCGTCCTGTCCTGGGTGGTCGCGCGCCTCGACGTCGAGGTGGTCCACCCGAAGACGGGTGACGTCATCCGGCCGTTCAGCCTTCTGTCCCTGGAAGGGCTGCACAAGATCCTCACCGAGACGGTGAAGAACTTCACGGGCTTCGCGCCGCTCGGCACGGTGCTCGTCGCGCTCCTGGGGATCGGCGTCGCCGAGAGCACGGGTTTGATCGGCGCGGCGATGCGCGCGCTCGTGATGGCCGCGCCGCGGAGGCTCTTGACCCCCGTCGTCGTGTTCGCGGGTGTCATGTCGAACGTCGGCAGCGAGATCGGCTACGTGCTGCTCGTGCCGCTCGCGGCGAAGATCTTCCAAGCGGCTGGACGCCATCCCGTGCTCGGGATGTCCGCGGCCTTCGCGGGCGTCTCCGGCGGTTACAGCGCCAACCTGCTCCTCGGCACGGTCGACCCGCTGCTGCAAGGGCTCACCCAGGAGGCCGTGCGGATGACGGATCCGGCGTACACGCTGAGCCCGGCGTGCAACTACTACTTCATGGTCGTGTCGACCTTCCTGGTCACCCTCATGGGGTGGTGGGTCGCCGAGAAGCTCGTCGCGCCGCGGCTCGGTGATTGGCGGCCCGAAGACGGCGCCGGCGACGCCGCTCCGGCAGCCGGTGGCGAGCTGCGCCCCCTCACGCACGAAGAGCGCCGCGGCCTGCGCTTCGCTGCCGTGGCCCTGGGCCTCGTCACCCTCGTGCTCGGCCTCGGTACGGTGCCTGCGACGGGTTTCCTGCGTGACCCCGTCACCCACGACCTCCTGAAGTCCCCCTTCATGAGCGGCATCGTCACGCTGATCTTCGTGATCGGTGTCGTGCTGGGCCTGGCCTACGGCATCGGCGCCCGCACCGTCCGCAACGACAACGACCTGCTCGAGGGCATGTCGAAGGCGATGAAGACCCTCGGCGGGTACATGGTGCTCGTGTTCTTCGCCGCTCAGTTCGTGGCGTACTTCAACTGGACGAACCTCGGCACGATCCTCGCCATCGAAGGCGCGGCGTACCTGAAGTCGCTCGAGCTGCAGGACGCCTCGCTGATGCTCTCGTTCATCGCGCTGACCGCGTTCATGAACCTGTTCATGGGCAGCGCGGCCGCAAAGTGGGCCATCATGGCCCCGGTGTTCGTGCCGATGTTCTCGTTGCTCGGCTACGACCCGGCGTTGACCCAGTGTGCCTACCGCGTCGGCGACTCGTGCACGAACATCATCTCGCCGATGATGTCGTACTTCGCGCTGATCATCGCGTTCTACCAGAGCTACGACAAAAAGGCCGGCATCGGCTCGCTCGTCGCGACGATGCTGCCGTATTCGCTCGTGTTCCTCGTCCTGTGGAGCGCGTTCTTCGTGCTCTGGACGGGCCTCGGTCTGCCGCTCGGACCGCAGTGACTCAGCCTCGGCCCGCGCGGGCCTCCGCCGCTTTTCGCAGCTCGGCGTTGTCCCGCGCGATCTCTTTGCGCATCGTCCCGGCGAACAGCGCGCCGAGCGGCGCCATCAGCTTCGCGAAGAAGGTCCGCGGCGCGGTTCGGATGTCGAGCCGCAGGACCGTGCTACCGCCGGACTCACGCAGCGTGTAGGTCGAGACGAAGCGCACTCCGTACGAGTCGGCCTCGACGGTGTAGGTGTGCGGCGCGTCGAAGTGCGTGACCTCCAGCTCCTCGGTCGCCTTGCGGCCGAACACCATGCGCGTCTTGCGGAAGCGTGTCCCACGACCGACAGGGCCGTTGGTCAGGACCTCCAGAGCGAGGGTGCCGGAGATCCGCCCTGTGGCGCCGCGCAGGTCAGTGATCAACTCCCAGACGGTGCGCTGTGGCGCCTTAATCGTCTCTTCAAAATAGAGTTTCATAGTCTCGGTGCGAGTAACGGACTAGAGCGATAAGAAGGCTACTCTGGCGCCCCCCCTTTGGGTCAAGAGAGAATCAGAGCCCACTGCGCAATCGGTACACGGGGTGGTACCCGCTGGCTCCATCTGCGAGCGCCGCATCGACCTCGCCGTCGAAAAGGTTCCACGTACCGAGTGAATCGTCGCTCTCGGGCTCGAGCAACCAAGCCGCGAGGCGCGCGAGCGGCTGACGGCGCGGAACGATGCAGGCGCCCTGCGGCAGCGTGACCACCGCGGCTTCGTACACACCTTGGAAACGACGCTCGAGGTGGCCTTGGAACGGGCGCCGCGCGCGCGGCGCGTCGCTGAGGCGAAACACCGCTGAGTCGTCCACGACGAGCTCCGTCGCCGTGATGCGGTGTTCGACGCCGTGCAAAGTCAGCGCACGCAGGAGCCCAGGGCTCGGGCGCGCGATCGCCCACCCACCGTCGAGCGCGAGCCCGAGCTCGACCTCGCGCCCCGCAGCGAAGCGCACCTCCGCGAGCGCCGGCACCGTGCGCACCTCGCCCGTGGCGATACGGCGCCGCCCGCGTGTGCCGTCGCCGAGGTCGAGCTCGACCTCGCGCACGGTGCCGAGGCGCAGCTCGAACTCCCGTCCAGGCGCGAGGCGCGCCTCGACGGGCAGGACCAGGCGCGGGTCCTCGCGCATCCTTCGGTCGGCTTCCGTCGTGAGCGCACGGAGCCGCTCGCGATCGCGCACGGCCAGCGTGAGCGCTTCCAGGACAAACGCACGGGTCACCTCGACCCGCGCCTGGAAGTCCAGGTAGCTGTACGCCTCGGAGAGCAGCCCGATGCGATTGCGCAGACCGACGAGGTTCGTGCCGAAGCGCGGACGGTGGTCGTAGGTCTGCCAGCGCGGCAGCTCACCTTCGCGGGCGCGCGCGAGGTTGCCGTAATCGAACGTCGCGTACCCGTGGCGCTCTTGCATGCGCTCGCGCAACGTCGGCAGGAACGTGTCGTAGGTGTAGCGTTCCAGGTCCGCATCGAGGCCTGGTGTGAGGCTCGTCGCGTACGTCAACACGTAGCCGTGGTCCGTGCCGTTGGTCGTGTGCAGGTCGATGAAGATGTGCGGATCGAGCCGCGTGAGCAGAGGCACGAGGGCCGCGGCCTCGGGGCTCTCGACCTTCACGAAGTCGCGGTTGAGGTCGAGCCCCGCGGCGTTCTCGCGCGCGCCGACGCCCCCATCGGGGCCGTTCTGCGCGACGCGGTTCGTGCGCGCGATGCGGTCGTTACCGTCGGCGTTGTAGACCGGCAGGACGAACACCACAGCGTGCCGCAAGAGCTCGGCGTGCGCGCCGGTGCTGAACTCGCGCAGCAGCATCTGCACGGCCTCTTTGCCTTCGACCTCGCCCCCGTGGATGTCAGCGTTGACGAAGACCCGGATGCGCTCGGAGCGCAGGAGGTCGCGCTCGCTGGTGGGCTGCGGGTCTGCGACCGTGACGAGCTCGAGGGGCCGGCCCTCCTGGGAGCTGCCGATCACCGAGCGCGCGAGCCGCGCGGCGTGGGGCTGCGCCGCCAGTGCGTCGAGGAACGCGCGGACCTCTGCGGTCGTGGACGTGCGGGTGTAGCCGCTGATCTCAGCCGCGGTCTCGGGCAGCGGGACCTGGCACAGAGCGAGCAGCGCGAGGGTGGTGATCACTTGGATTGCAGCGCCGGCGCGCGCCGTTCGGCGAAGAGGACGCAGACCAGCGCGACGAGGCCGAACCCGAGCGCCGCGAGCGCCAGCGCCCACGGCCCGAGGCCCAGCGCCAGCGTCAAGTACGCCGCCCGTGACGGAGCCACCGCAGCGAACAGGGCCGCGGGAGCCAGCGCGAGCGCGAAGACACCCGCGAACGCCCCCACCGCGAGCGCGGTGCGGCGCCGGGTGCGCGCCAGGCGGCGCGCGGGGTCGTCGCGCTCGGCGGCGCGCCGCGCTTCCGCCGCGCGCAGCGCCGCGCGGGCTTCGCCGAGCTCGAAGACGAGGCGCTGGACCTCGCGGCGGCGCTCTTCGCGTTCGGCCCATTCGCGGTCGCGCGCAGCGGAGAGCTCTTCGGCGTGGCGCGCCGAGAGCTCCGCCCGCGCGCGCTCGAGCTCGCGCGCGCGGCCGTCGGCCTGGCCGCGGGCGTAGACCTCCTCGGCGAGGCGCTGTGCGTGCGCCGCCTCGAGGCGTTGCGCTTCGGCGCGCGCGGCGCGGGCGTCTTCGAGCGCATGGCGCTCGTTGGCGACCGCCGCAGCGAGCACCCGCCGGTATTCGTCGCGCTCTTCGCGCGCGCGGCCCGCTTCCTCGAGCGCGCGGCGCGCGGCGTGGGCTTCGCGCTCCAAGGCGGCCCCGGCGTCGTGCGCCCGGCGGCGCTCCTCGGCCAGAGCGCCCTCGAGCGCCGTGAGCCGGGCCGCCCCGCGCCCCTCGGGCGGCGGACTCGACACGGGGGCCGGGCCCGCGTCAGCCGTACGCTGCGCGGGGTCACGCGGCGGCGTCTTGCGCCGCGAACCCAAGGACTGGAGCCAGTTCCGCATCGCAGCCCGGGACGCGCCCCCGGGCGACATGTGGTGGTCGCTGCGGGCCGCCCCTCGCGCCCCGCTCGGAGGACAGTCTGCCACAGGAGCGCGCCCTGTTCCAGCCTGCGCTGATTCTGTCCCATGATGTGCGCGATGCGCTCCCATTCCCCGCCCCCCGGTCAGCCCCGCTGGCCGCTGACCCTGCTGGGCCTCCTCGCGCTCGCGCTCCTCGCGCGCGAGGTCGCGCCCTGGTTCCGCCCGCTGCACGACCGCGACGCAGCCCCGCGCGAGGTCGCGCCGCGCGGGGCGCTCCTGGACGAAGAGGCGGCGACGATCGCGCTCTTCAAGGAGTGCCGGCAGTGTGTCGTACACATCCACACGACCGAGCGTGTGCGCTCGAACCGCCGGCTCTTCGGCGTCGCAGAGGTCCCGCGCGGGCAGGGCTCGGGGTTCGTGTGGTCCGACGACGGGTACATCGTCACGAACTACCACGTGCTCGGGGGCGCCGAGCGCGCGTACGTGTCCTTCGAGAACGGCGGCACGTACGAGGGGTTCTTCGTCGGCGGCAGCCCCGACCACGACCTGGCGGTGCTGCGCATCCATCGCGCGGGGGACGAGCTGCGCCCGGTGCGCGTCGGGACGTCGAAGGACCTGGAGGTCGGGCAGAAGGTG
This sequence comes from uncultured Planctomycetaceae bacterium, assembly GCA_964402175.1. GTDB lineage: Bacteria > Planctomycetota > UBA1135 > UBA1135 > JAWKUK01. The sequence goes on along the minus strand of CAYOBN010000084.1, from coordinate 674 downwards.
CTGGCGATCGGCAACCCGTTCGGCTTGGGTTGGACGCTGACGACGGGCGTGGTGTCGGGCCTCGATCGCTCGATCCTGTCGGTGTCGCAGACGCCGATCGAAGGGGTCATCCAGACCGACGCGGCGATCAACCCGGGCAACAGCGGCGGGCCGCTGTTCGACAGCTCCGGGCGCTTGATCGGCGTGAACACCGCGATCTACAGCCCGTCGGGCACGAGCGCGGGCATCGGCTTTGCGGTGCCGGTGGACACGGTGAACTGGGTGGTGCCGCAGCTCATCCAGCGCGGCAAGCCGCAGCGCGCGGGCCTGGGTGTGTTCCTGTTGGCGGACGCCGAGGCGCGGCGCGCGGGGCTCGCGGGCGCGGTGATCGCGGAAGTGTCACCCGGCAGCGCCGCCGCGCGCGCAGGGCTGCGCGGGGTCGCGGAGGACGGCACCGTCGGCGACGTGATCGAGGCCGTCGACGACGTCGCGATCCAGAGCCGCGAGGACCTCTTGCGCGCGCTGGGTGCGCGGGATGTCGGTCAGGAAGTGGCGCTGCGCGTGCGCCGCGGCAGGGAGCAGCGCGAAGTGCGGGTGACGCTGCAGGACGTGCGCTGAGGTCGCGGCAGGGCTTCGAGGAATCGAACGGTACCAGGTACGAGTTGGCGGCGAGGCGCGCGCGCAAGCGCGCGCTT
>CAYOBN010000083.1:0-22750 GCA_964402175.1 uncultured Planctomycetaceae bacterium | reverse complement strand
CAGGTACGACTTGGCGGCGAGGTCGCGCGTGCTTCGCACGCGCGAGCGCGCGCGCAGCGCGCGCCCTCGCCGCCAAGTCGTACCTGGTACCGTTCGACGCCAAAGGGCCACAGCCCGCAGCGCCTCACATCACTTCGCGGCGGCCGTTCTCGAACAGCGTCGCGAGCTGCGGCACCACCTCCGCATCACAATCCAGCGCCAAGAGCCCCGCATTGCGCGAGCGCGCGAAGTCCGCCAACCCCTGGTTGAAACGGTCATACGCCGCCCGATACCGCTCCAGCACCGCCGGACCGAGCGACACGTCGTGGCGCGCGCCCGTCTCGCAGTCGATGACGCGCACCTCCCCCGCTGCGCCAGCCCGCAGTAGCTCCGGGTGGCGGTCCGTGCGCCGAACGAGCTGCACCAGCAAGAGCTTGTGCCGCACGCCGCGCAACCCCTCGGTCATCGCTTCCAAACCCCGCGGATCGAAGAAGTCCGAGATCACCACCGCGAGCCCCTCGCGCAGCCCGAGCGCACCGAAGCGCCGCAGCGCGCCCCCCAGATCCGTTTCCCCCTGCGGTTCGATCGTCGCCATCCGCGCCGCGAGCTGCATCAAGCGCCCCTTGCCCGCCGTCGGTCGCTGCAACACCGACAAGTCCGCGCCGAACGGAAAGACCCCGACGCGGTCGTGCTGCCCCAGCGACACCGCAGCCAGAGCGAGCGCCGCGCGCAACCCCGCGCGCGCCCGCGGCGGCCGCTCCAACCACGCGCTCCGCGAGACATCGGTCAAGAGGTACAGCGGCAGGTCCTCGTGCTCCTCGAAGAGCCGCAGGAACACACGCCCGAGCCTCCGGTACACCGTCCAATCGATCGCGCGCAGGTCATCCCCGGCGACGTAGGGGCGGTAATCCTGGAACTCGAGGCCCGCGCCGCGGTCCTTCGAGCGCTGGTCCGCAAAGCGCCCGCGCGGCGCGACGCGGCGCGCGACGAGGCGCAGCCGCTCGGCGGCCTCCAAGAACGCAGCGTCGAAGAGCTCCCCACGGGCGAGGGGCTCGGCGGCACCGACCGATCGAACGTCGTACATGCGGCGCCGTCCGTTCAACGCGCGGCCGCGAGGCCTTCCGTCGGCACGGGGAGCTTTGCGAGCACCTCGTCGATGACCTGGTCCGTCGTGACCCCTTCGGAGAGGCCCTCGAAACCGAGCAACACGCGGTGCCGCAGCACCGGCTTCGCCACCGCGCGCAAGTCCGCGGTCGAAACGCTGAACCGGCCAGCCAGCAACGCCTTCACCTTCGCCCCGAGGATCAACGCCTGCGCACCGCGCGGGCTCGCTCCGAGCGACACGAACTGATTGACGATCCCTGGCGCGTAAGCGCTCTTCGGCTGCGTCGCCATCACGAGGCGCACAGCGTACGACTCGGCGTGCTCGGGCACCGGGACCGCGCGCACCGTACGGCGCATCTTCAGGAGCGTCGCCGCATCGGCCACCGCGGAGAGCGCGACGTCCGCTGTACCGACTGTGCGCCCGAGGATGGCTCTGTACTCGTGCTCCTCCGGGTAACCGACGATCAGCTTGAACAGGAAGCGGTCGAGCTGCGCCTCGGGCAGCGGGTACGTCCCCTCCTGCTCGACCGGGTTCTGCGTGGCCATCACACAGAACGGCTCCTCGAGCTTGATCGTGCGCCGGCCAACCGTGACCTGGCGCTCCTGCATCGCTTCCAGGAGGGCCGACTGCGTCTTCGGCGTCGCACGGTTGATCTCGTCGGCGAGCACGAGGTGCGCCACGATCGGGCCCGCTTCGAACGTGAGCTCGTGCCCCCCACCTTCGGTCTCGACCAGGACCGACGTACCGCGCACATCGGCGGGCATCATGTCCGGCGTGAACTGGATGCGGCTGAACGAGAGGTCGACCGCTTTGCCCAGCGACGACACGAGCATCGTCTTCCCGAGCCCCGGCACCCCTTCGAGCAGGACGTGCCCGCCCGCGCACAGCGCCGTAAGGACACCTTCGATGACCTCGGCCTGGCCGACCATCATCTTTCCGACCTCGGCGCGGATCGCTTCGAAGTGGGCGCGGAAGGCCTGCGCATCGGCGCGGGCGGTATCTGCCGAATCAAGAGGATCGTGCTGCATGGTCGGAGGAGATGGAAACCGATTCAGGGACGGGTCGCGGCGCGGCGCGCGAGGAAGTAACGGCGGACGAGCTCGCGCATGGCCGGCTCCAAGTCCGGCGCACGATGCGCGTCGAGGGGCTCGGAGCGCGGCGTGACGGAGCCCGCGGCGACGCTGGTCGCTTCCTCCGCCTCGGGCTCGATGCGCTCCTGGGTGACCTTGGTCGGTCCAGGGCCCGGCCGCCCTTTGACACGATCCGGCACGGGCACTCCGAGCACGAGCGAAGCCACGCCGCGCGACTTCTTCTGCTCGCTCGGGCCGCCGCGGCCGTTGGCGTCGGGGTTCGGCCGGTTGCCGAAGCCGATCGTCAAGTCGCGACTCACGGGCGGACGGCGATCGCGCAGGCTGGGCTGGACCCCGCCGCGGTTCTCCTGCTCCTCTTCGTCGTCGTCGACCTCTTCGTCGGCTTCGACCTCCTGGTCGTCCGTGTCCGTGACCTGGTCCTTGCTCTTCCAGTCGGACGCCGTCGGGTTCTTGTTGGAGCCCTTCGAGGACCCTTTGCCCGCGGTCGCGCCGGACTCTTCGTCGTTCTCCTCGGGCGGAGGAGGCGCGTCCTTGCGGGGTTTGGGCTGCGGCGCCGCTTTCGGCGGAGTCTTGGGCGGCGCAGAGCTCTGCTCGGACTCCTGACCCTTCGAGCTCGGCGCGCTCTGCGATTCGCTGGCGGAGCTCGTCGAGAGCGCGCCCGAGGAGCGACCGCTGCCCGTCTTGCCGCGCGACTCCTTGACGACCTCCGAGAGCTCGGGGGCGGCCTCGGCGCGCTTTGATTCGGCAGACTTGACGGTGACGCGGGGTTCGGGCTCGGGCGGCGCCGGCTCCTCGCTGCGCTCGTCACCCGGGTCCGTTTCGTCCACGCCGACGGCGTCCACGGGCGCACCGGCGGCCGCGAGCTGCGTGTCGGACAGCGCAGCGCGCGAGAGGTCGCGCGGCTCGAAATGCGCGACCCAGATGCTGACTCCGACGAGCGCTGTCATCAGCAGCGCCCACCCCATGATGGGCCGCGCCAGCGGGACACGCTCCGGCGCCTCCGAGAACGCGGCATCGAGCGCCGCGCGGCTGCGCGCAGCCGCGTCTTCGATCGCAGCTCGCTCGAAACCGCTGATCTCGCGCCGATTCAAGAAGGCGTCAGCCGCGACCAAGCGCTCTTCGAGCCCGAGCTGACGGTCCGCAGCGAACAACGCGGCCGTCCGGGCCGCGCGCGCCGCGGGCCGCTCGCGGGCCGTGATCCAGGCCCACACGAGGGTCGCGGCCCCGGCCACGGCTGCGAGCACCAGCGGCGCGAGGAGCTCGGGTGGTCCACCCGTCCCCCAGCGCAGGAGCTGCAGCCCGATGTGCGCCACCGGCACCACCGCGAGCCACGGCAGCGCCCGCGCGACCTCGCGCAAGAACGTCGCGCGGCGCGCGCGATGCTCCAGCACCTCCGACGCACGCTCGGCGATCGCGCTGAGATGCACGGGCAGGCGCTCGACCTGCATGCTCTCGACGGCGCCGCCGGCGATCCGTTCACGGGAGGACTCCGTCACTTCTCGCCTCCCGCTGCGTCGACCTCGCCGGGCGCTGGGCTGTCGAACTTGGGCAGCGCGCTCGCCGCGGCCAGCACCGCGCCCGACTCGGCGTGGAACAGGTACGCGACGACGACGAGCTCGCGCGGATCGACGCGGGTCGAGACCCGCGGCGCCGTACCGAGCCCCTCGCCCTCGAGCGCGGTGAGGAACTGCTCTTGTTCACGCTGCAGCGCCTCGAACGAGCGCCCGAACGGCACCTCGAACGTCAGGTCCTCCGGCATGTAGAGCGCGCCCCCAGGCTCGGACAGGAGCGAGCCGCGCGCGACATGCCGGTGCACGACGATGCCGCTGGAGCCAGGATAGAGCACGCGGGCTTCGGCGAGCATCACCTGGACCTGGAGCCCGTCGTCCTCGGGGCCGGTCACCGTCACGCGGCCTTCGATCCGGCCGTCGCGCACGCGGGCGTCGATGGCGACTTCATGGTCGGCCGGCTCGGCGAGGCGCTCCAGCACGACCTTCTTCGCGCGGTTGTAGATCTCTTCGGCGTCGCGCCACTTTCCGGCGCCAGCCGAGCCCTTCTGGCCATCGACGACCATCACGGCCGGGCGCTCGATGCGGAACTGCGCCGCGCGCTCCCGCGCGTGGTCGGTGCACAGCGCATCGGGCTGCGGCGTGGGCAAGTGGTGCTCCAGGAACACGACGTGCGCCGCATCGAAGTGGCTGATGAGGCCCTCGAAGCCCAGCGCGCCGCCGATCGCTCCCCCGTCGGTCTCGTTGCCGAAGTGGCCGTTCGTGAAGAACTCGACGAGCACCGTGCGCCGCGCTGGCGCCTCGTCGCTGGGCACGAAGCGGCTCGCCGCGCCGAAGTTGCGCACTTTGCCCGCGATCATCTTCTCGATCGTCCCGACCGAGAAGGTTGCGTCGTCTTCGCCGTCGCCCCCGCCCTCGGTGGCCAGCAGCGGCTGCACCCGCTGCAGCGCTTCGAGCGCGAGCGGCCCGCTCTCCGGGCGAATCACCGCTTGGATGTAGCGCGAGAAGGCGCGCCGATAGCGGCCTTGCTCCTCGTAGAAGCGTCCGAGGTCGAAGTTGATTCGGCCGTCTTCGGGCAACCCGAAGGCCGCCGACAGCAGGTGACGGAAGGCGGGGTCGATCGGTGTCCCCTCGCGCAGGGCGCGGTCGAGCAGCGTGCGCCCGAGCCGGCCGTGCACTTCGTGGACTGCGTTGGGATAACGGTCCTTGCGGCCCGTCTCCACGCCCAGGCGGCCCGCAGCGATCACGACGTCTTCGTGGCCCGCATCGGCCATCTCTTTCATCAGGTCGAGGAGGCGCGTCGTCCCGAGGTCCGCGGCGACGGTGCGGTGCACCCAACCCACGGCGTCGGTGATCGCCGCTTCATCTGCGTCGTCCTGCAGGTGGTACTCCAGCAAGAGGCGCGCCGCTTCGTGGGCGAGGCGCCCCGCGCCTTTCGGGTCCGCAGCACCGTGGGCCGCGAGGAACGCCTGGAGCAGGGCGCTGTCCTCCGCCGCCCTGGCGCGAAAGAACTCGAGGTCGGCGCTCGGGAACTCCGCCGGCCGAATCGCGAGCACACGGACCTCGCGCCGCCCGCGGTCGAGTTGGACCCTGAAGTTCTCGAGCAAGTTCACACCCGTCACACCGACGACCCCATCGGGGTGCACCTGCACGACGGGCTCCGGCCGGAATGCGACGTAGCTGTGCAGGTCGATGTTGCCGATCCGGATGGGCCCGACGTCACCCGCAGGCCGGCCGAGGCGCCGCGCCTCCGTCAGATCGACGCGCGAGTCGTAGAGGCCCGTGCCGAACATCAAGCCGCCCGGTCGGCCGCCGTCCCAGCGCACCGGCAGCCAGACCATCCCATCGAGGATCGTCAGCGGCGCCACGACGGTGCCGTCGTCTTCGATGCGCGCGGTCGTCAGCGGTCCCGAGGCATCGAGCGCACCGAGCGGAGCGAGCTCCATGCGCCCCGCGGCGAGGTCGAACGTCAGCGCATAGTCATCGAAGAACTCGACCCCGAGCGAGCCGATCAGCGCGACCTCGCCCATCGACGCCGAGTGGTACTTCGTGAACTCCTCGAAGAGGTCCTCGTCGCCGAGCTCACGCCGCGGCACCGTCGCCGTCGCGCCCTCGAAGTGCAGCGTGATCGGTCGCGGCGTGCCGTCCTGCGCTTCGGCCCGCAGCGCCGCCGCGGCGCGGTTGTGGAGCTGCAACCCGTGACGCCCTTCGACCTCGACAAAGAGGTTCGCGGGGATGCGGTTGGCCGCGGTCGACAGGTCGCATGTCACGACCAGCCGCCCGGCGACGACTTGCACGGGCAGCGAGGCGCGCTCCTGGAGGAGCGCGCCGAGGAGCAGGAGGGTCAGCACGAGGGGGTTACTGCACGACTGCGGTCGCAGCCGGTACGGGCCCGAAGGCCCAGGTGTCGGACGTCATCTCGATCTCGATCGCAGCGGACTTCATTTGCGGCACGCGCACGGCGGCCGGCACGAAGCCGCGGCCTCAACACGAACCGGGGAAGACGAAGTCGACCAGCACCTCGCCGGTGGTCTTCTCCTTCACGCGGAACGACGGGCTCTTGCCGATCGGATCCCAGCCGACCCAGCGCTCGCCGGCGCGGCCGACGTAGCTCACTTCGTTCGGGTCGAACACGAGCTCGAGGCCCTTGCGCTCGTAGCCGAACAACGCGCGCACCGGCGCGCCCCATGCGAGCTCCGTGCGGCCGTCCTCAGCGACGCGCAGCGGCGCGACTGCGGCGCCGTCGGCGCGCACCCGCGACTCACCGAGACCGAGAGTGGCGCTGAGCAAGCGGTACTCCCCCACGGGGATGCGCGCCCCCGCGGCGACGCTGGCGAGCTCGAACGAGTGGCGCCCGTCGACGCTCTGCACCACTGCGGCCAGCAGCACGGCTTTGGTCGCAAGGGCCGAGCGCAGGTCGAGCAGCCCCGTCGGTCCGGTGAAGGGAGTGAGCTCGAGGTGCGCTCCGCTCGGATCCACCGCGACGCGGTGCAAGGCGCCGTCGACGAGGAGCGCCTCGCCGAGCAACATCGCGACGTCGCCGCCGCCGACCACCACCGCATCGCCGCCGACATCGCCGAAGACGCCGTTGCCGTCGAGGTCGATCAGCGCGACCTCGGTGTCGCCCACGCGGCCCTCGAGGCCGCCGCCCGGCGCCCAGCGCCACGCACCAGCGCGACCTTCGAGGCGCACGGGGTACTTGAAGCGCGCGCCACCCGAGCGCTCGCCCGTCAGCGTGACGCGCGCGCTCGCGACGCCGGTCGCGGCGTCGGCGACCCCTTCGATGACCCGATCGAGGGTCCCGTCGCCATCGGTGTCGAGCGCGAGGCCTTGGCCGCGCGCTTCGACCGCGAAGCCCGCGCCGCCCGCGTGCGGGATCGGCAGGCGACCGGAGACCGTCTGGAACGGATCGCGCGGCAGCTCGGTGCGCCACGTGCGGTAGACCTTCGTCTCCAGCGGGACGCGCACGCCGTCCGAAGGCGGCGCGAGGGTCCCGGAGAGCGCCAGGGTCGCGAAGAGGGACAGGGTCATGGTTCGGGCACCCCGCGGCGGGGCCGCGGCAAGGGAAGCAGGGTGCCGGGGCGGACGCCCGCCCGGCGTCCCTAGCGTGCCACAAGATGCCGCGCCGTGTGCACGCCGCATGTGCTTCTGACAGGGTGCGTACAGAGTCCCCCGCGGCGCCCCCCACGGCGCCCCACTGGCCCGGCCGCACGGCCGAGCGCCTCGGCGCGGTACCTTCTCCCCATGGCCGGACGCCGCATCTTCGTCGGAGACCTGCAGGGGTGCCGGGAGGAGCTCGAGGAGCTCCTGGAGCTCGTCCGCTTCGATCCCGCCGCCGACGCGCTACACCCGGTCGGCGACCTCGTGAACCGCGGGCCCGACTCGGTCGGGTGCCTGCGCCTCTGCCGCGACCTCGGCGCCCAGCCGGTCCTCGGCAACCACGACGTGCACCTCCTGCGCCTCGCCGCGGACCCCCTCCTGCGCGGCCGCCGGGACACCCTGGCCGCCGTGGGCGCCGACCCCGAGGGCGGAGCGCTGCTGGCTTGGCTCGCGCGGCAGCCCTTCGTGCGCGCTTGGCCCGACGCGCTGGCGGTGCACGCGGCCGTCTCGCCGAGGTGGCCCGACCCCGTCGCGACGCTGACCGGCCGCGACCCCCTCGTGCGCGCGGAGGACACCGAGTTCGCCGTGCGCGCCCGCTACTGCGCGGCCGACGGCAGCCTGCCCGCCTCCGACTGGCCCGAGCCTGGGCCGCCGTTCCGTCCCTGGGACGCGTTCTGGCGCGCGCGCCCGGCTGAGTCCCGCACGGTCGTCTTCGGCCACTGGGCACGGCGCGGCCTGGTGCGCGAGGAGCGCACCGTCGGCCTCGACACCGGCTGCGTCTACGGCGGCGCGCTCAGCGCGTGGATCCCCGAAGAAGGCCGCGTCGTCTCCGTCCCGGCCCGCCGGGTGTGGTGCGCGACGGAGGAGTGAGCGCGCCGTGCGCCGAGCGGATTCACGGGCGGCAAGGCCCCGAGCCTCGGTGCGTCGCCGACAGCGTCGCGCCACCCGCGCGCACGACTCGACAGTGCGAGCGCGACGCAGGCCGGCTCAGCGCGTCGCTCGCCCACTAGGCCCGCGGGCACGGAGCACGTCGTGTGCGCCGAAGCTGTCGAGGCGTTTCAGCCATCGGCATCGCGGGCGGCCGTCGCGAGCGCGCGCGCGAGGCGCGCGTCCGCAGACGCCCCGCGCGGACCCGCCCCCAGCTTCTCGGCCCGGTGTGGTGCGCGACGGAGGAGTGACCCAGCGCACGCGCTGCAGAGCCTCCCGCGGAAATCCGGGAATCCGCGGGTAGCCGACGGGTGCCGGGCGCCTCTCCAATAGGACGTACTCATCGAGGATGGATGATCGTGCGGGAGAGCTGATCCGGGCGGCGCGCTCTGGGGATCGGGCGGCGTTCGAGGCGCTCTTCGGGGCCTCGGCCGCGCGGGTCCTCGTGTTTGCTCGGGCCAAGCTCGGTGGGCAGCGGCGCAGCGCCGCCGGGCCTGGCGGGGTCGGGCCGAGTCTCTCGGCCGAGGTCGACGAAGAGGACCTCCTGCACGACGTGTACGTGGCAGCCCTGGCCGAGTTCGAGCGCTTCCGCGGCGAAGACCTGCGGACCTTCCAGGCGTGGCTCTGCACGATCGCGGCCCACCGGATCGCGGACCGCGGCCGGCGGATCGCCCGTGGGCCGCGCCGCACGGCGGAGGGGTTCACGCGCGCCATCGAGCTCGCGAGCGACCCGCGCTCCGGCCCCTTCACCGCGGCCGCCCGGCGGGACCAACGGACGGCCGTCGCCGAGGCCGTCGCGGCGCTGCCCGAGGACGAGCGCCTCGCGCTGCTGGCCCATCACTTCGAGGGCCTGACCCACGCCGAGGCGGCGGCCCGCTTCGGTGTGAGCCCATCGACGGTGCAACGGCGCGTCGCCGCCGCGCTCCTCGCAGTCGGACGTGCGCTGCGCGCGGCGAGCGAAGGGGGTGAGCTGTGAGCGCACAGCCCACGGACGCGCTCGTACGCGCCCTCGCCGAGGCCGAAGCCCGCGGACTGTCGCCCGCGAGCGACGGCGATCACCTGCGGCGCTTGGCCCTCGAACACGGCGTGCCCTTCGATGACCTCTGTGATGCGCTCGCAGCGGCGGCGCTCTTGACGGGTACGCAGCCCGATCCGAGCGTCGTTTGGCGCGGCGCGCTCCAGGCGCTGGGCACCTACGAGGTCGGCCCCGAGCTCGGGCGCGGCGGGATGGGCGTCGTCTATCGCGCGCACCAGCGCTCCCTCGGTCGCGACGTCGCGCTGAAGGTGCTCGTGCCGGGAGAGCTGCTCTTCGGTGAAGCGCTCGCGCGGTTCGAGCGCGAAGCGCGGGCGCTCGCGAAGCTCAAACACCCCTACATCGTGCCGATTCACGAGGTCGGCCGCGCGGGTGACGTCGCGTACTACGCGATGGACCTCTACGAAGGCGGCTCGCTCGCGGACCTGCTGCGCAAGAACGCCCGCCCCATGCCGATCGCGCGGTGCGTGCGGCTCGTACACCAGATCGCAGAGGCGCTGGCGCACGTCCATGCCCATGGTCTGGTGCACCGCGACTTGAAACCCGCGAACATCCTGCTGGATGCGGCTGGCGACGCGCACCTGGCTGACTTCGGGCTCGCGGTCGATCCAGCGGAGGGCGCGACGTTGACCAAGCCGGGGCACCTGCTCGGCACACCGGACTACATGGCGCCGGAACAAGCGCGCGGCGAACGCGCGCGGATCGACGAGCGCACCGACGTGTATGCGCTGGGCGTGATGCTGTACGAGTGCCTCGTCGGGCGCCGGCCATTCGAAGGCCGCGGTTTCTTCGACAAAGTGCACGCTGTCGTACACACCGAGCCGCCTGCGCCGCGCGCGCTGCGCCGCGAGATCCCGCGCGCCCTCGAGCGCATCGTGCAGCAGGCGATGGCGAAATCCCCGGAGCGGCGCTACGCCACCGCCAGCGCGATGGCCGCGGACCTCGCGCGCTTCTCCGCCGGTGAGCTGGTCACGGCGCGCGGACTCACGGCGTTCGAGCGTGTCCTCGGAATGGCGCGCAGGCGCCGCGGGGCCTTGCTCGGTGCGTGCGCCGTGGCGCTCGTCGCAGCGGCGGGTTACCTCGGATGGAGCTGGCAACGCGACACGGCGCTGGAGACCCTGCAGCTCGCGCAGCAACTCACTCGCGAAGGCGAGCAGCGCGCCGCGGATCTGGTGCACCTGCGCGCCCTGAAGCGGTTGGAGGGACGCCCGCTCGGCGACGATGCCGAGCGCGAGCTGGCCCTCGAAGGTGTCGCGAGCATCTTCCGCAGCCACGCGAGCGCGCCGCGCGCCGAGCGAACGGAGCGCCGCGCCGAGCTCGAGCGGCATGTCACATGGCTGCAGCGTGAGCTCGGCGCGCGGCATCCCGGAGCTCGACTGGCGGAGGGAGCTCTCGCGCGCATCGGAGACGACGCGGGCGCGGCCCTGCAGCGCTGGCAGGCCACCTCCAGCGCTGCGCTGCGGCTCGAGCTCGAACGGGAGAGCGACCGCGTTGCGGCCGCGCAGCGCGAGCTCCTCGCGCTCTCCCCTTACTTGCAGCGCCCAGGTCACCCCTACCTGCTGCCGGCGGCGCTGCTGGCCGAGAGGTTGCTCGGCGCGCTGCCTGCCGAAGCGGTGCCGCGGTCTCTCGGGCCGTGGTGTCACGCGGCGTTGGCGCTCGTCGAACATGCGCCGTCGATCTGGCCGGGCAGCGTGCCCGACTTCGCCTACGACGCCGACGCGGATCCCCTGAGCCGTCTGCTCGCGGGCGAGCGCCGATCACCGGCTTTGCTGCAAGGGCTGGCGGAGTTGCTCGCCGACGACGCCGCGGATCATGCGGTGCACGTCGCGGCTGCGCGCTGTGCTGCGCGGGCGCTGGACTACCCGCCGCTCGTGCTGCTGCTGCCGCAAGAGGCAGAGGCGCCCGACTGGGACGCAGCGCGCGCGCGCCGCGAGCTGGGCCTCGAGTGGCGCCGGGCGTTCGGAGTCGATGTCCCGCCGGCGCTCGACGCGGAGCTCGCGGTGCTCGTGTTCGACGGCCCCGATGGCGCGGCTCGCGTCGCAGCGAGCACTTCGACGAGTGTCAGCTTCGCCGAAGCGCGCGCGGTCGCTCTGGAGTTCGCAGTGGCTGATTCAGGATCGGCGCGCGTGGAGGTCACGCTGCAGCAGAGAGAGCACCAAGGCGCGCTCGGCATCGCTGCTGACGTCGTCGTTCTCGGCCCCAGCGGACGGGTTCCAGGTGTGACCGCTGCAACGGGGATCCTGCCCCACGGTTTCGCCCATGTGCTCGCCGACATCGAGGTCCCGACGGGCCGACGCACGCGGCAAGTGCAGCCTGCGGTGCGGGCACTGCTGGTGGTCGCCACCCGCGAGCCTCTGCATACAGAGGGTGCTGACGAGCCCCAGTGGGGTGAGCGGCTGCTGGCCTCCGCCGCGCATTTTGCGGGCCCCGAAGCCAACGTCACAACGGCCGAGCGCCGCGATTTCTGGCGCAGCCCCACGCCGCTCGGACTCGCGCGCTTGGTGCGCGGTCTCGATTCGGCGGACATGCGCTTGCCGGAGCCCTTCGAGACCGGTCTCTCTGCGCGCTCTTGGTCCAGCGACGAAGTGCTCGCCGTGCGCGGGCTGGAGCTGGCGCTGGGGCGCTTCGACACGACGGCTGTGGCAACGCAGATGCAGACGCTGACGTCGGGTCGCGCCGAGGAGCGACCGCTGCTGCTGCCGAACGCGGGCGAATTGCTATCGCATCCCTCGGCTGAGGTCCGGCGGTTCGCTGCGGCCCGTGCGGTCCCCACACGCATCACTGCGGCGGAGCTGGAGCGCGGCGCCGCCGCCTTTCGCGCCGCAGGCGAGGAGCTTCCGCCGCACCTCGCAGCGTGCCTCGCGCGGCCGAGCTGGGGCGAGCGCGGGGCGGGGCTCGTCGAGTGGATGACGGGCTCGCGCGGGTTGCTCGCCGCGCTGGTCGCGATGCTCGCGGGAATCGCGCTCTGGCTGTACCGGAGAGGGCGGCGTTCGAGCGCCTGATTCGGGGCGGACACGGCGCAGCGTGGGCGACGGCGGATATGCTCTGGCGCAGACCATGGACATGCCGAAGATCGAACACTGGACCGTGCCCGTCACGCCGTTCCAGCAGAACTGCACGGTGCTGCGCTGCACCGAGACCGGCCGCGGTGCGATCGTCGATCCCGGCGGCGACGTCGAGCGGGTGCTCGCCGAAGTCAAACGGCGGAACGTCGAGCTCGAGCGCATCCTGCTGACGCACGGGCACCTCGACCACGCGGGCGGAGCCGCCGAATTGAAGCGCCGGACGGGGCTCGCGATCGAGGGCCCCCACCGGGACGATGAGTTCCTCCTCGCGGGGATGGCCGAGCAGGCGCGGATGTTCGGCCTCCCCGGCGCCGAGGCGGTGACGCCGGATCGCTGGCTCAGCGCCGGCGAGACGGTGACGGTCGGCGCACAGAGCTTTGCAGTGTTGCACTGCCCGGGTCATACACCGGGGCATGTGGTGTTCCACCACAGCGCCGCGCACCTTGCGCTCGTGGGTGACGTGTTGTTTGCGGGCTCGATCGGCCGGACCGACTTCCCGCGGGGGGACTTCGAGCAGCTCATGCGCTCGATCTTCGAGCAGCTCCTGCCGCTCGGCGACGACGTCAGGTTCCTGCCCGGCCACGGTCCGGCTTCGACCCTGGGTGAAGAGCGCCGCCGCAACCCGTTCTTGCTCGAATACGCAGCGCAGAGGCGCTGAGGCACGGCCCGCGTTGCGCGGCGCGAGCGGCGCAGGAGGTCGACGGCACGGACCCGCTTCAGGACGCCGATACCCGCCGCGCGCCATCGGCGAACGCGCGCATCCAGCCCTCGACCCCGCCGCCGCGCCGCTCGAGGGCCCGCAGTGCAGCGTGCGCGACCAGGACGAAGACACCGCCGAGCGCCAGAGCGCGCGGAACATCGAGGGCTTTGCGCCAGAGCGCGGTCGCCTCGCCGTTGCGCCAAAGTCCAGCGAGCCATAGGGGCCAGACATGGGCCACGTGGTGCAAGAGGTACACGGTCAGCGATGAGCGGCTCCAGAGCGCGACAACGGACGACCAGCGCCCCTGCGCGAGCGCGCGATCTCCGACGTCCAAGCGCAGCGTCGCGAGCCCGAGGGCCAAGGCGATCGCGCCCAGGACTCCGACGAGGTACTCGAGCGAAGGCAAGGTCACTCGCCAACCGGCGAGGAACCCGCTCTCCCGCAGGATCGCACTGCGTGCCCCGACGACCGCGAGGCCCAACGCGACCGACATGACCCCGAGGCCCAGAGCGACGAGCCGCCGCGCGGTAGCTTCGCAGGCTCGACCTTCTGGGAAGAGCCAGCGCCCGGCGGCAAAACCGAGCACGGGCACTGCGATCCAGGGCAGGAGCGGAAAATACCCGACGATGAGGTAACCGAGCGACACGTCCACGAAGGACCAGTCGTGGTCGAAGTACGGCCCTTGCCAGTACTGCTTCCAGTCACACGCCGCCTGCGCGACCGGCGTCACCGCAAGGACGAGCGCACAGGGGATCAGGAGGACATGGGTATCGAGGTGCCTCGCGCCAGCGAGCACCAAATACCCTGTCGCGATCAACGTCAGGATATCCCAGTTGAAGATGTCCTCGGGGAGCCAGACGAGGACATTGAAGAGGAGCCCGACGACGAAGAGAAAGAGGGCTCTGCGCAGGGTCCGCCGCGTGATCTCGACCTCGGGCGTCCTGCGCCGACGCTGCGCGCACAACCAGATGTGATAGCTCGTTCCGGAAAGGAAGATGAACGTCGGAGCGCCCAAGCCCGCGATCGCAGGCACGGTCCCGGCCAAGTTCTCGACGAAATGGACCGCGATCATGATCAAGATCGCGATGGCGCGCAGCAGATCGATCGAGCGGAGGCGCATCAGCTCGCTCCTACGGACGACAGCGCTTCGATGATCCAAAGCACGGTCTGTACGACCAGGACGAGGATGATGAGCCATTCGAGCTGGTGCCCGCGGCGAGCTTGCTCGAGCTCGCTCAGTCGCTCGCCACAGCGCGAGAAGACGTCGTTCTGGGCCTCGATGTGGGCTTCGAGCGCTTCGTGGCGCGCTTCGACCCGAAGCCGGTCGCGGACGCGCTCGAGGACCTGGCTGGCGAGCGTCGGGGGATAGACCTGCGGCAGGAGGATCCGCTGCCCGAGTCGAGCGTGGCTCTCCTGCAACGCGACCAGTGCAGCGTACGACCGCGCGTACTCCGCGCGTTGACCCAGGTGCTCCACCTGGGCGCGGAACGCGATCGGTGCAGCCTGGTGCGCGAGCGGCCATGTCGCGAGCACCTCCCGCTCCATCCTCACGAGCGCGAGCGACTCGAAGCTCGCTTCGGCCGCGGCCGCCGCCGCGCGCTCGAGCTCTTCCACGGGCGCGAGGACGACGGACCACTCGGCGACCACCACGAGGATGCAGCCTTGCAGACTGATCGTGCTCGGCCGCTCCGACGCGAGGTCCGCGCGGCTCGCGAGCGCATCGGCGAGGGCGGCCGCGAGGGTCACCTGCTGGTCCATCGGCGCGGGGACGACGACGAGCGCCAGGTCGCCCTCTTCGCGCACGGCCGCGAGCAGGTCCTCGGCTCGCGCCAGCTCGATCCGGGCACGTTCGACGGATCCGGTGATCGGGTCGGATCCCGCTCGCGGAGCGCCCGCATCGGGCGCCCCTGTCGCCAGGTCCCCCGATCGGCGGAGGAACCGCAGGCTCGAGCCCCGGGGGAGCGACACGTGCAGGCGCGCGTCGCGGAGAGCTTCATTCAGCATGATGTAGGGACTTGGACCCGGCTGGGTTCGGGTTGGCGTTGGACAGGGTCCGCGACGGCGGCCGCGAGCGCAGTCGCGACGTGCAATGCCGATTCGAGCACTCCATTGAGCGTCGAGTCGAAGAGGTAATCGCCGACGACGTAGAGAGCGGGGCAGACCTCGCGGGCCGGGCGATGGCGCTGATCGAAGCCGAGGATGCGGCGGCCGCCGGGGAGCGCGCTGACGGCGCCGATCCAGCGCTGCACGACCGCTTCGATGAAGTGTGCGCGCGGCTGCCCGAACGCGTCCGGAAGGCTCGCGAGGGCGTGCTGCACGAGGGCCTCGTCCTCCATGGTCGCGAGTTGCACAGCGGCGCGACCTCCGAGCAGCCAGCCGAGGACGCCATGGGCTTCGCTCGGGAGCCGCGGTGACTCGTCGTAGACGCAGCACCCTTCGAAGGCGTCGAGCATCCAGAACGTGTCCCGCAGCGTCGCGCGCCAGAAGGGCCGGTCGAAGAGCGCTGTGACGCGCAAGTAGTGCGCGGGATGGTGGAACTGCTGGCTGTGCCGCGCGAACGCCTCGCAGAGCGCGCGCGGCTCGAAGCGCACCTCTGCGAGCGCTGCAAGCGGCAGCGCGAGCACGACGTGGTCGAAGTCGCGCGCGATGGCGGCGCCGTCGTGGCGGAAGTGCAGACGCACTCGTCCGTTCGCGAGCGCCTCGACCAGCTCGAGCCGGTGCCGACGATGGACCTCCGCACGGATGCGCGCCGCCAACGCATCGATCAGGCGCTCGTTGCCGCCGTCGATGCGATAGAGCGACATGTAGGCCGGATCATTCATCAGGTAGTTCTGCAGTCCGTACCGCAGACCTGTGTGCTCCGGCTCGGTCGCCAGATCGCTGTGCATCAGGACCTCGAGGTAGCGACGCGCGGCCGGGTCCTCGACGCGCTGCAGTAGCGCGCGAAAGGCGCCGGGCTCGCGCTCGTCGACGAAGCTCTCGGCCTGATCGGAGTCATAGAACTGCCGCGGCGACATGCGTCCGCGCGCCTCGCGGTCGAAGGCCTCGACAGCCCGCCGCGCGGCGCCACCGAAGGCGGCTTCGAAGTCATCGAGGTTGGCGATGACGCGCCCCTCCAGCACGACCGCCGAACCCTCGAGGCGCGTCGTGGGGAGCCGCAGGTCAGCGATCAGCTCGCGCAGTGGATCGACGTCCACGGCGCTGACGTCGTAGAGCTCGGCCGCCCCGGCCTCGTAACGCAGCGGCTGGCTCCGAAAGCTCCGGGTCCAGACCTTGCCCCCGAGCCGTCCGTCCGCCTCGAAGAGCGCGGCGCGGCAGGGCCGGTCGAGGGTGCGCTCGAGCTCATGCAGCAACATGAGACCACCGGGTCCGCCGCCGACCACGGCGATCTCGGGCAGTCGGACATGGAGGGCCATCGCGGGCGGAACCCACGGGAGCCTAGCAGGTTGCGCTCGCGCCGGCAGTTCGGAGCCAGTCGCCGGTTCTGCGTTGCGAACGGCGCGGAGCGCCCCCCGTGGCCCCCCCATATCCCAGGGGGGGCGCCGCCGGCCCTCCAGCGTCAGAGCGCCGCGCCGTAGGCGTCTTCGTGGAAACCGATCACCCAGCGCTTGCCGATCCGGGCGGCTGGGGCGCGCAAGTTGCCCGTCGGGCCGAGGACGACGGCGGCCAGCTCGTCCGGGCTCGGGGGCGCCTTCTTCAGGTCGAAGCGCAGGACCGACTTCCCTTTCGCGACGAGCACCTCGTTCGCGCCGGCGAAGAGCGCGCTGAGGTCTGCTGCGCCGTAGCGCTCCTTGGTTGCATTCACCGTCTCACGGACGGTGGCCCCAACGCCTTCGAGGAATGCGTCGGAGCGTTTGCAGGTCGTTCAACCCTTGCGGTGGTAGTACCAGTCGATGGTCTTCGGCATGGAATCCGGTTCGTGATGGCCCTCGGGTCGGATGCGCCGTTGTCCGGCGCGGTCGATCTCGCTAGCGTGCCGGTCCGCTCCGTCCCTGTCCAGGATGGAGCGCCCCCCCACGATGCCCCAGTACACCGCGCTCGACTGGTACGAGACCCCGCGCTATTACGACGCGATCTTCGACGTCGACTCGCAGGTCGAGGCGGACTTCCTCGAAGCCGTGCACTTCAAACACGGGACGGGGCGGATTCGGCCCGCGCCGCGGGTGCTCGAACCCGCGTGTGGCAGCGGGCGTCTGCTCGTGCAGCTCGCGCAGCGCGGCTGGCGGGTGCACGGCTTCGACCTGTCGCAGGCCATGGTGCGGTACAGCCGCGAGCGCCTCGCCGACGCAGGCCTGGCCGGGACCGTCGCCGTGGGGAACATGGCGGACTTCAGCGTGCGCGGGACGTTCGACCTGGCGCACTGCTTCGTTTCGACGTTCAAGTACCTGCTGGACGAAGAGAGCGCGCGCTCGCACCTCGCCGCGGTCGCGCGAGCGCTCGCCCCAGGGGGCGTGTACGCGCTCGGTTTCCACCTGACGGACTACACGAAGTCGACGAAGACGCGCGAGCGGTGGCACGTCGTGCGCGACGGCGCCGACGTACGCTGCACGATCGAGGGCTGGCCGGCGGAGCGCCGCGCACGGCGCGAGCAAGTGCGCTCCCGACTCGTCGTCCACGAAAACGGCGAAGAGCGGCGGAGCGAGACGACATGGTGGTTCCGGACGTACAACGCCAGCGAAGTGCGACGCCTCGTGCGGAGCGTGCCTGAGCTCGAACACGTCGCGACCTACGACTTCCTCTACGACATCAGCGAGGAGCTGAAGCTGTCCGACGCGCAGTACGACACGCTGCTGATCCTGAAGAAGCGTGGACCCGCAGCATGAGCGCGGCCGAGCGCTCCGCGCCGCTCCTGGCGCGCTTCGTGGCCCTGGACATCGCGGCGCAAGCAGAGGCCCCGAAGCGCGCGCTCCCGTTCGGGCGGAGCGCCATCCACGCAAACCTCCGGCGGGCCGCCCTGATCCTGGCGCTCTCCCGACCGGATGCGGGGGAGCTCACCACGACGGCGCCGGCTGCGCCGGGAGCGCCCGAGGCGCTCTTCGAGCGTTGGTGGGCGGCTGTGCAATCCCTCGAGCAGCGCGCGGGTTGGCGCTCTCCCCTCCGGAGCCCCGGCCGCTTCGTGGCCGTCGCGCTCGGGTTCAGCGCCGACGTCCGCGCGCGCGAACACGCCGCGGCGCTCGAAGAGACGCTCTTGCGCCTCGGCGAAGCGCGCCTCCGCGCGCCTCGGACGACGCTCGTCGTCACCGCGGCGCTGCTCGTGAGCAGCGGTGTGCGCGAAGGCACTGGCATCGTGCCTTCGTTCGAGCGCCTGCGCGCGCTCGCAGCGGCGCGCAACGGCGGGCTCGGCCTCGCAGCAGCGGCGTGCGCCCCGGAAGCGCGCAGCGTCCCGGTCCCGGACGACAGCGCAGCGCTCGCGCGCGCTCGCGCGGTGCTGCAGCAGCTGATGCCGAAGCCGCGCGCGCAGTGCCTCGATGACCTCGCGGCGACCCTGGCCGTCGCCGAGGGCCGCCCGACCAAGGGCCATGCCAGCCTGGCAGCCGGCGTCGCAGCGCGGAGCACCTGAGGCCGCAGTGTTGGCAGGCCGCTGCCAAAGTGGCGCAGCGTTGGAGCGCCCCGAAGCGGGCCGCCGAGGCCCGTGTCAGCACCCCATCCGGCGTGCGTAAGCGCCTCATCTACGGGCACTTACACACGCGACGGGTCACGCGCACCGTCGCGTGTGGCATCGCGCTTGCATTCCGCCGAGTGCGCCGCGAGCACACCGCCCGCGCCGCACTTCCGACGACTCCCACGAGGACACACCCATGGTCTGGCTCCACCGCGCACCGTTCTCCCTCCTCTCCGACTTCGACCGCCTCGCGTCCGCCGCCGTCGACCGGATGGCGCGGGCCGCGTGGTCCGATACCGCCAGCGACCACGGCGCCACTGCACCGCGCGTCAACGTCCACCTCGCCGAGTCCGAGGCGGGTGTCGAACTGCTGATCCCGGGTTACGGCCCGGAGCACGTCGAGGTCACCGTCGAAGGCCGCCGCGTCACCGTGAAGGGCCAGCGCAAGGAAGGCGAGGGCGAGGCGAGCAAAGTGATCGCCGAGTTCGAGCGTCGCATCGAGCTCCCGTTCGAGATCGACGCCGACCACACACAAGCGAAGCTCGAGTACGGCGTCCTGCGCCTCGCGCTGCCGAAGCTCGGCCGAGGCGCCGCGCGTGTCATCCCGCTGCAGTGACCCCCGAATCCGTAGGCCAACATCCGATTCCAGAGGAAACTCCTCCGATGAACAACGAACTCGTTCCGAACTGCACGACCTCGGGCGCCTGTGCGCCGAATCAAGCCGACGCGCGCCCCGCTGCGCGCAAGCTCGCGGTGGTCACCCCGCGGTTCCGCAGCACCTCGACAGCCGAGGCCGTATTGTTGACCATCGAGCTCCCCGGCGTCGCGCCGGATGCCGCGAACCTCTACGTGGAAGACGGGGTCCTCCACCTCGAGGCGAAGCAGTCGCTGTCCCCGGCGGGCCAGGATGTGCTGCGCCAGGCTCTCGAGTTCCAGCTCGCCGATTACAAGGGCCGCTGGCGCCTGCCGGACAACGTCGATGCGGACGCTGTCACGAGTGAGCTGCGGCACGGCATCCTGAGCGTACGTCTGCCGCTGCGCCAACCGGTGCGCCGGACGATCGCGGTCGTCTGACCTGCGTGTTCAACGGAGCTCGGCGTTCAGCAGCACGACGTCGAGCCCTCCGTTGACGAGCTCGATGCGCTCGCCCTGCAAAGCGAGCCGCTTTGCGAGCGTCGGCGAACCCACGAGGAGCGAGGCCCGATACCCCCCTGCCGCTTCGCGCAGACGCGCGCCGAAAGCGCGATGCAGCGCATCGACGTCTTCGCCGTCGTTGATGCGCTCGCCGTAGGGCAAGTTCGAGAGGATGTGGGCGTTCCAGCCACGTTTGGGCGTCCACTCCGTCGCGTCGCCGACCTCGAACGACGTCTGCGAATCGAAGCCGAACACCGCGAGGTTCGCGCGCGCCTCCGCGATCCGCTCAGGGTCGCGGTCGCGCGCCAGCAGGCGCAGCCTCGGTATCGCGGTGCGCGCCGCTTGGGCCGCGGCGCGCTCCTTCTGCCATCCGACGGGGTCATGGTCGCTCCACGACTCGAACCCGAAACGCTGCCGCGTCAAACCGGGCGCGACGTTGCCCGCGAGCATCGCCGCCTCGACGAGCAGCGTCCCCGAGCCACAGAATGGATCGACGATCGGCGCGGCCCGGTCCCAGCCCGATAGGCCGACGACGGTCGCAGCCAGCGTCTCGGCGAGCGGCGCCCGCCCCTGGGCGACGCGCCAGCCGCGCAGGTGCAGGGACGCGCCCGACGTGTCGACGGAGAGGGTCGCGCGGTCACGAAAGAGGTGCACGTGCACGCGCAGGTCCGGCTGTTCTCGGTCGACCTCGGGCCGGGTCCCATCCGCGGCGCGGAGCTGATCCACGATCCCGTCCTTGACGCGCTGCGCGAGGAAGAGCGAGTGCGCGAGGGTGGACTCGCGCGTCTGTGCATCGACCCACAAGCGGCCCGCTGGCGCGAGGAACGGAGACCAGTCGACGGACCGTACCCCTGCGTCGAGGGCGACCTCGTCGGGCGCCTCGAAGCGCGCGACGCGGCGCAGGACGCGCACCGCGGTCCGCAGCCAGAGGTTCGCCCGCCACGCGTCGCGCTGGGTGCCCTCGAAGCGCACACCGCCGACTTGGCGCTCGTGGCGAGCGAGGCCGAGCGCCTTCACTTCAGCGTGCAGGACAGGCTCGGCGCCGGGGGCGCAGGTGGCGAAGTACTCGAAGCGCGGGCGGGGGGTCATGGTCGGGAGGCGGGACGGTACCAGGACCGGGGGGCCCCCGCGGAAGCGTGGTACATTGCCGCAGCAGTCCGGCCCCCTGCCGACATCCACCTATGCTCCTCCTCGCGCTCCTCTGCTCCGCGCCTCTGCCGCAGACGAACGAACTCTGCAGCGTCAGCTCCGCGGGAGCGGCTTCGAACAACACGTCCTACTACTCGATCGTGTCCGCCGATGGACGGTACGTCGTCTTCCAGAGCGACGCGTCGAACCTTGTGACGACCGACTTCAACGGCGTCCAGGACATCTTCCGGCGCGATCTCGTCACGGGCACCACCGAGCTCGTCAGCCGGCGACCCAACGGCAACGCGGGCAACGGGGTCGCCGTGCAGCCCGACGTCTCCGGTGACGGGCGCTTCGTCGTCTGGTCATCGAACGCGTCGAACTTGGTCGCGGGCGACACGAACGGGACCTGGGACGTCTTCCTGCGCGATATGCAGCTCGGTGTGACGGAGCTGATCTCGCGCGACTCGTCGGGGAACCTGGCGAGCCTGCGGAGCGATTCGCCGCGCATCACCCCGGACGGGCAGTACGTCGTCTTCGAGAGCGACGCGGCGCTCGTACCGGGTGATACCAACGCCCAGAAGGACGTCTATCGCCTGACTCGCAGCACCGGCGCGCTGGTCCTCGTGTCCGTGACCGCTGCTGGAACCCAAGGCAACAACTGGAGCTTCCACGCGGCACCCTCCGCCGACGGTAGCCGCGTCGTCTTCACTTCGTTCGCCGACAACCTGGTTCCTGGGGATACGAACAACCAGCCCGATGTGTTCGTGAAGGAGCTCCCGCAGGGCTTGCTGACGCGTGTCAACGTCTCCACCGCCGGAGCGCAGGCGAACAACGAGACGACGTGGCCCAGCATCTCGGGGGATGGCTCGACGGTGACGTTCTGCAGCGCGGCGAGCAACCTGGTGTCAGGCGACACGAACAACAACTGGGACTGCTTCGCCCATTCGCTGGTCAACGGCGCGACGACACGGCTCAACGTCCAGCCCAACGGCCTGCAGGCGAACAGCTACGTGCGCTCGCCCACCGCGCTGAGTCACGATGGCAACTTGGTCGTGTTTGCATCGCTCGCGACGAACCTCGTCGCTGGGGACACCAACGGCAAGCAGGACATCTTCCTGCGCGATCGCCTGACCCAGGTCACGACGCGCCTCAGCTTGGACGCGAGCGGCGGCGAGCCCGATGGCGATTCGTTCGTGCCGCACATGACCCCGGACGCATCGGTCCTGACCTACACGTCCGATGCGACGAACCTCGTCGCCAATGACCCGAACGGCCGCCGCGACATCTTCGCGGTGACGTTCCGCGGCCCGATCGGCGTCCGCCACTGCCAAGGGAGCCCGCCGAACTCCACGGGTGCGTCGGGCGTCTTGTCGGCCATCGGCCGGACGAACGCGGCCGCCAACGACGTGACGCTGCGCGCGAGCAGCTTGCCACAAGGGGTGTTCGGCTTCTTCCTCACGAGCACCAACGGCACACCGCCGCCGCAGCCGAGCGGACCACTGCTGTGCATCGGCGCCCCGATCGGGCGCTACGTCGGCCCGAACCAGATTCAATTCTCGGGCACCACGGGCAGCTTCGAGCTGTCCCTCGACCTGACCCAGACGCCGACGCCGACGGGGTTTGTGTCGGTCCTGGCCGGCGAGACGCGGTACTACCAATGCTGGCACCGCGACGCCATCAATGGCCAAGCGACGTCCAGGTTCACGGATGCGCTGGTCGTGACCTTCCAATAGCGGAGTCCGGGACGGCTGTGATCCTCTGCGCAGCTCTGATTTCCGCATCGCCGGCTCAGTCGCGTCGAACGGTACCAGGTACGACTTGGCGGCGAGGGCACGCGCGCGCAGCGCGCGTGCGCGCGCGCTCCGCGCGCGCCCT
>CAYOBN010000082.1:6671-23148 GCA_964402175.1 uncultured Planctomycetaceae bacterium | reverse complement strand
GTTCATTTGCAGCGCCGCCTGGACCCTCGCGCCGAACACGCTCACTCTCCTGCGCTCTCTGGTCGTCCATTCGCTTCGCCTCCTGCCCGCCCGCTCGCCTTCAGGCGGGCGGGCAGGAGGCGTACATCTCGCCGGGCCCGTAGTCCCCGCAGGGGCGCAACCGCGGGCGCCGCAAGCGGCGTGCCCGTAGGGCGCGCCGGTTGCCCGCTCGCGGTCGCCCCTCGGGGACGGACAACTCCCCGCCCCCGCTCTTTCCCTTGGGTCCGGGCAAACCTTTGATTCGGCGCACACCGCCACCAGAACCGCCCAGACCCAAGCGAAAGAACGCTCTCGTCCGTCCCCCAGAGGCGCGCCGCTTGCCCGCCCGCGGGGACGGACGCCCCCGCCTCCCGCACTTCCCCTCGGGTCCGGGCAGCCCACTGATTCGGCGCACATCCCCCCCACCGATGTCGCACCAAATCGACATGTCGCAACAACACACCATCCCCCCGTTTCCCGCATTTCCCCGGCCCAAGGGAACGTCCCGCGCCCCTCACCCGTCCCCCGCATGTCCATCCACCACAACACGCGCCGCAGCCCCGCAACAGAGCGCGACGTGCCCGCCGAAACCACATAACCTCCCGGTGCGCGGCCACTTACGCTCGTTGTGTGGTACCCCGGTGCGGAGTTGGCATGGTCCTCGCTAGATCCCTGGCGTCCACCGAACCCTCTTCGCCCCGACATGGATCGCCTCGACTTCTACAACGACAAGAAGTGGTGCGCGCAGTGCGCGAACTACGTGTCCTACCTCATGAGCATCGAACACTCCTTCTGTGTGGAGTGCGGCAGTGAAGTGCGCCTCTTCTCGAAAGAGGACTGGCGCGCGTTCAGCGCTGGGATGGCGAGCCGTAAGCCGAAGGGCGTCGGCAAGCGTCCGAGCGAGCGCGGTCCGGAGGCACCTGGACGGGAATCGGCCTGAGGTCGCTCAGCGGTCCTGCCGCAGCTCCGCCGCGCGGGCTCCCGTGCGGAGTTGGCCCTGGATGTCTCCGCGCCGTGCGTGGAAGGCGGAGAGTGCTTCCTGGACTTCGGGGTCTCGGTCGAAGTCGCGCTCGAGGCGTTCGGCGACGGCCGTAGCGGTGGTCGGATTGCCGAAGCGTTCGAGGATGTCCAAGACGGCGAGCTCCGCGCTGCGATCGCCGCGGGCGGTGCGGGCGAGGAGGGCCGCCTGGCGGAGGGCGCCTCGGGCGTCGCCGACATCTGCGCGGAGCTTTGCGAGTGTGATGCGGGCTGTGACGTCGCCGGCTGCGAGGGCGAGGGTCGCCTCGAGGTCGCGGGTGCGTGTGTCGACTGCGGCGAGGAAGGCGAAGCGGCGCTCGGCTTCGGCAGCGCGCTCTGCGAGCGCTGTGCGGGCCTCGGACGCATCCGGTTCGAGGATCGCGAGCTCCTCGGTGAGGATGCGCGCGAGCAAGAACCAGGGGCGCGGCTCGAAGGGCGCGAGGAGCGTCGCACGCTCGGCGGCGGCGCGGGCTTCTTCCAAGCGCTCCTCCTCGAAGTCGAGCTGCGCACGCCACGTCAGCGCTTCGACGTCATCGGGCGCGAGCACCAGCGTCTCGGTGAGCGCCTCGCGGGCAGCGGCGAAGTCTCCGGTGCGGTAGGCGCTGATGGCGAGGCCGAAGCGGGCTTCGCGCGCGGCGTCTTCGCCCAGCCCCGGAGAGGCGAGGACGCGAAGGTAATGCGCGCGCGCGTCGGCGTAACGACCGAGGCCGTGGTAGGCATGCCCGAGGTGGCGCGTGCGGGCGACCTCTTCGGGCGCGTGGGCGAGGAAGCGCTCGAAGGCGACGAGCGAGTCCTCGTGGCGCTTCAGGCGGAACGCGACGCCTCCGAGCAGCGAGAGCGAGGGCGGATGGTCCGGTGCGCCTTCGAGGCAATCGAACACGAGCCGCCAGGTGGCGGCGAGGTCGTCCCTGCGGTACGCCTCCAGGGCCGCTTGGTAGAGGGGCGGCAGGGGCTGCGTGCGCCAGCCCTCCCACCGGCCGAGCTCGGCTCTCGGCAGCGACGCCGCCGTGCGCTGGAGCGCCGCCAGCTCGAGCGTACGGTTGTCTTGACGGGCGAGGGCCGGCGCCGGCGCAGCGCCCAGCAAGAGGCCACACAAGAGCCATGACGCGGGCGCGCTCACCGGGGCACCTCCGTTGCCGCGGGGGGGCTGATCGTCAGGGGTCCGCGCGCGGGATCGACGCCATCGAGCACCGTGACGCCGCGCCCCGGCCAATGGACCTCGACGCGCAGAGGGCCCTGCGGCACGCCGAAATGGGCTTCGAGGGGCACCGCCGCCTGATACCCACCGGCGGAGCGCAGCTCGCGCTCCTGGACGAGCCCCGAAGCCGTCGTGACGACGACCCGAGCGCCGTGGGCCGCGACGCTCGCACGGGGCTCGGGGCGCACCCACCAACCGCGCGCTCCGTCAGCGCGGGGAGCGTCGTTGCGCAGGAGGCGCACCGGTCCATCGACCACCGTCGCGATGAGGTCGAGGTCGCCATCGCGATCCACGTCCGCGAGCACACCGGCGCGTGCGACTTGCGGCGGGCCAGCTTCGAGCTCGCGCTCGCGGAACTGCTCACCTTCGCGCACGAAGAGCTGCGCGGCCTGCGCGTAGCTCGTGTCGGTTCCGGCGCGGTCGGCTTCGGGGTAGACGTGCCCGTTGAGCACGAAGAGGTCCAGGTCGCCGTCGAGGTCCAGGTCGCCGAAACCCGTCCCCCAGCCGAGGCGCGCGAGGCTCGGCCCAGCGAGGCCGGCGCGCGCGGAGCGCTCGCGGAACGACCGACCATGGGCCGCGCGTGCGTAGAGCGCGTTCGTCTCGCCGCTGAAGTTCGTGACGAAGACGAGGCCCGCGCCGTCGTCGACTCCGACCCCCATGCCCGCCTGCTCGCGCCCCGATGCATCGTGCGAGACACCGAGGCGGAAGCCGACCTCTTCGAAGGTCCCGTCGCCGCGATTGCGCCAGAGGTGATTCGGCGTCGAGTCGTTCGTGACATAGACGTCCGTCCAGCCGTCGCGATCGTAGTCGAGCGTGATCACGCCGAGGCCATACCCCGCTGCCGCAGGGCGCATCCCTGCAGCGGCGGCGACTTCTTCGAACGTGCCGTCGCCGCGCCCACGGTAGAGCCGGTCGTGCACGGGTACGAGGCCCTCGGGACCCGCCATCACCTGATGGCCCTTCCAGCGCGCGGAGCGCCGGCGCGTTTCGTCGAGCTCTGGCACGAGATAGCTCACCACGACGAGGTCGAGGTGCCCGTCGCGATCGTAGTCGAGGGCGGCCGCGCTGGTGCTCCAAGCCGAGCTCGCGGGTAACGGCTCGAGCTCGCGGAAGCCCTGGCCCGCGAGGTTCTTGAAGACCCGATCCGGCCCCAAGCCGAGCGCGACGAGGTCCGTCCAGCCGTCGCCGTCGAAGTCTGCGAGCGCGAGGCCTGACCCGAAGCTCGCGGTGGTGCCTCTCGGCAGCACCCACGCCTCCGCGCCGGGCTGGAACGTGCCATCGCCGCGGTTCAGGAAGACGCGCGGCACGGGGCCGGGCTCGCCGCGCCGGAACGCTTCCACATCACCGCCGTCGACGACCACGAGGTCGAGGTCGCCGTCGGCGTCGAGGTCCGCGAGCCCGACCCCGCCGCCGTTGACGGCGAGGATCCAATCCTTCGCCGGCCCGCCGCATTGGATCGAGACCCCCGGCAGGGCGGCGGCGGTCACGTCCTTGAACCAAGGCGCGGGGCCGTCCGCGAGCGATAGGTGGCTGAGGAGCGCGAGCAGCATACGACGATTGTGCCAGATTCCGGGTCACCGTCCCTGCGCTCACCCGTCCGGCGCACGACCCGAAAGAGCGCGCCCGCTTAGCTGAGCTGGTCCGCGGACTTCTTCAAGACCCAAGTGGTCATCGTCCGCGCGCCGTGCACGACCGTGGACTTGAGCGGCTCCAGAGGGACCGCACCGAGACGTGCGGCTTCCGCGGCGAGGAACGCCTCATCCACGAGGAAGCGCTCCGTACCGTCCGCGAGGCCGTATCGGCCGACGCCGCTGCCCCCACCGAAACGCTGCGCGACCCCCTCTTGGCTGACCGTCGACGCGAGGCGGGCGAAGAAGAGCCCGCCGGGCCGCAAGACCGTGAACGCGCCGTCGAGCTGTGCGCGGAAGTGTGCAGCGTCGCGTGCGAAGTGCAGCACCGCGATGCAGAGGACCACATCGGCGTACAGAGCGAAGTCTCGCTCGTCGGCCAGATCTTCGAGCAGGCCGACGCGGAAGTTCGTGTGCGGCAGCCGGGGCGCGAGCGCCCCCGCCATCCGCACGACCTCCGCGATCGAAGCCGGGTCACGATCGAGCGCCGCGACCTCGCAGCCGATGCGCAGCAAGTACGCGACGTTGCGACCGCTGCCCGAGCCCGCATCGAAGATCCGCATCCCGGGCGATATCCGCCCTTTCAAGACCTGGTCGAGGAGCTGGATATCGATCCCGGCCAACAGAGCGGCCAACGCGTCCGGATCCAGGGCCTTGGGGCTCTCGCTCATGCGCGCTGCGACTCCAGTTCCTCCCAACGAGCGTAGAGCTGGGCCAACTCTGCCTCGCGCGCTTTGCGCTCGTCCAAGACGCGGGTGAGCGCGTCGGCGGGACCTGCATACAGCGCCGGATCCGCGAGCCGCTCGTCGAGCTGGCGCAGCGCCGCCTCGACCAGCGGGATCTTCTGCTCGACGTTAGCGAGCTCCTTCGCTTGACCCATCGAGAAGCGCTTCGGCTTGGACGGAGCGGACGCCACAGGCGCGGCAGCGCGCGCTTCGCTCCGCGCGGCCGCGCGCGCTGCGTCGCGCTCGCGTTGAACGTCCGCGAGCAGCGCCGAGAGGTCGCCGTGGTGCAAGCGCGCGCGACCTGAGCCGTCCAAGTACAGGATGTGCGTCGCGACACGGTCGAGGAACCAGCGGTCGTGGCTCACGACGAGCGCCGCGCCGGGGAAGATCAAGAGCGCCTCTTCGAGCGAGCGCAGCGTCGCCAAGTCGAGGTCGTTGGTCGGCTCGTCCAGGACGAGCACGTTGCCCCCAGCCGTCAGCAGCTTTGCAAGCAACACGCGGTTGCGCTCTCCGCCCGACAGTTGCCTCACCGCCGTGGTGCGCATCCGAGCATCGAAGCCGAACTTGTCGAGGAAGGACTCCACGCGCACCGCGCGGCCTTCGACGAACACCGTGTCCGCACGGCCAGCGACCGCTTCGGTGACGGTGGCGTCGAGGTCGAGCTCCGTGCGCATCTGATCGATGCCCATGAATGCCACCGTCTCGCCGACGTCGCGTGTGCCGCGGTCGGGTGCGAGCTCGCCGACGAGCATCCGGACCAGGGTCGATTTGCCAGCGCCGTTCGGGCCGACGATCCCGAGGCGCATGCCCGGCTCGAGCTCCAGGTCGAGCCCCGCGAGGATCGTGCGGGACCCGAAGCTCTTCGCGAGCCCAGCGACGCGTACGACCTTCGAGCCGAGCCGCGGCCCGGGCGGGATCGTGAACTCGAGGTCCGCCGACAGCTTCACCGGCGCGGCGTCGACGATGCTGTGGTAGCGCTGGATGCGCGCTTTGGACTTCGTGGTGCGGGCGGGCGGACCGCGCCGCATCCACTCGGTCTCGCGGCGCAGGAGGTTCTGGCGCGCGGACTCCGCGTTGCCCTCCGCCACGAACCGCGCCGCGCGCTGCTCGAGGTAATCCCCGTAGCCGCCTTGGTACGCGACGAGGCGGCCGCGATCGAGCTCGACGATGCGATCGACGACTCGATCGAGGAAATAACGGTCGTGGGTCACGAGCACCAGCGGCGTCGCCGTCTCGAGGAACCAATCCTCGAGCCAATCGGTAACGAACGCGTCCAGGTGGTTCGTCGGTTCGTCGAGCAGGAGCAGCTCCGGACCCGACAGCAACAAACGCACGAGCGCCACGCGACGCCGCTCACCGCCGGAGAGGTTCGCCGTATGCGCGTCGAAGTTCGGCAGGTCGAGGGACGTCAAGGTCGACTCGATGCGGTGCTCGACGTCGTGGCCGCCGAGGCGCTCGAGCTCCGCCTCCAGCGCCGTGAGGCGCCGCATGAGCTGCTCGAGCCGGTCTCCCTCGGCGGTCGCGAGCGCCGTGTGTACGGCGTCGAGGTCCGCGAGAACACGCGGCCGGTCACCGAGCCCCTCGCGCACGATGTCGCGGATCGACTTCGTGGGGTCGAGCTCAGGCTCTTGTTCGAGGTAACCGAGGCGCAGCCCGCGCCGGACGCTGCGGACGCCCTCATCCGGCGGGTCGTAACCGGCGAGGATGCGCAGGAGCGAGCTCTTCCCCGAGCCGTTACGGCCGAGCAGACCGATCCGCTCGCCGTCGCCGACCTCGAGCGAGAGCCCCTTGAAGAGGGTGCGGTCGTTGAAGCCTTTGGTGACGTTCTCGAGGGCCAGCAGCGTCATGGGATGCGCGGTGAGCGGGCAGCGGCCGTGTCGGAGGTGCGTTCCCCGGGGCGGGCGCTGCCGAAGGGGCGCGGGCAACCAGGATAGCCGCGAGTTATGCTCCGCGCCGCAGATGGACCCTCGATCCCACGCCGCCCCCGCGCTCGGGCCTGCGCTCCTTCTGGAGCTCACGCGCCTCTATACCGAGCCGCACCGGCACTACCACGGCCTCCCCCACATCGCCTGGATGCTCGACGAGGCGCGCCAGGTGACGCTGAGCGACGAGCAGGTGCTGGCGATCTGGTTCCACGACGCCATCTACGACTCGACGGCGCGGGACAACGAGGAGCGCAGCGCCGCCCTGGCGGTCGAGCGGCTCCGCGCCCACGGCTACCCGGAAGCGGGCGTACGGCGCATCGAGCGCATCATCCTGGACACGAAGACCCACGTGCCTTCGGACGAAGCGTCGGCGCTCGTCATCGACCTGGACCTCGCGTCGCTCGCGTTGCCCAGGGCCGCGTTCGAGCGCAACGGAGCGAAGATCCGCGCCGAATACGCCGCCTACGACGATCGGTCGTTCAGCCTCGGCCGCAAGGCGTTCATGGAGGCCTTCCTCGCGCGCGAGCGCATCTACTGGACCCCCTGGGGCGCGCCGCTCGAAGCGGCGGCGCGCGAGAACCTGCGGCTCGACCTGGCCCTGCTCGACGCAGCGCTCAGCCGCAGCACTTCTTGAACTTCTTGCCGCTGCCGCAGAAACACGGGTCGTTGCGGCCGAGCTTCGGCACTTGGTGCACCACGGGCTCCTGCTTGACGTGCGCCATGCCGTGATGGTGGCCGTGGGCGTTGACCCCGGTGCGCACGGTCTCGACGAACTCGTCGATCGTGTCCTCGAAGCCCTTCGACAGCTCGAACGGATGCGGGACGACCTGCGTCGCTTTGATGTACGCGAGGTACGCGCGCAGGACGTCGGGGACCTGCTCGGCGAGCGGGCTCTTGCGCGGGAAACGGCCGGGCAGAACGTGGCCGAGGGCCGCGTGCATGTCGTGGCCGTCCATGAGCCGCGGCGCGATGCCGACGTCGTCGTAGGCGACCTGGAGGAACGCCTCCATGATCTTGCGGACGTCGGCGGCCGGGAGGCCGAGCGCCGCGGCCTCGGGGGAATCGAGGAACGCGGCGAGTTCGAGGACAACTTCCTTCTTCTGGCTCATACGGCCAGCATTCTACGCTCAGTCGACCTTGGCACCGAACGGCAGACCGTTCGAGCGCCCCGACGTGCGCGGCGCCGCCGCGGGCTCCGTGGTGCGGCGGAAACCCGCCCGCGCCGGAGCCGCGCCCTGCGGCGGGCGACCGCCGCGGGCCATGCCGCGACCCGGGCGACCGGAGGCGGAGTGACTCTGCTTCGGCTGGCCCTGCTTCGGCGAACCGGGCCGCTTCTGCTGGCCCCCTTGCCGCTTCGACTGGCCCTGTTGCGGCGCACGCTCCGGGGTCGATGCGACGTGTGCATCGCCGGCATCGAAGCCCGCCAGCGCCTGCCGCGGGATCGGACGCCCGAGGTGCCGCTCGATCGCGCGCACTTCGTCCTGGTCCTCGCGCGCGGCGAACGTAAACGCCTTGCCTGTGCGCTCCGCGCGGCCGGTGCGGCCGATGCGGTGTGTGTAGGCCTCGGGCGTGTTCGGCACGTCGAAGTTGATGACGTGGCTGACCGCGGCGACATCGATGCCGCGCGCCGCGATGTCGGTCGCGACGAGCACGTTGTAGTACCCCTTGCGGAAGCCATCCATCGCGCGCTCGCGCTGGCCTTGGCTCATGTTGCCCTGCAGCGCAACGGCACGGTAACCCGAACCTTCGAGCTGCTTCGCGACGCGGCGGGCGCGGTGCTTCGTGCGCAGGAAGACGATCGCGGACTTGAAGTCCGGGCCCGCCAGCAACTTGCATAGCAGGGGTAGACGGCGCTCTTGAACGACCTCGTAGAGCGCGTCTTCGATCGTGTCCGCGGGGCGCGAGTGCGAGAGTTCGACGGTGTGCGGGTCGCGCAACAGCTCATCCGCGAGGCCGCGGATCTCCTTCGGCATCGTCGCCGAGAAGAAGAGGTTCTGGCGCACCTTCGGCAGCGCGCCGAGGATGCGGCGCACGTCGGGCAGGAAGCCCATGTCGAACATGTGGTCGGCTTCGTCGAGCACGAGCACTTCGACGGACGAGAGGTCGACCGCGCGCTGCTGGTACAGGTCGAGCAAGCGCCCCGGGCAAGCGACGACGATGTCGGGGTTCTGCTTCAGGGCGCGCACCTGCGAGCCCTGCGGCACACCGCCGAAGATGACGGCGCACTTCACGGCGGTGTGGTGGCCGACGAGCATGAGCTCGTCGTGGATCTGCCGCGCGAGCTCGCGGGTCGGCGCGATGATGAGCGCGCGCGGGCCACGGCGGCGCTCTACGCGCGTCGTGTGCAGGCGCTCGAGGATCGGGATGCCGAAGGCCGCGGTCTTGCCGGTGCCGGTCTGCGCGAGGCCGAGCACATCGCGGCCGCTGAGGGCCGCGGGGATCGCCGCCGCCTGGATCGGGCGCGGCTCGAAGAAACCGGCTTCGAGGATGCCGCGCTCGAGGGCGGGCGAGAGCTCGAAGGACTGGAACGTCACGCCGGTCCGGGGGGTCGGGGGGACCTCGTCGACGGCGCTGCGGTCGGGGTCGGGCCGAGCCGGCGCATCGCGCTCGGGTGCCGTGCGCTCGGGCGTTTGGCGCGACGAAGACGAAGAAGAACGGACGGACGAGTTACGGAAAGGCTGGGCGGCCGAGCGCACGGGCGCTCCGCCCCGCCGAGAGCGGGCTTTGGACATCAGGTCGTGGGTGGGCGCCGCTCCGACCGGCTCGGCCTCGCACGGTGCGAGGCGGGGGGCCAGGGGGCGCGCTGCTGATCCCGACGACAGAGCGAGGACGAGCGTGCGGTGAACCGGCGCGGTCCAACTGGAGTGCGGACCCTGTCGAGCGCCGTTGGCCGCAAGTCGGCGGCCTTCGAGTGCAGGGAGTGTAACCCCGCCAGCACCTGGTTCATCGGCAGAAACCGCGGAGAACCGGAGCGAAATCCCCGTTCGGGACGCCCGAGGCCCTCCAGCGCCATTCCTCGCGCCTGGGCTGGAGTCGCGGGCCCCCGTCTGTCGATCGGAACCCAGACACGCGCCCCGTCGGAGCAGCCTTCCCGAGCGTGTCCCCGTGCCCATGTCGAACGAGCCCATCGACCTCATCGCCGCGCTCTCGGAGCGCGCGCAGAACGGCAAGCTGAGCTTGCCCGTCCTCCCCACGGTCGCCATGGAGCTGCTCGCGTCCATAGACGACGACAGCGCCGATGCCCGCGCCCTCGGGGCGAAGATCCAACGCGACCCGTCGCTCGCCGCCCACGTCCTGCGGGTGGCGAACTCGGCGCGCTTCGCGCCGAAGGAGCCGATCGTGTCGCTGACACAGGCGATCGGCCGACTCGGGCTCGCGACGCTGCGCGAGATCGTGATCTCGGTCGCCGTGAAGGGCGCCGTGTTCAAGGTCCGCGGGCACGAGAAGTACGTCGAGCAGCTCTGGCAGCACGCGCTCCTGACCGGTCGCCTCGCCCAGGAGATCGCACGCGCGCGCCGCGCCAACGTCGAAGCCGCGTTCCTCTGCGGCCTCCTGCACGACATCGGAGCCCCCGTCGCCCTGCAGGGGCTCGTGGACCTCTGCAAGGAGACGGGCTTCTGTCTGATCGAGAAGGCGATGCTGCACACGATCGCCGGGCTGCACCAGGAGGTCGGCGCGCTGCTCGTGCAGAGCTGGAAGCTCGCCGATTGGGTGCATGAGTCCGTGCGGTACCACCACGAACCCGAGCGCGCGCAGAAACACCACGAGCTCGTGCGTACGACGGCGCTCGCCGATGCGCTGGCGTATTGGTTCGAAGAGGACGAGGCCCAGGGCTTGCCGCCGGGCCTCGAGCACGCGGCCGAGCTGGAGCTGTACGAAGAGGACATCGAGGGCATCCTCGCGCGCGGCAAGAAACTCGTCGCCGAAGCGACGGCTGGAGCCTGATCCGATGAGCGAGCGCGCGCACTACGACTGGGTGGTCATCGGGGCCGGCCCTGCGGGCCAGAAGGCAGCGCTGCAAGGCGCCAAAGAAGGCCGCCGTGTGCTCGTCGTCGATCAGGCGCGCGCCCCGGGCGGCGAATGCGTCAACCGCGGCACCATCCCGAGCAAGACACTGCGCGAGACGGCACAGCACTTCTCGGCGCTCGAGCGCCGTTCGGCGGGTGTGCTGCGCTGCGAGCTGTCGCCAGACGTACAGCTCACGGGCCTCATGGCGCGGCTCGACGAAGTGCGCGAGGCCCACGCCCGCACGCAGACAGGCCAGTTGGGTCGCGATGGCGCGGAGTTCATCCAAGCGCGCGCGCGATTTGTCGGTGAGCGCGCGCTCGAACTGCGCCTCCCAGGCCGTGGCAAGCTCGACGTCAGCGCCGACACCGTTTTCATCGCAACGGGCTCGCGTCCGCGCACCCCCGACGATGTCCCCGTAGACCACGAACACGTGCTCGACAGCGATTCGATCCTGTCGCTCGTGTACCTGCCGCGCTCGCTGATCGTGCTCGGCGCGGGTGTGATCGCCGTCGAGTTCGCGTCGATCTTCGCTGCGCTCGGTGTGGCCGTGACCATCGTCGACCGCTATCCGCTGCCGGTCGGCTTCATGGACGCCGACCTCTGCCGCGGCTTCGTCGGCGCGTTCGAGGCGCGCGGCGGCCGCTTCCTCGGCAGCACGAAGTACCGCCGCGTCGAAGCCGACGGCCTGGGCCAGGTCGAAGTCGAGCTCGAATCGGGCGAGGTCTTACGCGCGGAGAAGGTGCTCTCTGCCCTCGGCCGCCAAGCCAACTTGAAGTCGCTGGAGCTCGCGGCGACCGGGCTCACGCCGACGGAGCGAGGGCTCTTGACCGTCGATGCCCACGGACAAACCGCAGTGCCGGGCATCTACGCGTGCGGCGACGTCGTCGGTCCGCCCGCGCTCGCGTCGACGTCGATGGAGCAGGGCCGCCGCGCCGCGCGACACGCGCTGGGACGGCCGGTGCCGGACGAAGAGCTGGGGATGGTGCCCTGCGGCATCTACACGATCCCGGAGCTCGCCTCCGTCGGACTGACCGAGACGCAGGCGCGCGAGCGCCACGGCAACGTACTCGTCGGTCGCGCCCCCTTCCGCGAGCTCGCCCGAGGCATGATCCAGGGCGCCGAAGACGGCTTCCTGAAGCTCATCGCGGATCCGCTCGGCGAGCGCATCCTCGGCTGCCACGTGCTAGGCGACGGCGCCGCGGAGCTCGTGCACCTGGCCGAGGTGGCGATGCTGGGCAACCTGCCGCCGGTGACGTTCGTCGACCGGACCTTCAACTTCCCGACCCTCGCCGAGGCGTACCGGGTCGCGGCGCTCGATGTGCTCGCGCAACGGACGACGGCGACCAGAGCGACGAGCGCGAACCCGAGCGGCGCAGCGCAGGCGGCCTGAGCGCCGCCCGCGGTACCCTGTCCGGCGTGCACAGGGACCCGCTCGCACTGCGGCAACGCCTCGCGGAGGCGCGCCTCCTCCTCGTCTTCACGCCGGCCCTCGTCGCGACCGAGGACGAAGCGCTCGCGCGCCTCGTCACAGCCGCGCCTTGGCTGGGGCTCGTGCAAGTGCGCCCGAAAGCGCTCGGCCGCGCCGGCGCCGTCGGCGACGTGACCGAAGCGCGCGCCGCACGCGACCTCGCGCGGCGGGTGCTCGCGACGCTCGAGCACGCGGGACACCCCGAGCTGCCAGTCATCGTCAACGACCGCGTCGACGTCGCGGCGGCGCTCCTCGAAGAAGGCGTCGCCGGTGTCCACCTGGGCTCTGACGATGCGCCGCCGGAGCTCGCGCGGGCGCTGCTCGGAGCCGACGCGCTGATCGGCGTCTCGACGCACTCTCTCGCGGACGTGCTGCAGGCAAGCGAGGGCCCGGCGGACATGCTGGGCTTCGGACCGATCTTCGCCACCGCCACGAAGGGCTACGGCGAACGCCGTTCTGCCCCTGCAGCGGGCGACAGCCGCGCCGCGGCCCCGCGCAGCGTGCCGGACGTGCTCGGTGCGGAGTCCGCGTGGATCGCCTCCAGCGCCGCGGCGGTGCCGCTGTTCCCGATCGGCGGCATCGACCTGACGAACATCGACGAGCTGGTCGAGGTCGGGCGAGCCGCAGTCGGCAGCGCGATCCTGGCGGCGCCCGATCCAGGGCGCGCCGCGCGCTGCCTGTACGAAGCGCTCGCCGATGGACTGCGCGGGTGAGCGCAGTCTCCGCCGATTCGAGTGGCGTGTGTCACCGCGCCCGCCATAGGAGCTGCGCGTCACCGTAGCTGTAGAAGCGATAACCGCGCTGAACGGCGTCCGCGTACAGTCCCAGGATCCGCTCGCGTCCGACGAACGCAGACACGAGCATCAAGAGCGTGCTGCCCGGTAAGTGGAAGTTCGTCATGAGGCCATCGACCACGCGGAACTTCGCGCCAGGGACGAGGAAGAGCTGCGTGCGGCCGGTCCCAGGCGCGAGCCCCCCATCGGCGTCCGCACACGATTCGAGCACGCGCACGCTCGTCGTTCCGACCGCGACGACCCGACCGCCGCGCGCTCGGGTGCGCGCGATCGCGGCGCACGCCTCCGCGGTGAGCTCGTAGCGCTCTTCGTGCATGACGTGGTCCTCCACACGCTCGGCCGTGACCGGCAAGAACGTGCCGGCGCCGACGTGCAGCGTCACCGTCGTGCGCTCGACGCCGCGCTCGGCCAGCGCAGCGAGGAGCTCGGGCGTGAAGTGCAGCCCCGCCGTCGGCGCGGCCACCGCGCCCGGGACGCGCGCGTAGACGGTCTGGTAGCGCTCGCTGTCGACGTCTTCAGCTGGTCGGTCGATGTACGGCGGCAAGGGCATCGCGCCGACTTCGGCCAGGAGCGCCTCGGTCGGCTCGCCGGGCGCGCGCTCGAGGCACACCCACCAGACCGCGCTCTCGCCCTCGCGGGACACGGCGCGCACCGTCACACCGCGCCCGGCATCGAGGCGCTCGTCCGGCGCCAGCTTGCGCGCAGGCTTCACGAGGGCGCGCCAGGCCCGGGGAGCCTCGGCGTGGACCTCAGGCGCGGGCTCGAGGAAGAGGCACTCGACGCGGCCCCCGCTGCGGCGCGTCGCGAGGACACGCGCGGGCAGCACGCGGGTGTCGTTCAGGACCAGGAGGTCCCCGGCGCGGAGCTCGTCGGGCAGATCCCGCACGTGCCGGTGCCGCGTGACCCCGGCGCCGTCGGGCTCGTGGACCAGGAGCCGCGCCGCGTCCCGCGGCTCGCACGGGTGGGTCGCGATCGCGGTTGTTGGAAGTTCGTAATGGAAGTCGCGGACGTGCACCCCGGGACTTTGCCGCGCGGGGCGGGCCCTGTCCATGCCGCGCCACGATCCCGCAGGAACGCCCATTCGGATGCGATTTCCTGGACTGTCCCACGGGTGGGACAAACCCCAGGAGCGGGCCGCGGATTTCCGAACGATTCGTTCAGAAACGACCCGGAATGGCCGTTATTCGACCCTGGAGCGCGAGCTCTCCTTCATTCCGACCGCGCCCGGGGGGGCCACGGTCGGACCGGAAGGTCTTCCTCACGGAAGGTCCAGGGACCCGTCCCGCTCCCCGCGGTCGGGTCCCTACCTATTTTGCCCGGATCCGCACAGTCGACCGTGGTCGATCTGCAGCGGCCAGGTCACCCCGTGAGCGCGCGCTCGACCGCGCCTGGGGCAACCAGTTCGAGCTCACCGCGCCGGGCGGCGAGGGTCTCCGGGTCCCACCCGAGCCAGAGGGCGGCGCGGCGTTGGTTGTGGCGGCCCCCGGCCGTGCGCGTGCACCAGAGCGCGGCCGCCACGTCCCGGCGCCGCGGCGCGCGCGACGCGAGCCGCGCCACGGGGGCGAGGTCGAGCGCCCGGAAGATCCGGTCGAGCGCCTCTGCTGGATCGGCAGCGAAGCCTGGGTCCCCTGCCGCGTGCTCGGCGACGGCCGCGAGGTCCGCGAGGCCGAGCGGCCAGTCGGCCCGGAAGAGCGCCGCGAGCGCGCGCTCGGCGCTCCCCCCCGGATCGGTGGCATGTGCAGGATCGAATCCGGCGTGGGGCGTCACCCCGAGGCGGTCGCAAGCGGCGCGGTACGCGGCGGGGAAGAGCAGGGGAGCCCGCTCGCGCGCCGCAGCCAGGGGCGCGAGCGTGAGCGCCCCCCCGACGAGGCGCGCCGCGAGCTCGGGGAGGAGCGCCCCGTCCGCCGCGAGGGCCCGCGGCGCCGCGGACAGCACTACCCAGGCGGGCTCGCCCGCGTCCAGCGCCGCAGCGAGCGCGAGCTGCTCCGCCGGTGCTGCGCGCTCGGCGCCCAGCACGAGCCGCGCGCCACCGGTCGGCAGCGCGGCGAGCGCCCCCTGCACGGGCGCCCCCTGCACGGGCGCCCCCGCGCCGAGTACGACCGGGACGAGGGCGCCGCCCGCGTCCGACCCCGCTCCGCGGCGCGCCGTCTGCCGCGCGCAGAACTCGAGGTGCAGCCAGCGAGCGAGCGTGCGCCGGCCACTGTTCGGTGGCCCGCACAGAGCGACACCTCCGCCACGCCGGGCGAGCCGCGCGAGCTCTGCCAGCGTCGCCTCCGAGTCCGGCCCCGCGACCGGCCAGGGGAGCTCCCCCCACCCGGCAGCGGCGGCGCGCTCCTTGCGCAGCTCGAGCTCGATCGCGGGTGCGAGCTCACCCAGTGCGCGGAGCCATGCCGCGCGCTCGGGGCGCGCCGGGGCGCCGCGCGCGCGACGGGCGCGCGGCTCGACGAGCACCATGTGGCGCGCCCCGGTCGCGGCGGTCACGGCGAAGCCGAACGTGGCTGCGTCGGTGAGCTCCGCGTACTCCTGTCCCGCGCACAATGCGCGCAACACACGCTGCTCGTCGGCTTCAGCGCCGGGCGCACGGGTCGCTCCGCCGAGGGCCTCCCGCGTCACGGCGAGGCAGACGGGTGTCATGCGTTGGAGCGTGTCCTCGACGCGCCACCACGCGCAGCGCCACGCTCCGCTGCCGGGCAGCGAACCGAGGCCGTTCGCAGCGGCCGTTTGGACCGCCGGTGTGACCTCCTCGGACGCGCCGAAGGTGTCGAGGGTGCGACGGGGTCCACCTTCCGACACACGGGCCAGAGGCGCCGCCGCGTCCCGCGCCGCGACTTCGATGGCGAGGCGCCAGGCTTCGACGAGCGCGGCGAGCGCAAGCGGGTGCGGTTGCAACTCATGCGCCGATTCAAGTTGCACCCAGCCACACAACTCGCGGCCCAGCTCAGCACCGGGCCGCGAGAGCGCGCGCCACCAGCGCGCGCGTGCGCCAGGGACAAGGGTCCAAGGGGCATCGCCCTGGGGCAACGGCGCCGTCGCAGCGGGTCCATCGCTGTGCACGAGGAGCGGGCCGTTCGGACCCACAGCGATCACCGCGAGGGAGATCGCACCGAAGTCGGCGGCGCGGCGCGGATCGCGGCGCCGCGGGGGATTCGCGGCTCCTTCCCGCCGCAGTCCTCTGCGTGCGCGGCGCAGCTCTCGGCCCGTGCTCACCCCGCGACCGAGCGCCTGCAGCGCCTCTGCGAAGAGCTCTCCGAGCATCCCGCGCGCAGCCGCGGGATCGAGCCCGAGCGCTGCGCCGACCGCCAGCGCCTCGGCGGGGTCGCCTGCGTCGAGCAGCGCGGCGACGGCGTCGCTCGCTGCGCCGTCCGCGACGCTCGCCATGCGCGCGTCGGCGGCGCGCCGCGCGAGCGCTGCGGCGCGCGCGGCGGTGCTCCGGGGCTCCGCGTCGAGCGCCGCGACGCGGCCGCGCCAGAGCTCGAGCTCGAGCGCCACCGCGACCTCCGCAGCGCGCGGCGCCTCGGCTGCGACGAGGGCGGCGAGCGCGCGCTCGGGAGGGCTGCCCGACCCCGCCGCCCCGCGCGCGTTCCCGGACAGTTCCCGGGACAGGACCCCAGGCGAGGCCCCAGGCGAGACCCAAGGCGAGGCCTCGGGCAGAACCTCGGCGACAGCAAACGTCCGCCGAGCATCCCCCGGCCATGC
>CAYOBN010000082.1:0-6571 GCA_964402175.1 uncultured Planctomycetaceae bacterium | reverse complement strand
CCTCGGGCAGAACCTCGGCGACAGCAAACGTCCGCCGAGCATCCCCCGGCCATGCCGCAGCCAAAGCGCGTGCGAGCTCCGCCCGCGCCACCCGCGCGGCGCGGGCGCGTCGGTGCTCTGCGAGCGCCCCCGCGACGGTCTCGGGCGAGAGCGCTTCGGGCCCGCGCGCGGCGCTCGCCGTGAGCACACGCAGGACCGCAAGCGCGCGCCCTGCGTGCGGCGCGAGCTCCGTCGGCAACGCCAGGAGCAACGCGGCCTCTTCGCCGAGCGCCGGCGGGACCGCGGCGCAACAAACGCAACGGCTCGCCGCAGCCGCAGTCCGCCCGAGCGCCGCGGCCAGCGCGCCGAGGCCGCGCCCGAGCCGCGCGAGCTCCGCGCGCGACGCGCGCGCGTGCTCTTCGAGCGGCGTGCGCTCGACACACACCGCCAGCGCGGCGCGGCGCTCCGCGAGCGGCCGCTCGGCGAACGTCCGCGCCACCGCGCGCGTGAGGTCGCAGCTCTGCACGGCCCCGGCATCCTTGCCCGCGAGCCACGCGCGCAGCGCCGCTTCGGTCTCGCGCGCGAGCCAGGTGGGCCCGAAGCGCAGGGCTCCGCCGTCGCCGGCGCGGGCCGACGCGCTCTGGCCGAGGCCGTCGACGACCCGAGCGAGCGCTTCGCACTGCACCGCCGCCGCGTCCGCGACGAGCGCGCGCTCGCGCAGGAGCTGCGCCGTGAGCCGCGCGAGGTCGAGCGGATCGCCCTCGGTGAGTCGGCGGACGAGGGCGCGCTCGCTCGCGGGGACGAGCAGGCTGCGCCACGTCGCTGGCGCGCGCCACCGGGCGGGGCCGGGGCGGGGTGTGAGGGGGGGCTCCGGGGCAGGCTCCATCGGCGACGCTGCGAGGCTCGCGCAGCGGCGCCCCTTGCGCAGCCCGGATTTCCCCGCAGCACATCGGGCGAACGCCCCCGCTCGGCTGTGGAGAACTCGGTCCGACCGCGGTCCGCGCACCCGCCCCGCTGGAGACCCGCCCGCCGCCCGAAGCGCCACACCGGCGCTGATTCCCGCGCGCGCGCGCACTATCCTCTCTGCCCCGCGCGGCGCGCGCTCTCCCTACCTACCGCACTCCTTTGAACACTGCTCCCATGCTGGCTGGCAAGACCGGGCTCGTGCTCGGCGTCGCGAACAAACGATCCCTCGCTTGGGGCTGCGCCCGGAGCCTCGCGGACGCGGGGATGCGCCTGGCGCTGACCTACGCCAACGAGCGCATGGAAGACACGGTCCGGCGCCTCGCGGACGAGCTGCCCGGGTCGCTCTGCCTGCCGTGCGACGTGACGCAACCCGGTGAGATCGCCGAGCTCTTCCGCATCCTGGGCGAGTCCTTCGGCTCGCTCGATGCGATCGTGCACGCGATCGCCTTCGCCAAGCGCGAAGAGCTGCAGGGGAACTTCTTCGATACGTCGAAGGAGGGTTACATGCTGGCCCACGAGGTCTCCGCGTACTCGCTGACCGAGATCGCGCGCGCGGGCCTGCCTCTGATGGAGGGACGGCAAGGCTCCATCGTGACGCTGACCTACATCGGCGCAGAGCGAGTCATCCGCAACTACAACGTGATGGGCATCGCAAAGGCAGCGCTCGAAGCGTCCGTGCGCTACCTCGCGGCGGACCTCGGTCCGCGAGGCATTCGCGTGAACGCGATCAGCGCCGGGCCGATCCGGACGCTCTCGGCGAGCGGCGTGAAGGACTTCAACGAGATGCTCGACAACATCGAAGAGCGCGCGCCGCTGCGCCGCAACGTGACGCAGGAGGAGGTCGGCGACGTGTGTAAGTTCCTCGTCGGCCCCGAAGCGCGCGGCATCACCGGTTCGACGCTGTTCGTCGACGCGGGTTACCACATCATGGGCCTCTGAGCCCCACCACGGGGCGCGCTCAGAAGCGGAAACGCAAGCCGAGGGTCCACGCGCGCAGCGCGAGGTCTGCGACGACGCCGCTGTCGACGTCGTCGTACTCCGCGAAGAGATCGAGGTGGCGGTACGCGAGCACGAGGTAACCCGTCTCGCGCGCCCCGTCACCGAACGCGCGCCACTCGATGAAGGCGTCGAGGTCGAACGCCTCGAGGTCGAGGCCGGGCAGGCCCAGGTCTACCTTGCCGAGGGTCAACCCCGCCCCGAGCGGCCAATCGACGAGGTTCGCACGCGCAGCGAGGAACGGCACGGGCATGAGCTCGTCCGTGCGCGCGCGCTCTCCGGTGGCGATGGCCGTCACGCTCGCCTCCAGGTCGATGAGGTGCAGGCCGAAGCCGAGGCCCAGCTCGACGCGGGGGTCGGGCACGAAGTCCCAGGTGACGGCCGCGGTCCCGACCTCGAGATCGAGGCCGGTTCGGACCGGGGTCGCCGCTTGGATGACAGTTCCGCCCAGGGCGATCTCACCCGCGAGGACCCCGTCGCCCGTGCGGTTCGTGAAGAGCCCCCCGACCGACAGGTGGATCCCGCGCCAGTCGAAGTGCACCCGCGGCAAGAAACCACCGTCGTGGCCGTCGACCCCGAGCGCCCCGAGGTCCGTGGCAGCGACGGGCCCGCCGGTCGAGGCCCCGAAGCTGCCGCTGAGGCCGATGGGCCCGCCCGTCGCGTCGACCGAGACGGTCGGCGCGATGCACGCCGAGAGCGCAGCCGCCGCGGCGAGCGCCGGGCGGAGGGAGCGGAGGGACAGGCTCACGGTCGGTCCATCGACCGTCGGGGGGCAGAGCCTGAGCAGCGCCCCCTTCCGGTCGCCCGTCCCGGGGTCTACCCTCCCTGGCCGCCAGCGCCGCGGCCCCCAACCCGGGGGCGGCACGCCGGCCTCCGCGCAGCACCATGAAGCTCCTCTCCCTCCTCTTCGCCTTCGCCTTCGCCGCCCCGAACTGCTCCACCGCGCCCGCGCCGCCGCCGGTCGAAGACCCGCCGATCCCGGCCGACACGGAGCTCGTCGAGCTGCCGAGCGGCCTCGTCTA
The DNA here is from genome assembly GCA_964402175.1 of uncultured Planctomycetaceae bacterium. Lineage (GTDB taxonomy): Bacteria > Planctomycetota > UBA1135 > UBA1135 > JAWKUK01. The sequence continues at coordinate 3,608 of CAYOBN010000082.1, read as the reverse complement.
CTCGATCCTGGCGCCGGGTGACGACTCGGCCCCGAAGGCCGGCATGGGCGACATGATCCGCGTCCACTACACCGGCTGGACGACGGACGGCAAGGTGTTCGACACGTCGCGCAAACCGCGCTTCGCGGGCGGCGAGATCGAGACGGTGTCGTTCGCCCTCGGCCAAGTGATCGAGGGCTGGAACGAGGGCATGCAACACTGCCCCGTCGGCGGCCGCATCAAGCTGACGATCCCGGCGAAGCTCGCGTACGGCGACCGCGGTGTGCCGCAAGCCGGCATCGCCGGTGGCGCGACCCTCGTGTTCGACGTCGAGCTCCTCGCGGTCGAAGCGCGCGCGCTGCCCGCCGTCGCGTGGCCGACGGACGAGAGCACCATCCAGACGAGCGAGACGGGCCTCGCCTGGCACGTCATCGAAGCCGGTGAGGGCGAGCCGCTCGCGCAGGGCATCGCCGCTGCCGAGTACACGGTGCGCAACCTGGGCGGCGGTTGGGTCGGTGGTTCGACGTATCCGCTGCGCGGCACGACGCTGAACGGGCCGATCGTCTTCGGCGCGGGCAACCTGCCGGCGCGTTTCCTCAGCGAAGCGCAGAAGCACCTGCGCAAGGGCGCCCATGTGCTCTTCCGCGTGCCGCCGGACCTGGCTTTTGGCCAGCGCGAGCTGCCGAACCTGCCGAAGGGCGCGCCGAGCGTGTGGCAGATCAAGGTGGTGTCGGTGTTCGATGCGACGCGCCCCGAGTTCGAGCTGCCCGCGGAAGACACGCTGACGACCACCCCGAGCGGCCTCAAGTACAAGGTCCTGCGCGAAGGCACCGGTAAGCAGCCGAACGCGGGCAGCACCGTGTTGGCGCACTACAGCGGCTGGCTGACGAACGGCACGGAGTTCGATTCGTCGTGGAAGCGCGGCGCTCCGATCAGCTTCCCGCTGAGCGGCGTCGTGAGGGGCTGGACCGAGGGCCTTCAGCTCGTGAAAGAGGGCGGCCGGATCCTGCTCGTGATCCCGCCTGACCTCGGCTACGGGGCGCGCGCGACGGGCGCGATCCCGGCGAACTCGACCCTCGTGTTCGTCGTCGACCTCGTGACGTCGACCTGAGCCATGACCGAGCCCCGCCGCAACCCGGCCGCGTATCCGCTGGATGACCGGCGCGTCTACGACGCGTACATCGCCGGCCGCGCCAGCGCCGCTCTGGCGGCGGGTGTGCGCGCGGGGCTCTTCGACCTGCTGGACACCGAGGGACCACTCGATTCGGCGGACATTGCCGCGCGTATGGGCTGGAGCCCGCGCGGCGCACGGGCGCTCGTCGGCGCCCTGGCGGCGCAGGGCCTCCTCGCGCGCGGAACGGACGGGCGCGTCGCCCTGGCGCCCGAAGCGGCGGCGTACCTGGTGCGCGGTCGGCGCGGGTCGCTCGCAGGCCTCGTGGACCTGGAGGTCGACGGGTTCCTGTCCCCGCGGGCGCTGCTGGACGCGCTGTCGGCCGACCGCGCAAGCGTCTACGGCGGCGAGGACCCCTGGGAGGCCCACGCCCGCGATCCAGAGAAAGCGCGCGCCTTCACCGCGGCGATGCACGCGATCAGCGAGCGCCCCGCTGCAGGTGTCGCCGAGGTGCTCGAGACGCAAGACCTCGGGCGTGTGCTCGACGTCGGCGGCGGCTCGGGGGCATTGTCGATCGCGCTCGCGGCGCGGAACCCGCGGCTCTCGTGCACGATCTTCGACCTACCTGCGGTCTGTCCGCTCGCGATCGAGTACGCGACGGGCGCGGGGGTCGCGGCACAGATCGAAGTCGCGCCGGGTGATATGTTCAAGGACCCGTGGCCAACGGGCCACGATGCAGTGTTGCTGTCGCAGATCCTGCACGACTGGAGCTTCGAGACCGGGCGGGACCTCCTCTCGAAGGCGTACCACTGCCTGCCGCCAGGTGGACGGATCCTGATCCACGAGAAGCTCGTCGCAGACGATCAGAGCGGCCCGCTCGCGAACGTGCTGGTGCACCTCGACATGCTCGTCTGGACCGAAGGACAGCAGTACTCCTTCGCCGAGCTGCGCGCCGCTCTGGAAGCCGCTGGCTTCCGCGACATCACGCGCCGCGCGACCGCGGGTTACTGGTCGCTGGTCGAGGGCTGGAAGCGCTGAGACCGGCTCAACTGCGCTCCTTCTTGAAGAGGAGCAAGTGCGTGAAGCCGCGCAGGTAGAAGTTGCCTTCGGCGGCGGCTTTGTGGAAGTTCGGCTTCTCGAGGTCGCGGTTTCCGCGCACGACCGCGATGTGGTCGATCGGCCGGAAGCGGGCGCGGAGCTGCTCGGCGAGGCGGGTCGCGATCGGTGCAAAGCCCTTCTTCTTGTCCCACGAGTCCGACACGAAGAGCGCCATGAACCTGCGGTCGCGCAAGATGCGGTCCGCTTCGTCGAAGACGTGCTCGAAGGCCTCGTAGTAGGCGGGATCGAAGGCAGAGAGCTTGCCGATGCAGCGGGGGTCCTCGGAGTATTCGATGTGGGTCGAATACGGCGGGTCCATGAACACGAAGTCCACCTTGCCGTCTTCGAGGGGCAGGCTGCGTGCGTCGGCGCGAAAGATCTCGGGCCGCACCGGGTTCAAGTCGTAGCCGAGCGCGCGTCGGTTCAGGCTCCGCGCGACGTCGAGGGTCGTGCCGCCGCCACAGAAGGGATCCACCACGAGGTCCCCTTCGCGGGTGTAGCGCGTCAGGAGGTTCCACACGACCCAGGGCGGGGTCGCCCCTTCGTAGCCGCGGAGCCCCATCGGTTCCTCGGTGTACTGGGCCGAGGGGTGGTACCAGAGCGTCGTCGTCGACAGCTTCGGGGTCTGGAACTGGGGCCGCGGCCGCGCGGGCTTTCGATTCGGACGCTCGGTCATGGGGCGCGAACTCTATACGCTCTCGGGCGTGAGCTCACGCCCGTTGCTGCTGTCGGTCCCCCACGAGGGTGTCCAGCACGTCTCGATGCTGCTCGACGAGCCGCCGCATGGGGCGGACCTCGGGACCGCCGCGCTGCTGCTCGCGCACGGCGCGGGGGCGCCGATGACCGCGCCGATCCTGACTGCGTTCAGCGCCGCCGTCGCCGCAGGTGGGGTGCCGGTGCTGCGCTTCCAGTACGCGTACATGGAGCAGATGCAGCGCGGCGGCCCAAGGCGGCCGCCCGACCGCAGGCCCGTGCTCGAGATGGTGCACCGCGCAGCGCTCAGGGAGGCGGAGCAGCGGTTTGCGGGGCGGCGCCTGTTGCTCGGCGGGAAGTCGCTCGGCGGGCGCATCGCGACCTACCTTGCGGCAGAGGGCGAGACGTGCGCGGGCCTCGTGCTGCTCGGTTATCCGCTGCATCCGGCGGGCAAACCGGACCGGCAGCGCTCGGAGCACTTCGCGGCGCTGGCGCAGCCGGCGCTCTTCCTGCAGGGCGACCGGGACGCCCTGTGCGAGCTCGGCCTCCTGCGCACGGCGCTGGAGGTCTACGGCGGGAAGGCGCGGCTGGCTGTGATCCGCGGCGCGGACCATGGCTTCGATGTGCTGCGGGCTTCGGGTCGCTCGCAGGCGGAGGTGCTCGAGGAGCTCGTGGCGACGACGCTGGATTGGATCCGCAGCGGAGTGGGGCTCGGCACGCCTTGACG
>CAYOBN010000081.1:0-23570 GCA_964402175.1 uncultured Planctomycetaceae bacterium | reverse complement strand
CGAGCGCGCGCTCCGCGCGCGCCCTCGCCGCCAAGTCGTACCTGGTACCGTTCGACTCCACCCCCACCGACGCAGTTCGAACTGCCGCGCGGGCCCTCACGGAGCCCCGAGCCCCGTCACCAACGCCGCTCGCGCCCTGCGGCGTAGCCTCACTTCCTCCGGCGTGTGCACTCGCTCGAACGGCGGCCCCAGCGCGCGCCACAGGTCCCACGCCGCGCGCGCTGCGCCACTGCGCGGCCCAGCCGCGCGCTGCTCCAAGTACGCCGCCAAGAGCGACTCCGCGGCGCCCGCGTCGCCGAGGGGGTCCGCGAGGCGCTCCAGCAGGTACGGGACGAGGGGCTCGCCGAGGCCCAATGCGACGGCGCCCTCGGCCGCGGCGAGGCGCAGGTCCTGATCGAGGGTCTGCTCAGCCGCCATGCGCAGAAGCCGCTCGCCCTGGGCCGGATCCACGAGCCGCCCGAGGCCCCGCACGGCCGCCACACGCAGCTCGTGCGGCAGCCCCGCCGCCGTCAGCGGCACGAGGGCCTCGGTCGCGGCCGCGCGCGCTGTTGGGCCCACACCGCGGCCCACCGCGCCCAGCGCTTCCGCCGCCGCTGCAGCGACACCCGTGTGCGGGTCCGCGAGGCGCTCCGTCAGCGCGCCCAGCGCGAGCGCCGCCCGCGGCCCCATCCGCTCGAGGACCTGCGCGACGTGCAAACGCACAAAGGGGTCCGTGTCCCCGAGCGCCCGCGCGAGCTCGGGGGCCGCTTCGGCGGGCAGGCGCGAGAGCGCATAGCGTGCATCGTCGACGCCGCGGAGCTGGAAGCGCTCACCCGACAGCTCCGCGATGGCGCGCCAGACGGCCGCCCGCAGCGCTTGCGAGCCGAAGGCCTGGAACTCCTCTTCCAACGCCGGAGCCCCGCGCCACGCTGCAGCGAGCGCCTCGGCCGACGCGTTGCCCGCTGCGGCGACCACGCTCTGCAGCTCCTCGCTCGCTGCGGCGCGCGCAGGCGCGCTGCCCGCGGCGAGCCGTATGAGGTCCTCGACGCCAGCGAACACACCGAAGCGCGCCAAGGAGCCCGCGAGCCACACGCGCGCTTCGTCGTCCGTCTCGTACTTCAGCCGCAGGATCAGCGACAGCAACGCCCCGTCGCCCGCCGCGACCTCGCGCACCCGCCAGAGCGCGAGCCGCCTGAGCCAAGGCTCGGTCCCGCCGGGACCGCTCGCCGCCGCCACCTGCACCAGCGCGTCGGCGGCTTCGGGCGCGCCGGTGGCCGGCAGCAACCCGACCGCCGCCGCGCGGACCTCGGCCTCTTGGTTCGGATCGAGCGCGAGGGTGACGAGCGCGCGCACGACCGCCGCCCCTTCGGAGCGCACGTCGCGCGCCACCGCATCCATGGCGCCGGCGTCGCGCGCGACGGCCTCGGCCATCGCGCGTACGAAGGCGAGCAGCTCCGCGGCTTCGGGGTCCGGCGTGCCCTGGTACGCCGACACGTCGGGCGCGGCTCCCGCGCGCGCGAGCTCGGGCGCGAGCACCGCTGCGAGCGGCGCGTCCGCGCGCCGCGCAGCTTCAGGCGCTGGTGCCGCCGCGCCCAGGGTAGCAGAAGGCGCTGAGCGGTTCGGTTCCCCGGGCCGCTCTCCTGCGGACTCCGCCGCGGCTTCGTCACCGGATCCGTTGCGGGGCTCGCTCTCCGGCGCACACGCGCACAGCGCGAGGCCGAGCGCCACCGCGACATACGCCCCGACCGCGCCTCGCCAAAGGCGCATCAAGGCCGCACCACCGCGCGGTGCACGAGCTCGGCGTCGATGAACGGATCCGTCACGTTCTCCGTCGCGAGCGGCGCGCCGGTCGCGGGGTCGCGGTAGTACGGCGTGCGTTTGTAGACGAGCGCGACCTCGACACCGCCCAGAGCCGCGGGGTCGTCGAGCACGAGCGGCCGGCGCTCACCGTACATCAAGAGCGTGCTGACGAGGTTCGTCTCGTGCCGGTAGGGATCGCGGATGCGGTGCAGGTGCCGCCACGGGCCGCCGTCGCGGGTCACGCCGTGTTCGTCGAGCTGCGTCGGGTCTCCCGCGAGCGGCCGCCACCACACGTCCGCCGCGCGCGAGCGCTCGTCGGTGGGGAAGCTGTGCCCCGCGCCGAAGTTCGCGAGCTCCACCGTGTACCCGCCCTCGGAGCGCGGCGTCACGGACAGGGTCACCGCGGCGCGCACGACCTCGATGTAGTGCCCGCCGGGCATCGTGTGCGCGCGCCCATCCGACGGATTATCGGTGCGGTACGGCATGTGGCACTGGATGCAGCCGACGCGCTCCTCGGCGAACGGTGTCGCCTTCCACATCGTCACAGTCTTGTGCTGGTCGTGGCACCCGGCGCAGAAATCGACGCGCTGCAGCTCGCGCCGGATCGTCGGCCGGCACGGCGCCGAGGGGTTCTCGATCGTGCCCGCCATGCGCCCGTCGGGCAGCAGGTGGCACGCGAGGCAATCCACGCCCTCCGAGCGCCGCGACGCGCGCGGCAAGACGCGTTCGCCGATGCCGCTCTCCCAGACCGGGCGCGGCGCATGGCAGTCGATGCAGTCTTTGTTCTCGAAGTTGTTCGAGCCCACGCGCACGTCTTCGTTGTTCCACGAGTTGGCGTGCGGCGACGCGAGCCATTCGTCGAAGATCTGCGTGTGGCAGTCGCGGCACTGCGACGAGCTCGTCCATTCGCGCGGGCCTTCCGCGGTCGCGGCCAGAGGCTCGGCGGTCCCAGGCGCAGCGGTCTCTACCACTGACTCGCGGCGCTCCGCGGGCACGAGCGCATAGACGAACCAGCCCGCGAGGGCGAGGACGACGGAACCGATGAGGACGCGGATCATGGCTTGACGCTCCGATCGTCGGTCGTGAGGCGGCCCCCGTCCAGGGCCAAAGTGCGGTCTGCGACCCGCGCGGCCTCCGCGGGGTCGTGCGTGACGTGCAGCACGGTCAAACCGAGCGCGCGCTGCACCCGGTGCAGCATGTCGAGCAGCGCCGCGCGGCGCGGCGCGTCGAGCGGCCCGAGGGGCTCGTCCAGCAAGAGCACGCGGGGCTCCGCGGCGAGCGCCCGCGCGAGGCCGAGGCGCTGCGCTTCGCCGCCGGACAGCGTCGCAGCGCGGCGGTCGGCGAAACCGGCGAGGTCACACTGCGCGAGGAGCGCGTCGGCGCGCTCGCGCCGCGCGCTCCGCGGCACGCCGCGCCGCGCCAGCACGAACGCCACCGTCTCGCGCACCCGCATGTGCGGCCACAGCGCCGCGCCTTGGAACAACATGCCGACGCCGCGTCGCTCCGGGGGAACGAGCACAGCGCCCGGCGCGCTCGCCGGTTGACCGAAGAGCGCGACCGTACCCGCGGTGGGGGCGACGAGCCCCGCGATCGCGCGCAGGAGCGTCGACTTGCCCGAGCCCGACGGTCCGACGAGCAACGTGTGTTCGCCGGTGATGAGCTCGAGGTCGATGCCCTCGAGCAGGGTGCGCCCGTCGACGCGCACGCCGAGCCCGGAGAGCGCCACCGCGGGCGCTGCGATCGAAGTGCTGTTCACGGGAGGAACTCCATGCGCCGGCGCGCGAAGATGGACCAGAGGAGGCCGGGCAGCAGCAGGGCGAAGACGACGAGCAGGCACAGCGCCGAGACGAAGTCGTCGCGGCCGAAGTGCACGGCGTTGAACACGCGGAAGAGGACCGTGTCGTTCGCGGCGGGCACGAGGATCGCCGCGTCGAGCTCGCGCACGGAGAGCACGAACACGAGGGTCCAGGCGCCCAGCAGCGCCGGCCAGATGTTCGGCGCGACGATGCGACCGAGCCGTCGCGCTGGCCCGGCGCCCGCGAGCGCGCCCGCCTCTTCGAGGCGCGGGTCGAGCGACGCGCTCGCGCGCGACAGCGCCAAGGTCGGGAAGACGAGGAAGCGCCCGATGTAGAGGAGCACGACGATCGCACCCGACTCGTACACGGCCGCGGTCGGGCCGTGGTTCCACGCGCCGATCGCGCCGATGCCGAAGAGGATAGCCGGGGCCGCGATCGGGCCGACAGCGAGCGCTTCGATCCACCAGCCGCGGCGCCGCCGCGCCGCTGCGTGCCCGAGCACCAGCGCCAGCGGGACCGCCAGGGTCGCAGCGGTGAACGCAAACCCGAGGCTCGCGACGAGCGAGCCCCGCGACAGCTCCAAGGCGCGGGCGAACGAGCGGCGCACGTTCTGCGCGAACGCCGCGAAGCGCTCCAGGAGCGGCGCGTTGCGCAGCGGGTCCTGGCCGCCGTTGGCCGCTTCGGCTTCGGCGGCGGCGATCGCGGCCGCGGCTTCGGGCGATTCGGGCTTGAAGGTGCCCGCCGCCGCCGAATTGGTGGGCTGCGGGACCCGCGGCGCGGGGCTCGGCGCGGGCGCCGAGCCGCGGGACGCGCTGCGCGCCGCGGCGGCTGCCGCCGCCACGGCCGCAGCGCGGGCTGCGGGATCGGCTGCAGGATTTGCGCTCGGGTCCGCCGTCGCAGCTCCCGGTTGCGCCGCAGGGGGCGCGACCTGGGCCGCGCCGCCGCCCTGGGTCCAGGCCGCGCGCCGGATCGAGCCCGCGCCGAAGAGGCGCGGCCCGCCGCCCGCCTCGTAGAGCAAGCGGCCCATCGGGATCACGGCGCCGACGAGCACCAGCGCCGCGCAGAAGCTGAACGCGGGCCAGCGCCACCGCCCGAGCGGCAGCGGCTCCGGGCGCTGGAAGTCACCCGCGGCGACCGCGACGCCGCGGCGCCGCAGCGCGAGCGCCGGCACGAGCGCGACGAGGGTCAGCGCGATCAGCGGCAGCGCGATCGCCGTCGCCCGCGCGCGGTCGTCGGCCACCTTCGCCGCGGTGAAGATCTCTGCGGCGTACACACCGAACTTGCGCCCGACGGCCGAGACGTAGTCCGGTAGGGAGAAGTCGTTGATCGCAAACGAGAACGCGAGGCACGCCCCGGCCAGCACGTTCGGCAGCACGAGCGGCAGCTCCATGCGCAGGACGGCGGGCAGGCCGCCCGCGAGCCGCGCGGCCTCTTCGCGGCGCGCGTCGACCTGCTCGAACGCCCGCGCTGTGAAGAGCGCGACGACGGGGAACGTCGCGAGCCCCAAGAGGCGCGAGGCCATCTTGAACTCGCGCCAGTCGAGCATCATCGTCCACGTCATCGCCAGCACGAGCGGCGGCAGGATGAACGGCACCAGCCCCGCCGCGCGCAGCAGGCGCGCGCAGGGGATGTCCGTGCGCGCGACGAAGAAGCCGAACGGCGCGCCCAGCAACACCGCGATGCCCGCAGCGGTCAGGCCCAGCTTCGCGGTGCGCGCGAGGAGCGTCACGGTGCGCTCGTCGTAGACCCCCGCGAAGAAGACACCGATGCCGTCCGCTGCGGCGCGCTCGACGAGCGGCGACAGCATCATCACCACGGGCGCGAACCCGGCGATCGCCAGGACCGCGAGCGCGGAGACCAGCAGGGGACGGCTCGTCGGGGTCATGTGCGCCTCGTTCGAACTCTCGAGCGTGCTCAGCGGTTGAAGAGCTTCGTCAGCTCTTCGGTGCGCCGCGCGATGTCCTTGCCGAGCGCGACGTAGTCGACCTGCATGATCTTGAAATCACCGAGCTGGCCGACGTGCGCCGGCCGCGGGACGTCGGCGCGCACCGGGATCTGCGCGGAGCGCGACGCCGCCAGCTTCTGTTCGACCTCGCGCCGCAGCACCCAGTCGATGAAGCGCCGCGCCGCCTCGGGCCGCGGCGCGTCCTTCAGCAGCATGATCGTGTTCGGGATCAGCAGCGTCCCGAGCGGCTCGCCGTCGCGCATCAGCGTGCCCGGCGCCGCCACTTGATCCGGGAAGATGCGCGCGACCGGCGCGCCGTCGAGGTGCGCGACGTGGTAGTCGTCGGTGTCGGTCCAGGCCCACGCCAACGTCCCGGCTTTGGTCAGCGTCATCGACTGGCCGTTCGAGTTCGGGAGCTGCAAGCGGCCTGCGGCGTTCTCTGCGGCCACCTTGCCGAAGAACTCGCGCGCCCACTCCTCGCCCATGACCTGGTAGAGCGCGACGGCGTGGGTCAGCGTCGTCCCGGTCAGCGGCACCGCGATGCCGGCTTTGCCGTGCCACGCTTCGGCGAAGAGGTCCAGCGTGCCGTGCACCTGGTTCTCTTCGACGAGGTTCGTGTTGGCGATCAGCACCCGCGCGCGGGCCGCGAACCCGGTCCAGAGGTGGCCCGGGTCCTTGAACTGGGCCGGGATGTCCGCCGCGGACGGCGACGCGTAGGGGGCCAGCAAGCCGGCCTCCGCCAGCCGGATCGTCTGGGCGATCTCGTTGTTCCAGAAGACGTCCGTGCGCGGCCGGCCCGAGGCGTGCTCGGCCAGGATCGCGCTGACGTGGCCCACCGTCTTCGACTGCTCGATGTCGTACTGGGCCTGCACGACGAGGCCCGTCTCGCGCTCGAACTCCCGCACCAGGTCCTCCGAGAAGATCTGGTCGAGGGAGACACGGACGACGAGGTCGGGCGACTTGCCGCAGGCCGCGAGGGCGGCGGCCAGGGCCGCGCCGAGCAGCGCGAGGTGGGGACGGAGCGGTTGCATGGTCGGCGGAGCGTAGTCCACCCAGGGCGCGGGGTCACAGCCCTGGTGCCGCGAAACGGGGCCGGTCGCGGCCCTTCGCGGGTTCCGCCGGGCCCCCTGTCGCGGTACGGTGCGCGGCCCGCGCCCGCGACGGCGCTCGACCCCCCCGGCTCCCCCCGCACGGCTCACCCATGAAGTTGGCACAGCGCATGTCGGTGCTCGGCACCGAGACCGCCTTCGAGGTCTTCGCGAAGGCGAAGGCCCTCGAGGCAAAGGGCAAGGACATCGTCCACCTCCACATCGGCGCGCCCGACTTCCAGACGCCCGCCAACATCGTCGAGGCGGGGCGTAAGGCGCTCGCCGACGGCTGGCACAAGTACACCCCGGCGAAGGGCATCCCGGAGCTGCGCGAGGCCGTCGCCGACGACATCAAGCTGCGCCGCAAGGCCGACGTGCATCCCGACCGCGTGCTGATCGTCCCCGGCGGCAAGCCGACGATGTTCTACGCGATCATGATGTTCGGCGAGCCGGGCAAGGAGATCCTGTACCCGAACCCCGGCTTCCCGATCTACGAGAGCCTCATCCACTGGTCCGGCGCGACGCCGGTGCCGATCCGGCTCTCCGAAGAGCAGGGCTTCGCGTTCCGCGCGGAGGACGTGCTGCGCCAGATCACGCCGAACACGAGCCTCCTCATCATCAACACGCCCGCGAACCCGACCGGCGGCATCATCCCGCGCGCGGAGATGGACGCCCTCGTGAAGGGCCTCGGGGCGCACCCGCACGTCGTCGTGATGTGCGATGAGATCTACGGCCGCCAGCTCTACGACGGCGAAGAGCACGTCAGCATCCTGCAGTACCCCGAGATGCACGACCGCGCGATCCTGCTCGACGGTTGGAGCAAGACCTACGCGATGACCGGCTGGCGCCTCGGTTACGGCGTGTGGCCCAAGGACCTCGTCGCGCACGCGGAGCGCCTGCAGATCAACTCGAGCTCCTGCGCCAACGCTGCGACGCAGGTCGCCGCGGTGGAGGCCCTGCGCGGCCCGCAGGACGAAGTCGACCGGATGCTCGCCGCCTTCGACGAGCGCCGTAAGCTCATCCACCGCGAGCTCAACGCGATCCCGGGCTTCCGCTGCGTGATGCCGAAGGGCGCGTTCTACGCGTTCCCGAACACCTCCGGGACCGGCATCCCGTCGCGGACGCTCGAACACGAGTTCCTGAACGAAGCCGGCGTCGCGTGCCTCTCCGGCACGAGCTTCGGCAAGTTCGGCGAGGGGTACATGCGCTTCAGCTACGCCAACAGCGCCGCGAACATCCAAGAGGGCCTACGCCGCGTGCGCGAGCACCTCGCGAAGCGCGCGGAGACCGCGAAGCGCTGAGCCGTATGGGGCAGGTGCTCGACTTCCGCAGCGACACCGTCACCCGGCCCTCGGAGCGCATGCGCGCTGCGATGGCCGCGGCGGAGGTCGGGGACGACGTGCTCGACGGCGACCCGACCGTCCGTGCGCTCGAAGACGAAGCCGCGGCGTGGCTCGGCCAGCCCGGCGCGCTCTTCGTGCCCTCGGGCACGATGGCGAACCAGATCGCGCTCGGCGCGTGGACGCGGCCGGGCGACGAGATCGTCGTGCAGCGCTACGCCCACGTGACGACCTACGAAGCGGGTGCCGCGGGGTATTTGCACGGCCTGCAGTCGATCACCCTCGGCGGGGCCGACGGCGACATGGCGCCCGAAGCGCTCGCCGAGGCCGTTCGGCCGACCTACATCCACTGCCCGCGCACGGCGCTCGTGTGTCTCGAGCAGACGCACAACGTCGCGGGCGGACGGGTGATGCCGAAGGAGCGCTTCGACGCGCTCGTCGCCGTCGCGCGCGAGCGCGGGATCCCCGTGCACCTCGACGGCGCGCGGCTCGCGAACGCCGTCGTCGCCAGCGGTGTCTCCGCGCAGCACTTCGGCGGCAGCGTGGACTCGGTGTCGCTCTGTTTCTCGAAGGGGCTCGGCGCGCCCGTGGGCTCCGTGATCGCGGGTCGCCCGGAGTTCCTCGAGCGCGCGCGGCTCGTGCGCAAGCGGCTCGGCGGTTGGATGCGCCAGTGCGGCATCCTCGCCGCAGCGGCGCAGCTCGCGCTGCGCGAGAACGTCGCGCGCCTCGCGGAGGACCACAACCTCGCGCGTGAGGTCGCGGCACGCCTCGGAGCGCTGCCCGGCCTCGCTGCGGACCCCGCGCGCGTGGACAGCAACATCGCGAACGTCGAAGTCACCGCGGCGGGCCTCGACGCGCCCACCATTGCAGCGCGCCTCGCCGCCCACGGTGTGCGCGTGTTCGCGATGAGCCCGCGCATCTTGCGCTTCGTCGCGCACCTGGATCTGCCGCGGGACGCCGCCGTGCGCCTCGAAGAGGCGGCGCGGCGGGCGCTCGCGGAGTCGCACTGACGGGCGGCAGCGCGGCGGCTCAGACCGCCGAGACCGAGACGCGTGTGAGCACCTCGCGCACGACGCCGGCGAGGTTCTCGCCCGTGATGTCGGGGTCGACCTCGAACTTACGGTCCTTCACCGCAAGGCCCGTGCGCACCCCCGCAGTGCGGCAGCCCGCGCGCCAGCCCGCGACGAGCTCGAGGCTCGAATCGCCGACGACGACGCTGTGGCGCAGCGAGACCCCGTCGGTCTGGGCCGCGTGGTACATCGCGCCCGTGTTCGGCAGGAGGTACACCGAGTCCGTGTCGTGGGGGGCTTTGCCCGCCGGGTTCTCCGTGCACGAGTAGTCGCGCGTGATCTTCACACCGCCCCGGCGCAGGGCGTCGTGCAGGTCGCGCTGGAACGTGTCCCACTCGCTCTGGTCTTGCTCGCCGAACGCCACCGGATCGACGTTCCCGAGGAGGTAGATGTTGAGGCCCGCCTGGCACGCGTGGAAGAGCGCGTCGACCGCGCCGCGGGTGAAGCGCGCGTCCTCGAAGCGGCGCACCCAGCCCGAGCCCGGCAGCTCGAGGAGGGTGCCCCAGCGATCGATGAAGAGGCCGCGCTGCGGAGGGCGCCAGTTGGGTCCGTCGGAGTGGATTCGGGGCATCGGGCTCGGGGGAAACGGGCAGAAACGGCGGGGCGGGCGGAGCTGCGGCTCCTTCGGGTTCTCGGCGTCCGGCGCGCCGGGTTGAGGCACGGCCCGCCAGAAGTCGCGCGGCGCGACCGACTTCCAACGCGAGCCCGGGCAAACCCCGTCCCCCGGCGGGACCATGGGTCGCGGGAGCGTTCACTCCGGGGCCCGTTCCGGCTCGATGGAGAGGGGAGGGCTGTGGCCCCCCCGACCCGCCGTGACCCCCTCGCTCCGCATCGCCATCGTGCTGGACCCCTTCGCGCTGCGGCGCAAGGGCGGCGAGCACGCGCCGCGCATCGCGCGCGAGCTCCTGTCGCGGGGCCACGAGGTGCGCGCCTTCGGCGACGCCCGCGGCGATGTGCCGCGCTCGAGCGCCGGACCCCTCGTGGGCGACGTCGCGCCGCTGGAGGGCGCAGGGGTCATGGGGTGCCGCCCTGACGTGCTCGTGGCCTACGACGCGCTCTCGCCGGCCGCCTGGCACGGCGCGCGCTGTGCCCGGCGCCTCGGGGTGCCGCTCGTGCTCGTCGAAGAGGGCTTCCCGACGAAGGGCCGGCCCATCGAGCGCGCCAAGCGCTGGTTCGGCGAGCGCGTCTGGGGCTCCCTCGTGCGCCGCACCGCGACGCGCCTCGTGGCCCTCGACTCCGTCGGCGAGCGCCAGGCGCGCGACGAGGGTTTCGATCCCGAGCGCATCTCCGTCCTGCACGCGGGTGTCGACCTGACGGCGTTCCGCCCGGGGCTCACGAGCGAGCTCCCGCGCCGCCACGGGGTCGCCGGGCGCTACCTCTTGCACATCGGCCGCGTCGAAGAGGGGCGCGGGCTCGACCAGCTCGTCGCGGCGTTCGCCGCGACCGTGGGCCGGCGCGAGGACTGGAGCCTCGTCTTCGCTGGCGCAGGCGGCGCCCGCGCGCGCCTGCGCACCCAAGCGGAGCAGCTCGGCATCGGCGCCCGCGTGCACTGGCTCGGCGTGCCGCGCGCAGAGGAGCTACCGGGGCTCCTCGGCAGCGCGACGGCGCTGGTCGTCGCGACGCGCGACGACGACGTCGCGAGCCTCAAGGTGCGCCGCGCGATGGCCGCGGGGGTGCCAGTGCTCGGTTCGCACGTGCCGCGCCTCGCGGACCTGATCGAAGACCAGGGCTCCGGGCTGCTCGTCAAGCCGGGTGACCCGAGCGCGTGGGCCGAGGCCCTGCGCGCCCTCGCCGGGGACCCCGTGCGCCGCGAGCGCTGGGGCCGCCGTGGCCGCGAGCTCGCGGAGCAGCGGTTTGCCTGGCCCGAGATCGGCGCGCGCTTCGAAGCGCTGCTCGTGCGCGCGACCCAGCGCCGCCGCGTCGAACAAACCGACGAGGTGCCGCTCGGCGCGGACGTCGGCGGCGCGGAAGGCGAAGTGGCGAAGGCGGACCTCGCCTGAGGTCGTCGAGGTGCAGCGAGAGACCGCGGCAGGGGCCCCTCGCTCAACCGCTCCGCGGGCTCACTTGTCGGTCGCTCTGCGCAGCTCTTCCTTCAGGAAGGCCATGTCCTGGGCGTATTGCCGGACGGCTTCGCGGGTCTCCGCGTCGATCTCCGAGAAGTCGCAGCGCACCTTCACACCGTCGGCGCGCTCTTCGAGCAAGCTGACCTCGCACTCGGCTTCGCAGTAGCCGCGCTGCAGGAGCGGCAGGCGGAACTTCACGGAGAGCGCGGTCCCGACGGCCAGCATCTGGCCCATGTCGAACGGCGACAGGTCCGTGTTGCCGCCGTTCCACGTGAAGCTCAGGCCGTCTTCGCCGAGCCCGCTCATGCGGCCGACCCCCGCCCAGTTCTCGCCGAACGCGTAGTTGTGGATCGGGTTATTCGCTTTGACCTCTTCGATGAAGTGGCGCAAGCGGGCTTGGTCGACGAGGCGGAAGAGGACGGAGGAGGGGTCCTCCTCGAAACCAGCCCCGGCGCCGCTCTTCGCGGGCGCGGGACCGCCGCGCAGGCTCGCGACGGCGTCTTCGTCGGACTCGAAGACCGGCACGACGCGGTCGAGGCCGACCTTCTGCAGGATGTCGCGGCAGAACGCCGACGGCCGCGACACGACGAGGCGCCCGCCCTTCGCGGACAGCGCCTTCGACGCCTTCAGGATCGCCCCGAGGGCCGTCGAGTTGATGAACTTGACGAGCCGCAGGTTGAGCACCACGGCGTACACCCCCGCTTTGTCGAGCGCCGCGATCTCGTCCTGCAGCAGCGGTACGTAGTACGTGTCGAACTCGCCGCGCAGGTGGAGGATTGCGTGGGCTTCGCCGGGGTCGACGGTGATGTGCATGGGGGTGCGGTGGGGCTACGGGGCTCGCGAGCCGGGTGGGGCCTATCGGTGGGCGCACGGAGCGCGGCGCCCGGTCGGGGAGTGTCGCAGGGGCCGCCGGAGCAGGCAAGCGAATCCGTCGCCCTGGGCGCGGGAGCCGGGAGGGCGCCGCGGTTAGACTGCCGCCATGGCGTTCTGGCGCAAGCGACCCGCAAAACCCGCCGAGGCGACGACGACGGAGCCGCGCGGCGCGGTGGCCCCTGGGGCGGGCGGCACGGGCGACGGCGCGGGCTCCCCTGCCCCGCCCGACGATCCGCCGACCGCGTTCCTGCGCGGGGACGCGGCGGCCGACCGGCGCTCCCTGCACCTCCTGCTCGACGCGATCGCGCGGGTCTCGGCCTCGCGGGACCTCGAGTCGCTGCTCGACTACGTCGTCGACAGCTCGCTCGAAGCGACGGGCGCCGAGCGCGGGTTCCTCGTCCTGATCGACCCTGCGACCGGCGACCAGGTCGTCCGGGTCGCGCGCGAGGCGGGTGGCAAGCGCATCGCCGACGACGTCAAGTACTCGACGTCGGTCGTGGGGCGGGTGCTCGAGTCGGGTGAGCCGATCCGCACGACCGTCCAGAAGAACGCCGAGGACCTCGACCTCGGCAACTCGATCTTCGACCTGAAGATCCGGGCGGTCATGTGTGTGCCGCTCATCCCGCGGGACGACGCGAGCCGCGACAAGGACAAGAGCCGCGCGTCGGCGCACCCGCACGGCGCGCTCCTGCGCGGCGCGCTCTACGTCGACTCGAAAGCGACCACGCGCGCCTTCAAGGTCGAGGACCTCTCGCTCTTCTACGCGCTCGCGCAGCACATCGCGATCGCGCTCGAGAACGCGCACCTCAACCTGCAGTCGCTCGAGAAAGCGCGCCTCGAGCGCTCGCTCGAGATCGCGACGGAGATCCAAGCGGGGCTCCTCCCGAAGGCCGCGCCGAAGGTCTCTGGCTTCGAGCTGTTCGGCTGGTACCGCCCGGCGGAGCACGCCTCCGGCGACTTCTACGACTTCGTCCGCACCAAAGCCGGCGGCGTCGCGTTCGTCGTCGGCGACGTCACCGGGCACGGCGTCGGGCCTGCGCTCGTCACCGCCACCGCCCAGGCGAGCCTGCGCTCGTACGCGCGCGTGCTCGGCTCACCCGCCGAGGTCGTTTCGATGCTGAACGCCGACCTCAGCGAGCGCATCGACCCGGGCATGTTCTTGACGCTGTTCGTCGCGGAGCTCGGTGAGGCCGGTGTCGTGCGCACGCTCAACGCGGGCCAGACGCCGCCGCTCCTGTGGCGCCGCGCGACGGGGGCGATCGAGTCGCTGCGCGCGGACGGGCCCGCCCTAGGCATGATGGCCGACTTCCCGTACACCGCCGGGCCGACGCTGACGCTCGAAGAAGGGGACCTGTTGCTGGCGTTCACCGACGGCTTCGTCGAGGCGCGCCATCCCGCGTTCCCCGACAAGCTCTTCGGCGATGCGGGCGTGCGCGCGGTCCTCTCCGACGCGGGGCACCGCGGCCTCTCGGCCGAGGCGACGGTCGAAGCGATCGCGACCGCGGTCCTCGAGTTCTCGAACGGCGTGCGCGAAGACGACCTGACGATCGTCGCGGTCCGCCGCACGGCCCCCTGACGCGCCGCGCCGCGATGGGGGAGCGCGCTCTGCAACGGGTGGCTTTCGGGCCGGGTTTCCTGCGCCGCGTCGAGCTCTTCGCGCCGCGCTGCGCCGCTCTGCGCGAGCGGCGCGAGGGCGCCGGAGGGGCGCACCTCGCAGGCGCCGGGCTCGAATTCGTCGGACGCCGGCCGTACCGCGCGGGCGATGACCCGCGCCGCATCGACTGGGAGCTCCTCGCGCGCGAGGACCAGCCCTACGTGCGCGTGCTGCACCGCGAAGCCGTCGAGCACTGGGCCATCGTGCTCGACACGAGCGCGTCGATGGACGTCGGCTCGCCGTCGAAGCTGCAGTCCGCCGCCGAAGTCGCGGTCGCGCTCGCTGCGGTCGGCGTGCGCGCGCGCGCGACGGTGACGCTGCACTTCACGGGCCCGCGCGAGCGCAGCCCAGCCCACCACGAGGCCGAGGGCGGTCGTGCGCACGAAGCGGCGACCCCACGCAGCGTCACGCTGCGCCGGCCCGGCGACGTCGCGCGCGCCGCTGCGGCGTGTGCGGCGCTGCCGCTCGAGCGCCACGACGTCGGCCTCACGACCGCCGCGCGCCGCGGGGCCGTGCCCGCCGAAGCGGCGCAGGTCTTCCTGCTCGGCGACCTCTTCGATGCCGCCGTCGGCGACGGGGTGGCGCTCGGGATCGCGCCGTACGCGCGGCCGGGCCGGGCGCTCGTCGTCGGGCGTGTGCTCGCCGACAGCGAGCTCGAACCCGAGGGCCTCGGCGCCGCCGCCGCGCGTTTCATCGATCCCGAGTCGGGTGCGGCGCTGTCCACGGCCCTCGATGCCGCGACCCTCGCCGCGTACCGCGCGGCGCTCGAGCAGCACCTCGAGCGCACGTCGCAAGCGCTCGAGCGGCGCCGCGTGCGCCACCACCTTTGGCGCGCGAGCGCGGCCTTCGAGGTGCCCGCGCGCGCGCTGCTCGAAGGCTGAGGCCCGGGTCCTCCGATGCAGTGGCTCCACCCGCTCTGGTTCGTCGGACTCACGGTGCCAGCTCTGCTGCTCCTGCTGGCCCTCTGGCCCGGGCGCCCCGCGGAGGTCGCGACGGGCGCGCTGCACCTCTGGCGGTCGCTCGCCGCGGCGCAGTCGAGCGAGCGCGAGCGGCCGCGGCCGCCGCTGGCGCTCGTGCTGATCGCGCTGGCGATCGCGCTGGCGGTCCTCGCGCTGGCGCGGCCCGTCGTGTGGCCCGCTGCGCCTCCGGAGCGCTTCGAGGTCGTGCTCGACACGAGCCCGTCGTGCCTCTTGCCGCACGCGCCGACGGACCCCGCGAGTCCGCGCCGCATCGAGCTCGCGCTCGCCGCGTGGGCGGAGTTCGCAGCGCGCCGCGCGGCGGAGCTCGCGCGCGCAGGCCGCACCCTCGAGGTGCTGTGGCACGCCGCCGACCTCGCCGCGCCGCTGCTCGCGTCGGGCGCGGCGCCGCCGGAGGAGGTGCGCGCGCTGCTCGCAGGCGGGGTTCCGGGGCCGGAGCCGGAGTGGGAGCGCTTCGACCGTCCCGGGGTCGTGTGGCTCTCCGATCGCGCACGCAGCGCGGCCCACGCCGCGGTCTGCGCTTCGGGGGGGCCTCTGGTGCCCGGACCGATCGGTGAGGACGGCGGGCGCCTCGTGTCGCTCCAGCAGGACGGCGCGCTCGCGCTCGGACCGCCCGTCGCGCCGGGGGCGCTGGTGCGGACGGGGGCCCTGCCGGCTCCGATCGCGGCGCTGGCGCAGCTCTGGGCGGAGGAGCGCGGGCTCGCGCTCGACGCTCCGGGGGTGACCGCGCGCCTCGTCGTGGCGGGCCCCGCGGCGGCGGCCGCAGCCGAGCTCGGGCCGCTCTGGCCCGTCGCGCGCGACGGCTGGAGCGGGCGTGCGCGGTTCCCGCGCGACGTCCCTGGGCCCGCGAGCGGGGCTGGGGAAGCGTGGCTCGACGCGGGCGAGCGGCCCGCGGTCGAGGTGGCGCGCGGGCGCGTCACGGTCCACATCGCGGAGCTCGAGATCGACGGGGACAGCGCGCGTTTTGCGGCGTCGTTCGCTGCGGCGCTCGACGCAGCGCTCGCGCCGGACCCGCGCGTCGTGCCCTACGCGGAGCGCCGCGCGGCGGGTGAACCCTCGGCAGAGCTCCCGTCCACCGAGGGCGCACCCGCCGCGCGGGTGGCCGCCAAAGAATACGCCCCGTGGTGCGGGGCGTTGGCTGCAGCGCTCGCGGCGGCCGGGCTCGCGCTCGGCGCGCGCGGCCGCCGAGGGGCCGTCACGGTCCCGGCAGGACCGCTTCGATGATGTGAACGATGCCGTTGGTGGCGAGGCGATCGCTCGTCGCGAGCGTGACCCCGCCGAGGCTCACGCCAGCCGTGATGTCGACCGCGAGCACCTGGCCGTTCTGCATCGTCAGCTCCTCGTAGCGCGCCACTTCGATCTCCTGCAGCGCGTCGAGCAGGAGGTGGCGGTTGAGGAAGTCGAGGCGCTGCGCGGTGTTCGCGGGATCCTGGAGCTGTGCGAGCACGGCCGGGTCCATGGCCGCGAACGCGGCCTCGCTCGGCGCGAACAGGCTGAAGGTGCCCGGCTGCGAGAGCGGCACGTCGAGGCCCGCCAGGTCGATCAGGCCGACGAGCGTCGTGAGGCCGAGGTCAGCGAGGGTCGTGCGCAGCGTGGTCGTGCGGGTCAGCACTTCGCTCGCGATGTGCAGCACGCCGTCGCTCGCCGGGACGTTGAAGCGCGGGCACGCGACGCCGTTCATGCGGAACTGATTGCCGTGCACACACGCGAACAGGAGGTCGCCGCCGAGGTTCGGCGTGTCTCCGTTGAGCAGGAGCTGCAGCGCACCGAGGCGGCCCGGCAGCGCGTGGAACGTCAGCACGTCCACGAGCGCCGCTTGGTTCGCGGGATCGCGCAGGAAGTCGAGTTGGCCCGCCGGCAGCGCGAGGAAGGCCTCGTCCGTCGGCGCGACGAGCGTGACGTTGCCGCCGGTGAGCGCGCCCGTGAGCCCCGCGCGGTCGATCAGGTCGGAGAGGATCGTGAAGCCGCGTGCATCGAGCGTCGCGATCAGCGACGTCGGCGGCACGAGGACGGAATCGAGCTCGTGCAAGAGACCGTTCGTCGCTTGCACGTCCGCCGCGACGACGCGCGCGTCGTTCACGAAGAGCACGCCGCCGGGGGCGTCGATCGACAGGTCACGCCCCTCGGTCGTCGCGAGCGACGTGAGGTTCTCGAGCGTCGCGGCGTTGAAGAGTCCAGCGACGAGGTGGTACTGCAACACGCCGCGCAGCTCGGCGACGTTGGCGGGGTCGAGCAGGCGCTGCAGCTCACCCGCGGGCAGCGCCGCGAACGCGGCGTTGGTCGGCGCGAAGAGCGTCAGCGGTCCAGCCGCTTCGAGGGCCGAGCCGAGGCCCGCGGCCTGGATCGCCGTCGCGAGCGTCGTCAGCCCTCGGGACTGCAGCGTCCCGAGGAGGTTCTGCGGCGTGTTCACGCCGCCGCCGCCGCTGCCCGCGGAGTCGTCGGAGTCATTGCAGCCGACGAGGGCGAGGGGCAGGAGGAGCGAGAGGAGTACGGTCGTACGGAGGTGTGCCATAGCGGTGTCCGGGAGCGCCGCTCCCGGCCTTTCCTGCGCAAGTATCCCCGGTTTGCCGTGAGAATGTCGCGCGAAGCGTGTCCTGGACGGAGCCTGCGGCTCTGCGTCGCGCTGGCGCGGCTCGGCGGCGTCCGCCATCCTCCGCCGCCCCGGCCCGAATCCCCTGCTGCCCGACCGCGAGGTCCCGATCCCGGGGCCGAGCGCCAGATCCCGCCACCGCGATGAGCCCCACGCCGCACAGCGACCCCGAACGGGTCCTCTTCCTCGGTCTCGATGTCGGCACCCAGAGCACGAAGGGGGTGCTGCTCGACCCCACTTCTGGACGGGTCGTCGCGCGCGCGGCGCGGTCGTACGGGCTCCTTCCGGGACTGCCGCCGGGCGCCATGGAGCAGCACCCCGAGACCTGGATCGAAGCGGTGCGCGACGTCGCGCGCGAGCTCCTCGCGACGCCCGGCGTCGACCGCGCGGAGGTCGCGGGGGTCGGCGTTTCGGGCCAGCAGCACGGCCTCGTCGTGCTGGACGGCGAGCGGCGTGTGGTGCGCCCGGCGAAGCTCTGGTGTGACACCGCCACCGTCGCGGAAGCCGAAGAGCTATCACGGGCGCTCGGCCGCCACATCCCGACCGGCTTCACTGCGCCGAAGGTGCGCTGGCTCGCGCGGCACGAGCCCGAACACTGGGCGCGCACCGAGCACGTCCTGCTGCCGCACGACTTCGTGAACCTGCGGCTGACGGGTGAGCTCGCGATGGAGCGCGGCGATGCCTCGGGCACGGGTTGGCTCGATCCGCTCACGCGCGAGTTCGATCCCGCGGCGCTCGCGGCGACCGATCCGGCGCTCGCTGAGAAACTGCCCGTGCTGCTCGACGACGGTGAGCTCGCGGGCGGCCTCGACGCGTACGGTGCCGAGCTGCTCGGGCTCGCCGAGGGCACCGCCGTGTCCGCGGGCGGCGGCGACAACATGCTGTCCGCCATCGGCAGCGGCGCCGTCGAGCCCGGTGTGGTCGTCGTCAGCCTCGGCACCAGCGGCACCGCGTTCACATGGTCGCCGCAACCGGTGGTCGATCCCGAGGGGCTCATCGCGCCGTTCTGCGCGTCGATGGGGGGCTGGTTGCCGTTGCTCTGCGTGATGAACGTGACCGGGGTCACGGAGGAGGTCGTCGCGCTCTCGGGCCAGAGCCATGCGGCGCTCACGGCGCTCGCTGCGGACGTGCCGCCGGGCTGCGAAGGCCTCCTGTGGTTGCCGTTCCTCGTCGGCGAGCGCGTGCCGAACCTGCCGCGCGCGACGGGGACACTGCTCGGGATGCGCCCGGGGCTCCTGCGCCCGGGGCACCTCTACCGCGCGGCGCTCGAAGGCACGTCGCTCAACTTGGCTGCGGGCCTCGCGCGCCTCCGCCGGCTCGGTGTCGCGGTCGACGAAGTGCGCCTCGTCGGCGGCGCGGCGCGGAACCCCCTGTGGCGCCGGGTGCTCGCGGGGGTCTTCGGCTGTCCCGTGCGGCAGCTCTCCGAGCCCGAGTCGGCGGCGCTGGGGGCGGCGCTGCAGGCCGCTTGGTCGGTCGCGCGCGCTGCCGGGGTGGACGCGCCGATCGCCGCGATCGCGGCGCCCGCGGTGCAGTTCGTCGGCGCGCCCGAAGAGGCCACACGTGCGGAGATCGAGGCGTACGCGGCGCTCCGCGAGCGCTTCGAATCAGCCGTCCGCGACCATGCGTGACCCATGGCGCCGGCGGAAGAGCGCCAGCGCCACGAGGCCGACGGCCATCGCGAACCAAAGGGTGCAGAGGCGGATCACGAGCGTCGCCGAAGCCGCTTTCGCCCGCGCGAGCTCCGCGCCCGCGCCCGCGGCGCGCAGCGGGCGCTCGAGCAGGGTGCCCATGAGGCCTTCGGTGACCCCGAGGCCGCCCGGCAGGACCACCGCCAGCGCGCCCGCGACCGCGGAGAGCGCAAACGCCGAGGTGACCTCGAGCAGCGACGCTGCGCCCGGCGCGAGCGCATCGACGATCAGCCACGCGCCGACACACTCGAGGCCCCAACCGAGCGTCGCCAGGGCCGTCGCGAGCGCGAGCTCGCGGGGCGCGAGCAAGCGACGGGTGCTCGTCGCGGCGACCGCGAGGCGCGGCGCGAGCCCGCGCAGCGCGGGCACACGGCCGGCGGCTTCGATCGCGATGTGCTCCGCGCGCTCGGACGAGACGAGCGCCAGCAGCAGCGCTGCGCCGGCGCCCGCGAGCAGTGAGACCCAGCCGTAGCCGCCGCTCGCTCCGCTGATCGCGATCAACACGAGGAACCCCGTGAGGTCCGTGAAGCGCTCGGCCAGCACGATCGGCGCTGTGCGCGCGAGCGGCGCACCGTCGACCGCGCGCACGAGCCAGCTCTTGAGCGCCTCGCCGAGCTTTCCGGGGCTGACCGTCAGCGCCAGACCTGCGAGGTAGACGAGGAACGACGTCCCGCGCGCGAGGCGCACGTCGACGAGGGCGAGGTACCGCTGCCAGCGCGGGAACCGCACCGCGTAGTTCAGGAACGAGAGCCCGCACGCCGCGAGGGGCGCCGTCAGAGGGAGCTCGCGCAGCGCCGCCCAGGTGCCGCGCGCGTCGCCCCACAACAAGAGCGCGGCATACACCGCGAGGCCCAGCACTGCAGCGAAGAGGAGCCGCGGCCCGAGCCGCGACCAGGGCGCAGCTGCGCCGTCCTCCGCGGCGTGCGGTTCAACCATGGCTGGCCGCGCTCGTCGCGGCGCCGTCGTCCGCGCGTTTGCCGTAGATCCGCAGGATCGCAAACAGCACCGCGGCGCCGAGGGGGATGCAGACGAACGGGCTCCAGCCCAGGAAGGTCGCTGGGAAGTAACCGCAGGTCAGCGCAACGGTCATCGTCAGGATCGCGTACGGCATCTGCGTGCTCACGTGGTCGAAGTGGTCGCACGCCGTCGCGATCGACGACATCACCGTCGTGTCGGAGATCGGCGAGCAGTGGTCGCCGAAGATCGCTCCTTCGAGCACCGCGCCGATCGAAACGACGAGCAGCGCGAGGCCCGCGGCCCGCTGGGCATCGAAGCCGAGGCCCGAATCTACCGAATCGAACCCGAGCTGATACGCGAGCTGCACGACCAGCGGCAGGAGGATCGTCATCGTGCCCCACGAGGTCCCCGTCGAGAACGCGATCGCACCCGAGAGCAGGAAGAGCACCCCCGGCAGGATCATCCACGGCAGCGCGTCGCCGAGCGAGACCGCGAGGAACGTCGCCGTACCGAGGTCGCCGCACACGCGGCCCAGCGACCACGCGAGGTACAGGATCGCGATGGCGACGCCCATCGAGCGCAGCGAGTCGAGCGACGCGGAGAGCGCCTGCGCCAGCGGCAGCCGCGCGCGCATTCCGAGCAGCAACGCCGCGGTGAAACCTACGATGGCGCCGTACATCAGCGGCGCGTTGCCGCTGCCGCCGTAGAGGACCTGCGTGACGCCGCGGACGGTGAAGAGGTCGGCGCCGAGCTCGAGGGCGCCGCCGCGGTACAGGATCGAGCCGAGCACCGTGCCGACGAACAGTGCGAGGGGCACGAGCGCAGTCCAGGCGGAGATCCGCACACCGGGCGCAGCCTCGAGCCGTGTGCCCGCTTCACCGACCATCGGCACCGCGCCATCGCGCAGCTCCTTGCCGCCGCGGGCGCGGCGCTCGGCGCGCAGCATGGGGCCGAGGTCGCGGCCGGTGAACGTGATCATCCCGACGAAGAGCAGCGTGAGGATGCAGTAGAAGCGGTACGGCAGCGTCTCGAGGAAGATCGCGTAACCCTGGTTCGAGCCGAGCTCGGCGTCGGGCAACGAAGGGGCGAAGGTCGAGACCTCGAAGGCGATCCACGTCGAGAGGATCGAGATGCCAGCGACCGGCGCCGCGGTGCTGTCGACGATGTACGCGAGCTTCTCGCGCGAGACGCGGAACTTCGCGGCGAGCGGCCGCATCGTCGAGCCGACCAGGATCGTGTTCGCGTAGTCGTCGAAGAAGACCGCGAGCCCCATGAACCAAGTGGCGATCTGCGAGCGGCGCGCGTCGCGTGCGAGGCCCGAGAGGGCCTGCATCACCCCCTGGATGCCGCCTGCGCGCGTGATCACACCGACCATCGCCAGCATGAACACCACGAACAGGATGATCTGCAGGCGCGCCTCTTCGCGCACCTCGGCGAGGATATAGTCCGTGGCGGCACCGCGCAGCCCCTGCGCCAGAGCCGCAGCGAAGCTCGCGCCATCCAGGGCGAAGAGCAGCGTGACCCCGGCCCAGAGGCCCGCGAACAGCGCGATCAGCGGCTTGCGCAGCAGGATCGCGAGGAAGATCGCCACGATCGGGGGCAACAGCGAGAGCTGGTCGATCGGGCGCCAGGGGCGCGCTGCCGTCAGCGGCGGGTTCGTGCCGACGCGCAGCTCCAGGGACAATGTCCGCGTTTGCTCGGACAGGGTCCCGAGGATGTGGACACCCTGTGGCTCGGGGAACTTCAGCCCGAGCACGACCAGGTCGACCGCCGCGTTCTCGCACGCGGCGCGCACCTGGCGGAGCACCGAACGGCGCGCTTGTTCGGGCCACAGCGGGTCCCACGTGCCCCCCTCATCGGATTGCATCCGGCTACCGCCGAGGAGCAACTCGAGGCGCGGTCGGCCGCCCGGGACTTCGGGCGCGAGCGCGCGCACCGCGGTGGACTGGAAGAGCGCGCCGAGGAGTGTGCCCGCGTGCTCCTCGACGAGGTTCGGCGGCAGCGCGGCGACGTCGCCGATCGGCCAGCCGCTCGGGAGCGGCGGCGCCTCTTGGCCGAGCACCTTGCCGACCTCGGCGACCGCGAGCCGCGTCGGACGCGGCGAGGCGGTCCAGAAGAGCGCCGCGACGACGGCGCCGAACACGAGGAGGGCGATGGCGCGGGACATGGGTCGAAGGAGGGTAGCGCTGCGACGGTGGCGAGGCCAATGCTGCAGGGGGGTGGGGGGGCCCGGTATTCTGGCGGGCCATGTGCTTCCCGGTCGTAACCGCCCTCGCCGCGGACCCTGTCGTGCCGCTCTGGTTGCTCGTCGGCTTCGCCGCGGCCCTCGTCGGCCTCGTGCTGCGCGGTGTGGCGGTGCTGCGCTCGCTCGAACGGCGCCTTGCGCGCCTCGAGGACGCCGCGGGGCGACTGGGCCGCGCGGCCGCGGAAGGCCAGGCGGCGCGCGAGCCGCGCGGAGAGCTCACGCGCGTCGAGGGCCTCTTGGAGGACCTCCGCGACGTGCAGCGGCGTCTCGACGATCGCCTCGTGGCGCTCGCCGAGCGGGTCTCGGCACCCGCGCAGGTCGTGGTCGCGGGCGCGGTGACGGGCAGCGACAGCGGTGCGCTCGTCGAGCGCGCGCAGAACCGCCTCTTGGCGCTCGGCTTCGAGCAGATCGAGGTCGTGACACCGCGCAGCGAGATCGAACCGGACGGCGCCATCGTCGTCGAAGCGCGCCGCAGCGGCGCCGTCCACAAGGGCGAGGTGCGCTTCCAGCGCGGGGCGGTGGTGGATGTGACGCTGCGGCCGAGCTATGAGCTCTTTCCGTGAGGGGGGCGGGCGGCGCAGGGTGGCGCTGCCTCGGAGCGTCGCCTGCGGCGGCCGACTCGGAGTTAGGGCCGCGGCGCTGCGCACGGCCCTCGGGCGCTCAGCGCAGCGCGGCCTCGAAGCGCTCGGCGTCCGCGAGCTGATCGGCCCAGGAGGCGTCGGGGCGAACGCGGACGGGTATGCCGGTGAACGCAGCGAGCGCGTCCCCCGCGCGCCCCTTCGCCCAGGCGAGGCTCGTCGTGCGCGGCCAGTCGGGTGTGCCTTGTCCCGGGGTCTCGGCGCGCAGGACCGCGAGCAGGAACGGCGCCACTTCGCGGCGCCCTGCACCGAGCGCGGACACGGCGCACTCGACGCGCACATCGAGCTCGGGATGGGGGCGGGGGCCGCTCGCGAGCGCGGCGAGGCGCTCGGCGATCGCGCGCGTCGCCTGGGCGTGCGGCGCGAGCGCGGCGGCGGCGACGACGTCGCCCGCGGCCTCGGAGCGACTCGGCGCGATCCCGCGCCGCTCGAGCCGGGCGAGCAGCGCCTCCCGCGCTTCGTCATCCCCTGCCGCTGCCGAGTGCGCCAGCAACACCGCGGCGCGGGTCGCGGAGGTGCCGACGGGCTCCCCGAGCGCGGCGACGAGCGCGCGCCGATCCTCCGATCCGAGCGGGAAGAGCCCGGTGCGCGCCCCTTCAGCGAGGCGCTCTTCGAACGGCCGCGCCCCGAGGGCCCGCCAGTCGTGCCAGAGCCGAACCGCGGGCTCGGGCTCCGTCTCGGGCGCTGCAGCGCAGCCCGCGAGCGCGACGCCGATGAGCAGGAGCCCGCATCGCGAAGGTGGGCGCCACCGAGTTGCCGCTGCCGCGATGTCTACGAGCTGCTGTCGCATACGCGGTGAGGGTATCCGGTGGGCGGCATCGCGTCGAACGGTACCAGGTACGACTTGGCGGCGAGGGCGCGCGCTTC
>CAYOBN010000080.1:0-23630 GCA_964402175.1 uncultured Planctomycetaceae bacterium | reverse complement strand
GCATGGTGCTTGCTGGCTTCGACATGCGGCAACCACGTGTTGCGCGGCACATCGCGCATGCGCTCTTCGAGGCTCGTCCACGTCGCACCTCCGTCCCGCGTCACATGCAAGCGCCCGTCGTCCGTCGAGACCCACAACGTCTGGGGCTCGAGCGGGCTCGGTGCGATACACAGAATGGAGCAGTGGTTCTCGGCCGCGGTCACATCGAGGGTCAGCCCGCCGCTCTCCGATTGGCACTGCCATTCGGGTTCGTCCGTCGTGAGGTCGGGGCTGATGATCTCCCACGTTTCGCCGCGGTCGCGGCTCCGATGGACGAACTGACTGCCGTAGTACAGCGTGGCGACATCGTGCGGATCGAGCGCGATGCCAGCGTTCCAGTTGAAGCGCAGCTCGACGGCATCTTCGCCGGGTTCCGTCTGCGGCGGGTCCGGCTGAATGCCCTTGCGCTCGCCCGTGACGTTGTTCCAACGGAACAGCGCGCCGCCCTGACTCATGGCATACCCGCGCGAGGAATCGTCGGGCAGCGGCCACGTGGCGAAGCCATCGCCGAAGCCGACCTCGTCCCAGTGGAGGTTCCGAATTCCGCCGTTCTCCCAAACGGTAGAGGGTCCACGCCAGGAGCCGTTGTCCTGCATTCCACCGTAGACGTGGAACGGTACGTCCATGTCGACAGCGACGTGGTAGTACTGCGCGAGCGGGAGGTTGCTGACGAAGCGCCAGGTCGCGCCACGGTCACGACTCAATGCAACGCCGCCATCGTTGCCGTCGACGATGACTCGCCCGTCCGTCGGTGAGATCCAGAGCGCGTGGTGGTCAGGATGGATCAACTCGTAGGGGATCAGATTGCGGAACGTCCGTCCCCCATCCTCGGAGACATCGACGACCGTCGCCAAGCGGTACAAGCGCCTGGGATCGTCCGGACAGACGCGAATGTCGGCGTAGTAGAAGGGCCTCGGGCTGACCTCCCGATCATCGTTGACGACCTTGAACGAGTGTCCGCCGTCGTCGGAGCGGAGGAGCGCGTTGTCCTTCGCCTCGACCAGCGCGTAGACGACACGTGGATCCGAGGGCGCGATCGCCAAGCCGATGCGGCCGAGGTCGCCCGCAGGGAGTCCGCGGGTCACTCGCTCCCATGTGGCGCCGCCGTCATGGGTCACGAAGATGCCCGATCCGGGTCCGCCGGAACGGAAGGTGTGTGGCTGCCGACGGTGATCCCACATCGCGGCGAAGAGCTTCCGCGGATTGGTCGGATCCATGACAAGGTCGGCGCAGCCGCTTCGTTCGTCGACGAAGAGCACCTTCTGCCACGTCGCGCCGCCGTCCTGCGTGCGGTACACGCCACGGTCTGCGCTCTCTCCCCAGCTCGTTCCGAGGGCCGCGGCATACGCGACATCGAAATCAGTGGGATCGAGCACGAGGCGCGCGATGCGCTCCGTACCTCCGAGCCCGAGGTGTCGCCACGTCGCGCCACCGTCGAGCGTGCGGAAGACGCCATCGCCGACAGAGGCTGAGTTGCGCGGATTGCCCTCGCCTGTGCCGACCCACACGCGATCGGGCGCGCGCTGGTCGATCGCGATCGCACCGATCGACGCCACCGGCTGGTCGTCGAAGACCGGCTTGAAGGTGAGCCCCCCATCACGCGAGAGCCAGAGACCGCCCGTCGCCGCGCCCACCCAGATCACGTTCGGATCAGTCGCGACTGCGTCGACCGCAGCGACGCGCCCGCTCATGCCGGCGGGTCCGATGGAGCGGGCCGCAAGCGCCGCGAAGGCCTTGGGTGCGAGGGGGTCCTGGGCGAGGAGCCCGACGAGAGCGAAGAGGGTCGTGAACATGGCGGGTGGGTGCGCTTCAGTATCGCGGCATTCCTCCATCGGCGGGGGCCGTTCCTGGCCTTAGCCCCTGCGGCGCGCGCGAGATCTTGCATACTCGGGACGCCTGACCCCCGCCCCCGACGCCGACATGCCCGAACCTCCCGCGCCTGAACCCGAATCGCTCCGGCCCGAGCGGCCAGCGGACCGCGACGAGCGCGTGCAGTCCACCGCGACTGGAGAGCTGATGCGGCGCCTCGCAACGTCCCCGCGGCTCGACGGCGAACGTTACGGGCTCGAGGACGAGGTCGGCCAGGGCGGCATGGGGGTCGTCTTCCGCATCCACGACCGATACCTGAATCGGCGGATGGCGATGAAGGTGCTGGCGGATCGGGGCGAGGCGCGGGACGAAGAAGAGCGCCAGCTCCAGCGACAATTCCTCGGGCGTTTCCTCGAAGAGGCGCAAGTGACGAGCCAGCTCGACCATCCTGGCGTGGTACCCGTGCACGAGCTCGGCCTCGACAATGACGGCCGGGTCTTCTTCACGATGCGCCTGGTCAAAGGCAGCACCGCCAGCGAGGTCTTCGCCGCAGCCCACGCAGGCAGCGGCGGCTGGACACTCTCCCGCGCGCTCGATGTGCTGTTGAAGGTCTGCGATACGGTGGCCTATGCCCACGACAAGGGGGTCCTCCACCGTGACCTCAAGCCCAGCAACTTGATGGTCGGGCGCTTTGGCGAGGTCTACGTCATGGACTGGGGCCTCGCGAAGGTCGTCGGTCAGGATGACTCACGCGACGTTCGTATCCGACCACGCGAAGCCGGCGCCCCTTCGGTCGTCGACTCGGTCCGAAAGCAGGACTCCGCTAGCGGCTCTGCTTCGTCCGTGGTGTCGATGGACGGTCAACGGCTCGGCACGCCGAGCTACATGTCTCCCGAACAGGCGCGCGGGGAGGACCTGGACCACCGCGCGGATGTGTACGCGATCGGGGCCATGCTCTACGAGCTCGTGACCGGTCGGGCGCCGTTCACGACGCCGGGGCTGCGGCGCCGCCCCTACGACATCTTGGCGGATGTCGTGGAGGGGCGACCGAAAGCGATCGAGGAAATTCGCAAGGACGTGCCCGCCGAGCTCGTCGCCATCGTCAACAAAGCGATGTCGCGCGAGCGCGATCAGCGTTACCCCTCCACGCTCGCCCTGGCAGCCGACATTCGCGCCTTCCTCGACCACCGCGTGGTCGACGCGTACGAAACCGGGGCCTTGGCGGAGCTCCGCCTGTGGATCCGTCGCAACCGGCCATTGGCTCTGGCCCTCGCGGCATCGATCCTGATCCTGATCGCCGGGATCGCCGCGAGCGCGGTCTACGCCCAACGCGCGACGCGTAACGAGACCATCGCCAACCAGCGCGCCGATGAGAACGAGCGGCTCGCGGAGGAGAAGTCCCAACTTGCGCGCTCGGAAGGCACCGCCCGCGAAGCGCTGGCGCGCAAGATCGGTGAGTTCGACCAGCTCGCCGGGATCGTGAAGTACAAGCGCGCAGTCGCTCGTGAGGCGCAGCTCTATCCTGCATGGCCGGAGCGGGCTGAAGAATTGGAGCGATGGCTGGTTGAAGAGTGCGCTCCGCTGCTGCAAATGGCGCCGGCGGCGAAGGAGGCGCTCGCGAGCCTGCGCAAGTTGGCGCTCCCCCTCACCGCCGAGGAGCGGCAACGCGACTTCGAAACGCACCCCCGCTCCGCAGAGTGGCGAAAGCTCCAGCAGCGGCTCACGTCGCTGCGGCGAGCCCAGTCGATCCGTGACGGCAGCGCGACGCCAGAGGCCGTTGAGCTACCGGCGGAGCGGCTCGACTCGAGCCCGGGTGATCTGAACCGCTTCGTCTGGGACCGCGTCGCTCGTACGGATCAGCGGCGTATCTGGGGGCAAGAAGCGATCGCGCTTGTCGCGGCAAGGCGGGCCGTCGAGACCTCGCAGGGCGCCCCTGATGCGCACAAACACCTCGACGCGTTATCGCTCGCGCTCTTTGTCAACGGTCTCGATGACGAGGCGCGTACGACGAGCGATGCAGCGGTGGCCGCTGCGCCTGAAGATGCTCGAAAGACCTATGAGCGCTACCGGGTGGAGCTGCTGCAAGCCATCGAGAGCGCCCCGCAGACGCTCGCGGAAGCGGAGTCGAGCTCGGTCGAGCTCGAAGGGCTCCTGCGCGAGCGCCGTACTTGGAACTTCCCCAAGGAGCGCGCGGCAGAGGACTTCCTGCACGAAGCGCTGCGCCAACTGCTGGTTCAGTTCAACGCGCTCGAACACGGCAGCAAGGTGTCGGTCGAACGCCGATTGCGCTGGGCGCGCGAGATCGAGGCTCTGACGCTTGCGCACCCCAACGCGACCGTCACTTGGGGGCAAGTCGCGTCGGAGCTGCAGTCCAACCCACGTTATGCCGCGGATCCACCGGTGCTCGACCCGCAGCGCTTGCTGGGTTTGGTCCCGCTGGGCATGAATCCAGTGACAGGCCTCTTCGAGTTCTACCACCTCCGCAGCGCGTGGGACGGCGAGTCCGACCCAGCAGGCATCCCGATTCCTGTCTTGCAGGCGGACGGCCAGATCGCCCGCGGAAACGCCGCAGGGATGGTGTTCGTGCTCTTGCCCGGCGCGACTTGCATGCTGGGCGCACAGTCGAAGGACCCGGACGGACCCAACTACGACCCGCTCGCCGAGGCCATCGAGGTCCCGCATCGCGTCACGCTGGCGCCGTTCTTGATCGCGCGCTACGAGATGACCCAAGGGCAGTGGGCGAGACTGAGCAGTGGCTCGGACGACGAGCCCTGGCCCAGCAACCTGCAAGTCGGCGGCAACAATTTCATCGGCGGCACCGTCACAGAAGAGCATCCGGTAGACCAAGTCGACTGGTCGATGTGCGACCGCCTCCTCACTCGGCATGGCTTGTTGCTCCCGACCGAGGCGCAGTGGGAGTACGCGTGCCGCGGCGGCACCGATACACCCTGGCCGATCGATGGAGCCACCATCGCGACCTATGCGAACCTCGCGGACGAAACCGCTCGGCGCAGCGCTCCGCAGTGGGCCCAGTTCGAAGTCTGGAACGACGGGCACGTCGTGACGGCGCCCGTGGGGTCGTTCCGAAGCAACCCCTTCGGCCTCTACGACATGGCCGGGAACATCCGCGAGTGGTGCCGCGACACGCACGGACTCTACGGAACCGAACGGCTCCACGACGGGCTCCGGACGGACTCGGGATCGCGCGACCGCAACCTACGCGGCGGCTGCTACATGGACATCGCATTGAGCGGGCGCTCTGCAAAGCGTGGCGCCTATGACGCCGCGAACCGCGACGGCACGACCGGCGTCAGGGCGGTGCGAGCACTCGACCGGTAAGGCCGACAGCGCGCGTAGCTGCGATTCGGGAATCTCTGCGCGGCAGGAACGAGCAGGTCCCAGCACTGTCGAGCAATGTCCGAGGGAGCGCGCTCGACGACGGCGCACATTACGCGCTCAAAGGGAGCCGCTCGGCCTCTCGCCTCGGTCTTGCGCGACCGGATCGTTGCGATGCCAGACGCGCGGTGAGGTCCAGCAGAGGCGTTCCTCACACCTCCGCGAGGACCTCGAGGCACTCGAAGCGCTCGAGCTCGACGCCTTGCACCCAGCCGATACCACAGGCCCCGGGCTGCAGCCCGAGGCTCGTTTCGGCGAAACAGCGCAGCTCTTCGCCCTCGGACGAGCGCAGCGTCACCATCCGCCAACCCGGGCCCGCGCGCACACTGTCCCGCGGAGTGGGCGCGAGGCCGAGGACCGCGAAGGCGCCGACGCTGTAGTTCGCCGGGCGCCGCCGCCTGCGTGCCACAAGCTTGCTCCCACGCGAGAACCACCACCACAACGTCACGAGCGCCAGCGCCGCGAGCAGGAGCACTCCGAGTACGACGGGATCGAACGTCTGGTTCGAGAGTACGGCGACGGCCCCGAGCGGGTACGCCAAACCGAGGAGTACGTCGACGACCCTGGGCCGCTCGGGTTTGTGGCGCTTCCCCGGACGCCGCTGGCGGAACCGGATGCGACGTCGCTGGTTCTCCAGCTCGGCGCGCACGAACTCGTTGCTGCGGGCGATCCGTTGCAGCACTGCGTCGAGGGTCGCCTCGGAGCAGGGGATGACCTCGACCCGCGCGCGCAGCAGCTCGTCCCACGCCTCCCAAGGCAGCGCCGCGCCGCAATAAGTGCAGTTCTCGTCCGTGCGAGCGCGGATGGCCGCGCCGCATTCGGCGCAGCGGGGCAGGGAGAGCGGCATGGCAGGGTCTACGGGTCAGGGGGCGCGGAGACGACTCGTACGCACGTGAGCGAGTTCCATTGCCTCCAACAGCCCGGCGGCCCCGCTCGAGGGCGGGAGTGCGAGACGTAAGGAGGACATGAGACCTACGTAGGCGCCGCGAGTCTAGCAGGGTAGTGACCTCCGCGCGACCGATCGCAGCTCCACGGTGGAGCAGATCGATGTCGTCGCGAACAGAAAGAAAGCAGCGCCCCCATGCACCCCCTCCTTCGCGTCACTGTCCCCTGGTTCACACCTTGGGCAATCCTCACGGCGGCCTTGGCCGCGCAGGGCACTGTCGTCGACCTCGGGACGTTGGGCGGCCCCATCGGCGCCGCAAACGACGTCAGCGCCGATGGCGCCGTTGTCGTGGATTCGACCACGCGAGCTGACGAATCGACCGCGGCGTTCTACTGGACCGCCGCCGGCGGCTTCGTCGACATCCTGCCGCCGGTCGGTGTCACGCCGCGCCCGTCGGAGGCCACACTCGTCAGCGCCGACGGCAGCGTCGCTGTCGGCACGTGGAGCTTCGGCTCCAGCCGCTACGCGTTCCGCTGGAGCACCTCCACGGGCCTCGTCGAGCTCGGTACGCTCGGCGGCGCGAAGACGCCGTCAGCGATCAGCTTCACGGGTGACATCCTCGTGGGCCGCTCCACGACGCCCACGGCGACGCGCGCATTCCGCTACGAATGAGGCGTCCGCGCGCCGATCGGCGAGCGCTGGTGAGACCTGGAGCTTCCAGGCTTGGCACCGCGACACCACGACTACCGGTGCAACGTCGAACCTGACAGACGCGGTCGCGGTGACCTTCCAGTGATTTGAGTCACAACGGTCGGCACGTGCGCGGAATCAATCCGCAACGGCGTGCGCCGTCCGCGCAGCGCGCCCGCCGACCCATTCGTCGTAGCGCGCGCGCCATTCTTCGGTGAGCGCGTCGCGCTGCGGCTTGAAGTAGCTGGTCGCGGCGCGCACCGCTGCCGTGAGGTCGACTTCGTGTCGCGGCACCCCGAGGAATTCGAGGACGCGACCGAGCTCCCCTGCGAGGTCACCGACGAGGCCCTCGTAGGTCATGCGCAGTGGCTCGATGTCGTAGGCGCGGAAGAGCGCCTCCCAGGCAGCATTCTCGGTGTTCAACAGCCGAATCGTCTCGCGCACGACCTTCGGCTCGAACCTCGGGGTGCCTCGCTCGCGGTGGTTCGCGGTCCACGCGCCCGTCTGCTGTGCCCGGCTATGTGAGAGCGCTTGCCCGATGATGTCCGCGCGGGTCAAGTAGATGAACCGCTCGGGACGGCGCTCGTCGAAGTTGTACCCGAGCTCGAGGGCCCGCCGGAGCTGGTGCAGGTGCGCTTTGATGCCGAACGTGCCGTCGGTGCCGAACGCGCGGGCCATGGCGTCGAGGTAGCGGTGGAACTCCGCGCCATTCGTCACCCGGTCGAGGCCGCAGTGCTCGGGGCCGTACTGGGCGATCTGCAACGGACAGAAGTACTCCCGGGGATGACCGACCCGACCGGTCGCATTCATGAGGCTGCTGAGCAGGTTGCTTCCGACGCGGGGGGTCGAGCAGATGAGGTAGTGGGTCACGGGGAGCCTCCGCTGGGGTATCGGAGGCCCAGACGTAGACTCCAGCAGAATCCCCGAAACCACAGCCTGCCCGGGGCTTACCTTGTCGCGGTGACGCCGAAGGTCTTCGCCCTCTTCACGCTGTACACCGCCCTGGCGCTCGCTGCGGCGCTCTTCGCGCTCCACACGGGGCGGCGTGGGTCACGGGTGGGGCTTGGACGCTGTGCGAGGGCGCTGCTGGCGGTCTTCGCCGTCGCCACGGCCTTCACCATCCAAGGGGTGACCGGCCCCGTACGCTTCGGCGTCTTCGGCGTGATGCAGCTCGCTTGGTTGGCGCTCGCCATCGTCGCGCCGATCGCCGGATCGACGCTGCTCGTGGGGCGAGACAAAGCCGAGGGAGCTGCGCGGGCCGTCGCTTGGGCGGCGCTCGCCATGGTGCCGATCGCGGTCTATGCGATGTTCATCGAGCCGCGTCGCCTGCAATTCGAGACCGCGAGCGTGACCTCCCGAGCGCCGCTCGCAGAGCCGCTGCGGATCGGTGTCCTGTCCGACATCCAGTGCACGACGGTGACGGACTACGAGCGCGGCGCCGTCGCGCGGCTGATGCAAGAGGCCCCCGATGTCATCCTCATCGCAGGCGACATCTTCCAAGGCTCGGAAGCGCACTTCGCCCGGACGCGGGAGGACTTCGTCGCGCTCCTGCGCGGCCTGTCCGCCCCCGGCGGAGTCTGGATCGTACGCGGCGATGTCGACGGTGCTGGCCACGTCGATGGCGCTTCGTATTTCTACAACCTGACTCGCGCCGCAGGGCTGAACGTGCTGGAGGACGAAGTCGCGCGCTTCGAAGTGCGCGGTGTACCAGTCGAGCTCTACGGCCACGACCGTTGGGCGCCCGATGGATCGCTGCTGCGGGCTTTCCTGGCCTCACCCCGCGCGCCGCAGACGGCTCGCCTCGTCCTCTCGCACTGGCCGGACGCGGTGCTCGAGTACGAAGCGGGGCATGACGTCGACCTGTTCGTCGCGGGTCACACCCATGGCGGCCAGGTGGTCGTGCCGTTCTTCGGCCCGCCCCTCACGCTGACGCGGGTGCCCCGCGACATCGGCGTGGGCGGCTTGCACACATG
Source organism: uncultured Planctomycetaceae bacterium (assembly GCA_964402175.1). GTDB lineage: Bacteria > Planctomycetota > UBA1135 > UBA1135 > JAWKUK01. Next base: position 14,837 of record CAYOBN010000080.1, on the reverse strand, counting down.
GAACGGCGCACCGATCTACGTCGCGCGCGGCGTCGGGATGGAGCGCGGCGTCGCTCCGCGCGTGCGCTTCTTCTGTCCGCCAGAGGTCGCAGTCGTCACGCTGATTCCCGCGCGATGAGCCAGAGCCGTGTGTCGAACTCGAGCTGGTGGTAGTCTGGCTCCATGCTCTCACAAAGGCGATAGAACGCCTTGTCGTGCTCCTTCTCGCGCAGGTGCGCGAGCTCGTGCACGACGATCATGTGCAGGAACTCCGGAGGCGCCTCACGGAACACACCCGCGATCCGGATGTCGCTGCGCGCACGCAAGCGATTCCCGTGGGCCCGCGAAGCGAAGGTGTGCAGGCCAAGGGCGTGTTCGACGGCCATCAAGCGGTCGTCGTACTCGACCTTGCTGACGGCGGACGCCGTCTTCATGTGGCGCGCCCGCAGCTCCGAGACGTATTCGTAGAGCAGGCGGTTGTTCGTGATCGCGTGGCGTTCGGGATAGCGCGCAGCGAGGCGGCGGCCGAGCTCGCCGCTGTCGAGCAGGGACCTGACCTCCGCGAGGAGGTCTTCCGGATAACCGCGCAGCGTCGCCAGCGGGTCGGCAGACATGGCTTCAGTATGCGCGCGCAGCGCGGTACTCGAAGTAGACGTCGAGGAACCGGCGCACTTCGTGTTCGTACTTCGAGCCGAAGCTCATCTGCACCACCATCTGCACGAGCTCGCGCGCGCCAGCGTCGACCGAAGCGTCTGCGCCTCGGCCGCCGACCTCGAGGGCGGCGTACATGCCTTTGCCAGCTTCGGCGATCGCTTTCAGATGGCGCTCGACGACACCTCGCTCCTGGCCCGATCCCATCGGGTGCATGGCTGCGATCGCAGACACGACAAACGGGCGAGCGTCCATCCGCTCGGCCGAGCGCGGCGGCTGCTTGCGCCCCGAGCGCTCCAACTTACGGCGCTTCTGGACGCTGCCCGCGCCAGCGCCCATGTCGATGCTGGCGTCACGGGCGAGCTCGACCGCGCGCTGCAATCCGCGCTCGTGCGCCGGTGCATCGCCCATGATGATCAGCAACTTGTTGGCGTCCTTCGACCAACCGACGTCTTCCAGTGACAGGGCCTGTTCGAGGCCCGCGTCGATCGCCTCGGGGATGTCGCCGCCGCCGCCTGCGACCACTTTGTCGAGCGCTTTGTACGCCTGGTCCAGCTTCTTCGTCAGGGGCTCGACGACATCGCTGGCACCGGGCATGTCCTCGTGGTCGCGATAGATCACTGTCGCGAGGCGCAGCTCGGTCGCGAACCCCTGCAGGACCTCGCTCGTCTCTTGCGCGCTGCTGACGACGGCGTCGAGCAAGGGCTGCATGGATCCCGTCGCGTCGATGACGAAGCAGATCTCGAGGCCCGCCGTCGAGAGGTCGAGCGCACGGTCCGCGGCCGAGGACACGCTGCGGCCGTCCACGGCGGTGTCCGCGGGGCCTTGCCAGGCCGGCGGTGTGTACGTGGGCTGAACCTTGCGCCAGTGCGCTTGCCACTCACTGCGCGAATCGGCGCCGGCATCGGGGAAGATGCGCGCCAAGAGCTCGCCCGCCCGCAGCGCGACGAGCTTCTGCTTGTGGGGCACTCCCTGCTCGACGAGCGCCGTGACGAGCTCCGGTGTGGCGACCGCCTGCAACGCTGCGGGCCGCATACGGCGCAGCGCCTCGACCCCCTGCGCGACGATGCGCACGTCTTTGCCGGTGAGCGCCTCGACGAGCGCCGGAGCGAGGTCCGGGTGCCAGCTCTGATCGAGGCCTGCCAACACGACGCTGCGCACGCTCCAGTGCGGGGCAGCGCGGAACTGGTCCAGACGAATGCGCGACTCGCGCGGCGTCAGGTCCGGCGCGGGCGGCGTCGCCTCGGCCGGGGCGCGCTCGGCCCGCGGACGCCCCTCCTGGGCCGCTACCGGGGCGGCCAAGACGCCAGCCGCGAGCCAGGCCAGGGTGATCCATGACATCGGTTGCGTGGGTCGCATCTCGGGGAGGTTACCCCCTCGCTGCGCCGAGGCAACCGCGTCCTCCTCCTCTCCCCATCCGCGGGGCGCTCAGGTCAGGACGAGCCGGACGCGGAAGGTGCTGCCCTCGTCGACCTCGCTCTCGACCTCGACCTCGCCTTTCATCGCGTGGACGAGGTGTTTCACGATCGAGAGGCCGAGGCCCGTGCCGCCGACCGCCCGCGAGCGGGCTTTATCGACGCGGTAGAAGCGCTCGAATACGCGCTCGATGTCCTCTTTCGGGATCCCGATCCCGTCGTCCTGGACCTCGAGCACCGCGTGGCCCTCTTCGCGCTTCACGCGGATGGTCACATGACCTTCCGGCGGTGTGTACTTGAGGGCGTTGTCGACGAGGTTGTCGAGCACCTGAGTCAGCGCTTCACGGTCCCCGAGGACCTGCAGCGCTCCGGCGCAGGACTCGAGCCGCAGGGTCTGGTCGCGGCCGACGGCGTGGGGCTCATGGCGCCGCAGCGCTTGCTCGACGAGGCCGTGCAGATCGACACGCTCGAGCGGCAGAGAGCCCTCCTGAGCTTCGATGCGCGCGAGGCTCAAGAGGTCCGTGACGAGGTGCGACAGCCGTTGCACGTTCTGCTCGATCTTCTCGAGGAAACGCACGTTGTTCTGTTCGTCCTGCAGCGCGCCATCGAGCAGCGTCTCGACGTACCCACGAATGGACGTCAGAGGCGTCTTGAGCTCGTGACTGACGTTCGACACGAAGTCGCGCCGAATGCGCTCCAAGCGGCGCAGCTCGGAGATGTCGTGGAAGACGACCACGACTCCCACGCGGTCCCCGTCGGCGAAGCGGTGGGCTTGTGCTCGCACGACGAACTCGCGCCCCGCATGGAGCAGCGCGAGCTCGCGCTGCGCAGCGGCATCGGAGCGGCGGGCCTCTGCGAGCAACTCGGGGATCTCCGGCACGCGAGCCGATTCCCAGAGGCGCTCGCCGCGTAGCTCGGCACCCGCTGCGACCCCCAGCATCTTGCGCGCGGCGTGGTTCGAGAACGTGATGCGATCCTCGTCGTCGACAGCGACGACACCTTCGACCATTCCCGCGACCATCGCACGCAGTCGATCCTGACCCGCGGTCAAGGCCATCACTCGCTCGCTCATGTCTCCTCCGAGCCGATTCAATGTGTTTCCGAGCACGCCGAGCTCGTCGTCGCCCGGATCCTCGACCCGGGCGCCGTAATCGCCCGAAGAGAGCGCGCTGGCGACATCGCTCATCGCTTCGAGCGGTCGCGCGACGCGGCGCACAGCGAGTGCTCCGAAGAGCAGCGCAGCGAGCGACGCGAGCACAGCACCCGTGACGAAGATCTGACGTACTCGCGCGACCTGACCGTCGATGTCGTCGGCGTGGACCGCGACACGCACGACGCCCGACCGCTGCGCCGCGTGATCGGGGACCACGGCGGCATACAGCGTCTCGCGGCCCGTCGTCGCGCTCGGCCGGCGATCGACGCCGAAGCCCGAGTGCAACGCGGTGCGGATCTCGGGACGGTCAGCGTGATTCTCGATGGTCGCCGCCGGCCTCTCCGAGTCCGCGATCACTGTGCCGTCGCGCTTGACGAGCGTCATGCGCCGCCCGGTCGCCTCCGCGTAGCGTCGCACGCGCAGCTCGACGTCGCTGGGCGCGTCGCGGAAGTCGTCCGCAGCGAAGTGCTCCAGCATCGCAGCCTGCACCTTGAGCGAGCTCTCCAGCCGAGACGCGAGGTCGCTCCGGTATTGCCGCAGCACGAGGGACCCTGTGACCCCGAGGCTCAGCAGGACGAGCAGGGCGTACGAAGAATAGAGCTTCCAGAAGAAGCGAGAACGGAGCACGGCGCGGGTTCCTGGGTCGAGGTGGAGCCTGGGTCCGGGTCCAGGCCCCGTCCGCGCGGGTTGGTCCCGGCTCAGTCGACGCACTTGTACCCGACGCCGCGCACCGTGCCGATGATGTCGTGCTCGGGACCGAGCTTCTTCCGGATGGCGCTGACGTGGACGTCGATGTTGCGCTCCAGGATGATCGTCTCGCCGTCCGTCAGCCGCTCGACGAGCTCGTCGCGGGTGTACACCCGGCCCGGGTAGCGGGCGAGGGTCCACAGCAGCCGGAACTCCGACCGGGTGAACTCGATCACCTGGCCGGCGATCGTGACCTCGTGGCGTTCGCGGTCGAGGGCGACGTCACCCAGCTCGATGCGCGTCCTGGCGTCGGGCTGGGGCGCGCCGCGGCGCAGCGCCGCCCGCACCCGCGCGATCAGCTCGCGGGGGCTGAAGGGTTTGCGCACGTAGTCTTCTGCGCCGAGCTCCAGCCCGAGGACGACGTCGCTCTCTTCGCCCTTCGCCGTCAGCATCACGACCGGGATCGGCCGGGTCGTGGCGTCCGCCTTCAGCGCGCGACAGATCTCGAGCCCGTCCATGCCGGGCAACATGAGGTCCAACAGGACCAGCCCAGGTTTGCGTCGCCGCGCCTCGGCGAGGCCGCGCTCACCGTCCTTCGCGACGAGGACCGGATAACCCTCGCGCTCCAGGGTGTACTGCAGCAATTCGACGATGTCGGGGTCGTCTTCGACGATCAGGATCGTGTCCTTGGTCATATTGCTGCTCGTGCGCGCCGTGGCTCCCGTGGTGCGACTCATCACGGTCCCGTACGCTAATGGCTTGACATCAAGATTCGATCAAGCGGTGGTGAGCAATATCCCTTAGCCGGGACCGCGCCCAGCGCGGGACACCATTTCGGTCACCCGATCCCGGGACGGCAGGTGCGCGGCGACGCCGAGCAACCCGAGGCCGATCGGCACGAACGCCAGCGGCGAGCCCTCCAGCAGATATGTGACGACGCCGAGGAGCGCGACACCTTCGGCAAGGGCCGCCCCGACGATCGTGCGCTGTGCGACCTCCGGCGGGACTTGGCCCGCGGCGATCTCCGCGAGGGCTTCGCTGCGACGCGCGGCCAGCTTCTCGTTCGCCTTCGCTTGAATCAGCCGGGACACCGTCAGCCCCGAGGTGACGGCCAGCGCTGCGACTCCCAGCAGGATGGGTGTGAGCTCCTGGCTCCGCTCCACACCTTCGGGTGGCGCCATCGCGCCCGAGAGTTGCAGGTAGAGCGCGACGGCGAGGAACACCAGAACACCGACTCCGAGCGCGGCGACGATCAACGTCAGCTCGGCCAGTTTCATCCGATGCGGCAGACGATCCGAGGGTTGCATGGCTGGGGTCAGCGTGTTGCGAAGTCGTAGAACGCGGCGCTGTTCGGCGGTTCGACGAGGGTGCGGGGCAGCAGCATCGTGCGGACCGCCCAGAGGTCGCGGAAGATCCGATACGCGAGCGCGGTCTGGTCGAGGTATTCAACGCCCGCACTGCCTCCCGTTCCGGTGCGACGACCGATGACACGTTCGACCATGCGCGCGTGCCGTTGACGGAACAGCACGAAGGCTTGCTCCAGCTCGATCGCAGCGGCGAGCACCTCGCGCGGCCAGGAGAGCAGCGGCAGGTCGCGGTACGTCTCGATGAAGAGCAGCGCTGCGCGGACGCGGCGCCGGTGTTGTTCGTCGGGCGTCGTACCCGGCGCAAGGAAATCACGGACGCTCTGCTTCTCGCGCTCGTACATCGCTGCGAGGCGCTCGGCGCTGTCGGTCTTCGCGGTGACACTCTGCGCATGGTCGCGCGCCGCGTCGATGTGTCGGGCGTGCGCCGCGAGGAAGCGTGTGATGAACTGCTCGCGGCGTTCATCTGCGTCGGGTGCATCGTGCGGAGCGCCCTCCAGCGGCGTGCGCGCGAGCCAGGCTTCGAGCGCGTCGCGCAAGCTGGGCCGATCCGCCAACGTGCGCTCGACGCGTTTGCGCGCGGGGCTCGGCAAGCCGGTCGGGTCGTCGAGCGCCTTCATGTGGCTGCCTGGCGGACCGAGCGGAATGCGCTCGGACTCCTGCAAACCGAGCATGATCTCGATCTGACGGAGCTGCGCGCTCTGGAAGCCGCTGGCGGGGAAGAGCTTGTCGCGGAAGGCCAGGTATTCGCGGGTGCCCAGAGTTTCGACGACTTCGAAGTGGGTCACCGCCGTGCGCAGGATCGTGACGATGCGGCGCATGCGCGCGACGACTCCGGACAGCTCCTGCTCCTGGACCGCGGGCGCCATGAACAGGTCGCGCGCCGCGGTCAGCTCGCGCAGCACGACCTTGAACCAGAGCTCGTAGACCTGGTGCACGACGATGAACAGGACCTCTTCGTTGGCGAGCTCCGTGTCGTCTTGACCGAGGCCGCCCTGCAGAGCCAGGAGCTCCTCGACGCGAATGTAATCCCAGTAGTTGGTCGGGCGTGTCACGGTGGAGAGTCTAACGCGCAGAGGATTCCCTCCAGCGCTCGGATCGGCGAACATACGGCGATGCAACCGCGCCCCGACCCGACCCCGCGCTTCTTCGCCGTGGAGGGCCTCCACGCCCGCGAGTTCAAGCCGCCGCCGGCCGCCGGAGGCCAGCACAGCGGCAGCCCCGCCGAGGTCCTGGACGGGCTCGGTGCGCGGGTCTACGAGGGGGTGCGCACGTACGACGGCTCCTGCTTCTTCGCCCTCGCGGAGCACCTCGCGCGGCTCACCCGTTCGTGCGCGGACTTCGGCGAGCCGCTCGAGTTCGAGCCCGACGACGTCTACCGCGCGCTCGTGCAGGCTGGCGCACGCTTTCGGATGGAGCGCGGCGTCGACGCGCGGGTCCGGATCGATGTCTGCAGCGGCGCGCTGACGTCGGTGGGCTCGGACGCGACGGTGGTCCTGACGCTGACCGAGTTCCATGGCGTCGGGCGCGAGGCGCTCACCCGCGGCGTCACCGTCGCGACGACCAGCGAGATCCGCCGCGAACGCCCGGTCGTCAAGGACAGCCACTGGACCGTCGTACGCGAGCGCCACATCCGCGCGACGCCGCGCCTGGCGGCGTGTTACGAGCCGATCCTGGTCGACGACGCGGGACGGCTCCTGGAGGGCGTGCAAAGCAACGTCGTCTTCGTTCGCGACGGTGTGCCCTACACCGCGCCCAGTCGCGTTCTTCCGGGGGTGACCCGGGACGCAGTGCTGGAGCTCTCCCCAGAGGAGCCCATCCGCGACTTCGTGGATGTGCGCCAATTGGAGCGCTTCGAAGAGTGTTTCCTGACGAGCTCCGTGCGCGGCGTCGTGCCGATCGTGAGGCTCGACGACACGGTCTTCGGCGATGGGCGCCCGGGGCCGCTCACGCGCGAGCTGATGGCCCGCTACGAGGCACACGTCGAGCAACACCTGCGCTGACGAGGGCGGCGGCTTAGACTCGCGGATGCCATGCTCTGCTCGCTCGTCGCTGCCGCGATCGCGGCGCAGTCGGTCCCCCTCGGTCCGCAGGATGTCGGCGGCGCCTTCGTCGACCCGCGCGGCCGCCGCGTCGCCTCCCTGGGAATGAGCGGTCCGAATACATTTGTATTCCAGCTCAACTACGTGGAGCGCCGTTGGAAGGAGGAGTTCATTGTCGTCCGCCCGGATCCGACGGTCGGCCATCCCACGCCGTATCCGGTGCTGACGCTCTTCCACGGCTACGGAGAGACTCCGCTGGCTCTGCTCGCGCGCACACCGCTCGCGGCGCAGGCTGCGGCGCGGGGCTGGCTCGTCGTCATCCCGACCGGGGCGCACGTCTTCAACTACGGCATCGACTACGCGCAGGACAACATCGAAGACGCGTTCGAGTTCGTGGCGCAGCTCGCGCCGCTGGACCTCGAGCGCGTCTACGCGATCGGCTTCTCGATGGGCGGCGGCGCTGCGCTGAGCTACGCCGCGCGCCACATGGACCCGACCCATGTGCGCTTCGCTGCCGTCGTGAATCACACCGGCTCGACCTCACTGCGGGGCACCTACGACGCCGATCCGGCCACGCGACCGGTGTTCGAGAGCCCGCTGATGTTCGGCGCAGCGCCCAGCGCCGGTCCGTTCCGCTACCAACGCTCGTCGTCCATCGATCTGCGGTTCGGAGCGCTCATCGACCCCGAGACCGACATGGTGCGCAACCTCGCGCATGTGCCGGTCATTCACGTCTCCGCGGCGCAGGATCCGGTGCAGTATTTGATCGCGCAGTCGCTCGCGACGCACGCACGCTTGCTGGGCTGGGCGGGTGACTCGCAGTGGCGCACGGTCACCTCGAACCAACACTCTTGGGCGACGCTCGGTGTGGACATCCTCGATGACCTCGCGCCGTTGCAGCTCGCCCCTCCGGGAACGAGCGGCGGCGCTGGGATCGAAGTTCTGGCCGATCGCGACGGCCGTTGGCACGCGTTCGAGCTGCAACAGGCGCGCGACAAGCGCTTCTCGACGTTCACGTTCGCGTGGGACGCCGGCCGCGCGCGCCTGGAGCTCCGCGACCTGTCGAACATCGCTCGTTTGACCTTCGAACGCGACGCAGCGCTGTTCGGTTTCCCGGCCGGCGCTGCGTTGACCCTCACCGTGCAGGCGCGCACTGCGGCGCCGTTCCAGGTGAAAGTCCGCGGATTCAACTCGCCGCCGACGACCGTCGAACGTGCCGGTCTACCGGTGAGTGCATGGAGCTACGACGCCGTGGAAGGCGCCGTCACCCTCGACGAAGCGAACGCTGCGCTCGGAGTCACCTGGCGCATCGTGCCTTGAGGTCCGTGTAAAGTGCGCTCAGCCGCGGCCCGCACCGCCGCCCGCCCGGAGCAGCGCGCCCCAGCCGACGAGGAACCCGACCCCACCGATCGGCGTGATGGCGCCGAACCATCGCGGCGCTCCGAGGGCCATGGCGTAGAGCGTGCCGCTGAACACCGCCACGCCGAAGGCGAACGCCACGCTGGCCACGGTGATCGAGCGGCAAGGCCGCTGCCCAGCGAGCGCGCCGGTCGCGAGCAACGCGAGGGCGTGCACCAGGTGGTACTGCACCGCCGTGTCCCACCATGCGAGCGCCTTCGGGCCCTCGGCGACCTGCTCGAGCCCGTGGGCCCCGAAGGTCCCGGCGGCGACGCCGAGCAGACCGAGGAGTGCGCCGAGGCGCACCGTGCGGCGCGCGGCGAGGTGGGTGGAATCGGAGGCCGCAGCGGAGGTCATGGCCGCGACACTGTACGCGCCGCACGGCGGACCGTGGACGCCCTGCGTGGACGCGCCGAATGAAGCGGCCGACCGCCCCGCCTGCTCCGCGGGACGGTCGGCCTTGCTTCCGTTTCCGTTTCCTGCTCCGGAGCGCGATCCGCGATCGGATCCACGCTCCTGCCTCTGAGTACCCCGGTCACCTCGGGAGGTGACAACGGAGGGCGCGAATTCGTTACGCCTCCCATCGAACCCTCACGTTGCACCTCGGCAACCGAGGCAGCGGCGGCCGGGTACCCTCCGCAACGGAGCCCCCATGCACACCCCTACGAGGACCGACCCGAGCCGCCCGCCGACCTATGCCGAGCTCGCGCAAGAGCTCACGGCGCTCCTCGGCGAAGAGCGTGACCCGATCGCGAACACCGCGAACTTCGCCGCGCTGGTGTACCACGCGCTGCCGGACCTGAACTGGGTCGGCTTCTATCTCCTGCGCGGGGACGAGCTCGTCCTCGGGCCCTTCCAGGGTCAGCCCGCGTGCATCCGCATCCCGCTGGGCAAGGGTGTGTGTGGCAGCGCGGCGCAGCAGCGCACGACGCTCGTCGTGCCCGACGTACACCAGTTCCCTGGCCATATCGCCTGCGATGCGCGGTCGCGCTCGGAGGTCGTTGTGCCGCTGCTCGCGGGCGACAGGCTGCTGGGTGTGCTCGACGTCGACAGCCCCGTGCTCGCTCGGTTCACCGAAGAGGACCGCCACGGGCTCGAGCGCCTCGCGGCGATCCTCGTCGAGCGGATCGCCTGAGCCCCGTTCGAGAGGGGCTCAGTCCCCGGTGACTCCGAGCTCGCGGCGCAGCGCCTCGCGGAGCCGCCCTTCGCAGCGCTCGCGCTCGCTGTCGTCCGTCGCCCCGGGCCCTTCGACCGCGCGGCGGTATTGGAAGCGCTTGAACTCCTCGAGCGCTCGTTCGAGCTCGGTCTGGGGGAGCGGGCGTCCGAACCCGAGCCCATCGGCGCGCCGCACGAGGTCCGCGAGCTCGATGAGCTCGGCCGCCACGGGTGCGTCCGTGCGCTGCCCCGCGTCCACGAGGCCGCTGTCGAGCAACGCGCCGACTTCGGTGACGAAGACCCCATAGTCATCGCGCTGCGTGTGCACCGAACGGCGCAGGAACTCTGCGAACTGCGCGGCGAGCGCCGAGCGTCGGAAGCCGAAGCTCGCGGCGCGGAAGCTCGCCGCGGCGGCGCCATAGCCGAGCCGCGCTTCGCGCTCGAACACGTCGTGCTCCAGCGGGTTCTGGTGTGCGACCTTGGGCGCCTTCCAGCGCACGCGGAGCGTCGCGAGCGCGCGCTCCGCCCCTTCGCGGGAGAGTCCAGGCGCGAGCTCGACTTCGTAGAGGCACGTCACCTGGTGACCTGCGCCGACTTCGCCGGCATCGACCGCGTCATTGCGGAAGTCCTGGTCGGCGATCGCGCGGTTCTCGTAGCCCAGTTGACGCCACCGCAGGACCTGCTGCGGATCGAACTCGACCTGCAGCTTGACGTCGCTCGCGATCGGAACGAAGGCACCAGTGAACCGCTGGACGATGGCCTTCTCCGCGGCCTTGGCGTCGTCGACGTAGTCGCAGATGCCGTCGCCCTTGTTCGCGAGCTGCTCCAGGAACACGTCGTTGTGGTTGTTCATGCCCACGCCGATCGTGTTCAGGTAGATCCCGCTCTGGCGGAAGCGTTGGACGTCGGCGTTGATGCGGTCCTGGTCCGTCTGCCCGACATTCGCGACACCGTCCGACAGGAAGACGACCCGATGGTGCGTCCCCGTCGCCAACATCGTCTCCGCCAAGGCGTAGCCCATACGTAGCCCGGCTTCCGCATTGGTGCTGCCGTTCGGACTCAGCGGGAAGAGCGCGCTCTCGATCAGATCACGGCGCGCGGCTGACGTCGGGCCGAGGATCTGCCTGGCTTCGTTCGAATACGCCACGATCGCGATCGTGTCGCGAGCGTCGAGCTGTGTTACCAGCAGCCGCAGCGCGTGTTTGACGAGCTCCAAGCGGTTCTGCTCGCGCATCGAACCCGACGTGTCGATGACAAACGTCAGCGCCAGCGGCTCGCGCGCCTCTTTGGCGACCTCTTTGCCGCGCACACCCACGCGGACCAACCAGTGGCTCGCGCTCTCGCCGAACGGAGTCGGCGCAAGCTCGAGCGACAGGTGGAACGTGTCCTCCAGCGGAGGCGCGAGGTCCGGCGTGAACGCGTTGACGAACTCCTCCGTGCGGATCTGCGCTGCCTCGGGCGCATGACCTTCGCGCAGGTAACGCCGCGCTAGCGCGTAGCTGGCCGTGTCGACGTCTGCGCCGAACGTGCTCTGTGCGTCCTCCGCCGTCCGCACGAAGGCGTTGTCGCCCCAGAAGCGGAAGTGCATGTCACGCGGACGCTCACCAGGTCCGAGCTGGCAGTCCCGGTGCAGAGCGCGCCAGCGCTCTTCGAAGTCGATGACGATGACCCGGCCAGCGTCTGGGGGCGAGCCGGGCAGACCCAGGTAGAAGTCGTTCGTCTCACCCGAGCGCGTGTCCTTGAGGCGCTCGCGCAAGGTGTCCACTTCGATGCTGCCCCCGATCGCGTAGCGCTCGTTCGTCGCTGTCGTCAGGCCTGGAAGGCCGGTCGTGACCGCGGGACGACCGGGTGCGGTTGCCGCCGAAGTCTCGGAGGGTGCGCCGAAGTATCCCAACCCTCGCAGCGTCGCTTCGGGTTGCACCGTCAGGAGTCGCACCGCTGGCTCCGACGGCGCGAGGGCGTCGAACGCCAGCGCGCCGGAGGCGTCCACTCCCTGGCCCAGTGCGACACCCGAGCCTGCTCCGCCGACAAAGGAGCTGGTCCCTTTGGCAGCTTCAGCCAGCGGAGCGTTGTTCGGGGATTCGGCGACCGCGAGGGCGGAGAGCTCGTCCCTCCGTTCGAGGTTGCGCCGGAGCTCGGGTGATGCCGCTCGCCCATCGTGAGCGGGAGTGGCCGCAGGCGGTGGACCTGCTGCGGTGCGTTGGTCGCCGAGCGCCAGCTCGCGATCCTGCATGAGCGTGAGGCCGACGAGACCAGCACCCGCGCAAACGACGAGACCTGCGGCGAGCCGGACGGCTGGGCTGCGATACCACGACCGAGGTGTGACGGTTCGGACGCTGCGTTGCGACGCCTCGACGACACGCGCCATGTGTGCCGGCGGCAACGCCGCTTCTTCGTCGAGGCTGCCGCGGACCAGGCGGATCGTCGCCTGGATCTCTGCGTACTGGGCCTGCAAGCTGGCCTCCGACGCGATGCGCGCTTCGAGCGCGCGCGCTTCAGCGCCAGTGAGCTCACCGAGCGCCAGCGCGCAGAGCGCGCCGTGGAGCTGGTCCTCCGCGGACGGCTCTTGATCTTGGTCGTTCATGGTGGGATTCATCGGTTCTGACCCTCGAGCTGCACCGGACCATCGGCACACATGAGCGGTGCAAGCTCACGCGCGAGCGCCTTGATGCCGACGCTGATCAGCCATCCGACGGTGCCGACTTTGCGGCCCGTGATCGCGGCGATGTCGGCGTAACTCTTGTCGTCGAGAAGGCGCAGGACGAGGACCTCGCGCTGATCGGCAGGCAAGCGCTCGAGCGAGCGGCGCACGGCCGCGCGGGTGTCGGTCGCCTCCACGCGGTGGAGCCCGCCGTCGGTGGGTGCTCCGTCGGATAACGCGGCTTCGCTCTCGCGATGCTGGCGGCGGCGGTCGGCGCGCAGGGTGTCCATACAGTAGTTCCTCATCACGGTGTGGAGCCAAGCGCCGAGCTGGGCCCGCTGGGCCGCGTCGTCGCCTTGGTCGCTCTGGGGGCGTAACGCTGCGAGCCGCAGGAAGGCCTCTTGCACGGCGTCCTCGGCAGAGCCCTTGCCGCCGAGCACGCTGCGTGCGTGCCGCAGGAGCGGCCCCTGGTGGCGCTCGACGAGCGCCGCGAAGGCGCCCGTGTCGCCTTGGCGCCAACGATCGAGCAGGGTTCTGTCCGAGGCCTGAGTCATGCGGTTCAGGCGCACCGTGCCGGTGCGTCGGAGGGGATGACGGCGCCGGAGCCCTCGTTCTTGGCGTTTCCCCCAGAAATCCTGCGCAGGGTCCTGGCCTGGGGCACCGAGGCGAGGTCCCCTCGGGTTCGGACTTGGCGACCCGAGCCAGGACGGCGACACTGTGCGATTCCGGGCGCCTTCGCCCGTGTCCCCCATGGTGTCCGAAGTCGCGTCCCCGGCCCCGAGGCCCGCCCGCCGCTGGCGGCGGGTCGCCTGGATCATCGCAGCGCAAGTGGCGCTCGTCGCGCTTGCGGAGCGTTGGTGCAGGGGCCACATCGGCGCGCACGGAGTGACGCCGTTTCAGGTGAGCGCAGATCCAGAGCTCGCCTTCGAGCTGCGCCCGAGCTTCGCGACGACCTACGCGGGAGTTGCAGTGCGCACGAACAGCCTGGGTTTCCGCGGCGGCGAGCTCCCCCCCAAGCGGCCAGGCGTGCGCCGCATCGCGCTCGTCGGGGACTCGTATGTCTTCGGGAGCGGTGTCGCGGAAGAGGAGACCCTCGGCGCGGTCGTCGCACGCTCGCTCGGTGACGCCGGGGTCGCTTGCGATGTGCTCGCGTTCGGTGTCCCGGGTTACACCGCCAAGGATATCGCGCGGCTCGTAGAGACTCGGGTTCTGCAGCAGGCGCCCGATGTCGTCGTCTACGTGAACTTCGGGAACGACATGGAGGTGGTTCCGAAGAGCACGTCCATCCCGCCCGACGCGGAGATCGACGTGCTCGCGGATTTCCGGCTGCGGTCCGCGCTCATCGAGTATTGCGTGTTGCTCGTACGACGCGCGGGTTGGCGCATCGGAGTCCACATCGGCGGCGAGGATCGCGCGACCCTTGCGGCTGCGTACCGCGGCGCAGGCGGTGAGCGCCTGAAGACTGCGATCACGTCGATGCGCATACGCTGCCAGGAGGTGGGCGCCCAGTTCGTGATCGCCGTCTACCCGCACCTTTCGTACATGCCGCTCAGCCCGCTGCGAGCGGCGGATGAGCTCCTGCTGGCCGAGGCGCCGGAGCTCGGTGTGAGCGCGATCGACCTCCTGCCGGCGTTCGGCGACGAAGCCGATCTGACGCACCATTGGGTGACCCCGTTCGACAGTCACCCGGACGCGCGCGGGCATGAGCTCGCTGGAGCGCGCCTGGCAGAAGAGCTGCTGCGGCTCGGTGTGCTGACCCCCTGATGGTGGCTCGGCGCTCAGGCGCCGACCCCCTTTGGTTACCCTAGCTGCTGCTCCATGTTACGCCGCCTCTTCGGCCCCTTGCTCGTCCTCGGGTGCATCGGCTGCGACCAAGTCACGAAGGACCTGGCCGTCGATCACCTCGCAGGGACACCGCCCCGCGACTACCTCGGCGGGATGCTGCGCATCGTCTATGCGGAGAACCGCGGCGCGTTCCTGGGACTGGGGCACACCTGGTCCGAACCCGCTCGCATCGCGGTGTTCGTGGTCTTGACGGGGGCCGTGCTCGTGTGGGCGCTGTGGTCGCTCGTGCGCCACCGAGCGGGGTCGACGCTCGAGCGCCTCGGCCTGCTGCTCTTGGTCGGCGGCGGCGTCGGCAACCTGATCGACCGCGTCCGCTTGGGTTACGTCATCGACTTCATGAACCTCGGCGTCGGCTCGGTTCGCACGGGCATCTTCAACGTCGCCGACGTCGCGCTGATGGTCGGCGTGGCCGCGCTACTACTGGCCCCCCGCCAGGCGAGTGAAGCGCCGCCCGCGACCTGACGCGGTTGTGGCGTCGAACGGTACCAGGTACGACTTGGCGGTGAG
>CAYOBN010000079.1:0-23908 GCA_964402175.1 uncultured Planctomycetaceae bacterium | reverse complement strand
TGGTGGGCCCTTCCGCTCGCCACGCCTGGCCCACCCTTCCGCGTCCCCCCCGCCTTGCTCGCCGGGCAGGCTGGGCCGCGGATAGAACGGTTGGTCCGGAATGGGGGTACCCCGGGGGTCTCTGCGGTCCGCCCACCTCCTCCTCGAGCGCGCTCGGGGCGGCGGCAGCCCGCCAGCCACTCCGGGTCGCGCGGCCGCGTGCGCCGCGTGCCTCGGACTGGATCCCGGTACAGCGTCCGCTCGCCCGGCGCCATCTGCTGGCCGTCGAGTCGAAGGCCATCGACGGGGATAGCGCGAGGCCAGAGGGCCCCGGAGGTGGGCAACCGGGGAACGGGCCCTGGAGGGGCGCTCGATGGCGCACGTGCTGGAATCTGCGACGAGCGCCAGATGAGGCCACGGGGATTCGACGGCGACCCCAGTGGCCTACGCGGTGGCGACCGTCCGTTCCTGGCGCGGGCGTCGATGAACCCTAGCGGTTCCGCGGGAATTCCCGGAAATCGTGTCGCACCTGCGGCCCTCGGTGCGTTTCATCTGCGGGCGGATCGTGGGCCGATGCCAAAGGTACGCCCCCGATCCACTTGCCTTCCGTGCCGTTGGTGGACCCTGTGTCTCGCCCTGCAGGTTCCACCTCTCTTCGCCCTCCCCGCTTCGCTCGCGGAGCAGGCCGGGGCGATCGGAGGAACGGCCGGTCTGGATGCGGGACATCCCCAGCTTCTCTGCGGTCCGCCCACCTCTTCTTCACACTCGGTCGGTTACACTCTCCCAGTGGGCGCCCCCTCGCCGGAAGCCCAACTCCCGCATCCCTGACCCACTGTTTCCGTGCAAGACGTGCCCGCTCGCCCGCAGGCCGCCGAGCAGGAGCTGCAAGAGCTCTCGCTGGGTGACCTTTTCCTGATGCTCTGGAGGGGGCGTTGGCTCATTCTCGTCTGCACGCTCGGGCTGACGGCTTTCGGATTCAAGTACGCCGAGAGTCGGGGCGTGGTCTGGCGTGCGACCTCGCGGCTTTACGTGGATGCCATTGCGCCGTCCCTGTTGTCCGCAGAGACGAGCTTAGTGCCGTACGTCAACCGCAATCACGCGAACACCCAGGCCGAGCTGCTGCGCTCGACCAAGGTCCTGGAACAGACCCTGCTGCGGCCGGAGGTCGCAGTGAGCGCCGTGTTCCCGCCAGACGTCAACAAGGTGGCCTGGCTCAGGGGCGAGTTGAAGGTGGCAGTGGGAGCGAAGGACGACATCGTCACGGTCTCGCTGGACCACCAGCAAGTCGAAGACGCATGCCTTGTCGTCAATTCGGTGGTGGATACGTTCCGCAAGACCCACGCGGAAAAGGGCAACTCGCGTGCGAGGGAATTGAAGACGATCGCGCAGACCAAGCGCGACGATGTTCAGGAAGCTCTGGACGGTCTGCACGGCGACCTGATCCAGTTCTTGGAGGACAACGCTGCGATTTCCCTCAACGACAGCGCCGGCAGTACATACTCGACCGCGCGCCTCGAAGCCGCCTTCTTGGAATGGAAGCGCTTGGACTCCGAGCTGCGCACGGTGTCGCAGCGACTCACGCTGGCGCGCGAGCTGCAGGACACCCCGGAGCTCGTCCGTGAGCTACTCGGTGCGACGAAGGTCGCGGCGCCACGCGTGGCGAGCCGCGTTACTGAGCTTCAGCTCACCTCGGCACTGCAGCGGGCCGAGGAGCTCGAAGCGCGGATCCGCGAGAATCGCGACCGCCTGCGGGAGCAGCTCGAGCTCGGTCGCACCACGGAGTTCCCAGCGGTGGTCGCGCTGGAGCGCGACGCTGTCCAACTGCAGCAAGATGCAGCTGCGGCGCGCCAGACGGTCGCAGACCTCGAGCTGCAGATTACTCAAACCCAAGTCGAGGCTGAGCGTGCTTTCGCGTCGAGCCTCATCGCTTCACTCGCGGTCGAAGAAGCGGACCTGAAGGCGCGCGAAGCTGCCGCGCGCGAGCAGTTCGAAGCGCTGGAAGTCGAAGCCACCTCGGTTGCGCCGCGCCGTGCAGAGCTGCGCCGCCTGGAGACGCGTATCGCACAGTCGGAAGCGATCATCGAAGGGCTGAACCAAGAGATCAACAACTACGCCAAGGCGGATATCGGCCTCGAAGAGCGCTCGAACATCACGATCGAGGTCTTGGATCGGGCTGCGCCGGACAGTGCGCGGCCGGTAGTCTCGAAGACGAAGACGATCGGCACCTTCTTCCTGCTCGGCGGCGTGCTCGGTTGCGGACTGGCATGGCTGCGTTCGCTGCTCGATCGGCGTGTTCGATCCGAAGAGGACATCACTCGGGCGACCGGCTTGTCGCTCATCGGTGCGTTGCCGCGGACGCGTATTCGCGAGCAGAAGGTCGATGCGATCCAGACGTTCGAGGACCATCCGGGTATGGCCGAAGCGGCCCGCGGGCTGCGCACAGCGCTGGTCGTCAGCCTTCCCAAGGGCCGCGGGCGGGTCATCCATGTCACCTCCGCTGACAAGGGTGACGGCAAATCCACGTCGACGTCGCAGCTTGCCATTGCCTTGGCGCGCGGTGGTCAGCGTGTGCTCGTCATCGACGCGGACCTGCGCTCTCCTCGGATCTCGAAGATCTTCCACATCGGCAACGAGTCGGGACTTTCCAACATCCTGGCCCAGGGGCTGGAGTTCGATGAGGTCGTTCGTCCGACACGGGTCGAGGGTCTGGACCTGTTGCCCAGCGGACCGATCCCCGTCAATCCGGCCGAGCTCCTGAACGCAGACGGCTTCGTCGCGCTCTTGAAACAGGTCACGAAACGCTACGACCGGATCCTGATCGACTCGCCGCCGGTTCTTGCGGTCTCCGATTCTCGGGTTGTCGCTATCCGTGCGGATGTCACGATCCTGGTCGCGCGAGTCGATCGCACCAACCGCAGTCGCCTTGCGGCAGCCCTCGAGCGCTTGACTTCGGTGGGCGCGAAGGTGCTCGGCGTCGTGATGAACGACGTGCCGCGGGGCATCGGCTATGGTTACTGCTACGGCTACGGCCAGTACACGTATGGGGATCAGGTCGGTGTCGACCTCGCCCACGACGCAGGCGCCGTGGCCGACGCCGACAGCGCCGCTGCCGAAAATTCTTTGGGTCGCCAGCGTGTTCACCGCAACGGCGCGGAGGGCAATGCGCCGGTCGCGCGACGGACGTTACGCCCCAAACGCCCGCTCGAAGCGCAGGCGGTCGATGCGAGTGGCGCGGACGCTGCGGCCATCCTCGACGAACATGGCGCAGCCAACGTCGCCATCATCGGCGTCGACCCCGCTGCGGTCGACGCCGACGAAGCCGAAGCACTCGCCGAGCCGCTGCGGGCGGATGGCGTGCGCCCGAGCAACCCTCCGCGTCAAGCCGCCATTCGCGGCCTCAAGGCGGAGGACGAGCTCGGTGCAGCGGGTGGTGCGTTACCACCTGACCCTTCGATCCAACGCATCCAGCCCGAACGTACTCGACGCCGCAAGGGTGGTTGAGCCCCGGCCTCTCTTCCGAACATGCAAGAACCGACGCCTGCCTAGCTCCGCACCCCAAGATCCATGCCCGTCCCCTGGCATTCCCTGGTTGCATCCTCGATCGCAGCCCTGCTCCTTACGCCTATCGCAGCTCGGGTTGCGACCTCATTCGGTTGGGTCGATCGCCCAGGAGTCCGCAAGGTCCATGGCCGCGAGGTCCCTTACCTTGGAGGGGCTGCGGTCTACTTTGCATTCGTCGTCGGGCTGATCGTGACCGCGTCTCTGCCGCAGGCAGGAGTCACTTGGTCTCAACTCATCCATCCTGTACCGCTGGTCATCCTTCTGGGAGCGTCCGCGATGTTCGTGGTGGGCGTGGTGGACGACACGCGGGACTTGCGCGCACGCAAGAAGCTGTTGGTCCAGCTCCTTGCAGCGATTGCCGCCGTCGCGGCGGGGGTCTCGATCGACGGGGTGCAGGTGACGTCCGATTGGAGGGTGGAGTTCGGGGTCTTCGGCCCACTGCTCTCGCTAGTGTGGATCGTGGGGGTGACCAACGCGGTCAACATCATCGATGGCCTCGATGGATTGGCGGGCGGAGTGGCGCTGGCTGCTGCAGCGGCGATGGGAGCGGCGGGCCTGGCCCTGGATGTCCCCGCGGTCAGCTTGATCCTGCTGGTGCTCGCCGGCGCGATCGCAGGCTATCTGCCCTACAACACGCATCCGGCGCGCATCTTCCTCGGGGATGCGGGCAGCCTCTGCATCGGCTTCGTGCTGGCCTGCAGCGCGCTTGCCCTCGCCAGCGAGCGTCCCGAATCCGGCGCCTTCGGCGTCGGTCTGGCGGCGTTGGGTGTGCCGATCCTCGACACCGTGTTCGCCATGGGACGGCGAATCTTCGAGGGCCGTTCGATCCTGTCTGCCGATCGGAACCACATCCATCACCGCTTCTTGGCGATGGGCTTCGGACACAGCCGCACGGCGCTATGCATCGCCGGTGCAACCGCGATCGGCGCTGGATTGGCAGCATTTCGCGTAGAAAGCGATGGGGGGCTGGGTTGGGCGCCCCTTGTGGCTCTGGGCCTTTATTTGATGCTGTTCCGTTTGGTGGGGGCGATGCGCCTCCGCGACTCGTTGTGGGGGGCTTTGGCCGTGGCGTCTTCAGCCCGGGAGTCGACCGACGAACGCCAGCGCCTTGATCACGTCGAGCTCGTGATGCGCAGCGCCACCACCATCGATGATTGGTGGCAAACCCTGGGGAAAGCAGCGACGGAGTTGGGTTTCCGTCGGCTCGAGCTCGAACTGCCGAGGCGCGATGGAGCGCCGCTCTTCTTGTCGTACGGAGAGCCCGAGTCGGATGCCGTCTGGCCAGAGGTGTTGTTGCCGATCCGCCAGCGGCGCGGGACATGGTTGGTGCAGTTGCGCGCGTGTGCTTCGCCGGATGAAAGCCTGGAGGTCGTCGGGCGCCAGGTGGCCGCCCTTTCGAGGGTCTTGGACCGGTGTGACCTTTCGAAGCTCCCCCGTACCACCCGAGTGGTTCTGCCGGGGCAGACTCCGTCGCCTGCGAAGACCTCCCTGATGGGCGCTCGTCCGGCTTGAGCAGAATAGATGTCTCTTATGAAACGTGCCCTGATCACCGGCGTCACAGGCCAGGATGGTGCTTACCTCGCCCAGTTCCTCTTGGAGCGTGGTTACGAGGTTCACGGCATCAAGCGCCGTGCTTCGAGCTTCAACACCAATCGGGTCGACCACCTGTACCAAGATCCGCATGAGTCCGATCGTCGGTTCATCCTGCACTACGGCGACCTGACCGATGCGACGAACCTGATCCGTGTGGTGCAAGAGGTCCAGCCCGACGAGATCTACAACCTGGGTGCGCAGAGTCACGTGCAGGTCTCGTTCGAGTCGCCGGAGTACACCGCCAACTCGGACGCCATCGGGACGTTGCGCCTCCTCGAGGCGATCCGGATCCTGGGCCTCGAACGGAAGACCCGGTTCTACCAGGCGTCGACCTCCGAGCTCTACGGCAAGGTCCAGGAGACCCCGCAGCGGGAGACCACCCCGTTCTATCCCCGCTCGCCCTACGGCGTGGCGAAGCTGTACGCATACTGGATCGCGGTGAACTACCGCGAGTCGTACGGCCTGTTCGCGTGCAACGGGATCCTCTTCAACCACGAGTCGCCTTTGCGTGGTGAGACGTTCGTGACGCGCAAAGTCACCCGTGCGTTGGCGCGGATCCACCTGGGTCTGCAAGAGTGCCTCCACCTGGGCAACCTTGACGCACGGCGCGACTGGGGCCATGCACGTGACTATGTCGAGATGCAGTGGATGATGCTGCAGCACGACGTGCCGGAGGACTTCGTGATCGCGACGGGTGTGCAGTACTCCGTACGCGACTTCGTCGAGCGCGCGGCTGCTCGGATCGGACTCGAGCTCGAGTGGCGCGGCGCCGACGAGGACGAAGTCGGTGTTGTGGCCGCAGCGCCCGCGGACAGCGCGGTGAAGCCCGGCACGACGATCGTGCGTGTGGATCCTCGCTATTACCGTCCTGCTGAGGTCGAGTCCCTGCTGGGGGATCCTTCCAAGGCGCGCCGTCTCCTCGGGTGGGAGCCCCGCACCACCTTCGACGAGCTGGTCGCAGAGATGATGGATGCCGACCTGGACCAGGCGCGGCGCTTCGAGTGTCTGACTCAGGCGGGCTTCGAGACCGCGAAACGCCATGGTTGATCCGTCACGTAACGGCGCCGTCATGGACCATCAAGCGCGCATCTTCGTCGCGGGCCACCGCGGCCTGGTTGGATCCGCGATCGTGCGACGGTTGGAGGCCGACGGGTACCATAACCTGCTGACCCGGACCCGTTCGGAGTTGGACCTTACGGACGGCGCGGCGGTCACGGCCTTCTTCGAGTCCGAGCGCCCGCAGTACGTGTTCCTGGCGGCGGCGAAGGTCGGAGGCATCCTTGCCAACCACACGCGACCGGCCGAGTTCATCCACGAGAACCTGGCGATCCAAACGAACGTGATCCACGCGGCGTGGCGAGCGGGGGTCACGAAGCTCTGCTTCTTGGGCTCGTCGTGCATCTATCCGCGCGAGGCCCCGCAGCCCATCACCGAGTCCGCTCTTCTGACGGGCCCACTCGAGCCGACCAACGAGTGGTACGCGATCGCCAAGATCGCGGGCCTGAAGATGTGCCAGGCGTACCGCCGCCAGTACGGCTTTGACGCCATTTGTCTGATGCCGACGAACCTGTACGGCCCCGGGGATAACTTCGACCTCGAGAGTTCTCACGTTCTGCCGGCCCTCATCCGTCGCTTCCACGAGGCGAAACAGGCCGACGCCCAGTCTGTGACCATCTGGGGCACGGGTACTCCGCGCCGCGAGTTCCTCTACGTCGACGACCTCGCGGACGCCGCCCTTTTCGCGATGCGGAGCTATTCCGCCGAGGCCCCCCTGAATGTCGGCACCGGCGAGGACCTACCCATCCTCGAGCTCGCGCACCTGATCGCCAGCGTCACCGGCTTCCGCGGCACGATCCTCACGGACACCTCCCGCCCTGACGGCACCCCCCGCAAGCAGCTCGACGTGTCCCACCTGTCGTCCCTAGGCTGGAGCGCCCAAACACCCCTCCGCGAGGGCATCGAACGAACCTATCAGTCCTTCCTTGCGACCTCCCTGGCCGCAGTCTCGTAGTTGCCCAACCCAGACTGCCCATGGAACGCCGCCACCCCGAAGTCCCCTCGATCACCGTCATCACGGCCACCTACAACAGCGCCGCGACGGTCCGTGACACCCTCGAGTCCGTCCGCAGCCAAGTCGGCGTCGACATCGAGCACATCATCGTCGATGGCGCGTCCACCGACGCGACCCTCGCCATCGTCGCCGAGTACCCCCACGTCGCGACGACCCTCAGCGAGCCCGACCGCGGCATCTACGACGCATTGAACAAGGGCCTCGCCCTAGCGACCGGCGACATCGTCGGCTTCCTCCATGCCGACGACGTCTATCAGGACACCACTGTCCTCTCCGATATCGCTCACACATTCGCCACGACTTCCGCCACGGTCACCTACGGGGACCTCGTCTACGTCAGCAGAACCAAGATCGACCGAATCCTTCGGTACTGGATTGCCGGCGAATTCCACCCTAAGAAGCTCCGCCGAGGCTGGATGCCCCCTCATCCGACGCTTTACGTCCGCAAGAGCACCTACAGGCAAGTTGGAAACTTTAACTTAAGTTATAGTATCGCAGCAGACTACGATCACTGTATCCGGCTGCTCCGGCATTCGAGCGTCAATGTACAACGAATCGACCGCATCCTCATTCGTATGAGGATCGGAGGTGCAAGTAATCGATCTGCAAGGCAGATCCTGCAGAAGTCAATTGAAGACCTCCGCATCATGCGGGCCCACAGATTGGGAAGCGTTTATCCGCTGCTGCTCAAGAATCTGACTAAAGCGCGGCAGTTCATTACGCAGCGCCGCCGCCTCGTGCGTGCCGCGTTTCCACGGCACTAATGACTCCTAGAATCGTGCCCATTCGTCTCGCCCGACCCATGCTCTCGCGCATTCTGCGACACAGCTCTTGGACGGTCTTGGGGACTGGTCTGGGGCGGGTTCTTAATCTTGTGTCATTTACTTTGACCGCGAGGCAGCTGACAATCGCAGACTTCGGGTGCTTTGGACTGATTCAATCTACCCTCGGCATCTTCGCGGTGTTCGCGGGTGCAGGCCTTGGAGTTACCGCGACCAGATTCGTTGCGGAGTATCGCGTCAGTGATCCAAGTCGCGCAGGGGAGATTCTTGGGGTCATTAGAACGCTCGCACTCTGCGCCACCGGCTGCGCCGTGCTTCTGATCCTGCTGTTTGCATCGAGAATCGCGAGCCTTCTCGATCCCGACGTTGCGCACTATGCCGGTGTTTGGAAGCTGTCGAGCATTCATTTTGCGGCCCAGACCTGGCGCGGCCTTCAAGATGCCACGCTCATGGGGTTGGAGCGATTCAAAGACTGTGCGCTAATTAAGCTGGTCGAGGGCCTTG
Organism: uncultured Planctomycetaceae bacterium; assembly: GCA_964402175.1. Taxonomy (GTDB): domain Bacteria; phylum Planctomycetota; class UBA1135; order UBA1135; genus JAWKUK01. The sequence goes on along the minus strand of CAYOBN010000079.1, from coordinate 15,418 downwards.
CGTCCGTTGTGCTTTTGCCAGCGCTGGCACATTTTTACGAGCTTCGCGGCGCAATAGTTGGTCAAGTGCTGCTCGGTGCAATCGTGCTCTCTTTCGCCGCGAGGTGGATTGACGGCCTCAAGCGTTCCGCAGGAATGAAAGTCGGCTGGCGAAGTAAGAGTAAGGACTGGCGCACTGTTTGCAGCTTCAGCGTTCCTACTCTGTTATCGAGCATTATCGGGGCACCCGTGCTTTGGATGGGAATCGGCGTTCTGACCTTGCAGCCGGATGGACTCAGGCAGGTAGCGCTCTACAATGCTGCGTATCAATGGCACGGGCCTCTCGTCCTGATACCAATGGCGCTGTGCTCTGCCAGTCTACCCGCCTTGGTCACAATGTGGACTAGTCGACAACGCCGTGAGTTTTACCAATCTTTTTGGGCCTTAATCTGCGTGACGGCGCTAATTGGATTTGCTAGCGCGCTGATGCTAATCGGATTTGGCGACCAGGTAATGAGTAGTTATGGTCCAGACTACGTTGAGGGGCGTTTCGCGCTAATTCTCCTGCTACTTGCGGCCCCTGCTCACGGAGTTGCGAATATTTCTGCTGCCGCTCTGCAGAGTATGGCGCAAGCGTGGTTGGTAACGATGACGAGCTTGCTCTGGGCCCTGATATTCGTGGTTCTTACTCTTCTCTTTGTGCCGAAGCTCGGTGCAGGGGGGCTCGCACTGGCGTTTATGATCTCTTATCTTGTGCTGGCGCTGGTGCGCATATTGACTGTCCGCTCGCGTACACTTCTACCGGCTACATTTGGGTCATGATGGTTGGGCTCCTCTTGCGCTTCTTCGTCTGGATACTGCGAGTCAGGCATGGGCAATTGTTCGTCGGGACAGGGTGCCGAGTAGAGCCGTCGTTGCTGGCACGTGGCGGCATGATATCGCTGGGAGATCGCTCAACTGTGCGATTTGGCACCGTCATGATGCCTGCCGGTGGAGCGATATCGGTTGGAAAGGAAACGACTATCAATCATTATTGCGTCCTACATGGAGGGAACGGAATCACGATCGGCAATGGCGTTCTGGTCGCGCCACGAGTGTCAATGTTCGCAGCTAATCATGAGTTCGCAGATCGAACTATCCCGATCCGAGATCAGGGAATGACTAATCGAGGTGGGATACACATTGGTGATGATGTGTGGATCGGAACCGGCGCAATTCTGCTTGATGGCGTGCAAATCGGTCGTGGTGCTGTCATTGGTGCCGGGAGCGTTGTGACAAAGTCGGTCGCGGAATTCACCGTAGTCGTTGGCAACCCGGCTCGTAAAATTGCTCATCGATGAAATTCGGCGGACATCGATTCATGTGCGGTACTACAGCCAAAACGCAGGATCCCTGCGAATAGCGAATGATGCCCTGCGCCCCCGTAACATTATTTCTTGCAATGAATCTAGGCAGACAGAGACGCGCGAAGCTGTGCCGTCGTCTGGCCTCCGAGCGACCGAGTACACACTTCAGTTCGATGCCTGAGGATCATGTCCTGAACATCCGTCCCTGGGCGCAATGCGCCGGCGGTACACCAGACCGAGACGCTCAGGCCGCGGCGCCACAGGCGCGACGAACAACGGACAAGTGCGCATTGACGATGCGGTCAAAACTGACGGCATCGTCAACCCCGAATGGGCGTCGGTGCGGGAATCGACCCGGTTCTCGCTGGCCTGCGCGAGGAACCGTTAGGCGCCCATATTGCCTACCTCGTCATGGATTGTCGGCTCAGGGGAGGCTTGGTAGACCTACTCGGTGGTGTGATTTCGTGTGGCAGGGGGTAGAATCCGGGAGGTTTCACGGGTTGCGGACTATGTGCTCATCGAGTGCGCAGCATACGCGGCACTACACCCGCGAACGTGTTCATACCCTCTGGTAATGCTTCATATTGAGCCCCAGAACGTCAATGGATATATTAGAAGATAAATGCTCGGTGATTACGGGGCCGGTGTGTAGGCGCGCAATGTTTGACCGGATGGTAGGCCAGGTGGTACGTGCTCAAGTCAAGTCGAGTGTGGAATCGTTCTGATGGTGTCTGCCAAACGAGACAAGCAACAATGCGCGCTGAGAGCTTCAGTCGCGGCTGGTGACTCAAGATGGGAGTGGCAGCTCTTCGGGCCATATTGTTTTGGGGAAGGCATGGGGGACGTTATATTTGGCGAACTCTCACTTTCGTGAGGCGCAGTGTTCGTGCTGAAGGCGGCAGACCCCCGCGCCTGTAGAGGACCGATTTCTTTGAAGCAAGAGAACTTCGAGCGTATGCAAGCGCCAAGAGTATTGGTTTGCCAACATGGTGCAAGGCGCCGTTATGCTATCCCGCAAGTGCTGGAGGAGGCAGGTATGCTCGCAGCCTTGTTTACCGACTCTTCAGTACACAGTACCCTAGGGCGACTCGCAAGGGCGCTTGGCCAAAGGGCTCCTGCGCAAGTCCGGCGTTTGGCTAGACGCGAGATTAGGGGCGTCCCTGAAGCGAAGATTTTTAGTTCTGATGTCTTGGCCTGGAAGTCGAAGCTTAGGAGCGTTGTTGGAAAGGAGTATTCAGAGTACGATCGATGGTGCCGTGTTCTATCAAAGCAGATGATTAGTTGGGTGGAAGGGGGGGTGGCGTTCGATGTTGTGTATAACATGTTCTGCGAAAACCTCGACTTTGTCAGGTATGCTAAGCGGGAGCGTGGAGCAAGGGTTGTTTCAGATATTTATATTCATCCATATGCCGAAATTATCGTTGCTGAGGAGGCAATGAGAATCGGGATAGATAGGGTGGCGCCGCCTGGAATACAAAATGTAGGCATTGAAGCGATTAGGGAGATTTGTGAGATTAGCGATGTGCTCATTTGTCCATCCCAATTTGTCGCTGATGGAGTTGTTGCAATCAACGGAGATTTTGCGCGGAAGGTAGAGATATGTCCTTACGGGTCCTCAATTCAGTACAACGAAAAACATCGCTTGCCAGTCAGGGGGCGAGTATTCTGGGCTGGTGGTGATTGGATGCGAAAGGGGCTCCATATCCTTGCTAGCGCCGCTGACCAGCTACTTAGAGTTTATCCTGATATGGAGTTTCGGGCCGCCGGTATGCTCCAAGCTGATCTAGTTGGTGAGCCTATGTTCAAAAATATCAACTTTATTGGAAAGTTAAATAAAGAAGAAATGCAGCGTGAGTACTTATCGGCTGATTGTTTTGCGCTTCCATCGTTGGCTGAGGGAATGGCTGGCGCTGCGCTTGAGGCCTTAGCCGCTGGGTGTCCTGTTATTGTAACGAAGGCTGCCGGTATAGATGGGATCATCGACGGTGAGAATGGTTTTGTCGTTGGCATGGGAAGTGTTGTTGATCTGTACTCTAGGATTGAATCGCTTTATCTGGATAGGTGTCTCAGAGATAGTATATCGCAAAGTGCGTTGGCTTTAGCGGAATTCTATCGTTTAGATGCTTGGAAGGATCGTCTAGTGCGCATGCTTCGCGCGATTGCTTAACAGGTCATGCTCAAGAAACCTCAGTTTAGGGACAGCATAGCGAAGGTAATTAAGCGTCAAGGGCTGAGGCCGCTTGAAGTGATTTGCCTTGGCTTTTATTACTCGTTTGCGATTTACTTGCCCGCCGGTACTGTTCTCAGGACATTGCTTGCTAGGGTGATATTTAAGAGAGTCGGTAGGGACGTAACAATCTTAAGGGGAGTCCGGTTTGGTAGTGGCATAAAGGTCGAGATTGGTGATTACTCATCTCTGAACGCGGACTGCTGGATCTCCAATGACACGGTTATCGGCAATGACGTAATGATGGGACCCGAGGTCGTTATTCTGTCAGGAAGTCACAACTTTGAGAGAACTGATGTGCCGATGCGTGAACAAGGCGCACCTCCTCGACGTTCTGTTTGCATTGGAGACGATGTCTGGATCGGTACGCGGGTTATTTTACTCCCAGGCGTGAATATCGGGAATCACGTTATTATCGGCGCGGGAAGCGTCGTCACAAGGGACGTTCCTGAGTGGGCGGTTGTGGCCGGGAACCCCGCCAAAATAATTCGCTTTCGCAGTCAGGTCGGATAGGTTTCTTCAGTGATGTCCCTGGGCTGATTGGAATAATTATGACAGCACTTTGGTTGTGGTTACTACTTATGGCCTGCGTGGGACTCGCAGCTCAGGGGCTGCGAACGTCTGTTCGGGCCTATGAGCCTTTTCTTCCGATGTCGGCAGTTTTCTTCGGGTTCGCTTGGCTGCAACTGCATGGCCTGTGGCGAAATGAGCATTTGCTTCCGGTAGGTGCCCTGGAAAGAGTAGCATTTATGACATTGCTGTGCTTGGTGGGCTTCTGGTGGGGATATTCTCGTAAGGTACGGCCGTTGAAGTTTCTGGATGGCGTTTACAATGAGAGACGGCTATTGGGGGCCAGTGTTCTCCTGTCCGCGATCGGCGGCGGTTTCTTTTTTGCCATAAGTCGGTTGCCCGAGGATGTGCTCTCCAATTCCCTCCCATCTGGCTTATTAGTGGCCTATCGATTTTTTGCTCTGGCGTTGAGTTACGGCTTTGCTTTGGCATGGCTTCTCTGGGCGCGATTTGGGAGTAGATCAGCGCTGTCGGTTGCTTGCTTTGGGGCGGCGTTCTATTTTGACCGCATCATTATTGCTGGGCGTCGTGCGGAGGCGTCCGAATTCTTCTTTATTGCAATTCTTGCTTTGCTGTTTGGACGTGGGAGGAAGTTGTCGCGAATTGGAATCTTGGCCTCGATGGTTATAATGGTGGTGGCAATGCATAGCACGGGGCAGTATCGAACTCTTGCAAGAGAATCCGGGTGGCGCGAGACTCTAATGACGGGATCGATCGATTTCTTCGCCAACCTACGAAGCATCGCTCTCTACGGAGGCGAGGAGATGAAGAACGCGGTGTATGTAATGGATGCGTATAGCGAGACTGGGGAATTTGATTTCGGCTTATCGCACTGGAACTTACTTGTCTTCAATTACGTCCCTGCCCAAATAGTGGGTGCGAGCTTTAAAAGTTCTCTGAAGGTGGATCTTCCAGATGTCGCTGCGAGTGTTTATGGGTATCAAGCAAGCACTGGCTCGACATTGACGGGAATGGTCGACAGCTTTGGGTCTTTCTGGTACTTCGGTGCTCTAAACTTCGCCGTCATTGGAGCGATTCTTAGAAAGATATGGAGGAGCGCTTGGAGCGGATCGCTTGGGTCGCAGCTACTCTATATGCTCCTGATAACTAATGCGCTCCATACCGTTACCCACCACACTAATCGGTTCTTTAGTCCTTGGATTCACATGTCGATGTTTCTTTTTCCGCTGCTGTTGTGGGCACGTAGGGTACCGCCTACCCCCCCGGTTGGATCGGCTAGTGCAGTTCGGCCTGGTGGCGTGCGATGAGGCTCGCAATCCTAGCAGGGTCGGTCAGTCGGCAGGCTGGTGGAGTGTTTGATGCTGTCCGGCGCCCTGCCTCGCTACTGTCAACTCGATATGGACTTGATATCAAGGTGCTTGGCACGCATGATTCCCACACCGATGCCGATCAATTTGGTTGGGCGCCTTTGAAGCCAGAAGCGTTCGTGGTGAAAGGCCCGCGGGGTTTTGGATTGGCTCCGGGTATGGCTGTGGCACTTGAGCGGTTTCATCCAGACCTCCACCATTCCCATGGCCTGTGGATGTACAATTCTCTTGTTAGTTACCGCTTTCATAGGTACAGCCGAACTCCTTATGTGATTTCTCCACATGGGATGCTCGACCCCTGGGCTGTCAAGCGTTCGGCCTGGAAGAAGAGGATGGTTGCCTGGATCTTCGAGCATAAACATCTTACGGAAGCAGGATGCCTGCATGCCCTGTGTGTGCCGGAACAGCACGCCATTCGCGCCTTTGGTCTCAGAAATCCAATCTGCGTGGTACCGAACGGAATTGACTTGCCACAGCGGCAGGGTTTGCCAGCACCTTGGCGGAGTCAGGTGGATGTTGGTCAGAAAGTTCTTCTTTATCTTGGACGTCTACATCCCAAGAAGGGCCTCAGGATTTTGCTGAGTGCGTGGGAGCAGGTCGCGCTTGGTGCGAATCTACAATCCGAATGGGTACTGGCCATAGCTGGATGGAATCAGGGGGGGCATGAGCAGGAATTGAAGCAGGCGGCTTCTGAATTACGGCTGGGGCAATCGGTGATATTTCTTGGCCCGCAATTCGATGGGGCAAAGGACGCATGTTATGAAAATGCCGATGCCTTTGTTCTTCCATCGTTTAGCGAGGGATTGCCGATGACGGTTTTGGAAGCGTGGGCTAATGAATTGCCCGTGTTGATGACGCCGCAGTGCAATATTCCGCAAGGGTTTGCGTTGGACGCGGCGGTCCGTAGTGATCCCACGCCAGAGAGCCTCGCGGAGGGCCTGAGAAATATTCTCGGCATGAGCGCATCTGAGCGGAGGGCAATGGGACAACGGGGACTGAGATTGGTTGAAAGGCAATTCACCGTGGCCAGAGTCGCAGCCGATATGCTCGAAGTCTATAAGTGGCTCTTGGGTGGAGGCGCCCCACCAGAGTGTGTAAAGTTCTGAACATGAGCCACGTTACACCGCGGGCTGATGCAGGTTATCGGGGCTTGGCCTTCACCGGTCCAGTGGATACCGAGTATGTGGGGATTATTGGTGACGTAGGGTGCGCCCGCGACGGTAACTGTTCATCGGGGGGCCCCGGGTGTCAGGGTAGTTGTCAAGGACCGGCCAACCGAGCCCACCTCGAGTCCGGCCAAACGAGCCCACCTCGTGACACCTGATCGGGCCGGCGCGCGGGGGCTGCGGACGGGTCGTCGGCGCCCGCGGTGTTGCAATTCAGGACGCACTTGTCCGGTTCGGCCAACCGAGCCCACCACGAGGCGGGACGACAGGGCGACGGGACGGGCGTCCCCTCGTGCACCCGCCAGAGGCGTCGCAGCACCCGTCCGTCGCTCTGCAGCGCCTCCGCGCGAGCGATCGTCGCGCCCTCCGGCAGACCTACGGGCACGCCGATCGCGTGCGCTCCGTGCGCTGCGCCGCTCCTCGCGTCGCTGCGAAGTGTCGCCTCCTGCCCGCCCGCGAGATCGCGGGCGGGCGGGCAGGAGGCGAATTCAGTTGTTGTCCACGTGGTCGCGCGCGCCGTACGGGCTGCGTCGACCGCGTCCGCGTCACTAGGACCCCTACGCGGATCGCCGTACCGGCTCCGAATCAGGCTTCGCGTCGCGGCTTGCCCGCCCGGCCTTCCGACTTTCGGCTCGGCGGGTTCCGATACGAGTGCCCCTCGAGAACGACGACGTGCGCGTGGTGGAGCAGTCGGTCCATCGCCGCCGACGCCATCAGTTCGTCGAGGAACATGGGGTACCACTCCTCCAGCGCGCGGTTCGAGGTGATGACCATCGCCCCGCGCTCGTAGCGTGCGCGGATGATCTCGTAGAGGTCGACGGGTTCGTCGTGCTCGAGCGGTCGAAGCCCGAGGTCGTCGATGATCAAAAGGTCGGGCGCGGTGTACTTGAGCATGCGACGGTCGAGGCTCTTGTCTGCGCGTGCCGCGCGCAGCTGCGTGAGCATCTGATGGGCCGGTGTGTAGCAGACGGAGTAGCCCGCGCGGCAGGCGCGCTCGCCGAGCGCCTGCGCGACGTGGGACTTGCCGACGCCAGCCGGCCCCACGAGGAGCACGTTCTCGTTCTTCTCGACGAAGGCGCACGTCGCGAGATCGACGATCTTCGCCTTCGGGATCTTCGCGTTGAAGGCCCACTCGAAGTCCTCGAGCCGCTTGCTGCCCTCGAAGCAGGCGCGGCGCAGGCGCAAGTCGAGCTGCTTCGCGTCGCGCCGCTCGACTTCGTCGGAGCAGAGTCGGAAGAGGAACTCGGTGTGGCTCAGGCTGTCGTCCACAGCCTGGCGCGTGCGCAGCTCGAGGGACTGCAGGATGCCAGAGAGGCGGAGCTTCTTCAGGATCGGTTGGAGTTCGTCAGAGATCGCCATCGGGAGAAACGTCGGAGAAGAGACACGGACGGCGCGCATACCGCGCGCCCTTGGACCAACGCGGCACGTCGGTGCCGGGGAGCGGCTCGAGGTCGAGCGCGCGACGGAGGATCGAGCGGATCGACCTCAGATCGAGCGCGCCGAAGTGCAGCGCCCTCAGAGCGGCATTCCGCGCACGCTCGACTGGGTAGCGCTCGAGCTCTGTGACGACCGCCTGAACGCGGCGAAGCTGCAGCAGAACGTCGTCTTGTTCGAAGATTCGCGCCACGAGACGCGCGACGTCTTCACCCAGCGCCAGGGCGCGCTCCTCCCAGTAGGAGCGCGAGCGATGCCTGAGATCGCGGCGATGCTCGGGGAGGTGGCTTTCGATTGTCGAGCGCTCTCCATGCCTCACGCGGGGGTGGGTGTAGAGTCGCTCGTCATCGAGGAAGAGCTCGACGCTGGACGCCGAGCACAGCGCCCAGAGGCGCTTTCCGATGTGCCGCCAAGGCGCCGTGTACAGAGCGCCGTCGATCTGGACATGACAGTCGCGGTGCAGGACGACAGCCTTCCATACGACCGGGACCCAACGCGTCGGAGGCAACGGAAGCAGCGCATCGCGCTCCTCGGCCGCGAAGACCTCGTTCGGGCGGCGCTTGATCGTTCCGTGGACACGCTCCCCCGCGATCGTGCGGAGCCACTGGAGCAATTGTCGTTGGGCCTCGACGACGTCGACGTCGTCGAGGGAAGCGAGGAAGTTCGTACTGATGTACTGGGCCTCGCGCTCGACCTTGCCCTTCTTCTCGGGCGAACGGACGGGCGTGGGATCGATCGTGAAGCCGTAGGCGCGCGCGAGCTCGCGGTAGCTGCGGTTGAGCTCGATGCCCGGATCTGATCCGAAAGCGTGGCTGAGCACAGCATCCTTCAGGCTATCCGGGACGATCGTGCGTGGAACGCCGCCGAAGTGTTCGAAGGCGCGCATGTGCACGCGGGCCCAGGTGAGGGCGCTCTGGTCGAAGACGAACTCGGCGTAGGTGACGCGGCTGTACCCGAGCGTCATGATGAAGATCCACGTCTTCCGCGGAACCTTCTCGACGGGGTCGTAGCGCTGGCCGGCGTAGACGAAGTCGACCTGTGCGATCTCGCCAGCGACGGTCACGACGGGGATCGCAACGTCCTTCTCGTTCGGACCTTCGACGAGCGCGAGGCGGACGAAGAAGCGCTTCATCGCCGACACGCTTGCGACGTAGTCGCGATCCGTGCGACGCAGGTAGTCGTGCACGGACTTCGGCGACGCTCCGGCTGCGCGTTTCGCGACGATGAGATCGCGCCAAGGCTCGAGTGAGGAGCGCTCGTGGGTAGGTGCCGGCCGCACTTCGAGGCCCACGACCGCTTGCCGGAGCGCGCTGGCCGTGGGGAGATCGTCCGGGCTACCGTCGAGCAGCCCGGCAGCCGCGATCGGCCCGAGGTACTTGCGAAGCGTCACGCGCCCCGTTTGCAGCAGCTCCGCGATCCGACGCTGGCTGTGACCGAGGCGATGAAGCCGGACGGCTTCCTGGAGATCGTGCATGGGGGGTCCTGGGCGCGCTCATCCGTGCCCCGTCGAAGCGGAGGTGCTTCGACAGGAGCGACGGCGTCGCGGCCGGACCGTGGCTGTCTCGGCCTGAGACCCAAAGTGGGCTCGCTTGGCCGGTCCAGGGGTGGTCTCGCTTGGCCGGACCGAGGTGGGTCCGTTTGCCCGAGCTGGCCTCCCGCGACCACCTCAGCTCAGGTGGTCTCGTTTGGCCGAGCCGCGGGTGGTCTTGTTACACCCAGCTCTGACAGCTCCCAAATTTTGACGTCCACAAGGAAACGATACCAGAAGCCCTGAAGGACGTGAAAGATGAAGCCCTCTTTCCCGTCAAGGAACCCTAAGCGGAGAAGGTACCGATAGATGAAGTATGCCATTGCCCTAAGTCCGAGTGGACTCCGAGCGTAGATGTGGCGCTTCAACCATCGCTTAGCCCTTGCCTGCTTTGAGATTCTTGCTGGTGCATTTTCCTGATCGACTGCGCCGTGATGGTTGCTGGTGGCCGCGGTGAGGTCGCGCGCTTCTCGTGTCGCGTAGCCGACATGCTTCATTGTCCACCAGCCGATATCGTTCAGGTTGTGGTCTACAATGAATGCACTGATGTGTGCGACGGTTCCGTTGACCGCAATGTGCTCGTCCATCCAGCGATTCTCGCAGTGTCCACGTTCCTTGCGCCAAATGCGAAGTAATCGGATTGAACCCAGTGTTCCATACCGAAGCCAGCGTCCCATGAAGACGCGCTTTAGTTTGAGTGTTAATCCGCAGATGTCGGGCTTGGACTCTGTTATGGCCCGTCTTATTTCCGCGTGGGACTCTTCAGGGATGTACTCGTCAGCATCAATTCGAAGGACCCATTCTGTCTGGATTGGCGTTTCGTTGAGTGCCCAATTGAACTGCTTTGAGTAATTCTCAAAGGCATTGAACGTAAAGTGTGCGCCGAACTTCGCGGCAATTTCCGCGGTCTTGTCGATAGATCCGGAGTCTACGACTACGATTGAGGACACAAGCGGTTCAATGCTCCTGAGGCACCGCTCAAGATGCTTCTCCTCATTGAGTGTAAGGACGACAGCCGTCAGCGGCAAACGGGTTGTGTTCTGGCTTGTCATCTCGTTGGATCGGCGTCTTCACGGGGCGGACTCATCGGTCAGGTTGAGGCGCGGGGCGGCACAGGTACGTCTTCGGTTGCGTTGGCGGGATCTGGGCAGGGACCTAAGTAATGCTCGATGTCTGCGATTGGCAGAGTGAGGCAGCAGACCGCATTCGGATGAATCGGGATGGGGTGCCTGCCACAACCTGTAATGAGTGAATGTCGCGTAGCACCGTGCTCCTCGCGAGCGCGACGGCGCCATCAGACATGGAAACGCCTGGTCCCACGAACACATCTGCAGCAATCCAGCAGTCGTTCCCAATCCTGATGGGGCTCGTGAGAAGCGGCATGCCGATTGCATCGAAATCGTGTGTCGCTGTGCAGAGAAAACTGTACTGGCTAACTGTGGAGTTGCGACCTAGGCTGATCTGATCTACGTTGTAGCAATCCACAAAGTGACTTAGGCAACTCCCGCGCTCCATTTGCAAGTTCCATGGCGCCCAGATTTGGGTTGATGGGTAGATGTACACAGGTGCCTCGAGGCTCGCGCCGAAGATCCGAAGCAGTAGCCGACGCCACGCGTGTGCCCAGCGCGGGCTTGGCCTGAACAAACAAATCCAGACGGTTCTCCAGATCAGTCTAGCGATCTTATTGCGGTGACTGAGATTCCGCTGCCTAAGTCGCGCAGGTGTTCGGGCTTCCATTTGGGGCTGAGTCTGTTGGGCTCGTTGATTCGTCAGGAGCTCGGTCGACGGATGTGGCGCCCTAGAGCGCACGGTTGTCGATGAACACGCCGAAGTTGATGCGGAAGATCTCGGCCATGAACGAGCGGGTCCAGGAGGCCGGGGTGTGTTGCACCGCGATCACGTCGCCGGGTTTGATCTTCAGGCCCGAGGCTTGCACCAGGCCGTCGCCGTCGATCGAGAAGGTGGCGGGGAGGATCTCGCCGGTCTCGAGGGACTTGCGGAAGATGGTCGCGTAGGGGGGATTGGCGACAATGTCGATGCCGCCCGCGACAGCGAGGGCTTGCATCAGGTTGTATTGGACCTCGGGCGGGTACTCGTAGGCGCCGGGTTTGAGAACGAGGCCGACGACCGTGAACTTGTCGGGTTCGTAGCGTTCGACCTCGAGGCGCTCTCCTCCCTGCAGCGGGGAGTCATAGAAGGGGACGTTCAGGCCGCGGATCGGCAGGTCGATCACTTGGTTCGCTGCGCCGGATTCGTCTGTCCCGTAGATCTTGATCCGACGGGCGCCGACTACCAGGTTACCGGATTGGGCGATTCCGCCCGCGGCGGTCAGGGCGCCAGACACGGTCAGCTCGTCGCTGCGCAAGCGGTGGATGCCCGGGGTCTGCACAGCCCCCAACACTGTCACGGGGACGGTATGGTGTTCGTCCACGGTGACCACCACGGCGGGGGGGGCGTTGAGGTACCGCGGGTGTACCGCGCTGACGATGGCGGCTTCGACCTCCCGAAGTGTGCGGCCGGCCGCCTGGATCTCGCCCGCCAAGGGGACGCTGATCAGGCCGTTGTCCGCGACGCGAGCAAAGTGTTCACCAGGTTCGATCCGGGTCAGGCCTGGGCGCGGGCCAGCTTGTGTCTCGAAGAACTCGTGGGGGGCGCGGATACGCAGGATGTCCCCTGTGACTGCGCGGTAGGGACCCGCCGGGCGTAGCGAGGCCGAGAGGCGGCTCGGGTCGAACTCGGGGGTGATCGGGCCCGCCGCTTCGAACCGGGCGAGCTCCGCCGCGTCCAGGTGGTAGCGCTTCGCGGCGCAGCCGACCGACGAGTAGGCGAGCAGCACGACCAGCAAGCTGCGGATCCAAAGCGAGACAGTCATGGCGGGGACTTGACGAGAGAAGGCGTGGCTCGGCCGGGGCGAGGCACACCAGGCAAGCGTACCCGGTCGAGGGGCGCCCCGATGCGGTCCGTTCCTTGGATCAGCGTTTCGATTCCTCTTCGAGGCGCTGCAGGAGCGCACGCGCGCCCCGATGGTCCGGGTGGAGGCCGAGCAAGTCACGCAATTGCCGGACGGCGTCGGCCTCATCACCGCGCTCGGCCAGGAGGCGCGCCAGGTCGTAGCGGGAACGGTGCGCCGGGTCCTTCGCCAGGACGCGGTGGTACAGGGACACGGCTTCGGAGGGCTGCCCCTGACGCTCCCGCAGGCGCGCCAGGTCCGCCAGAACGTGGGCTGCGGCACCGCCCCGCGCTGCTTCCGACTCCAGCAGGCCGTCGGCCTCTGCGCGCAGCTCACCTTCGAGTTGCTGCAGGACCTCGGCGGTCAGGCCGCCGCTGCCCGGCACGCTGCCTGCGAGGTCGTTCCCGGTTGGGTTCTGCAGCGCGCGTGTCACGTGCCCCAGGATCGCCTCGAGCAGGTGCCGCTGATCGGCCGCGAAGCGGCGCGCGAGGTCCGGTCGCGCGAGGTCGCCTGCCAACAGGTTCACGACGGCGCCTCGTGATGCGCCGACCGCAGTCGCGCGCTCGAGCGCCGTGAGGGCGCCCTCCAGGTCACCCGCGAGGACGCGCTCCATCCCGTGTGCCAAACACGCTTCGGGGTGATGCGGGGCCAATTCCCGGCCGCGCTGGATCCACTGTGCACCGCGCGGCTCGTCCAGCCAGAAGAGGGCCAATTGGCCCGCGACCGACCACGCGGGGCCGAACGTCGGTGCCACATCGGGCACGGACAGCAGGTCCGCGAGGACCTCGCGTGCCACCGGGACCAGAGCCGGATGGGTCTCCGCCGTCAGCACGGTGCCCGGAGCGGCCCCATCCAGTGCGGCTCCCACGGCGTTCGTCCAGCGGTGCCAGGCGTGCCAAAAACGTGCCTCGGCGTCGTTCGGGGCGAGCTCTCGGCTGCGTTCGGTCGCTTCCGTCAGCCAAGCGCGCTGCTCCGGGGTGCCCTGGAAGCGTGGTGCCGGCATCCGTTCGTGCAGGACTTCACGGACGCGGCGCGGACCGTGGGCCTCATGTGCGGCGAACGCCGACGGGAGGCCTGCGGCCTGCACGACGGCGAGGACCAATGCGCACCCGCCCCACACCACTCGTGCGCGCGGCGCATTGCCTGCGCGGCGCGCACCGCGGCCGATCCCCGCGCCACACAGCACCGCCGCCAATGCGCCGATCGCGGGCAACTCCAACCCGAAGTCCGTCAGCGAGTGGAACGCGATCGCCGCCAGCGAGAACAGTAAACCGAAGGCGGCGATGTCGGTGCGCGAGCGCACGTTGCGGGCGCTGCGCACCAGCGACACCACCACCAACGCAACGAAGGTCGCTGCCAGCAAACCACCTGCGAAGCCTGTTTCGGCCAACACCTCGAGGTACTGGTTCTCGGCATTGGATGCAGTGCCACCGCGCACCGCTTGGTCGAAGGCCGGGAAGACCTCGCCGAACGTGCCGAGGCCCGACCCCGCGAAGGGCAGGGCTGTCGCCATCGCAAAGGTGTCGCGGGCGAGGTCCCAGCGGGCTCCGTACGCTTCGACGGGATCCGCGAGCGTCGCCGACAGCCGCGCGTAGATCGGGTCCAGGCCGAGCGCCAACAGCGCGACGAACGCCGCCGTTGCGACGCCCACCATGGGCCAGCCGATGCCCTCGACCCTGCGGGTGAGGTGCAAGGCGAGCGATGTTGCCGTCGCGGCGAAGACCAAGGACAGCAACCCGTTGCGCGACGTCGACAGCGCCACCGCTGCCGAGCCGACCACGAGGGATACGACCAGGAGTCGCTCCAGCCAGTCGCTCGGCCGCTGTTGTCCCCCAGGGATCAAGTCCCTCAGGTCGATCGGCCTGCCATGGCTGCGGTCGATCGCGCCGATCAGTAGCGCGCCGAGGGCCGCACCCAGGCATAGGTTCAGGAACTCCGAGAAATGGCTGTAGGACGCAAACGGCGCTGCGCTGAGGTAACCCGTTGGCGACTCGAAGACCCCGTAGATCCGTTCCGCACCGAGCACCAAGTGTGAGATACCAACCGCGGCCACCCCGAGCCCGACAAGGCCCAGGCCGCTCAGTAACCTGCGGAAGGCCCCACGATCGCGGTACACGTGCGCCGCGATCACGGTGAGCGTCACGAGGCCGAGCAGGATGCGCAGGTCCCGTCGGGTCCCTTGCGGATACAAGGAGAGGGTTGCCTGGTCCGGCACAGCGGCTCCCTCGATCAAGCCCGCTCCCGCGGTCCAGAACGCGGCGGTTCGAGGTGAGAGGAGCTCCACGATGCCCAGCGGCAACGGCACCAACTGGAAGCCGATGAGCAGCACGAACAATGCGAGCGGTGCAAACGCGGGCGACCAAATGACGGGGGTTGCCCGCTCCACCGCGCAGCGAACGACGAACAACGCCGCCATGAGGGCCGTCGTCGCGGAGAGGATCAGATGGCTGATCGGCAGCACTCCGCCGAAAGCCAGAGGCAGATAAAGCAAGAGCAGCAGCACCAGCGTCTCGAGCACCTGGTCGATGCGCGGCACGGACAGCGCCTGCGCCGCGACGGAGGTCGCTCGACGCCCGGCGGCCACTGCGAGCGGGACCGGGTGTTGAACCGACAGGGAACGAGTCGACGAAAGCGGGAAGCTCATGGCGAGGAAGAGCGAGCCGAGCGCGTGCTTCAACGGCGCGCTGAGCGAGGGGCGAGGTTGTAGGAGGCCAGATCGCGCCGCTGGGCGAACAGCGAAGCGAGCGGCCCCGCAAAGGTACCCCGCCGAAGCAGGGACCCGCGCGGGGCCGCCGGAGTTTCCGGTCAAGGGCGCTCCGGCGCGCCCTCGAACGTCACAGGAACAGGATGCCGACGGCGTCCGACAGGTTGGAGACCGAGCTGCCGCCCAC
>CAYOBN010000078.1:0-23950 GCA_964402175.1 uncultured Planctomycetaceae bacterium | reverse complement strand
GGAGCGCGCGCTCGCGCGCGCTCCGCGCGCGCCCTCGCCGCCAAGTCGTACCTGGTACCGTTCGTTCGTTCGTTCGACGCGCCATCTCCCGCGCTGCGGACGGGTGCTGCGTCGTCCGGGGTGGTCCAGCGCCGCAGCGCTGGGGTTCACACGTCCCGGTTCGCGGCGACCGCGCGTCGGACGATCGCCGGTTCGGGGCGGCGGTCGAGGGCGAGGCGCGTCGCGGTGATGCAGCGGGCGGCGCGCTCGAGCTGTTCGTCGCTGCCGAGGAATGGCTCGCCGAGCTGCGCGTCGATCGCGAGGCGCTCCGTCTCGAGCTCGATGAAGGCGGCGATGCGCTGCGCCACGGTAAGCGCGGCGCGCGCGCGGCCCTCGTCGCGTGTATAGGGCAGCGCCAGCGTGATCTCGCTGTCTTCGACATCGAGCGTCAAACCGTGCTCGCGATCGACGAAGGTCAAGCCGCGCTTCGTGCGCCGCAGCTCGACCTCCGGCAACACACGGTGCGTGTGCGAGGCGATGCGCCACCAATCGGAGCGCACGATGTCGGCGAGGCCATCGCCCTGCTCGAGCTCGCGCTGCACTTGCTCACACTCTTGGCGCTCGAGTGCATCGACCCAGTCATCGCCGGGTTGGAGCGGAAGGAAGTGGACGACGTAGGCCATTGCGAGGCGGGCATTCTGGGCCCGAGCGCGCGCGAGGTCGAGCAGAGAGGTTGGTCGAGTTGAGACGTGCGCCAGGTTGCGACGCCGCAGTCCCAGCACCGGGACGGACCCATTCTGCGAACTCCTTACAACGGCCGGATTACTGGACAATCTCGGAACCTCCTCGAAGTCTCGCACCGCCGGCGTCAGCGCGGGACCTGCAACGGCGTGACACGCGGTAACGCGGGCAGCGGTTCGCTGCCCGAATCGCCTTGTCCCTCGCGCGCACCTGCAACGGCAAACGGCAGCAGCATCCAACATGCGAGCCCCTCAGGCTCGAAGTCGAGCTGTGCTTCGCCACCGAGAGCGCCCGTCACACCGCGCTCGAGCAGTCGAGTGCCGTATCCGCGTTGCGTCGGGGGCACCACGGTCGGGCCTCCGAGCTCGCGCCACTCGAACGCGAGCAGCACCTCGTCGGCTGGCCTGCCTTGCTCGGGGCGCACGTCCCACGTGACGTAGACCTTGCCGCTCGGGCCCGACAGCGCGCCGTGCTTCACCGCGTTCGTGGCGAGCTCGCAGAGCGCCGTCCCGAGGGGCAGCACCGCGCCCTCGGGCACGAGCACGGCGGGTCCCGAGACGACCAACCGCTCCTCGCTGCCGGCCCCCGAGGTGTAGGGTCCCACCGCCTGCCGCACGAGCTCTTCGAGCGCGACAGGCCGCGCCACACGCTCGGCCTCGCCGAGGCAACCATGCAGGCGCCGCAGGTCACGGAGGCGCCGCTCGAAGTCCCGCAAGGCCTCCGCCGGATCGGGCCGGCTGCGGCGCGATTGATCGAGCACCGCGGTGACGGTCGCGAGGACGTTCTGCAGCCGGTGCTCCACTTCGCGCACCCGCTCGCCGGACTCCGGCCCGTCGGACAACGGCGGCGGCTCGGGGCGCTCGTCGGGCGGAGCGCTCCGCGCTCGGCGCGGCCCGCGCCTGAGGCGGCGGCCGAAGAGGCCCAGCACCGCGAGGGTGAGGCCGCCGAGCACAAGCCCCGCCCACGGCCACTCGGGCACGGGGGGGAGGAGCGCGAGGGCCGGGACGGAGAAGCCGCCGACAGGCGCCTCACCGTGCCGTCGAAGACGGTTCGGCAGGGCGCCCGGCGCGAGCACGGGCAGAGGATCACCACCACCCAGACGGAGTCCGGGCGCATGGCGATCCCCAGGTCGAGTACGGGGGGGCATCGGAGAGCGGGGTCGCCACGGGCGAGATCGACCGATTTCCTAGGAAGCTGGACTTGGAACCCCTGGTCCAGAAAACGGCGGACATCTTGTCGACGCGGGCGGCGCGCCCCATATTGCCCCCATGGCGCGACCCTCCGAAGCCCTCGCCTCCGCCCTCCGCACCACCGCCGCCCGCCTGCGGGAGGGCGCCCCGTTCGCCTGGGGTCACATGGGCCGCTGCAACTGCGGCCACCTGGCCCAGACCCTGACCCAGCGTTCCGCGGCCGAGCTGCACGCCGCGGCCCAGGAGCGCCACGGCGATTGGCGCGAGCAGACCCGCGAGTATTGCCCCGCGAGCGGCCTCGCGATCGACGTGGTCCTGGAGGACCTGCTCGCGGCGGGCCTGAGCCTGTCCGACCTGCGCCACCTCGAGGACCTCTCGGACCCGGCGGTGCTCGCGCGGGTCCCGGCACGGCACCTGCGGCGCTCGGACGTGCGCCACACGATCCAGTACCTCGAGGCGTGGGCCGAGCTGCTCGAGGACCAGCTCCAACGGCCCCGTTCCAGCGGGTATCGCTTGACGGGCCGCGGAGAGCCGGTATCCTCCCGCGCCTGATGGAAGCGGCCCGCAAGGGGCGCTAGGTCACGGTGCGGGCGTAGCTCAGTTGGTAGAGCGTCAGCTTCCCATGCTGAATGTCGCCGGTTCGAGTCCGGTCGCCCGCTCCACCTCTGCCCTCAGCGGCGCTTCTTCGACTTCGGCGCCGCGGGCGGCGGTGTCGGCTTCACGCCCCCGCCGGCGGGCGGGGTCAGCGTTCCGGCGGGCTTCGCAGGGTTCGAGCTCGCAGGCGCCGTTGCAGCCGGAGCCGTCGCGGGCTGACTGCCCATGAGACCTGTCGCGCTCGCGGCCGCGACCTGTGTTGCGGCTTGGGGCAACGGCGCCGCGCTGCGGGGCCGGCGCACTTCGGTCAGCGTCGCGACCACAGCGCCCGTCAGCGCGGGCCGCGCGGCCGAAGTCGCGCGCTCGAGGGCCTGCAGGACGTCGCTCAGGGCCAGGATGCCCGCGAGCCGGCCTTCCCCGTCGACGACCGGGAGGCGGTGGACCTGGTGGGTGCGCATGGTCGCGAGGGCGGCCTCCAGCGGGTCGGTCGGCGCGCAGCAGTGCAACCCGGTCGACATGACCTCGGCGACGGCGATCGCTCCCAGCGGGCGGCCCTTGAGGTAGGCGGACATCGCCACATCGCGGTCCGTGACGAATCCGTGCAGCGTCCCGGTGCCGTCGACCACCGGTACGGCGCCGCAGTCGCGGTCCCACATGATGCCAGCGGCGCGGTCGAGGGAATCGGAGGGTTCACACGCGGACGTGTGACGGGTCATGACTTCGGAGACGTTCATCGTTGGAGCTCTCACTGTTCAGAGGCGCGCACATGCGAGGACGCACGCCTGGGCCGAGAGAGGATGCCGGGTGGGCTTTGACTGTACCAGTGTGCGCCACTGCCACAGCGGATTGGCAGATCGGGCGAGCGACTTAGGGGGTGTTGCCCGCGACCGCCGCACGGGAAGGACCCCCGCGACCTTCCGACGCGAAAGTACGAACGACATCCGCTGCGGCGCTCCCGGGTCAAGAACACGTCGAGAGTGTGTTGCGTTGCAAGATCCTGACGTTCTGCAAGGGGAGTCTTCGCGCGCCGCATGGAAGCTCGTCCGCGAGTGGCGCGCACGAGTTCAAGTCCCGAAGCCCGGACGACAGCGCGCGCCGAGGACCCCACCCACCGAACCATGCAGCTTCGTTCCACCTTCACCCTGATCCTCGCGGCTGGCGCGACCCTCGTCGGCAGCGTCGACGCACAGACGACCCGCGATGCCCAGCGGCTCAACACCAACGGCTTCAACCCGAACGGCAACAACCGCATCGACGGCGCCGTGATCGCCGTCCGCGGCACGACCTTCTACGCCGCCTGGGCCGAGCAGCTCGGCACCACCGAGTTCACGCAGGACATCTACTTCTCCCGTTCCACGAACGACGGCGCCTCCTGGAGTACTCCGACGCGCGTCGACCTCGGTGACAACCTCAACCAGCACGACTCCGACTTCCCGAAGATCGCCGTGACGGAGAGCGGCGTCGTCGGTGTCATCTGGGAAGAAACGCGCGACGCGTTCCAGCAGCAGTCGACCAACGATGACATCTTCTTCAACCGCTCGGTCGACGGCGGCGTCACCTGGCAGCCGGTTTCGATCGCTCTGAACACCGCCACCGCTGGCGCCAACGTCGCGAGCGACATCGACCGTATGTGGCTCGCTGCGTCGGGCAACACGTTCCACGTCACCTGGGAAGAGGACTCCCTCACGTCCCTCGGCGGCAACGAAGAGGTCTGGTACACGCGCAGCACGGACGCCGGCCAGACGTGGTCGACGCCGGTCACGCTGAACGCCAACCCGGGCGGTGAGGACGTCGACGAGCCGAAGGTCGAAGCCGACGGCAACCTGGTGTTCGTGACCTACGTCGACTCGAACGACGACGTGATCGGCGTACTATCGACGGACGGCGGCGCGACGTTCTCCGCTCCGGTGCGCATCGAGTCGGACCCGAACGGCAACGCTGACGAGCCGACCCTGAAGGTCAAGGGCAACGTCATCGTCGTCGCTTGGACCGAGCGCGATCCGGGCACCGCGAGCGGTGAGGGTGTGCACTGCTGCGTCTCCGTCGACGGCGGCCTGACGTGGCGAACGGAGGTCACGCTCTCCGAGCGCATGCTGACGGTCACCGGCGCCGACGCCGATGCCCCGACCATCGCGATCCAGAGCGCGAACAACTTCATCGTGTCGTACCCCGAGGACAGCGTCGAGGTCGGCGGCGGCGGTGCCACCGGCGGTAGCCGCAACGAGTGCCTCGTCGCGTACACCACGAATGGTGGCCTGACCTGGACGAAGGACGTCGGCCTGTGGCCGGGCGTCGTCACCAACCGCCCCTACGTCGTCGCGACGCCGACCGCCGTCGTGGCGTGGCTGGAGCAAAACGCCAACGGTTCGAACATCGGCGCGTTCTGCCACTCGCTGGACGGCGGCGCCACGTGGACCACGCCGGCGATCGTCAACAACACAGGTCCGGATGTCGACGAAGGCTGCTCCACCGACGAGGGCATCTACGTCGCGATGAGTCCGCTCTCGAACACCGTGCACGTCACGCACATGGACCGTCCGCTCGGCCAGAACGAGGTCTACACCTCGGGCTACCTGGTGACGGCGGGTGTCGGTACGAACTACTGCACGGCGCGCCCGAACTCGACGGGTCAGACCGCCGCGATGTCGGCGGGTGGCTCGCGCTTCGTCGTCAACAACGACGTGCGCCTGATCGCGACGGAGCTTCCGCCGAACGCGTTCGGCTTCTTCCTCACGAGCCGCAACCAAGGGCTCATCGTGAACCCGGGCGGCAGCCAGGGCAACCTGTGCCTCACGGGCTCGATCGGCCGCTACGTCGGCCCGGGCCAGATCAAGAACTCGGGCGCGCTGGGCCGCATCGAGCTGCAGATCAACCTGAACGCGCACCCGACCCCGTCGGGCCTCATCCAGGTCGTGTCGGGCGAGCTGTGGAACTTCACCGCGTGGTACCGCGACTCGGTGAGCGGCGTCGCGACGTCGAACTTCGCGGACGGCCTGCAGATCTTCTTCCAGTGATGTGCGGCACCGCGGGATCCCCGCGGTGAAGCATCGAACGGTACCAGGTACGAGTTGGCGGCGAGGGCGCGCACAGCGCGCGCCCTCGCCGCCAACTCGTACCTGGTACCGTTCGATGCTCCTTCGCGGCCGACCCGCTCTGCGACGAACGCGCGGCTCCGCCCCTGCCAGGACCCAACAAGTACGAGCGCGCCCCTCGCAGCACGCGCAACCGCGCCGCCTCGCGCGGCGCCGCCGCGCCACACAAACGCTCCAGCGCGCGCAACGCTGCCCGACGCAGCGCGATCCGCGTCAGCGCCGCCTCGACCTGCGGGTCCTCGCGCTCCCTCTGCAACGCGCTCCAGAGGTCCTCCAAAGCGCCCCCGCTCACGCGAGCACCCGCGTCAAGAGCGCCCGGTACAGCGAATACGCGCGGTGTACGGCCAGCGTGTCCTTGCGCAGGTCGAACGCCCGCCCCCCGTAGACGTCGCGGAACGACGGCGAACACGCGCGCAAGAGCGCCAGCACGTCGCGTCGATCGGGCAGCGCCAGGCTGCGGAAGAGCTCGACCCACGCCTCGACCCTGTCGTCCGCGATTCCGAGCGCCCGGCCCAGGGCCGCGCTCAGCGCAGGGCTCACGGGCTCCGCGGCGACCTGCTCGGTGAGCTCCTTGAAGGGCCCACGGAACCAACCGTCGAGGTCCGCGAGCGCGCCGGGCTCGCGCACGAGCGCCACGTACGCGTCGACCATGACATCGCTCGGATCGTAGATGAGCCCTTCGTCGTCGGCGCGGACGGCAGCGCGCGCCTGGACCCGCAGGGGGTCCTCCGCAGCGCAGGCGGCGAGGGCGTGGCGGGGGTCGTCTTCGAGCAGGCCCTGGATGTGCCGGCGCGCGAGCGCGAGCGAGCGGGTGTCCTCGGTCTGCAACGGATCAGTCGAAGTTTCGTCCATCGTGAGCGGAGAGGCAGTGGGAAGTGCGCCCTTGGCGGCGACGCGTCCGCGCAGTCGAGGCGCAGTGCCTCGGATCGTCAAGGTCCCCCTGGCGCACTTTCGCAGCACCGAACGCGCGCACGCGCGGCTCCTCCCGCGC
The DNA here is from genome assembly GCA_964402175.1 of uncultured Planctomycetaceae bacterium. Taxonomy (GTDB): domain Bacteria; phylum Planctomycetota; class UBA1135; order UBA1135; genus JAWKUK01. The sequence goes on along the minus strand of CAYOBN010000078.1, from coordinate 17,363 downwards.
CCGTCTCCAGGCGGAAGGGCCCGCGGAGCGCGGTTGCGCCGAGTTGTCCACAATGGCGGACCCCCCACCGAATCCCACCGGTGGGACACCTCGAATCCCAACCCGATGCTCGAAGCTCGACCCGCCCCCTTGCCACGCGCGGCGCTCCGCTGGACCTGCGACCCCGCGCTGGTCCCCTACGACTCGACCCAGGAGTGCCCGCCGCTGGTCGGCATCGTCGGCCAGGACGCCGCGGTCGAAGCGCTGCGCTTCGGCATCGAGTGCGACGCCGCAGACCAGAACGTCTTCGTCCGCGGGCTGACGGGCACGGGGCGCATGAGCCTCGTGCGGCGGCTCCTCGACGAGCTGCTGCCCGCGTGCAAGCTCGAAAACGACCACTGCTACGTGCACAACTTCGGCGCGCCGGACCGCCCGCGCCTCTTGACGCTCGCCCCTGGGCGCGGGCGCGCGCTGCGGCGGCGCGTGCGCGACCTCGCGAAGTTCGTGCGCGAGAGCCTCGGCGACCTGCTCACGGGCGAAGCGGTCGAAGAGCGGCGCAGCGCCCTGGAGCGCGATGCTCGCACGCGCATCGAGACCCACACGAGCCCGTTCGAGGCGGACCTGCGCGCGGCGGGGCTGACGCTCGTCCAGACGCAGCAAGGCGCGATGGTGCAGACGGCCCTCGTTCCGCTCATCGAGGGCAAACCGGTCAGCGGACCCGAGCTCGCAGAGCTGCACCAGAGCGGCCGCGTCGACGACGCCCAACTCGCAGCATGGCGCGTAGCGCGCGAGACCTTCGCCAAGCGCCTGACCGAGGTCTCGCGCCAGGTGCAGCGCATCCAGAACGAGACCCAGCGGCGCATGGCAGAGGTCGTCGAAGAGCGCGCACGCGAGCTGCTCGGGCGGCTCGTCGAGGACATCCTCGATGACTTCCCCGGCGACGACGTCGCGGCGTTCCTGCGCGGGCTCGTCGACGACGTCGTCGAGAACCTCGGGCGCGAGCAGCCACCCGGCAGCGATCCGACGCGCCTGTACGACGTCAACGTGCTGCTGGAACACGAGCGCCCGCGGGGCTGTCCCGTGGTCGTCGAGAGCGCGCCGACACTCGTGAACCTGCTGGGCTCCGTCGAGACCTCGTTCGGCCCGACCGGCCCCACCCCGGGCGACTTCCAGAGCGTGCGCGCCGGCTCGCTCCTGCGCGCCAACGGCGGCTTCCTCGTGCTCGAAGCGCGCGACGTCCTGGCTGAGCCGGGCGCGTGGCGTGTGCTCGTGCGGACCTTGCGCACGGGCCGCCTCGAGATCGTCCCGCACGAGCTCGCGGTGCCGTACCTGCGCACGACGGTCAAACCCGAGCCGATCCCGGTCAAGGTGCGCGTGATCCTCGTCGGCGACGCATGGGTCTTCCAGGCGCTCGACAGCGGCGACCCCGACTTCGGCCACCTCTTCAAGGTCCTGGCCGACTTCGACAACGAGATCCCGCGGGACGAGCGCGCGATCGCGCAGTACACGGGCGTGCTCGCGCGGCTCGCGCGCGAAGAGCGCTTGCCGCCCTTCGATCGCACCGCGGTCGCAGCGCTCGTGGAACACGGCGCGCGCATCGCGGCGCGCAAGGACAAGCTCACGACGCGCTTCGCGCGCATCGCCGACATCGCGCGCGAAGCCGCGTACCTGGCCGCGCGCCGCGCACGCGAAGCCGCGGCCGAGTCCGCGCTCGTCACGGGCGACGACGTGCGCGAGACCGTGCGGCGCACCAAAGCGCGCGCGGACCTGCCCTCGCGCCGCTTCCAGGCGATGATCGCGGACCGCACGATCGTCATCCAGACCGAAGGCGCCGTCGTCGGCCAGATCAACGGCCTCGCGGTGATCCAAGCGGGCATGTTGACCTACGGCTTCCCTGCGCGCATCACCGCGACGATCGGACCGGGTAATGCCGGGATCATCGACATCGAAGGCAGCGCCGCGCTCTCGGGCCAAATTCACACCAAGGGCTTCCACATCCTCGGGGGCCTGCTACGGCACCTGTTGCAGACGGACCACCCGCTCGCGTTCAGCGCGTCGCTCGCGTTCGAGCAGAGCTACGGCGGCATCGACGGCGACTCGGCTTCGGCGGCAGAGATGTGCTGCTTGCTCTCGGCGCTCACCGGGGCGCCGCTGCGCCAGGACATCGCGATCACCGGCGCGATCGACCAACACGGTCGGATCCAGGCGATCGGCGGCGTCAACGAGAAGGTCGAGGGGTTCTACGACACGTGCAAGGCGCTGGGCTTCAGCGGGCGCGGCGGCGTGATCGTCCCGACGGCGAACGCGGGCGACCTGATGCTGCGGCACGACGTGGTCGCCGCCGCCGCCGAGGGCCGCTTCCACGTCTGGCCGGTCGCCACGATCGGCGAGGCGCTCGAGCTCCTGACGGGTGAACCCTTCGGCCTCGCGCCCGACGGCGCCCCGGCGGCCGAGGGGTCCCTGCTGGATCGCGCCCGCATCAGGGCGTTCGAGTTCTGGGACCGTTCGCTGGCCCACCCCTCCGCGTTCGTGGTGGACGGGGGCGACAGCGAGGCGACCCCGGGGGCGCCCCCCGACCCGCCGCTCCCGAGTTGATGCCCGGGCGCCACGAAAATCGGATCCATTGTGGCGGCCCGTCGCGCCGCGGGTACCTTGCTGCGGAGGTCCGGGAGGGCGCGGTGTGTGCCCACCCCCCCGCGGCCTCCGGCCCGAGCATCCGCGCGGGCTGGACTTCCCAACCGCTCTTACCACGGAGCTCCCGACGCGGAGCTCCCCACGCTCGTCACCGCTCGCTGCTCGGACCTCGAACGTCGAAGTGCGCAACAGCCGCGGAGGACCAGCGACGACTCGATTTCCTCAGATCTGCCATGGGCAAGCGCCTCTACGTCGGCAACCTCTCGTACGACTCGACAGCCGACTCGGTTCGGACCGCTTTCGAAGCCGGCGGCCGCACAGTGACCGATGTATTCCTGATGACCGACCGCGAGACGGGTCGGCCGCGTGGTTTCGGCTTCGTCGAGATGGGCTCGGACGAAGAGGCACAAGCCGCGATCCGCGAGCTCGATGGTGCGGAGCTCGACGGCCGCAACATCACGGTGAACGAGGCGCGTGAGCGCCAAGGTGGCGGTGGCGGCGGTGGCGGCCCCCGCGGTCCGCGCGGCGGCGGCTTCGGCGGCCCGCGCGGTGCACGGCGCGGAGGCCCGCGTGGCCCCCGCGGCGGCGGCGGTGGCGGCGGCGGCTGGGACCGCGAAGGCGGCGGCGGCGGCGGCCGTGGCTGGGACGGCGGCGGTGGTGGCGGCGGCGGCCGCGGCGGCTGGGAGCGCGATAGCGGCGGTGGCGGCGGTGGCCGCGGCGGCTGGGATCGCGACAGCGGCGGCGGCGGTCGCGGCGGTGGCCGCGGCGGCTGGGACCGCGACAGCGGCGGCCGCGGCGGACGCGGCGGCGGCTACGACGACGGCGGCGACCGCTGGTAGGACGCTGCGCGCGCTCGCCGCTGCGCAGGACTACCGCACGAGCGCGTGCGCCGGGGTGCTCCCCCGCGCACGCGCTCGTGGTACGTTCCCCGGATGCAGCGACCCCGCTCCGAAGCCGCATTCGCGCGCGCCCAGAAGGTGCTCGTCGGCGGCGTGAACTCCCCCGTGCGAGCCTTCCGTGCCGTCGGCGGTGACCCGGTCTTCGTCGCCCGCGCCGAAGGGGCGACCATCCACGACCTCGACGGCCACCGTTACGTCGACCTCGTTGGGACATGGGGCCCCGCGATCGTGGGCCACGCCCACCCCGAAGTGCTCGACGCCGTCGAACGCGCGGCCCGCAACGGCCTGTCGTTCGGCGCGTGTTGCGAAGCCGAGGCCGAGCTCGCCGAGGTGATCCTCAGCGCCCTGCCGGGCCACGACAAGGTGCGCTTCGTCAACAGCGGCACCGAAGCGGCGATGAGCGCCGCGCGGCTCGTGCGCGCTGCGACCGGACGCTCGGCGCTGGTGAAGTTCGAGGGCTGCTACCACGGGCACGTCGATGCGTTGCTCGTCGCCGCAGGCTCGGGCGCCGCGACGTTCGGCGTGCCGGACTCCGCCGGCGTCTCCGCAGCGACGGCGCGGCAGACGCTGCTCGCGACCTACAACGACCTCGAGAGCGTCGCACGCCTGTTCGAGAGCCACGGCGCCGAGATCGCGGCCGTCCTCGTCGAGCCCGTCGCGGGCAACATGGGCTTCGTGTTGCCAGAGCCGGGTTTCCTGGCCGGGCTGCGCAAACTCTGCGACGCCCACGGCGCGCTGCTCGTCTTCGACGAGGTCATGACGGGCTTCCGCGTCGCGTGGGGCGGCTACCAGCGCCTCTGCGATGTGCGCCCGGACGTGACGATCCTCGGCAAGGTCATCGGCGGCGGCATGCCGGTCGCGGCGTACACCGCGCGCCGCGAGCTCATGGATCAAGTCTCGCCGCTCGGTCCGGTGTACCAGGCGGGCACGCTGAGCGGGAACCCGGTCGGCATGGCCGCGGGCCTCGCGACGCTGCGGCTGTGCCGCGCGCCCGGTTTCTACGAGCGCCTCGGCGCGACCGCCATCGCGCTCGTGGACGGGCTCGCCGATGCCGCGGAAGCGGCGGGTGTGCCGCTCGCCGTGGGCGCGCTCGGCGGGATGGCCGGGTTCTTCTTCCGGGATGGCCTGCCGCGCAACTACGCGGACGCACAGGGCGCCGACCACGCGCGCTTCGCGCGCTTCTTCCGCGCGATGCTCGACCGCGGGGTGTGGCTCCCGCCCAGCGGCTACGAGGCGTGTTTCGTCTCGGCCGCGCACACGCCCGAGGACATCGAGCGCGTCGCCGACGCTGCGCGCGCGGCGCTGCTGGAGGTGGTCGGATGAAGCTGCGCATCGGAACACGCGGGAGCGACCTCGCTCTCTGGCAAACGCGTTGGGTCGCCGCGGAGCTCCGCGCGCGCCACCCCGAGCTCGAGCTCGAAGAGGTCATCCTGAAGACCCACGCGGAAGAGCGCCCGGACGATCCGCTGCAGGCCGGCATCTGGCCGGCGGGAGGGTTCGTGGCGGTGCTGGAGCAAGCGCTGTCCTCCGGCGCCGTCGACATCGCGGTGCACAGCTACAAGGACCTCACGACGAAGTCGCCCGCCGACCTCGTCATCGCTGCGGTGCCCGTGCGCGCCGCGCGCGAGGACCGCCTCGTGTGCAAGGACGCCGCCGTCCGCGCGCGCGTCGATGCGCTGCTCGACGGCACGGACGAAGGCCCGCCGCTGCGCATCGGCACGAGCAGCCCGCGGCGCGCCGCGCAGCTCCTGCACTGGCTCGGCGCGACGAGCGTGCCGATCCGCGGCAACGTGCCGACGCGGCTCGCCAAGGCCCAGGATCCCGAGCTCGACGCGGTGATGCTCGCGGGCGCCGGGCTCGATCGACTCGGGCTGAACCCGCCGCACACGGTGACGCTCGCGCTCGAGGACTTCCCGACCGCGCCGGCCCAAGGTGCGCTCGCGGTGCAGACCCGCGCCGGCTCGGAGGCCGAAGCGCTCGTGCGCGCGCTCGACGACCTCGACCTGCGCCGCGCCGTCGACGCCGAGCGCGCGTTCCTCGCGACGATGGACGCCGGCTGCCATTCGGCGATCGCCGCGATGGCCGAGGTCGACGGGAGCAGCGTACGTCTGCATGCACAGGTCTTCTTCGGCGACGACGAAGAGCCCTTCGACGAGGTCGCGTACGGCACGGACGCGATCCTGCTCGGGCAGACCCTCGCGCGGCGCGCCCTCGAAGGACGCGACTCGGGTTAGACTCGGGGACGAGGCACTGCCAGGCCCCTCCCCCCCAAGGCTCCGTTCGCACGAGGGACCCGATGCGCGCGCTCTCCCCCCTGTTGCTGCTGGCGCTCGCGCCCGCAGCCGACGCCCAATTCCTGAACCGCGCCCTGTGGCTGGGCGAGAACGAATCGTTCCGCCGCGACTTCCGCCAGGGCGAGGAGTACTTCATCGACCGCGCGGGTTACGTCGACCAAGCGCCGTGGTGGCGCGCGGGCGACCTCGACCCGTTCCGCAATCGCGCGTCGTTCGCCGCGGGCTCGGTGAACTCCCGCGACTTGACGCTGGAGTCGTCGCTGCAAGTCGGTGTGCCCCTCGGCGCGTCGTCGCGCTTTCGCGCGCAGCACGTCGGGTCCGAGCACCAGAGCGCGCAATACCAGCGCTTCGGCGTCGGCTTCGAATACGACCTCGACGCGGACCGCGCGCTGATCTTCCAACTGGAGGGCGACGTCGCCAAGGAGCGCGCAGATGCGTCGTTCGGCATGGAGTACGGACGCGGCGATCACTCCGCGCACCGTGTGCTGTTCACCCTCGTCGATTGGTCCGACGGCAAGACGGACCTCTTCCGCTACGACTCGAAGCCGTACGGGGTCATGTTCGCGGGTTGGTCCGGCGCGCCCGGCGAGGTGCAGTTCACCTACGACCTCGGGGTGCAGCTCCCGCTGGAAGAGCGCCAGCTCACGGACGACTCCGTCATCGAGCTGACGCGGGTCGTAGGCGCCGCGGAGGTCCGCGTGCCCTTGACCGCGCGCGACTGGCTCGTCGCGAACTTCGACGGGGAGTGGACGACAAAAGAGAACCGCACGGCGGACGCCGCGGACGCAGCGCTCGAATCTGGCGACATCCACCGCGCCCGCGTGCGGCTCGATTGGTGGCGGCAGCGCGACAGCGGGCGCGACACGCTCTTCGGCCTCTTCTGGTACGACGTCGACGAGGACTTCGTGCGCCCGAACGACCCCGCGGCGTCGCTGTGGACGCAGAACGAAGGCCTCGGCCTCACCGCGCGCATGCGGCTCCCGGTCAGCGAGCGTTGGGTCCTGGAGCCCTACCTCATCGCGGGCCGCATCGACCTGTCCGAGCGCGAAGGCGGCAGCGAGCTCAACACCGATCCGCAGCGTTTCCAGGGCAAGTGGGGCGTGCCGGCGCTCCTGCAGCTCTCGCCGACGGCGTTCCTGCGCATCGACCTCTCGCTCCAGCTCGACGAACCGGCGTTCGCCGGGGGCGGCGTGCAGTTGCAAGTGTCCTTCTGAGCGCTCCGCTCGGATTCGGCCGCTCGCACTGGCGCGCGGTGGGTCCCGCGTGGGACCCTCTTCGGCCCCGCTCGGAGCTCGAGCGGGGAGCTGCCCGAAGAGAACCCCATGCACGAACCCCGTGACGGATGGCGCGTGTGGGTCACACGCGACGAGGACCAAGCTGGCCCGCTGTGCGCCGCGCTGCGCGGAGCCGGCCGGGTGCCTGTGCTCGAGCCGGTGCTCGAGATCCTGCAGGTCCTCGAACCCGCGGCGCTCGCCCGACCGCTCCAAGCGCTGACGCGGCGCGACTGGCTCGTCCTGACGAGCGCGCGCGCGGTGGAGTCCCTCCCGCGGATCACCATCGACGCGCGGGTCGGCGTCGTCGGTCGAGCGACCCGACGCGCCGCAGAGGCCGCCGGGCTCAGCGTCTCGCTGGAGTCGTGCGACGGCACCGCCGCGGGCCTTTGGAAGGAGCTCGACCGCCGCGCCGGGCGCGGCGTCCGGGTGCTCTTCCCGCGGGCGGAGCTCGCCGAGGTCCCGACGCTGACCGGCGTCGAGATCGACGCCCCCATCGTCTACGCGACCCACACCCGGACCTTCGACCGCGGGGTCGCCGCGCGGGTCTCGGCCGTCGCCTTCGCGAGCCCGAGCGCCGTCCGAGCCGCCGCGCCGGCCCTGGCTGGCCGGAACCTCGTGGCGCTGTCGATCGGCCCGACGACGAGCGCCGCGCTGGCGTCCGCCCTGCCGGAGCTCGACGTGCGCCAGGCTGCGGAGCCGACCTTCGCCGCTCTGGCGCGGATCCCGCTCCCCTGAAGCGCGCGCCGCGGTATGTTGCAGGGGTCACGCGGCGCAGGACGCGCCGCCCCCACCCAAGGACGAGTCACCGGGAGCACGACATGGGCAAGAGCATGGACCGCAAGAAAGAGACCAAGAAACCCTCCAAGAAAGAGAAGGAGAAGGCCGCGAAGAAGCTCGCGGCGAAGCAGCCCGGCGCGTCGCAGGTCAAGCCGAGCTGACCTGGCGTGAGCGCCCGAGTTCGTCGGCCCTGCCGCAGCGCTCCGAGCGCTGCGGTAGGGCCGACGCCTTTGGACCTCGACCTCGACGCTGCGACGGGGTGGCGCTACGCACGGCTTGCGCACCTCGGCGTAGGCGCGAGCGCGGAGCGGATCCAAGGTCTGGATGCACACCCTCGCTGCAGCACGCGCCGCGAACGGCACGGGAATTGCGCCCCAACTCTGGGCGTCACGCGGCGGTCCCTTCGCCGCCCGCGGGGCGCTCGCCCTAAGGCCCAGAAGGCGTAGAGCCCCCATGTCCGACCGAACCCGCTGCCCGAGCGCCGCGCTCTCCGCGGCCCTCTCGACCTTCGCCCTCGCCCCCTTCGCTGCAGGACAGACCGTCGATTGGAGCGCGCCGACGCGCGCGGTCTCGGTCGCGCTCGATCAGGGCGACAACGTGTGCACGGTCGACTACGAGGTGCAGCCCGGCGCGGAGGTGACCGTCACGAAGCGCAGCCGGACCGGCGCGCTCGTCTGGGCAAACCTGAACGTCGACGGACCGCAGAACCTCTTGCTGCACGCGCAGATGGTCGTCGATGAACGCGGCAGCGCGTACCTCGCCGCGGGCACCCTCTTCGCGATGGCGGTGTGCAAGGTCGACGACGCGGGCAACTCCGTCTTCACGGCGACTCTCCCGCCAGGCAGCGGCGCGCGCGCGCTCGCGCTCGGCAGGAGCTCGCAGTGTGTGGTCGTCGTCGGAGGGGCCACCGCGCGGCTGCTCGATCCCGATGTGCTCGGCAGCGCGTACTGCGGCCCTGCGATCCCGAACTCGACCGGCGTCGGCGCGACGCTCTCGGCCCACGGGAGCTCACGCGTCACCTGGAACGATGTGACGCTGGAGGCGCGCAGCCTGCCGCTGAACGCGACGGCCTTCTTCTTGGCGTCGCTGTCGCAAGGCTCGGTCGTGGGTCCGGGCGGCAGCCAAGGGCGCCTCTGCCTCGGCGGCGCGATCGACCGCTTCGTGGGCCCCGGGCAAGTGCAATCGTCGGGGAGCCAGGGCAGCGCCATGCTGCGGCTGGAGCTCAGCCAGATCCCGACGCCGACGGGCCCGACCGCAGCGGTCGCCGGTGCCACCTGGAACTTCCAATGCTGGTACCGGGACCTCAACCCGAGCGCCACGTCGAACTTGAGCGCGGCGTTGGCGCTGACCTTCGACGCGTGAGTCGCGCGCCCCTCGCGCGCGCTCAGCCCAGCCGGCGCGCGAAGTCGAGGGCGCCGTACGTGAAGATCACGTCGGCGCCCGCGCGCCGGATGGCGACGAGGGACTCCGCGAGGCAGCGGTCGTAGTCGGCCCACCCGCGCTCCGCCGCGGCGCGCAGCATCGCGTACTCACCCGAGACGTGGTACGCGGCGAGCGGCACATCGACGGCAGCGCGCAAGCGTGCCAGGACGTCGAGGTACGGCAAAGCGGGCTTGACCATCAACAGGTCTGCGCCCTCTGCGACGTCGAGCGCTGCCTCGATGAGCGCCTCGCGTCCGTTCGCGGGGTCCATCTGGTAGGTCTGCTTGTCGCGCGGGATGTCCTCGGCTTCGACCGGTGCGGAGTCCAGCGCCGAGCGGAACGGCCCATAGAATGCGCTGGCGTACTTCGCGCAGTACGCGAGGATCGCGGCGTGCTCCAACCCGTGTGCATCGAGCGCGCGCCGAATCGCGGCGACGCGGCCGTCCATCATGTCCGACGGCGCCACGATGTCGGCGCCCGCTTCGGCCTGCACGACCGCTTGCGCGGCGAGGGCTGCGACGGTGAGGTCGTTCTGCACGTCGCCGTTCAACACGATCCCATCGTGACCGTGCGACGAAAACGGGTCGAGCGCGACGTCGGCGATGAGGCACGCCCCGGGCAACCCGCGCCGCAGCTCGCGCAGCGCGCGGCAGACGAGGTTGTCGGGGTTACGGGACTCTGCGCCGTCGGGTGACTTGCGGTCGTCGTCGATGCGCGGGAAGAGCGCGAAGCTCTGCACCCCGAGGTCGACGGCCTCGCGCGCCAGCTCGAGCGCGCTCACGAGCGTGTGGCGGAACACACCTGGCATCGCCTCGATCGGCTCGCGCCGCGCGCCGTGGCCGTCGACGAGGAACAGCGGCAACACGAGCTGCTCGGGTCGCACGGAGGTCTCCCGGACGAGCCCGCGCAGGACCGGGGTGCGCCGTAGACGGCGCGGCCGACGCGCGCCGAGCGCGACAGGACGCTCTACAGAATCGTCTCTCATGGTGTGTTCGCCAGGGTAACGCAGGTCGCGCCGATCTCCGCTGCGACCCGAATGCCGCGCGCGACGCAGTCGTTGACGCTGACGCCGTCGAGGTAGGTCCCCGCCAACGTCAGACCCGGCAATGCTGCGGCGAGACCCGTGAGTCGCGCGGTCCGGGCAGCGTGACCCGGCGCGTAGATCGGCACCGCGCGCGGCCAGCGGACGAGGTCCTGGACGAGCGGCTCCGCGTCCGCGCGCAGGCCCGCGAAGCGCCGCAGCGCAGAGAGCGCGTGTTGCAGGAGCTCGCCCTCCGGCGCGGCGTTGTGCTCGGGATGCCGTGTGCCCCCGAAGAACACCCGCAGCGAAACGCAGCCCGCCGGTGCGTGTGAAGGGAAGACGCTGCTCGCGTAGAGCACCCCGAGGACGGGCTCGGCGCGGTCGCTGCGCGCGACGAGGAACCCGTAACCGTCGAGCGAGCGCGTGAACACCTCGGCGCGGAAGCCCAGGTTCAACACCGTCAACGCCGAGTGCTCCACCGTCGCGAGGCCCTCTGCCAACGCAGCGCCGGGGCCGCCGAGCGGCCGGAGAAGCTCTGCGGTGGCCGCTGCGTCGATCGCGAGGACCACGCGGCGCGCTCCGAACACGCGCCCGTCCGCGGTCGCGACGCGCCACCTCTCGCCGTCCGCGGTGAGGGCGACGGCGGAGGTCGCCGCGTTATACCGCGGACCGAGGCGCGCCGCGAGCGCGCGCGGCAGGGCCGCGAGGCCGCCTTCGAACGAGAGCATCCCGCGCGGCGCCGCAGCGCCCCCGCTCGACGCTCGAGACACTCTGCGCCGACGCAGCGCCGTCAGCAGCGGCGACACACCGCCCGCATCGAGCTCGCCCAGGAGCGGCAGCGCGCTGCGCGCTTCGAGCGCGTCGCTCTCGACGCCGAAGACGCCGACCGTCAGGGCGCTGACCAGCCGGTCCGCGATGCGGTCGCCGAAGCGGCGCCGGACAACCTCGTCCACGGTCGCCGCAGAGGACCCAGGCTGCGCCGCAGGTCCGCGACTGACGAGCATCCCCCGCGCCGCGCGCAGCGACGCGCCGAAGCCGACGAGCGGTGAGGACCACAGCGCGAGGAGTCCCTTCGGCACGAGCTCGAGGCGCCCGTTCGACAGCACGTAGCGGCGCCCGCCAGTCGCGCGGTCGAGCGCTTCGATGCGCACTTCGCTCGAGAGCTCGGCGAGCAGCTCACGGAACTCGGGCGCGCGGCACAGGACGTTGAACGGGCCGCGCTCGAAGAGGAACCCTTCGACGCGGTGCGAGCTCGTGACGCCGCCAGGTTCGCGGTTGGCGTCGAGGCAAACGACGTCGACGCCGCGCCGCGCGAGGCCCTCGGCGGCGGTCAGTCCGGTGACACCGCCGCCGATCACGACGACGTCGTGCTGCGCCTCGCTCAAGCCAGAGGTCCCTCGTGCGCGGCATCCAGGAACGCGACGACGTTGTCGAACGGCGTGCCCTTCAGGATCCCATGGCCCAGGTTCAGCACGTGCCCCTGACCGCGGCCGCGCTGCACACACTCTCGCACCGCGCCCGCGATCGCGTCCAGCGGGCCGTCTTTCAGGAGGTGGTTGCAGACGTTGCCCTGCAGCCCGACGTGCGGCCCGAGGACCTGCCGCGCGACCGCGAGGTCGACCCCGGTCGCGAGGCTGTACGCGTCCGCACCGGCGCCGGGCAGGAGCGCGACGTCCTGCACATCGCGCGCGAACAGGATCCGCGGCACCCGGCCCGCGAGGGGAGCGAGCGCGCGCGCTTGATACGGCGCACACCACGTCCTGTACTGCTCGTGAGTGACGAGGTCCGCGCAGCTCTCGAAGAGCTGCACCGCGTGCACGCCGGCTTCGATCTGCTGGCTCAAATACGCCGCGGTGACATCGGCGAGCAAGCCGAGCAACGCGTGCGCCGCGGCTTCGTGCTGCCTGAGGAACTCATGGACGACCGCGCCGTCGCCGGGGCTCGCGCCCGCGACGAGGAAAGCCAGCAGAGTGAACGGCGCGCCAGCGAACCCCAGCAGGGGCACTTGGCCCGCCAAGAGCTCGTTCGCGCGTTGAATGCTCTCGGTGACAAAACCGAGCTCCGCGCGTGGGTCGTACGTGACGAGGCGCGCCGCGTCGTCCGCGGTCCGCACGGGGGCCGCCAACACCGGCCCCGGTCGGAACACGAAGTGCGCGCCCAGGGGCGTCAGCGGCGTGAGGATGTCCTGGTACAGGATCGCTGCATCGACCCCCAAGCGGACCGGCAGCAGCGTGATCCGCGCGGCGTATTCGGGGTGCCGGAAGAGGTCTTCGAGCTCGAGGCCCGCCTCCCCGCGCAGGCGGTGGTACTCGGGGTCGAAGCGGCCCGCCTGGCGCATCATCCACACGGGCGTGCGCGCGGTGGTCTCGCCGCGCAACGCGCGCAGCACGAGGTCGTTCTCGAGGCGCGTCTCGCTGAAGGTGTGCATGTCAGGCGCTCGCGGAGAAGATCTCGGGTTGGCCAGCCTTGTAGGCGTCGGGCACGAGGTGCGCATCGAACACCGCCGCGACGTTGCGCATCAGGACGCGGCCGAGGGGCCAGGTGAGCTCGAACGAACCGTCGCTCTGAAGGCGGACGAGGCCGTCGCGCGCGAGCTCGGCGAGCTTCGCGAGCTCGGTGCGGAAGCGGTCGCGGAAGGGCGCGCCGGGGAAGCGCTGTTCGTGCAGCGCGGCGTCGATGCGGCCCTCGCCGTAGAGGCGCAGCAAGAGCGCTTGGCGCTCGGCGTCGGCCTCCGTCAGGACGAGGCCGCGGCGCGCGGGGTCTTGCCCCGCTTCCATCGCCTCGGCATAGGCATCGTGCACGTGTTCGTTCTGCAGGTAACCGCGGCCGGGGAAGACCGAGATCGACGAACATCCGACACCGACGAGGTCGAGCGGCGCGCCCGTCGTCATGCCCTGGAAGTTGCGCGTCAGCGTCCCGTCGCGCTTTGCGCGCGCGAGCCCTTCGTCGGGTTTGGCGAAGTGATCGAGGCCGATGAACTCGTAGCCCGCCGCCTCGAACGCCGCGACTCCATCGAGGAATGCGGCGAGCTTCTCGACAGAGCCAGGGCACGCGTCGTGGGCGAGGCCGCGTTGGGCCGCGACCTTGTCGGGGATCGCCGCGTAGTGGTAGTACGCGACGCGGTCCGGGGCCAGCGCCAGCGCGCGCTGCACGGTGTGCGCCACCGACTCCCGGGTCTGGTAGGGCAAGCCGTAGATCAGGTCGAAGTTCACCGAGGTGAAACCGACGTCGCGCGCGTCTTGCACGAGGCGCTCGACCATCTCGTAGGGCTGCACGCGGCGCACGTGCTCCTGGACCTTCAGGTCGAAGTCCTGCACCCCCATCGACACCCGGTTGAATCCGAGCTCACGCAGCAGCGCGAGCTGCTCGCGGGTCGTCTGCCGAGGATCGACTTCGATCGAGACCTCGGCGTCAGGCGCGAGCTGGAAGCGCTGCAGCGTCGCGCGGTGCAGGCGTTCGATCTGGTCCAGGTCGAGGTACGTCGGGGTGCCGCCGCCCCAGTGGAGCTGTTTCACCACGCGGCCCGCGCCGATGTCGCGGCTGCGTAGGTCGAGCTCGCGGATGAGGGCCGCGAGGTAGCGCTCTACGCGCGCTTGGCCGTCGCTGACCTCGCGGCGCAGGATCGTCTTGTTGCACGCGCAGAACGTGCAGAGCGCCTGGCAGAACGGCAGGTGCAGGTAGAGCGAGAGGTCGCGCTCGCTCGTGCCGATGCGACGGAGCTCCTGTGCCGCCGCGGCATCCACGGGGTGCCACCACGTCGGCATCGGGTACGCGACGTGACGGGGCAGCGACAGACCGGCGTAACGCTGGAAGACCTCGAGGTCCACCGCGGGCAGCGCAACGGGAGGTGTCATCGGACGGTGCCCTCCTGCAGCGGGGCCGCCGCGCCCGGACGGGCCGGCGCGTGTTTGCTGCTCGCTGTCGCAGCGAGGCGCTCTTCGACGAGCCGCTGCGCGGCTTCGAACGCGGGCTCGGCCACGGTGCGATCGGCATGTCGGTCGACCATCCGCGCGAGCTCCCCAGCGTCGACGACGCGCACCCCAGGGATGTCGGCGAGGCCCTCTGTCGAGCCGTGCGCGTTGAAGTCGATCACCACGAGCGGCCGCGCGGTGAAGTCCCGCAGGCCCTCGACGTGGCCGCGGCGCAGCACCGGCTGCTCGCGGTCGACGCCGAGGAACAACACGTCGACGTCGGCGATAGTCGCCAGCACGTCCGGCTGGTCGTATTCGTCGACGACGAGGCGCCGCGCGCCCTTGGCGAGCTCCGTCAGCACCTTCGCGAGGCGCCGCTGCGTGGCGCTGCGGTACACGACGGTGACACGCTCGTCGGCGACCGCGTGCTGCCGCGCGAGCAGCTCGACGAGCGACAGCGTCGTGGACGAACCACCGACCAGGGCCACCCGGGCACGGTCGAGGCCGAGGTCCCCGATCAACGGCGCCAGCGCCGCACGGCAGTAGTCCGTCGCGAACTCACCCCACGGCGTCGTGCGGCGCAGGTCGCGCACGACCTTCGCGGTCTCGTCGACGATGCGCGCCGCTCCGACGCCCGCGGCGCCAGAGCCTTCGGCCAAGCGCTTCGCGGATTGGAGCTGCTCCAGCACGTCCGTGTCGCCCGGCAAGCGGCTGTTGAGCCCCGCGGCGGTGCGCAGGAGGTGCCAGTACGCGCGGTGTCCCGTGCGCACGACGGCCTCGGTCACGTGTTGCCCCGCGAACGACGCGGCGAGCGCAGCGCCGACCGCCGCGGGATCTTCGCCCGCTTTCGCCACGGCGTAGAGCTCGTAGCGCTGGCACGTGTTGTAGAGCCAGGCTTCATCGACGTCGTCGCGGGCTGCGACCGCGGCGACGGTCTCGGCGGCTTCGACCTGCGGGCGCTTGACCGCTTGGAAGATCGCTTCGGGCGTCGGCGCCGCGGCGAGCTCGCTCGGCGCGGCGAGGCGCTGCGCCGTGGAGACTCCGACGACGACGAGGCGCTCGGTCAACGTGGCGAGCGGCGCGCGGGCCTCCGCCGGCGGGAAGAGCGGCGTCGGGCGCGTCCCCGGCGCGATCCGGTGCGCGCCGCGCCGCACGAGGCCGACCAGCGCGTCCAGGAAGCCCGCATCGTCGTTGTTGGCGTCGACCCGCACCAGGCGACCGCCGCCGGACTCGTGGTGGAACTGCTCGGCGTATTCGACGCCGATCTCCTCGAGGGTCTCGAGGCAGTCCGCCGTGAACGAGAGCGGCAGACAGAGGACGTTCTTCTCGCCCGCGGCGGCGAGCTCGTGCAGAACCTCCTCGGTCGACGGCGCGAGCCACGGCACGGGGCCGAGCTTGCTCTGGAAGCCGATGCGCAGCCGCTCGGCGGGCCAACCGAGGCGCTCGCGGACGAGCTCCGCGGTGCGGCGGATGTGGCCCTCGTAGGGGTCCCCCGCCTTGACGTACTTCTGCGGCAACGAGTGGGCGCTGATGACGAGCGTCGCGTTCGACGGATCGAGCCCCGCGGCGGTCGCGGCCCGGTGGACCTGGCGCGCGGTCGCGTCGATGTAACCCGCATCGTCGTACCACTCGGCGCGCACCGACACGTTCAGCCGCAAGCCGCTGCGCTGCTCCGAGAGCGTGCGCAGCGCGCCGTAGAACGCCTCGAGCGCCGTGCCGGTCGTCGGCCCGGACCACTGCGGGTACATCGGCACCACGACGAGGTCGGTGATGCGCGCGCGGGCGATCTCCTCGAGCACGCTGCGGATCGAAGGGTTCCCGTAGCGCATCGCGTAGAACACCTTCCAGCCGCGCGGCAGACGGCCGGCGAGGCCTTCGGCCTGACGCGCCGTGATCACGGCCAACGGCGAGCCCGCGTCGGTCCAGATCGAGCGGTACGCGCGCGCAGAGCGCTTGCCGCGCGCCAGCGCGATGATGCGCGACAGCACCGGATTGAACCAGCGCATCGCACGCGGGAGCCGGATGACCCACGGGTCCGCGAGGAACTCCGCGAGGTAGCGCCGCACGTCGGGCACCTCCGGCGAGTCCGGGGTCCCGAGGTTCAGGAGCAGGACGCCGCGTTGGGTGTCCGCGTGGCAGACACAGCTCGGGGCGCCGTTGCTGCAGCGCTCCGAGGGCGCGCAGCCGTGTTGCAAGGGGCACGCGTCTGCGTGCGGGGCCGCGCCGTCTGCGCGACCGTGTTGTTGGTCTCGTAGCACCGGATCCTCTCCGGTTCGCCCGCCGGGGTGAGCCGGTTCGGGCGTCCTCGTTCGACGTCCCGCAGCGCGCCGGGGTTCACCCCCCGCGGCGCTCTGCGCTCTTCAGACGCGGAACGGAGCCGGCGGCGCGCGCCCAGGGCGCAGCCTCCGCGCGGGGTGCAGGACGGGGACCAGAGCGCGCTCGGGGCGGACGAGCCGACCCACGCGATCGAAGCCGACTTGAACGGCGGCGGCGCCGCGGCGCAGCCAATCCTGGAGCCACCGCTTGGGCCGCGCCCGCAGCACCGCGGGCGCCGCAGCGACGGTCGCCACCGCTGCGCCCTTGGTCGCGTGACCGAGCTCCTGCAGCGCCACCTCGGGGTGCGCCAGGGCGGTCGCGATGAGGAACACCGCGATCGCGGCGCGCCGCGAGGGCAGCCGCAGCCAGCGCACGTCCGCCAGCTTGGCGGCGAACAGCGCCTGGGTCGCGAGCAACCCGAGGAGCGCCAGCCAGTTGCCTTGTCCCGCAACGAGCCCCGCAGTCACCTTGGCCAGCGGCCAGAGGTGCAGCGCGAGCATCAGGCCCCAGAGGGCGCGCGCGAACACGGACCCGCGCGGCGCGGGTTGCGGGCGCGCGCTCTGGGTCGGGGGTGTGTCGCGGATGGGCTGCACCGACCCTTAATGTCGTACATCTGGGGTGGGCCGCTATGGGAATCTGGGGAAAACGGGTGGGGTACGCTGTGGGTGTCGCGGGAATACGCACTCGGGGGTAGGGGGTGGTGCGGTGGGGTGTCCTGGGGGGGTACCGCATGGTAGGTACCAGGTACGAGTTGACGGCGAGGCCCGGATCGGAAGAGCACACGTCTGAACTCCAGACACTGACAGGTATCTCGTATGCCGTCGGCTGCGTGAAAA
>CAYOBN010000077.1:0-24195 GCA_964402175.1 uncultured Planctomycetaceae bacterium | reverse complement strand
GACTGTTAATCGCAGTGTCCTTGGTTCGAGCCCAAGTCGGGGAGCCACTCTTCTGAGGGTTGCGTAAGACCGGCGTCTGAGTTGACGCAGGGGCCGCTTGCGAAGGCGCGTAAGTCCGCGCAGGACGGCAGGTTACGCGGGTTGAGCCTCCACGGCTGCCTTCTCCAGAGCCGTCTCTCCGCGTGCACCGGCGCCAAATGCGCCGCCTGCTTCGGTCCGTCTCGCGATCGGCGAATCAGAATGCTCGCGAGAGGCCACTTCGGCGACTTAACACCGTTATGTCACGCGGCGCCCCCGCAACTGCCGCAGGCAGCAGTGCCCGTGACACTCAGACGCCTGCCCCCAGATCACCGAGGATCTCGTCGATCTGCTCGAGCGCACTCCGCAGGTCGTCCGCGATCTCGGCGGCGATCACGTCGGGCTCGGGCAGACTCTCCGCGTCGAGCAAGCTGTCGTCCTTCAGCCAGAACAGGTCGAGGCTGCACTTATCGCGGTTGACGAGTTCGTCGTAGGGATAGGCTCGCCAGCGGCCCTCGGGAGTCGCGGCGCTCCACGTTGCCTGTCGTTCGTGCAACGCGTCGTTCTTGTAGAGCGAAACGAATTCGTCAAGGTCGGCGCGCTTCATCGGGTTCGTCTTCAGCGTGAAGTGCTGGTTCGTCCGGAGGTCGTAGACCCACAGGTTCCGCGTCCAGGGATTAGGGCTCGCAGGCTTGCGGTCGAAGAACAGGACGTTGGCCTTCACGCCTTGGGCGTAGAAGATCCCGGTCGGCAGGCGCAGGAGGGTGTGGACGTCGCACTCCGCGAGCAGCCTGCGACGGATGGTTTCGCCGGCGCCTCCCTCGAACAGCACGTTGTCCGGCACGACGACCGCAGCGCGACCGTGGACCTTCAGCAGCGACTTCACGTGCTGGACGAAGTTGAGCTGCTTGTTCGAGGTCGTCGCCCAGAAGTCATCACGCTCGTAGGTGATGGACTCGCGAGCGGTGTCGCCATCGTCGGCGACGACGAGGATGCTCGACTTCCGCCCGAACGGCGGGTTCGTCAGCACCACGTCGTAGCGCTCGGAACCGAGCTCGCGCAGGCCGTCGTCCGTTCGGACGGGAAGTCGTCGATCGATCTCGTGGTCGGCGACGTCTGCACTCTTGCCCCCGCGGATCAACGCCTCGCGCCGCTGCGCGAGCTCCTGGGGCGTCGGGCCCACGTTGTGGAGCAGGAGGTTCATCGCGCAGAGCCGCGTCACGCCCTGCACGATCTCGACCCCTCGCAGCGCGTCGAGGCGCAGGTGCTCGCGCTGCTCGCGCGTGAGATCCGGGTGCTCGGAGGAGAGCCAATGGTGCGCGGCAAGCAGGAAGCCGCCGGTGCCACACGCGGGGTCGATGATCGTCTCGCCGGGGCGCGGAGCGACGGCTGCGACCATCGCATCGATGAGGGGCCGCGGGGTGAAGTACTGACCCGCGCCTGACTTCGTGTCCTGCGCGTTGCGTTCTAGGAGGCCCTCGTAGGCGTCGCCCTTGATATCGGCGCCCACCATGACCCACTGCTCCTTGTCGATCAGGTCGCTGACGAGGCGCTTGAGCTTCGCCGGGTCCTGGATCTTGTTCTGCGCCTTGCGGAACACGAGCCCGAGCAGACCGTGCTGCTTGCCGAGATGCTCGAGCAACGCCCGATAATGTCGCTCGAGGTCAGCCCCATCGCGTGCGTTGAGGCTCGGCCAGTCGAAGCCCGTGGGCACCGGCGACGCCCGCTTCCACGGCGGCTTCGTCTGCTCGTCCGCCATCTTCAGGAACAGCAGGTACGTGAGCTGCTCGAGGTAGTCGCCGTACGACAACCCGTCATCCCGCAGGACGTTGCAGTAGGACCACAGCTTGTTGACGATGCGGTTGGCGTCACTCATGGACGATCTTCCTCTTGGCCAGATGCGCGGTAGCCCTGGTGCGGGTGGGTCGGGCGGTCGGGGTGGAGCAGCTCGAGCTCGCCGCGCTGCACGAGAGCACGCAAGTGACGGCGGATCGTCGAGGTTTCGCGAGTCAGGGCCTCGGCGAGTTCCGGCAGGGTCCTGGCGCGCTCCCGGCACAGGGCGACTAGGGCGGCTTCGACGTCCTGGCGCAGCGCCCAGGGTGAGGACCGAACCCGATCGACCAGCTCCTCGGGGGACGCGCCGGAGCTCTGGGCAAAGTCGAGAGATCTTTGGCCAGTGCTCGTGGAGCTTTGCTCAGAGCTCCGCCCAGAGCCGCTCCCGGAAGTGTCCCAGCCCGACACATTGTCGCGGCCCGTCAGGGTGTACCAGCGCCCTGAGCGCTCCCCGTGAGGCTCCAGGAAGCCGCCGCGCACGAGCTCCCCGAGCAGGAAGGTCAGATCCCGCGGGTGCTGATCCAGCACCTGCTGGAGGCGCCGGTTGTTGATCCGACCCTCGGCCGCCGCCGTGACGAGGGCGCTGCGCCCGGCCTCCGGCAACGCCCGGAACCGCGCCCCGAAGCGCGCGTCCAGCTCGGCCAGGACGGGCTCGGGCAAGAGGCTCTCCATCGAGAGCACCAAGCGCGTCTCGTTGTGATCGAAGTCCTCGGTCAGGTCCGGCGGTCGCCAGTGCTGCTCGCGCCACGCCTGCAGGATGCGGGGCACCCCCGACCCAGCGCGGTCGCCGAACCCCACGAGCTGGAAGAGCTTCTGCAGGGTCGGGTTCCGGGGGTCGCTCGCGTTGCCCGTCCGTGCGTCCTCCCAGCGGACACGCAGCGTGCCGGGGTTGACGAGCTCGAACGACCTGCGACGTTTCAGGATGCGGATCCCCCGCGTGCCGGGGTAGTCCGCGTGGATGAGAGCGTTGACGAGGGCCTCCCGCAGCGCCTCGTGGGCCGGCGTGGAGTCGATCCGCAACAGGTCCGCGTCGAGCCGGAACGGGATCTTGAGGTCGGCAGTGAGCTTCGGGAGGACACGCAGGAAGAACGCGAAGACGTTGCCTGCCCAGGTCCCGTCCAGGGTGACCCGGTCCTCCCACCGGTCCCGCGGATCCGCTTCGCCGAGCTCGCGGTAGTCGAGCTGGTAGCTCGGGAAGTGATCGAGGATCGCGCGCTCGGTCCCGAACATCAGGAGGCCCGCGACGGTGAGGCCGTCCTCCCCCGTCGCGCGATCCCGTCGCCACGCGCCGATGCTGCGCAGCAGTGCGACTTCGTCCCCCACCAGGAATGGGTGCGCGGGCTGGCGGGAACGGAACAGGTTCCGCCAGCCGTCGAGGGTGCCGCGGTCGAGATCCGCGGGTGTGTATCCCGCGAGGATGCTCGAGTCAGCCGGCGCGTCGCTGGCGTCCGCGAGCATGCGCCGGACTTCGACTTCCGAGCAGCGGCGGTCCCCTTCCCGCGAACGGCGGTAGGCCACATAGGGGTTGCCGTTCAGGTACACGGGTCGCGAACGTCGGTCGGCGCGGGGCACCGTGATGACCAGCACGGACCTGCCGTGGGCCGAGGCCCGCTGCACGTCCTTTCGGGTGAGGACGTTGGCGCTGACCTTTTGGCGGTTGTCGAGCAGGTCCCAGAGCTGCTGCTCGACACGGCCGACGTCCGCGAGACCTTGCAGGTCGAACGAGCCGTCGGGTCGCTCCGCGGCGCCGAGGACGACGGTGCCGCCCTCGGTGTTGGCCATCGCCGAGTAGGACTCGAAGAACGACGAAGGCACCTCGCCACGACCGTCGCGGCCGGCCGCGAGTTTGGCTTCGAAGTCCCAGCCTTCGCGAAGTTGGGCGAGGTCGATGGTCATTGAATGTCCTCCTGCGCGCTCCCGCTCTGGCGAGAGGTCGCACGAACGGCGCGGCAGTGCGCCTGATCGTCGAAGGGCCTCACGGAGCACTCTCGGCGGCAAGGACAGCGACGTCCGCTACTGGCGCCGCGGTGGCTTTGGCAGGCACAAGACGGCCTTCGAAGGCACGCTTCAGGATGGACTGACGGAGGCGGGCACAGCGGGCGAGGTTGGCGTCGAGCGTGGCATTGACTGCGTCGAGAACGGAGAGACGGCGGTCGACTTCGGCGACGATGCGGTGCTGTTCGGCTCGGGGCGGGAGTGGGTACGCCACCCGAAGAAAGCGCTCTAAGGAGATCTTCTTCTGCGCGACGCCTTGGGTAACGGCCACTACTTGACTCCGAACTACGCTTGCCCGAGTGGCGTAAACGAAGAACCACGCGGAGAGCGACTCAGCCGTGGTCCACTTGATGACGTCGGCAGTCACGATGCCGTCAGGCCCGCCGATCGGGTACAGCGCAGCGTCCCCTGGTGGCTCGCCCATCTTCGTGATGACGATGTCGCCCGCCCGCACGCGATGGGCTCCCAACTCCTCCGCCTTCTCGTGGTCAATGAACTTGTCGTTAAGCCCTGAAAAGCACTCTGCGCGGACGTTGCGCACGAACACGAGCGGTGTGCCGGCATCTCGGTAATCGGGCACCTTAAGATTGCTGCCGAAGGGGCCAATTGCTAGGTCGTACGGAACGCCCGATCCCAACTGACCGGGCGTCCCCCAGCACCACCCCGCCGGGAGCGTCGGCAAGCCGTCCGTCTCCGGCTTCACGGGCTCCTTGTACTTGCCCCGCGCCCCGCTCGCGGTCCACGCCGCCTTGCGCTCGGCGATGATGCGTTCGAGCAACACGGACGCCGGCTCGTAGTCGCGGCCCTCGGCGCGGGCGAGCGCGGCCTCGGTGGGCACGAGTCGGCCCTCGACGGCGGCCTTGAGCACGCTCGCGCGGGCGCGCTTCACGTTGGCCTTGGCGCGGGTCAGCGAGGCAACGGCGGCGTCGAGGCGGGAGAATTGCGTCTCGATTGCGGCGACGACACGTTCTTGCTCTCGAACCGGTGGGTGCGGCACGTCCAATGCCGCCAACCTCACTCCGGGAAGGTGCTGAATCGTGGTGCCACTGAAATGCCTAGCCAGTATCTCGGAGGAGGCGAGATGCCGCAGCCAGTATGCGAGGAATGTCGGCAAAAGTGCCGGGCCGCAACGCACACGGTGCAGGGCCTTCTGAATGTACATGGGGACGGACTGCATCCAGACGGCACATCGGCCCGGCTCCCCGCCTTCGCATACGACGACGTCACCCCGCTGAACCGTGTAGCGCTCGAGTTCGTCCTCCTCGAAGAGCATTTCTTGCACATCGGTGAGGTCGAAGCTACCCCACCTGACGTTGATGTTGCGCAGGTACGGACGAGGTGTTCCGCGGTTTTTCTGCTTGTCGAGCATCTTGCCCAGGCACGAGCTGGCCAGGTGATCGAGGCGAGATACTGGCCAGCTCACGCGACCAACTCCCGGTTCAACTCGTCGACGATGCCTTCGAGCTCTTCACCGAACACGCTCCACGCCCTCCCGAGCCCACCACGTTCGACGAACGGAGTCTCATCGAAGTCCTGCATCCGCACCTCGAAGTCCCGGACGATTTGGTCGCGAATCAGCGTCAGCCAGGCCACCTGCTCCTCGGTGAACGACCGCCCACGACTTGCCTGCTGCGCGAACCACTGGTCGAACCGCGCCGCCGCTTGATCGGCGTAGCTCACGAGCTCCGGCTCCACGCCCATCGCGTGCCGCACCAAGCTAATGAGGTCCGTCAACATCCGCCCACGCGAAGCACCACGCACGCGACCCCGTTCGACTCGCTCGTAGGCGGCCCACAACGCCTCGCTAGTCCACTGGCGGGGTGGGCGGCGAATGGCAGCGACGAGCTCCATCAACTGCTTGCGGGTCAAGCGCTGCGCGTAAGGGCGATCGTAGAGCACCATCAGAGCGTCGATCTCGTCCCGGTGCTCCTTGCAGAACGACTCGAAATCGCTGATCAGCGCCTTGTCCGCGTTCTGGTCAGGCACGAGGTCGGCCCTCGCGCCGCTGCGTGTCACTTCGTCGATAGTGACCACATCCAACGTCACCTCCTGCACCTTACGCACCTCCAGTAGCGCCGCGCACAACGCCGGGTTGTAGGCGATCGGAGCCGCGGCCTCCTCGTGTAGTGCCGCTTGCGCCTGCACGAGGTGGGGATCCGCGTCCTCGGAGCGCAGCGGCATGCCCGCGAGCTCGCTCGCCCGCGCATCCTCGGCATCGGGATCGAGTCGGTCGAGGATGCCAGCGACAAGCGTCCGCAGCGACACCCCACCGCTCGCCGCTTCGATCTGCTCGCGCTGATCGTCCGTGAGCCGACGGTCCATGCGGTCGAGCCGGGCCGCGAGGGCGAGCAGCACGTCCTCGTCGCGGTTGCCGGCGCGCACGAGTTCGAGCAGCTTCTCGAAACTGATCCCGTGCTCGCGGTCGAGCGGCGGATCAGCCTTCTGCTCCTCCATCACGCCGACGCAGTCGACGATGACGAAGTGGGTCTTCTGCTTGGCGTCCGGCGTCACCGCTTGGAAGTCGGCGTCGGGGATCACGCGCACGCCGCGCCCCTTCATCTGCTCGAAGAGGCCCCGCGACTTCACCGAGCGCAGGAACACGACACACTCCAACGGCTTGATGTCCGTGCCGGTCGCGATCATGTCCACGGTGACGGCCACCCGTGGGTTGTAGCTGTTGCGGAACGCCTGGATCAGCTCTTCGGGCTTGTGCGAGGCGCTCTTGCGGTTGGCGTCGCCCTCTTGGCGCTCGGGCTTGTACGTGACCTTGACCGCGCCCTCGTTCGACAGCGGCCACTCTTCCCGAAGGATGCGCAGCACGTCATCCGCATGGTCGTCGGACTTCGCGAAGATCAACGTCTTCGGGATCTCGGTGCGGCCCGGGAAGATCTCGGTGAACATCTTGGCTCGCAGCTCGCGGATCACCGTGCGGATCTGGTCGGGGACGACCACACTGCGATCGACCTGGCTCGCGCCGTAGGTGATGTCCTCGTCGAGGGATTCCCAGCGGACAGCCCGGGTCTGCCGGTCGCGCCGGCCGACGACGTTCTCACCGTCGGCGACGATCGAGGCGCCACCCTCGGTCACGCGGGTCCGGATCTCGTAGACCTCGAACGGCACGTTGACGCGGTCGCGGACGGCTTGGACGTGGGTGTACTCGCTGACGACGTTCTTGTGGAAGAACGCGTACGTGTGCGTGGCTGGCGTCGCCGTGAGTCCGATCAGGGATGCGTCGAAGTACTCGAGCACCTGGCGCCAGAGTGTGTAGATCGAGCGGTGACACTCGTCCACCACCACGACGTCGAAGAACTCGGGCGGAAGCAGCGGGTTGTAGACGACGGGCTGGGGCTGGCGGACCAAGGCCGACCCGCTGCCCTGGAAGGCCGAGCCCTCCTCGAGGCCCTCGTCGAACGACTCCTCGCCCTTGAGGATCGAGTAGAGCCGCTGGATCGTCGTGATGACGACCTTGTTGACGGGATCGATCTTGTTGTGCGTGAGGTTCGTGACGTTGTAGAGCTCGGGGAACTTCCGACCGTCGTCCGGGGTGCTGTATGCCTGGAACTCCTTGAACGCCTGGCGGCCGAGGTTGCCACGGTCCACGAGGAAGAGGACCCGCTTCGCGCCCCCCTCCTTCACCAATCGGTAGATCGCGGAGATCGCCGTGAAGGTCTTGCCGGCGCCCGTCGCCATCTGCACGAGCGCGCGGGGACGGCCGTCCCGGAAGCTGGCCTCGAGGTTCTCGACGGCGCGAATCTGGGCGGACCACATGCCGGCCGTGTTCATCTCCGGAGCGCTGCGCATGCGCCCCTTCAGCGTCGGGGCGGACGGGGCGCCAGGCTTGCCGTCCAGCCGGTCGAGCTCGGCATCGAGCCAGGCACGCAGCGACTCGGGGCGGTGGAACGAGAACACCCGTCGAGCGGTCGCCTCGGGATCGAGGCCGTTCGTGAACCAGGTCTCGACTCCCGTGCTCTCGTAGAGGAACGGCAACGGCCGGACCGGAACCTGCAAGGGCTTGGGCGCCCGTGCAGCATACTCCCGAGTCTGGGCCTCGACGCTGGTGAGGGTGACGCCCGCCTTCTTGGCCTCAACGACCCCGACCAGGAGGTTCCCGAGGAAGAGGACGTAGTCGGCCGGACCGGCGCCCGTACGAAACTCCCGCACGGCCACACCAGGCCCAGCACCGAGGTTCATGTCGGGGCGGCTCTGGACGCTCCAGCCGGCGAGACGAAGCATCGCATCGATGTCTCGACGGGCACGTTGCTCGGGGTCGTCGGGGGGAACGGGCATGGGGCCGTGTAGAGTGCCAACCTACGGCGGACTCCGGTAGTCTCGGTGGCCTTTCAGGGCCGCCCTCGAGCACGATGTACCCGATGCGGGCGATGCCCTGTGGAGATCCGCCGAAAGTCCAGACTTCCACGGCTTGAGCAGAGGCCGCATCCCTGCCATGCTGCTCCTGATGGAGAAAAACCGATCACTAACCGTTGGCGACCTCATCGCGCACCTGCAGGTATTCGCACTCGATGCTGAAGTGATGTTCGGGAGCGAGCCTGGTGCTCTCACCTTCTATCGAACGAAGCGCCGCGGCCCGAAACTGGTCCAGATCGAGTTCGCCGAGCAGGTCTACAGAACAGCAGGCGGTGAAGTCGTTGTCGATGACATAGCCCCGTAGCCCGAGTGCCTTCTCCTGCTCCGCGAGAGCCTACCACCGCCTCCGCTTGACCTGGCTGCGCCGCGCCCTGGACAGCCCCAGCGCCCGCGCCACCTCCGCCACCGACCGAAATCGCCCGTCCTTGACCGCAGCCTTGCCCACCTGAGCCGCCCCGCGGGCAGCGAGCTGGCGACCCCCTACGGCCGCAACCAACCGGACGGCCCGCCCCTCTCGGGCCCCATGGCGCTCTTCCCCGGCTCGACGCCCCGGCATCGGTCGCACTCGCCCTCGTCGGGGTCCCCCGGCTGCGCGTCGTCGGGAAGCGGGATCCGCCCTCGGCCGATCTGGCCGTCGCGGTCGCGCGGCTCGAGATCCCGCCACGGGAGACGTCCCGGCACTCCGTAAGTCCGGTACGTCACGCGGCCGCACGCCGTGCACGGGTCCACGTCGCTGGCGACGAGCGTGACCCTGCCCGCGGCGTCGGCGCGGAAGTGGGTGAAGGCCGGGATGATGGTCATCGCGGCGTCGATGCTACTGCGCGCGGTCGACATCCGTCGGGCGCGTCCGGGGACCGCCGCAGGTTGGGCACCTGTCGGCGCCCGCGGCTGTGTCGGCGTGGCGTGTCAGCAGCAGGTCCAGAGCGACCAACGCGAACGCGATGTAGCTCGCGATCTTGAGGTGCCAGAGGTCTGTCTCGAGCGTCTTGAGCAGCTCGAGGAATTCGTCATGGCTCATCGTTTCCGTCTCCTAACAGCATCCGCTCCTGCCCCCCAACCCCCTCGGACCGCCTCCGCATGACCTGGCTCCGCCGCGCCCTAGACAGCCACAGCGCTCGCACGACCTCCGCAACGGACCGGAACCGCTAGCCCTCGACCGCCTGCTCAACCAAGTAGGGCAGCGCGAGCAGCCGGGCCTCGGGTGTTGCCGTCTCGCTCGGGACCGGATCCGCCTCTCGAACCCGCGCCCCGGACGCTCACCTTGCCCCCTGAACCGCAGCTCAGCGTCGCGCCACTGACCGTCGACGACGACTTCTAGCAGGACCAGCACCAGGAGCCGCGCCGGCTCATTTCGGTTGAGGACTCCCTAAAAGTCGCCGAACTCGGCGAGGGCGGCCCGGAGTGCCTCCCGGTCAGTTCGGGCGTCCAGTGCAAGGATCCTAATCTGAAGTTCTTTGATGAGCGCTTTCGGATTTGCATTTCGGAGTAAGTAGATTTTGCGCATCTCCGCATTCGGCGCTCCACAGGAGGGCCATAAACATTGAGCGGCACTACATCCATCTTCCCCACAATCGCCTTCCCCATACGACCAGAATTGACCCACCGTAGCAGACGACCGCAGGCCAGAACGAACCTACGGAAAAGAACATCCACGCGGGTACAACCATGGCGGTTACCGGGAACAACACGGCGCCAAGAAGCGTCCCTAGGGGTCCGAAGTTACTCCATAGGAAGGGTAGGGTCAGTGCCATCCCTGCGATGCCGACGCCTAACGTTAGAACAAGATCGACTGGACTTCCGCGTTCATCGGCGTTCATCGGTAAATCTCCCCGTGCACATGACTTGTACGTACTGCACCGAATACGTGGCAATCGTGCGGGGTCCCACGACGTGGTGAGCCTCGCTGCCCGCAATTGACGCGTAGGCTGCGCGTTCGCTGTTGACGGTCTTCCGAGTTCGCTTGATCGCGACGAGCCACGGCGGGAGGGTACCACCACTCCGCCCTGAACGCGAGTGCTCAGGGAGAACTCGCCGCAGAGCGGCGATCGGCGGCAAACGGTCATCCTTGGGAACCCCGGGGGCCGCTCCACTCCCGTACGTCGCACCGGTCGGTAGCAAGGCCCCTCGCGGGGCCACCCGGGCCTAGCCGAGCGTCCGCCGCAGGAACCCGTGCCCGCAGGCGTCGTGGATGAGGCGCTTGAGCCCTGGCTGGCGGTGCGCGGTGTAAGCCTGAGCGATCAGGACGAGCTGCACGAGGTTGAACACGTCCTCGTCGGTCGCGTGGCCGCCGCTGACGTGTTTCCGCTCGATGAACAGACGCGCCTCTTCGCAGAGCGCCCGGAAGGCCACGCCACAGTCACGGGCCCAATAATCTGGATTGACCATACGCGAGTGCTTGTCGTTGAGCCACGCATCCAGATTGTCCTTGTTGAGCGGCAAGACTTCCCCGAGCTGCGCTGCCGCCGCGGCAAGGACCGACTCCGAAGTTTTCGCACGATGCTGAAGGACCAACTCGCCAAACCTCGCGCCGGAGAACCGCTGTGCGAGCGCCGCAAGGTCCACGTCCTTCGCGTGGTAGTCGCCGGAGCCAGTCATGCCCATTGAGCCCTCATCACAGCCAGCGCACGAGCTCCTCGACCGCTCGAACGTCCTGAGGGCTTCCCATACCGAGCGCAAGCATCCAGCTCTCGCACACTGCCGCCGCCGCCCATTCGGGGTCTTCCTCATTGCGCGCCCCTGCTTGAAGAGCCTCGTGACGCCACCGCTGTGCGAGGCGACTGAGCTGCTGCAGTTCTCCTCTACGAATCGGCTCGGGGCGTGCCTTGGCCGCTTCGACCATCGGACTGAACTCCGCCAGAACTTCCTTCATCCGCTGGCGCACGACGGGGTTGCGCTCGGCCACTGTCCGTAGTTTCTGCACATCTCGACGCGCGGCTGCTCTGAAGGCACCGCCGAAGATGGAACTCAAGATTCCCATTGCGTTTTCCTTGTGGACTTCCGCTGTAAGATATTCATAAGAATGGCAAATGGGCAATGCCGGCAGCGACGACCAGCAAGAGCCCTAAACAACCCGACTTCTGGTGCGAATCTCCCCCCGCTGCGTTCCAGAGCTGGCGAGTAAACGCCGAACTAAAAACGCACTGC
Organism: uncultured Planctomycetaceae bacterium; assembly: GCA_964402175.1. Lineage (GTDB taxonomy): Bacteria > Planctomycetota > UBA1135 > UBA1135 > JAWKUK01. The sequence continues at coordinate 12,840 of CAYOBN010000077.1, read as the reverse complement.
ACGACTTGCCTCCTCTCCTCCTCGGTGACCGTCGGCCACCCGTTGCGTGCACGTAGGCGCTCGTCCGCCTCCCCGACGATCTCGTCGATGACCTCGATGGCGGGGCGCGAGAGTAGGCTCCGATCCGAAATGCGCTTGCCCCACGATTCGAGCCAGTTACGACTCGCTTCGTCGGCGAGTCCGATTGTGGGCATCATCTGCGCATGGAAGAACAGGGCCGTGCCAAGCGGGGTAGCGCGGTACCACGCCACCATTTGAGCTAAGGTCTGGCCGCGGAAGCGATCCTTCATCGCGGCTATCGTGTCGGGGGCTTTCTCAACCACTGTGATTACTTTTCTTTGGGGCCGGATCAGCGTCTTCCTTAAGCGTACCAGAGCCCCCCGCAGTTGTAGGGCGCGAGGAATAGTGCAGCACCTGGAAGCACTCCCGCGCACCGACGGTCGTCGCAGCGAGGCCGTTGATCGACCGAAGCGCAGCTTCCACGGGCGTACCTATTAGGAGAGCAGGTCCCGGAACATCTTCTCTCCCCGTTTCATCGCCTTGCTCGTCTCGCGGTCGATCTCCTCGCACCGCGCCACCATCGCGTCGTAGATCGGCCGCGGGGCGAAGCTAATTTTCTTTCTTCCCGCCTCATAGACCTCGACAGCATACAGATCACCACTCCGTGAATCGCGCAGTTTTTCGTACTGCGCAAGGGTGAGGTCATGCCCGATGCGTGCACGCGAATTCCCCGGTCCGTCGGGGCTGATAATGTGTACCGTCACATCTTCGCCAACTTTGCGCGGGGGAGGGCCGAAGAGCCAGTCGATGAGTCCCATGTGTGTTGACCTCGCATCTGCCTACTGGAAGTACACCGACACCGAATCGGTGAAGTTCGAAACCAACGTCGGATTCGCGTCGCGGTGCCACGCCTGGAAGTTCCACGTGTCGCCGGGCTGAACGGTAACCGATCCGAACGGCTGCGGCATCGAAGCGAGGTCGATCGCGAGCATGAACGAGCCAGCCGCACCCGAGTTCAGAATCTGCCCCGGACCCACGAAGCGTCCAATGAAGCCGCCGAGGCAGAGGCGCCCGTCGCTGCTGTTCACTGGGTACGTGTTGCCTTGATCCCGGGAGGTCAGGAAGAATCCGAAGGCGAACGGCGGCAGCTGGTCCGCGATGAGTTCAAGGCTGTTCGCAGCGACCTGCGGCGAGCCCGCGAGGTTCATCGCCCCGCGGCACCCGGTGCTGTTCGGAATGGCCGCAAAGGAGCAGTAGCGGGTGCCGAAGGGCATCGGCGGGCGGAACGTCCAGAGGTATGCGTAAACGCTACCGTTCACGCGGCCTTCGCCCACGACGATACTCCCTCCACTACTCACCGCTCGGGGGTTCGCGAACGTGATCCCGTGCAGCTCGATCGCCCGCATTCCGTCGAGTGCAGTCCACCGGTAGCCCCCATCGGACCATCCGACAACGACGTCGCCCTCGGGGCTCACGCCGTGCGCGTACGAGCCGTTGATTCCAAGCGCCCCGAGGTCCTGCATCCCACCCGCAGCAGTCCAGCGGAACGCGCGCTCTTCGCCGCTGACGTTCCGCGACGTGCCCACGACGACCGAGCCGTCGTAGCTGACGCCGTTCGCTCGCGAGTAGTCTCCGCCGAGCGTCCCGAGATCCTGCATGCTACCGGCTACCGTCCATCGGAATGCTCGGTTATTAGACACCCCAACGACGACAGAACCATCCGCGCTGACACCGTAGGCCGCGTCGAAGGCGCCCGCTCCGAGCGGACCGAGCTGTTCCATCCCGGCTTGAGCAGTCCAACGGAATGCGCGCTCGCGCCCCGCCAAGTTCTGGGTTTGCCCAACAATGGCCGACCCGTCCGCACTCACCGCGTACGCTTCTGAATTGGCATTGCCAAGGGAACCCAAGTCCTGCATGCCCCCCGAGGCGGTCCAGCGGAACGCACGCCACCAACTTGCTGCGTCAAGCGAGTAGCCAACGACAACCGAGCCGTCGTCGCTCACGCCGCGCCCGAACGATGGAGACGTGGGCGTGAGGCCACCAAGGTCTTGCTTGCCTAGAGCGTCCGACCACAGGAACGCACGCGCGATCCACGGGGAATGCGTGCCGACCACGTAGGTTCCGCTTGCGCTGACGCCGTATGCGTCTCCCGGCCCGAGGTCGCGGGAGTCCGAGCAACTCTGCGCCTTGAGCGACGTGGTGAGCGCAGCGGCGACGACCACGGAGGCGAGTTGGGCAGGCGTCATGGTTCTATTGTGTCCGCCAACTTCCAGGAGTGCCAGTCCCAGCCTTGGTACAGGGCGCCGAATGGAGCGGTGCATCACTGTGGAAAGCGGCCTCCTGCTCCGCGAGAGGCGCCCACCGCCTCCGCATGACCTGGCTCAGCCGCGCCCTGGACAGCCCCAGCGCCCGCGCCACCTCCGCCACCGACCGGAACCGTCCCTCCTCGACCGCGGCCTCCACGGCGTAGGCCAGGGCCAGCAGACGAGCCTCCTGCGACGCCGGAGCCCCCGCGACCGGCTCCTCGGGCCGGAATCGAGCCTTCACGATCACCGGGGCCCTCCTCGGAACCGCAGCTCCGCCTCTCCCGTGGCCCCATCCACGACGACCTCGTCGAGGACGAGGGCGAACACCCGGGCGCGCTCGTCCGGGTCCAGCGCGCCCCACACGCCCTCGAACTCGGCGAGGGCCGCGCGCAGCGCCTCGGCGTCCGAAGGTGCGTCCAGCGCCGCCAGGTCGCGCTCGGCGGCTGCGACGCGGGCCCCGGCCTCGGTGACCAGCGCGTCGAGCTCGCGCACGCGCTCGAGGATCCCCTCGGGGGCGTCCTCGGCCCCCACCGCGGACACGAGGCGCTCGCGGGCCGAGGCGTGGCGGCTGCCGGCCGCGCGCAGGTCGGACAGGGTTGCGGCAAGCTTCGTGCGCTCGGTCGCGCGCTCGGCACGGTCGGCCTGGAGGGCCGCTTCCAGCACCGCCGGGTCGCGGCCGATCGCGCGGACCTGGTCGATCACGAAGCGCTCCAGGTCGCCCGCGGGGACGCGTGAGCCCTCGCACGCGGCTTTGCCCTGCTTCACCCGCCGCGCGCAGACGTAGTAGGCGTAGCGCTTCGGCCCCTTCGTCGTGTGCACCGGGGTCAGGGCGGCGCCGCAGAGGCAGCGGGTGATGCCGGACAGGAGGGAGGACGAGCGCTTGGACGGGCGCGCCCCACGGCGGACGCCTGGGCCGCGAGCTGGCGCTGGACGGCGTCCAACAGCGCGCGGTCGAACATGAAGACGTGCTCGCCCGGAACCAGCGGATTGCCCACGCGCATGTCGTGGCCTCGCTCCTTCCAGCCGCAATCATCATTCGTCGCGCAGCATCCACGATGTCCCGTCTCGACAGACACCTGAAGGTCGCGCCCGTAGCGCCTATCGCGAGCGTCTTACCCCAGACCCTTAGAATTGGATCTGGACCGCATCGGAGGTGTTCGAGCTCGACGCTCCAGAAAATTGGTCTCGGAACCAGAACTGGAAGTGCCAGGTATCGCCCGCTGTGACGCTCTGGCCCTGCGGGAAGCCGGCCAAGTTCGGACGCATAGAGAATAATCCCAGGCCACCAGAGCTTAGAACGGATTCGCTAAAGCGAAGGATTGGCCCGGAGAGGCATAGGACGCCGGGCCCACCCCCAAGTCCCCACTGGAACCCCGGAGATCGTGACGCTAGTGCAAAGCCTACGGTGTTCGGGGGCAATTGAGTAGCATTGAGCACAAGACGATTGTCTGCCAGATCGAGACTTCCCAAGGCCGAAATCCGTGCGCGTTGCCCCGACGAATTGGCTGTCGATATACATCCGATAGACCCGATGGGGCCGGTGCACAATGCACCACAATGCCACGGGTCGAAGCCAAACGCACCAAGGTCGATACGTGTTCCATCGGGATCGACGCCGGCGGCAGGATCACCGGCGTCTCTGGCGGGTGAATCAGGCAGTAAATGCAGGTCTGTAGCACTCCAGAAACTAGGGTCACGGTTGATGTTGCCCACCCCCGCCCAACCACCCTCGACAATTGAATAGGCCACATCGGCCATGCCGACGGGAGACGGCCCATTTCCCCACAGAATGCAATTCCGAATGGCTGAAGAACCCCCAACGGCCCCTACGCCTGGCGCGGAATTCAATACAAAAGTGCTTCTGTCGATTGAAATGGAGTCTGCGCGAACAGCACCCGCGCCGCCGAATGAGCCGTCCCCCGCCTCGTTGCGTTCGAAGATGCAATGCCTCAAAGTGCTGCCGTTAGAGCCCCCCCAGATAGCGCCGCCAAATACGGCGCGATTGGCGCTAAAAACACAGCGGCTGATGCTGTAGCCACCACCTTCCTGGTGAATGGCCCCTCCAGTCGCGTAATTACTATTCTCAACAAATTCGGTACCCTCCACCTCCGCTATTGCACCGTAGAGCGCGAGAGCTCCACCGTAGAAGTCGCCAGACGTGTTACGCTCGAAGCGCGAATCTGCAATGAAGACGGACCCATTTCGAGCGCAGAGCGCACCACCGCCGTATGCGAAGTTGTTGAAGAATACAGACGACCTGGCAAAGATAGCTGCGTTGTCAGAGCTTACAGCAGCACCGCTATTTCCTGGAGCTGTGGCCATGTGCGAGCCATTGAGGAAAGTGCATGCCTCGAATGAACCGACACCACCTCTCAGGTATACCGCGCCGAGATCTGCCCGATTGCTCGCGAAACGGCGCCCGTCGAACTGGCAGTTCGTCGCAAGGATGGTGGCGCTGTCTCCCATGATCGCCCAAGCCGCAATGAATCCAGGGGAATGGGGCCCCGTAATTGGCGTGACGTTGCGAAAAGTACACTCACTTAATACAACATTGCCATTTTCTGCATAAATGGCGCCACCGTAGGATGTCACATTCTCTTCGAAGACGCAGCTGCGAATTGTACAGGATGAGTTCAGGATGACGAATGCGCCACCGACATGCCCAGCAACTGGATTTAATGTGCGATAGGTTCCAAGCCCCCCCCTGAAGGTGAATCCCTCTACGTATGCAGCTGCCGTTTCGTTACTAACCAACCGAACAATGCTGGCGTCGACTCCGGCTGCGACCGAGGGTGCGCTGACGATTGTCTGGCTTGCCCCCCCTATGGCGATCACGCCAAGGTTCTTTCCCCCAAAGTCCATCGTTTCATTTAGGTAATGTCCAGGTGCAACGCTGATCGTGTCTCCCGATACGACCATCGGCTGTGACAAAGCGAACGAAATAGAAGTGAAGGGGCTCAGTACTGTCCCATCGCCGGGTGCCGATCCCGCGGCGTCGACGTACCAGGTGCTCTGAATGGTAACGGCCGCAATCAAGGCGAGTAGGCTCATGGACGCTTGCTCCGGTGTGGTGGTTGTGGACTGTCGGCTGCTTCAACGGCTCGGGACGTGGTCCTACGGTCGCGACCGACGCGACCGTGGAGCTTCCAGGTGGTTCACTGATGCCGCGTTGTTGCTCATGCCATACAGCTCAAGGATACCTCAGCACGGCCGAATCGCGCACCCCCTCGCCCACCCCGCCGCCCCCTGTCCACGCCTTACGTCGCGCCGATCGCGCGCTCCTGCCCCCCAACCCCCTCCCACCGCCTCCGCATGACCTGGCTCAGCCGCGCCCTGGACAGCCCCAGGGCCCTCGCCACCTCCGCCACCGACCGGAACCGTCCCTCCTCGACCGCAGCCTCGACCACGTAGGCCAGGGCCAGCAGGCGGGCTTCCTGGGACGCCGGGGCCCCCGCGACCGGCTCCTCGGGCCGGAATCGGGCCTTCACGATCACCGGGGCCCTCCCCGGAAGCGCAGCTCCGCCTCGCCCGTGGCCCCGTCCACCACGACCTCGTCGAGGACCAGAGCCAGCACCCGCGCGCGCTCGTCCGGGTCCAGCGCGCCCCACACGCCCTCGAACTCGGACAGGGCGGCGCGCAACGCCTCGGCGTCCGAAGGTGCGTCCAGCGCCGCCAGGTCGCGTTCCGCCGCTGCGACGCGCGCCCCAGCCGCGGCGACCAGCCCGTCGAGCACGCGTACACGCTCGAGGATCCCCTCGGGGGCGTCCTCGGCCCCCACCGCCGACACGAGGCGCTCGCGGGCCGAGGCGTGGCGGCTGCGGGCCGCGCGCAGGTCGGACAGGGTTGCGGCGAGCTTCGTGCGCTCGGTCTCGCGCTCGGCACGGTCGGCCTGGAGGGCCGCTTCCAGCACCGCCGGGTCGCGGCCGATCGCGCGGACCTGGTCGATCACGAAGCGCTCCAGGTCGCCCGCGGGGACGCGTGAGCCCTCGCACGCGGCTTTGCCCTGCTTCACCCGCCGCGCGCAGACGTAGTAGGCGTAGCGCTTCGGCCCCTTCGTCGTGTGCACCGGGGTCAGGGCGGCGCCGCAGCGGCAGCGGGCGATGCCGGACAGGAGGGCGAACGAGCGCTTGGCCGGGCGTGCCCCCACGGCGGGCGCCTGGGCCGCAAGCTGGCGCTGGACGGCGTCCCACAGGAGCCGCTCGACGATGGCCTCGTGTTCCCCCGGAACCACGGTGTCGCCCGCACGCACTTCGCCGACGTACAGCGGGTTCTTCAGCAGGTTCCCGACGCCGTTCTTGTCGAAGGGCGCCCCGCCTTGCTCGACACCGCTGCGCGTGGTCCAGCGCTTGTTCGTGATGCCGAGCAGGCGCAGCTCCTCGACCACTCCGACGACGCCGCCCAGGTCCAGGTACAGGTCGAAGATGCGGCGCACGTCCTCGGCCTCGCGCGGGTTCACGACGAGCCGCTTGTCGACCACGTCGTAGCCCAGCACCGGCCGTCCGCCCGTCCACATGCCACGGCGCCGCGACGCCCCCACCTTGTCCCGCGTGCGCTGCGCGATCGTCTCGCGCTCGAACTGGGCGAAGGTCGCGAGCAGGTTCAGCACCATCCGGCCCATCGGCGTCGAGGTGTCGAAGCGCTCGGTCACCGAGACGAATGCCACCCCGCGCTCCTCGAAGTCGCGCATCAAGCCCGCGAAATCGACCAGCGAGCGCGAGAGGCGATCGAGGCGGTACACCGCCACCACGTCCACCCGGCGCGCCGCGATGTCCGCGACGAGGCGCTGGAACGCGGGGCGATCCGTGGTCGCCCCGCTGTAGCCGCCGTCGTCGTAGCGATCTGGCAGGGCGCGCCAACCTGCGCCCTCCTGCGAACGGACGTAGCCCTCGACGGCCTCGCGCTGGGCATCGAGCGAGTTGAAGGCTTGATCGAGGCCCTCGCTGACGCTCTTGCGCGTGTAGATCGCGACCCGCGTGTGGCCCAGGGGCGTGACCGCGGGCCTTGGTCCTCGATCTGCGTAAGGAGTAACATGCGTCAGACATGAGCATCCAGCGACTCAATCGTCAATGCGACGTCATCGCGCGGGCCTGTGAGCTGCTGCTACAGGGGCGGCGGCCCGATGCGCTTGATCTCATTGCAGCCGAGTACCCCCTCGAGGGAACGGCGATTCCCGAGTCGCTGTACCCCGGCCCGCGGCTCGTCGAGCCCAAGGTCCCGATAGAGCTCCGCTGTCGTCGCCTGGAGGCCGCGAAGCAACCGCTGGCCCTGCTCCACGCCAGAGACGGGTATGTTGACCGATACACCGGGGCGAGGCTTATCGCTCCGTGCGTGCTCAAGCTGCTCGGGCATATCGATCACGGGCCGCTTCGAGACGTCCTGCCCTACCATGTGAATGGCGGGCGAGGTATGCCAGCCAAAGGAGGCCAACGATCTATTTGCCATCAAGCTGGCTTCGAACTCTATGCCTCGTACGAGCATGTGCGACCGATTTCTGTTGGAGGAGCGGACGAGCTGGCGAATCTGGTGAGTTCATCGTTCGACTCGAATGCGGCCAAGGGTGACGAGACCTGGACACCCGTGCACCCGCCTGGTGCTCTTTCCGAGTGGGCCGGTCTTGCGGACTGGTTCCTGGTCTACACGAAGGGGATCGACTGCTCGTGGTTCCCTGGTCTCGCGCGCACGCAGCGGCAGCTTCGGGCCGCATTCGAGGCCGATCTCAGCAATGTCCCGGGCCCCCGGACCGTCCAAGCGTAGAGGGGTTCATAACGGAACGGCGGTCGACGGCGTGCAGGCGGAGCGCCGGCTCTCATTCCTTGTTGGGGACCGTTGCCTCGCGCCTGCAGGATAACTCAGCAAGCCGCAAACGCCTCCTGATGCCGGGGCTCGGTGTAACACGACACCCAGCCACTCGGACGCGCGAGCCCATCCCACGGAGCACAGCAAGCTCCGTTCGAGCCACCGTCGAGGAATCGTGACTCCCCGCGGTTCACGCCTGCAGCTCTACCCGCTGATACTTCGAGGCCTTTCGGCGAGATGTCAGCGACGATGTAGCACGAGAAGCGACTGCTCGGTGTCGGCGACGAACTGCCTTAGGTCACTGGCCGCGCCGAGTAGCACCGCGAGCACTTCAGCGGAGGCGCAATTCCCAAGGCCCAGCCAGACAACCTTGGGCGGGAAGCCGCGCAAGATGCTGCGCTGATAGAAGTCGACGTCCTTACTCACCAAGACGTAGCCCTCGCGCGCGGCACACTGCCAGACCACCTCATCGTCGGCGCGCTCGAGGCCGAGCTCGAAAACGTGCCGGGTGCCTGGAAACACCTCCGTCAACGGCCCCACAAGGTGGCGCGACAGATTCTGATCGAGCAGGAGCTTCACGCGGGCCGCGTGAAGAGCCGGCGCTCACGGTCGGCGGCGTAGGCGAGACACGCGCGGATATCCGTGTCCGTCAGCTCAGGGAAGTCGATCAGGACCTCCGCGATGGACATGCCGCCCGCAAGGTACTCGAGCACGTCCTGAACGGTGATCCGCATGCCACGGATCGTCGGCTTACCCCCCCGCCGCGCGGGGTCGATGGTGATGATCGACGTGTAGTCCACGGCCAGAGGATAGCCTGAAGGAGACGTCCCTACGAGTGGAGGAACCGGGTCAAGCCACACCTGACCCCGATGGCGACGCAGTCGCGGTCTCGGACGGGCCCTGGCGGGGTCGGCAAGGCCGATCGGCCCTCGCGGCGGTGTTCGCTACCGAGACCCAAGTCCGAGGGCCGCCCTTCTGCGCCTTGCGGACATCCAGCTCGAGAGTTGATTCGCAAGCGGTGGTTCTCTCGTTCCGTGTTGGTGACCATGGCCACGTGCCGTCAGGATACCTCAGCACCCCGCGAACGCCTCCTCTAGCCTCTTCTTCCGCCACCACGCCGACGGCGGCCTCCACGGAAAGGTCCATGGCAGCGAAAGCGGCCGACCGCGACTTCATCTGGTGTTCACCCCCACCACCGCCGCCCGTACCCGCTCAGCGCTTGCCCGGGCATAGACCATCGTCGATGGTCATTGCTCGATGCCCGAGGACCACCTCGTCCACCAGGACGTCTCCCGTTCGAGCTTCGAGCCGGCCGGCCAAGGGTCGTCAACCATCGGGCTTGCACGGCTCGAGCGCTGCGATCCGCACCCGCGCGCAGCGCGCTTGCCAGGACCACTCGGGACCGATCACGGACTTGAACGCAATCGCTACCCCGTCCTCTACACGCTCTGCCGCGAGCTCGGAGAGTATGTCGCCGTCGAACCTCTCCGGCAGCGTGTCGGCGATGACACCGAGGAGTTCGAACGTGACGAGGTTGTGCTTCGTCAGAACGAAGTGGCCGCGCGCGTCGACTTCGGACGTCATCTGGAAGACGTGGACGTCGACGGTGAGCGTGTCCCCGTTTCGCTTGACGCGTCGAACGTTCGCGTCGTGGAAGGCAGGCCAGTACCCCATGGCGGCCACGAGGTGCTCCGAGCCTTCAATAAGGTGCGCGATGCGCCAGTCCATGCCGCCCCTGAGTGTAGGCGCTTCGGCCTCAAGCCCACGAGGCAAAGCGCGGATCGGCTCACCCGACCACCGCCGGCCGCACCCGCTCCGCCGAGGCCCTGGCGTACGTGAGCGTCGAGCTGATCGCCCGGTGCCCCAGCGCGGCCTGGACCAGGAGAACGTCCTCGGTCCAGCCGTACAGCGACTCCACGACCGTGCCGGTTGCACGATTGAGAGATGTCGCCGAAGCTGGGAGGGGCCGCGCCCCCGCGCTAACGATGTCCGACCCGATCCACCCGCTCGTCCTCATCGCGTTCGCGCTGACCCTTGCGACGCTCTGGGTCGCCTCGCACGCGGCCTGGCGCGCGGCGAGGACCGGAGAGTTGCCTTGGTCGCGCGTTCGCCGAGCCAGGCGCTTCGCACTTGTGCTATTCGCGGCCGCCCTGTCCATGGCCTTGGCGCACCGGGCAGCGACTCGCGACTGGGTGCATTTCCATTGGTCGCTGGTGTATCCCTTGCTCGGGCTCGCGCTCGTCTCGGGCGTCTTCCTGAGCTCGATGTGGGCTCGCGACCGCGACCACGAGCGGCAGCAGACGGGTCGCACGCGCGACGTCAGCCGCAGCGGCTGGTGGTTTCCCGTTGCAGCGGTCGCGCTCGGACTGGCGTCGATCGCGCTGCAGCTCGCGCTGCCGGGCCGCGTCCCTACCGCGCTTGTCCACGACGGAACGGTGTTGGTCCTCGTCGGGATCGCGGCGTACGGCCTCGGCCTGGGTCCGCTGCCGCCGGTGCTCGAGGTCGTGTCTCCGCAGGGCGAGCTGCGGGGGATGGGCTATCTCACGCCCGACCTGTCGCTGTCGCTCGATGTCCTCACGCTCGCGGCGAAGCTCACCGTGGTGTACGTCGCGCTGGCGCTCGCTTCGCGCCTCATGCCACGCGCGACTAGCATGCGCTCGACTCTCCTGCTTGCGCCGGTACTGACGACATGTGTGCTGTTCGCGACGAGACCAGACCCTGAATTCATCTGGGACTCGGATCCAGGCGCCATCCGGGCGTTCGGTCCGACTCTTGCCGCGGGCGTCGCGGCGCTCGTCGCGCTCGCCCTCGTGTGGGCATTCGATCGGAGGGCGGCTCGCCTGGGTGGCGCGGGTGCGGGAACGGCTCGCTCATCCCGACCCGAGGGACACTGCGCGCCGAATTCTGCGCATTGATGCGGCGGACACTATCCGACGACCGCCGCCCTTACCCGCTCCGCGCTCGCCCGCGCGTACACCATCGTGCTCGAGAGTGCCCGGTGCCCGAGCGCCTCCTTCACGACGGGCACGTCCCCGGTCCGCTGGTACAGCCCGAGGGCGAAGGTGTGCCGGAGGCTGTGGGGCGAGAACCGGCCGCGGATCCCGGCGACTCGAAGCCAATGCTCGAACCTCCTCTGGGCCTGCTGGGCGGTCAGCGCCTCGCCGTTGCGGGCGGCGAACACCGAGCCGCCGTCACGGTCGCCGATCCAGGCGGCGAGTCGCTCGACGAGCTCGGGCCGTAGGAACACGGTCATCGAGCCGCCCTTCATCTCGCGCAGGGTTGCCGTCCCCGCGGCCAGGTCGAGTTCCTCGACGTCCAACGCGAGCGCGGAGCCCAGCCGTGCCCCAGTGCCCGCGAGGAACGCGACGATGGCGTGGTCCCGGCGGCCGGCCGCGGCCGTGTCCGCTGCCAGGGTGCCCAGCAGCCTCTCGACCTCGTCTGCTCGCATGCCCCGCGGTACCGTCGGACCGACCCTCGCCATGCGCGCAGAATCCGCGCGGGGCTGCGCTCGATCAGGCCCACGCGCTCGAGGTAGCTGAAGAACCCCCGCAGGCATGAGCGCAGCGCGTTCAGCGAGCCCGCTCGCCTCGGGCCCCCATCGCGACGGCGCTGGGCCTCGGCAGACGCGACGAATGCGGCGACGTGCTCGGGCTCGAGCGGGGTCACGTCGTCGGGCAGGTCCTCGGGCTCGAGCCACTCTCCAAAGCGCCCCACGTGCCGCGCGTACTGCGCCACCGTGTGCGGCGAGCGGCCGTCGGCGCGGAGCTGGGTTTGGAAGCGAGCGAGGGCGGCTTGGAGGCGCATGGCTTGGAGCTGGGGCTGGGGCGCCATAGGCGCTCGCGCCCTACGACAAGTCAAGTCGAATGGCCGACCGGGAGCCCCCAACTCCGACACAAGTGCCTGGGCTGACGGCTGCGCGCATCAAGGCTCTGCACGGCTCCTCACAGGGACGCACGCTCGGGTTGCTACGTGTCTCGTCGGAGTTTCACACGGTCAGCTCCTTTCCTCTGATTAGAAGGCGCCAGCTTGCCTGGCGCACAGGACGCATACGGTTAATCGCGCACATAGAAACGGAAAGCAGGCAGAGGATGCTCCCCTATCTCGCCGACCAGCGCACGACCGAGCGAAGGCCCGCGGGCGTCGCTGGACTCGTCATGTCGCGCGAGCTGCTGCCGGAATGATGTCCCTGCGCAGCAGCTCAATCCGCTTCTCGAGTAGCGCAGCGTGTTCCTCATCAGCGGGCGCATTGACAGGAAACACATCTCGCAGTCCTGCTCCGCACCGAACCGCCTCGACCCAGTCCTGCATCAGGTCCGAATAGATCTCCAATGCAGTCGCGGCGCTCCTCGCGCGATCAGTTACGAGATACGCCGAAGGAAGATCGCCCTCGACTATCCACAGTAACTCTTCGCCCCCGGTCCTCCGTTTGGCGCGAAACAAGAACACCGCGACAACCCCACCGACACCGAAGCCCAGGTGTTCGTCGGATACGGCTTCACACCAAGCCTGAGACAGGAGATACGCACGGGCTCGCTTGAGCATCTCCTGCAGCTCAAGAGTCTCCTCGTCGTCCTCTCCACAGATTTGAGCCGCCGGAACGAGCTTCCCAAGGTCGAGCGTCATTCCCGCTTGCCTCCCTGGGAGCCCAATCGACGGAAATCCCCAGCCTGGTGGTTCCCTCGTTCCGTGTTGGTGGCCATGGCTGAGTGCCTTCAGGATACCTCAGTACCCCGCGAAC
>CAYOBN010000076.1:0-24856 GCA_964402175.1 uncultured Planctomycetaceae bacterium | reverse complement strand
TCTTCGCCTTTTCGCTTCACGACACGTGCCCAGACCTACGGAGGCAACGGTCAGTGACCCGCCGCTCCAGGTCCGTCCGGCACTCACCACGGATCGAATCAGCCCAGCTCTCTCCATCCGCGGAGTCAGCATCGTCAGATATGAGGCGGCGGCTCCCTGGCGGGCTTTGAGCGACAGCCTTTGGCTCGAAGGGCCATGAGGAGCCCCACTCATCACCAGCCAAGCCGTCCCATTCCACGCTCGCGAGAGTGGTCGTCTCGAGCGCAGTGAATAGGAGCGCTACAGGCGAACAGGGTGGAGGAGATGGAAGAACCAGCCCCCTGGTCGCGGTATCACGATCACTCGCCGCACCGTCGCTGCAGGGACACGAGGCTCAGCGGCGCGGGTCGAGCGCCGACACCGGCTGGGGTCGAACGCCCAGGTTCTCGTAGTCGAAGCCGGTCTCGGGTGGCGCGTAGGGGCCGATGATCCGCATGTCCGAGTCCGCCCGGATGGCCTCTTCGAGGCCGAGGCACCAGTACGAGGCGTTGACGACCAGCCGCCGCAGTCCTTCGCTGTGGAAGTCCTGCGCGCCGCCCATCGTGGTGTGCATGACCCGGGCGGGTTTGCCGAGGCGGCCGGTCCAGGTCTTCACCCACGCCACGGGCAGGGGCTCGAGCTCGGGGTTGATCGGGTCGGTCGGCTGACGCGCCATGAGCGGCTGGCCCATCAACAGGGGCACGCAGCCTGCGGGCAACTGGCCCCCCTCCGGGTAGGTCCGGTAGACGTCCGAGGGCCCCCAGACATCCGTGACGCCGCGCAGCACCGGGTGCGACGCGTTCTCTGGGACGATCAGGCCGCGCGTCGAGTCCTGGTGCCAGCGGCCATGGTGGTTGCGGAAGGAGCCGCCCAGGACGTCTTCGCCGAAGTTGATGGTGCGTCCGTCGAGCTTGTAGTCGAACCCGATGAAGCCGTGGTTGGCGGTTCGCAGGCCGATGATCGGCTTGCCGGAGTCGAGGTAGCGGTAGATGTGCTCTAGTTGCTGCTCGGGCAACGTCACGAGGCGACTGAAGAGTATGAGCAAGTCCGCCGAATCGAGCGCCTCGAGGCCCGGGATGTCGTGCACGACGCTCTTGTCCTCCCAGACGATCTTCTGGGTCGGATCCACGAGGCCATCTGCGTTCTGCGCAAAGAGCACCGTCGTGTGGAAGCCGTGTTTCTCGGCCAGGAGATGCGCCAGCATCGGCAGCGAGTGCTCGCTGCGGTACTCCTGGTCCGCGGCGACGAGGACGATGTGGCGTCCCGCACCCGGACCGTCACCGCCCTCGAAACGCAGCCAGCGCGGGCTCTCCGCGACCGGATGGGGGGCGCGGGGGACACGGTTCACCGTGTAGTACGCATGCCGGTGGACCAGCGCAGCACCTTCGGCAGAGCGGAGCGCGTTGAGGTCGAACTCGTGCACATGACCGACGCGGACTTCGCTCAATCGGACGCGCGCAGAGCGACGATCCGGTGCGAGCTCGACGCCCGTGACCTTCGGCGTCGTTCGATCGACCTCGGGCCCGCCGTAGCCTGCGTGGTAGCTGTGCGTGAACGTCGAGATCGCGTAATGCGCCGGATCTGCGGCGGTCTCCTGGTCGAGCGGCTGGGTGAACTCGACGAGGAAGCCGTCGTGTTGGATCGAAACGCGCTGGATCTCGAACGGGGTCTCGCCCGTCCACTCGATGCGCTCCAGCGCGAAGGGCGCGGTCCCGCGCACGGGCCAGCCGCGGTTCGTGCCGCCGGTCAAGAGGTTGCCGCCGGGGGTGAAGTGCACGTCGAGCAATCCGGTCGAGAGGCCCTCACGAAACGGGTAACACGCACCCTGCCAAACACCTTCGACCTGCTCCGTGGTGACGCGCATCACCAACGACAAGCTGAAGTCGCCGACAAAGAGCTGACCCTCGAACGGCCCGAAGCGCCCTCGTGTGCGGTCGACGGTGAAACCCGTGATGGAGCGCCCCATGCGGATGTACGGGAAGATCACCGCGTACGGATCCAGCTCCGGGATGCGCTGGGACTCGGTGACCAGCCGTGTGCCCGACTGCGGCTCGAGGGGCGGCGCGAGCTCCGTGAAGGGGTACCAGACGTTGCCCGCCGGGTGCCCGAGGAAGCTGCCGCGCTCGATGACCTTCAGGCTGCACGAGGAGTTCCAAGGCCCCTGGCTCTCGACCATGCAGAGCTGACCGTGTTCGTTGAAGCCGATGCCGCCAGGGCTGCGCAACCCGCTGGCAAAAGGCACCGTCTCACCGTCCGCGGTGAGCTCGAGCACCCAGCCGCGGAAGAGCTCGTGCGACTCGTAGGAGTACGAAAGGCCGAGCGCCACGAAGCGACTGCCGCGTGCATCGCGCTCCGACCCGAACGCGTACTCGTGGTAATTCGCGTAGCCAAAGCCGTCACACAGCGTGTCGAAGCGATCGGCGCGCCCATCGCCGTCCTGATCGCTGACACGTGTGACCTCGCAGCTCTGCGTGACGACGAGTCCGCGTTCATCGAAGTCGAGGCCGAAGATCTCGTCGAGCCCCGTCGCAAAGAGCTCGAAGCGCGGCTCGGGCTTCGGATCGTCGACTCCGTGCACGAAGTAGACGTCGCCGCGCCGGGTGCCGATCGCGACCCGCCCATCGGGATGGGTCGCAAACGCGCCGACCTCCAGGACGATGTCCGCGGGGATCGGCAGATCGACGATGCGGTACGCCTCGCGCTCGCGAGCGGCCGTCCCCCACATCGAGCCGAGCTCGAGCTCGACGTCCTGCGGGCCGGCAACGGCGCTCAAAGCGAGCGCAAAGAAGGAGAGGTCAGCGCAGCTCATAGTCGATCTCGGTCGTCGTCAGACCGCGAGGGAGTTCGAAGGAGAGGACCAAATCGGTGCGCGACGCCAAGGGCGTACCGCTGGACCACTCCGCGGAGATCCGGCCCTCGGTCGCTCGGCTCGGTCCGTCCAGCGTTACAGGGCCAGCGAGCACGCGCAGATGGATCGCGCCGGCTTCCGGTGCGTCGAAGCTCAGGGTGCGACGCAGGAGCTGCCTCTCGCCTTCCACGACCACTGCGCTGCGGTCGGTGACCTCGATGGTCCCGCACAGGTAACGGAAGGTCGGCAAGCCCCGGCGATCGAGTGTGTGGCCGAGGTACCGATACCCGTGACGCCGCGCATAGAGCGGGTCAGGGTCGCGGGGAGCCTCCTTGGTACGCGCTGCGCGCGTCGGCCAGGGCCCCGAGGCGTCGAACGCGGCCAACACGCCGACATCACGCGGCAGCCTCGCGGGTTCAGCGCGCGGATCGAAGTCGCCGGCGCCCTGGCCATCCCAGCGCACGGAGACGAACTCTCCGCGCCACAGCGCGGTGAGCGCTCCGACCTCCGCGTCGAAGGCGTAGTGCAGACCTTCTTGCGAGCCCACCGCGACGCCGCGGAAGCCAGCGACTCGACTGCGGCCGCGATAGACACGCGCCGCACCTTCGACGGTCAGCAACGTGGGCTCGGGCCGAATGCCCGGCGGGTCGTGTGCCGTGCGCCCTTGGGTCAGGTAGTACCAGATCCCGCGGAGCTGGGCGTCGGTGTCGCCTGCCAGAATGCCCGTGTGCACCGCGACACCGCCGGGCCAAGCCTCCGGCATCACGATGCCCGGGCGCAGCGACTGCGGCGCGACCAGGAAACGCGCGTACCACTCGGGGGTCAGGCGCTCGGGAGTCGTGATCAGGTCGAGCCCACGGAACCCCGGTGAGGGTGTGCCGTTGAAGTCGTGGCAGGTCACGCAGCCGAGGCCTGTCGTGCCGAGCAGCAGCCGCCCGCCGTCGCGCGCAGCGTTCGCTGCTTCGCCTTCCGGAACGGGCATCGCGTACTCGCCGAAGGCGCCTTGGTCGACGGCGAGCAGCGCCTCGGCGAGCGGTTCCAGGTTCGCCTCGCCGAACGAGGGCATGCGAGTCGTCATGTACGGACGGACACGGGCGCCGTCGTACAGGACTTTGTGCAGCCAATCGCGCTGCAGCTTTGCGCCGACATGGGTCAACGGCGGAGGGATGCGCGCTTCTTCACCGAGGTCCGGCTGTGTCGTACCGAAGAACCGGTCGAGCGCTGGATCGACGCCCCCGCGCCCGTCGCGCGCGTGGCAAGCATCACAGCGCAGGGCCGTCAGCTCGAGCGCGATCGAGTCCGCAGGGCTCGGCGTCGGCCCACGTTCGGCCGCGAGACCTGCGCGCACCGCGGATGTGACCGCATAGCGGGGTCCCGCGTGCTGGCCGCTCGGCGCAGCCGCCGCGCAACCGACGGTGTCGAGCGCGGCCGCTCCGACGGCGGTGCGCGGCGGCGCGACATGCTGGTCGAGCTCGTGACACGCGGCGCAGCGCAGCGCAGCGAAGAGCTCGCGGCCGCGGGCGGCGTGTTCCGTGGAGCGCTCGAGCGCTGCGCTGCGCTCCGCATGTCCGCCGGTCGTGTGGACGAGGTAGGCCGCGATCACGCGAGCCTCCGCGCGGGTCAGGCCCATGTCGGGCATACGACCGGAGGGTCGGCTGTGCAGCGGCTCGAAGAGGAACGCGGCGAGCCCAGACGCGGTGTACTTCTGGCCGACGTGACCGAGGGGCGCCAGCGCGCGCGTAGGTTGCGCCGGCGGAGCCGGGGCCGCGATTTCCGCGCCGGCGTCGTCGGCCTCGGTCTTGTCGGTGTCTTCTTCTTCTTCCGCCTCGTCGTCGTCGAGCGACTCGTCCTGACCGCGCTGCGGCGGGGTCCACGCGGCCGCGGCATCGAGAGGACCGTGACACGCGACGCAACCGACGGTGTGGAAGAGCGCTCGCCCCGCCGCGACATCACCGCTATCGAAGCTCGCCGGCGCAGGATCCTCCGGCGCGAGCGAGAAGAGGTAGTGCGTCAGAGACAGCGCGGCAGCATCGCGCTCGGCCGCGTCGAGGTGCGCCAGCAGCGCGGGCATACGCGTGCCGGGGTGCGCCTCCGTCGGCGCCGCAAGGAACCGGCGCACGAAATCGGGCCGCACGCGTTGGGCGAGGTCTGCGAGCTGGGGCGCCTTCGGCGGTTCAGACCCGAGGTCCGAGTGGCACGCCGCGCATGCGAGCTCGCGGCGCACGAGCTCGCCGTAGAGGCGGGGATCCGTGTCTCCGGCGCCGATGGACCAAGGTGACCCATCGGTGAGCGGGACCGAAGCAAGAGCGCTGAGGACTGCGACGATCAGCATCCGCGCAGCGTACCGCCGAGGGCGGATTTGCGCTCAGGCCCGGTGCGAGAAGAGCGCGCGCGGCTCGACGGGTTCGTCGCGCAGGAAGCGCGCGACGTTCTCGGCGGTGCTGAGGCAGAGCCTGCGATACGTCGCAGAGGTCAGCGACGCCACGTGTGGAGTCACCACCACGTCATCGCGCGACAAGAGCGGATCGTCCGCGCCCGGCGGCTCGCCATCGAGCACATCGGCGGCGAACCCACCGATGCGACCTGCCTGGAGCGCCTCGCGTAGCGCGTGCGTGTCGACCAACGCCCCGCGAGCGGTATTGATGAGGAGCGCGCCGGGCTGCATACACGCGAGCTCTGCGGCTCCGATCAGACCACGTGTGGCAGAGGTCGCAGGCAGGTGCAACGTCACGATGTCCGACATGGCGAGCAGCGAGTGGAGCGCGACGCGCTCGGGCCCGCCCTCAGTTTCGCTGTGTACGCCGGGGCGCTGCGTGTGTTCAGCGACGAGGACTCGCATCCCGAACGCTTCGGCGAGGCGCGCCACGCGCCGCCCGATGTTGCCGAAGCCGACGATGCCGAGGGTGCGCTCTGCGAGCTCTTCCCCGCGGTAGTGCGCGCGCTCCTCCCACCGTCCCTGCCGCACGGCGCGCGCCGACCGAGTGATGCCGCGCGAAAGGTCCAGCATCAGCGCGAGCGTGTGCTCGGCGACCGTGTCCGTGTTGGCGCCTGGCGCAAAGACGACCGCGATGCCGCGGCGCGCCGCGGCGACCGTATCGATGTTGTCGAGGCCCGCCCCGGCGCGCGCGACGACCCGCAGCGCGGGACAGCGGGCCATCAGCTCTTCGGGAATACGCCCCCGCCCTCGTGTCACGATCGCGCGGACCTCCGCCAGATCCTCGGGCGGCGCGTTCGGTTCGGCGGCCCGCAGGAGCGGCGCCACCTGGGCCAGGTGCTTCTCGGCCTCTGCGTGGAGGGACTCGAGCAACAGGATCATGGGCGCTCCGACGGCACTTCGACGTGTCGCCCGAACTCTTCACCCGGCTCCAGGCGGTACACACCACGGATCGGCTCGACGAGCGGGTCCTCGAAGAGGCTCGGGTCGATGACCGCGCTGGGTGCGCTGGCGACCTCGATCAGGTTGCCGTGCGGATCGCGTACGAACATCTGCATCTTGCCGTTCGGCAACGCGCGCACGCGGCCCCAAGGCTCGACGTCGATCGCCCCGGCGGCTTTGGCGCGGCGGAAGACTTCGACGAAGTCCGGCACTTCGATGCAGAAGTGCGCGCGGTATCCGCGCGCGTCGTGCAGCACGTTCATGTGGATCTGCTGACGCGCGTTGATCCGGAAGAACTGCGAATGCATGCCCTGGTCCGGCGTCGGATCAAGCGGCAGACAGAGCACGTCGCGATAGAACGGGATCGCGGTCTCCAGGTCGTCGACGTTCACGTTGACGTGGTGGATGTGGGCGTCGTGTTGCATGCGATTCCTCAGCGGACGGTATACCTCTGCACGTAATCCAGATCGGGCTCGACCCCGAACCCGGGTCCGGTCGGCGGGCGCAGCGCGCCGTTGACGAGCTCCAGGTCGATCTGGGTCATCTCGCGCAACAGCGGCGCGCCGCCCATCGGAACTTCGACGAAGACGCCAGCGGGGCACTGGAACGCGAGCGTCCGGGCCGCTTGGAAGGAGATCGCCGAACCCCAGCAATGCGGCGCGAGCTGCAGGCGCTGCGCCCAAGTGAGCGCGCCGATCCGCAGGCCCTCCGTGAAACCACCGGCGATCGCCAGGTCCGGTTGGACCACGTCGATCGCGCGGCTCTCGAAGAGCTCTGCGAAGTCGAAACATGACGCCTCGCTCTCTCCGGCCGCGATCGGCAGAGGCGAGCTCCGCCGCACCTCAGCGAGGCCGACGCGATCATCGGAAGCCACGGGCTCCTCGACGAAGCGCAGGCCGAGCTCGGCGGCGCCCGCACAGAAGCGCTTTGCATCGGCGACCCCGAGGGTCCCGTGCGCATCGACCATCAGCGCCACGTCCGGACCGAGCGCTTCACGGGCCGCACGGACGCGCTGAAGGCTCCGTCGCACCGCATCGCCGCCGTGTGCGCCGTCCATCGCGCCGAAGCGCATCTTGATGGCGCGGAAGCCCCGTTGGGTGTAGACCGCGAGCTCTTCGCCGATGCGCTCTGCGGGCGCCCAACCGCCGCTGGCGTAAGCCTGGACTTCGCTGCGGCAAGCGCCGCCCACGAGGTCCAGGACCGAGCATCCGCGCGCCTTGCCGGCGATATCCCAGAGCGCCAGATCGACCCCAGCGATCGCAGCTTGATGGACGCCCCTGCGACCGAGGATCGGCATCGCGCGACCGGCTTGCAACGCGAGCCCCGTGCGGGTGCCGTTGAGCATCCGCGCGTGCAGCGCGTTGATATCGGTCGCGCTCTGGCCGACGAGCGCGGGCCCGAGTTCGCTCTCCACGATCGCGACGAGCGCCGCGCCGTTCCCGCTGCTGCCGACCGCTGGCTTGGCCTCGCCGTACCCGACGAGGCCGTCTTCCGTGCGGATCGTCACGAGGACCGCGTCGAACGCCACGAGGCGCCCGAAGTCGGAGACGTGCTGCGACGCAGGCGGCAGCGGTACGTGCAACCAGACTGCGTCGACGGACTGGATCCGGTGGCTCAACGGATGAGCGGGAGGAGGGTCTTGGACGCGGTCTCGTAGAGCATCGTGTAGTACTCCTCGGAGAGGAGGCTCGAGCCGTGGTCCTGGATGAACTTGAGCTGCTCGGGCGAGATGTCGACGGGGTTCTTCTCGACCTGGTTCGTCCACGGCGAGACCGGCGTGCGGTCGATCGGAGCGACGGCCTCCATGGTGAGCGCGCCGTCGTAACCGACCTCGCGCAGCGTCCGCACGAGCTGGGACCACTCGATGCGCCCCATTCCCGGGGCCAGCCGGTTGTTCTCGGCGACGTGCACGTCGACGAGGCGCTCGCGCGAGTCGCGGATCGCCTTGTGCATGTCCACCTCTTCGATGTTCATGTGGAACACGTCGAGGCACACGCCGCAGTTCGGTCCGACCGCCTTCGCCAGCGCCACAGCTTGATCGGCGCGGTTCAAGAAGTACGTCTCGAACCGGTTGAGCGGCTCGAGCGCCATCCGCACGCCGCGCTTCTCGGCCAGCTCGTAGACCTCCTGCAGGCCAGCGACGACCCAAGCCCACTCTTCCTCAGGCGTGGCGTCCGGCACAACCTTGCCGACGGTCGCGGGGACGATCGTGATCTCGTGCCCCTCGAGCTCGTGCACCATCTCGACGACCGACTTCATGTAACCGACGGTCGCGGCGCGCTGCTTCGCGTCCTTCGCGGCCAGGTTGCGCTCGCCGAGGGTCAGGGTGACCGCGCCCCAGCAACGGATGCCGTACTGCTTGAGCAGCGGCCGGCACTCGGAGGGTTTGTACTGGAGCGGCTCGCCGCTGATCTCGATGCTCTCGAAGCCGAGGCGCTTGATGCGCTTCAGGGTCACCTCGAGGGGTTCGGCGCGCATCCAGTTGTGGGTGGAGAGGTGCATGGGCAGTGGGGGTTGGGGCGACGGCAGACCGGCGCATCCTAGGAGGAAGTCCGGTTTCGCGCAGCGGGAAGTTGCCCGAACAGACACCCGAACAGGCAGAGGGCGCGCGAGGTTGAACCCTCGCGCGCCCTCTGCGTGTCCACCGCCGGGAGCCTCGGCCCCGGATCAGTCGCAGAACGTGACCACGAGGCCGTTGCTCAGGTTGTACCCCGCGCCCCCGGCGTCGCGGTACCACGTCTGGAAGCGCCAGGTCTCGCCTCCATCGATCAGGAGGCTGACCGGGAAGGCGTTGAAGTTGAGCCAGTAGCTGGCAGCGCCGCCGCTGATCGCTCCGACACCGAGGCGCGTGATCGTCCCACCCACGCAGAGGAACCCGTCACCGAGCGAGCTGAAGCCCGCGGTCTGCGACATGATGAAGAGCCCGAAGCCGGTGTTCGGCAGCCCGTTCGCCCGCAGGGTGAACGTGTTGGCAGCGATCGACAGCGAACCGGTCCTGCTGATCGAAGCGCCTGCACCGGTCGAGTTGACCGCGCCGATGCAGTAACTCGAAGAGCCCGCAGCGGTGATCCAGAACGGCCCGTAGTCGATGATGGGTCCCCAGTTGCCGCTGCGGTCCTGCGCGCGCAGGTGCACGTAGTACGGCGAAGTGCTCGGCGCGAGCGTCGTGGAGTAGCTCGTCACCGCGCCGAGGTTGGTGGTCACGGGCATCAACGGATTCGGGTTCTGACCGACGAGGATCCGGTAACCGAGCACGCCCGAGACCGAGTCGGTCGCCGCGGTCCAGCTCACGTCGAGGTCCGTGTCGCACGAATGGCTGTTGACGGGGTGGTTCGTCGCGAGGAACTGGGGCCCTGTCGGCGGTGTTCCATCGACGTAGATGAGCCTCGTGGAGCTCGGAGTGCCGGCGTTTTCGGAGTCCATGTCCACGCGCCACGACTTGATGCCCTCGGTCGACCAACGCCCGGTCCAGCGCACGGCGCGACTCTGTCCGCCGCGGATGTTGCCGAGGGTCACCGCGGCGCCATCCGAGGGGTTGTCCATCAAGTTCGTCAGGCGACCGTCGGCGAGGGTCGTCTCGGCCGTCAGCAGCGTCCCCGTCATGTTGCCCGTCAAGAACACCGACGTCGCGACGTACGACGGGCAGTTGACCGTCGCCGTGAGCTCCACCGTCTCGTTGGGCCGCACGTACGTGTCATCCACCGACGTCGTCAGGGTCGCAGCCGGTGTGGTGTCACCGTAGGTGACCACGACGGCGACACCGACCTTCGCTGTGTTCAACAGCAGGCCGGGGATATCCCGCGGATAGAGCTTGACCTTCCATGCACCCACGGTCGGATTCGCGAGGATCCGCGTCTCGACGTTGTCACGGCTGGAACGGTGCGCGCTGTAGTCGCCGACGTTGCCACCCGCGGAGAACGGCGCGGCGTCGAGGTACATGTCGATGTCGTTGACGAGCGCAGCCGAGGCCCCCGCCGATGCGGGCATCTCGTTGTAAAGCATCACGACGGAGAGCTGCGTCGCCCCCGCGGCGACGTCGAAGTCGAGCTCGACGTGTGAGCTCGTGCTCGTCATGTCGACCTGCCAGAAGCTGAGCCCTTGGCCGCCGAGGTTGTGCGCTTTGTAGGCCTCCACGCGGCCTGCGCCGTACGTGTTGTGGTGCGACGTGCTCGCGGTGCTGGGTGCGGAGAGCAACACACCGTCCTTGGTGGTCGCGGTCGCCATCATCACCGCGCCGAGCACCGCAGGCCGGTAACGCAGGAACGAGTAGTGATCGACGAGCTGCGCCGCCAGGCCCGCGACGTGCGGCGCGGCCATGCTCGTGCCTGAGTAGTCGACGTAGCCCGTGCTGGTATTGGCGTCGGCCGAGCGAATCCAGCGCCCGGGCGCGACGACGTTCGGCTTCCAGCGATCGTCACCCGTCGGGCCGCGGCTCGAGCTGGTCCAGATCGAACCAGGGAGCCCCGCAGTCCCCGCGTTGTGGTCGACGATGTTCCCCACCGAGAAGACGTTCTTCGCTGTCGCCTGCAAGCGGATCGTGCTGCCTCCCGGGCCATCGTTGGCCGCCGCGAAGACGTGCATCTGACCCAGGAGCCAGACATCGAAGTCGAGCTCACGGCAGTCCACCTCCGTGCCGATCCATGGGCTGTTGCCGCGGGTACCCCAGGACTGGTTGATGACGTGCGGGCGCGGCGTGATGTTGCCCTGGCCGTCGTCGACCTCGGAGTCGAAACGGTCCAGGATGTCGGTCATCGTCGAGCCGCCCCAGTTCCCAGCATCGTTGAACGCCTTCACGTTGAAGATGCGCAGGCTGCGCGTGCTGCCGAGACCGAACGCGACGCCGTCGAGGCTGCGGTTCGTATCCGCGCGGCCGAACACCGTGCCCGCGACGTGACTGCCGTGGCCGTCGCCGTCGGTCCACGCGCCGCCGGACGTGCCTGCGAGGTCCCAGCCCCAGCCCCAGATGTGGTTGAGGCCGCTGTGACCGTTGTCGATCCCCGTGTCGGCTTCGCCGACCACAGCGACCCCGTTCGTCCCGCCGTTCCAGGAAGCCCGAGTGAGGTCAGCGTGAATCATCGGAGTCGACTCGTCGTGTGTCGTCTCCGGTACACCCTGCCGCTCGATGAACTGGACGAAGTCCTGCGCGACGAGCGCCTCCAAGGCCTCGCGCGGAATCGAGCCGCGGAAGGCGTTCGCGCGGGTGCTGAAGAGATCAACCCGCATGCCGAGCGCTTCGAGTCGTTGCTCCATCCGACCGTTCGTGCGCCAGCGCCCTTCGCGATCGCGCCAACCTTCCGGCAGGGTCTCCGGGCCTTCGGGCGAAGCGAGCTGCACGGCTCCGAACGGTCTCTTGAACGAGCGCTCGCCGAGGTCGCTCTCGAACACGCTGACGACGACGTCGACGCGCTCGGACGCGGGCTCTTGCTGCAGGTAGAGCGAGAGGTCCGGGTGGACCTTCTGCCATGGGCGCGCGAGGCCGACCCAACGCACGAAGTCCTCCTGCGCGATCGCAGTCAGAGTCGCAGCGTCGAGCGCCACGCGCACACACGAGCGCGGGTGATGACCCAGGACGCGCGCCCCGAGCGACTCGAGCTTCTGCACGCGCTCAGGTGTGATGCGCCGTTCGAACATGACGAAGGCGTAGGTCTCGCGGCGCGTGCGTCCGTCTTCGGGGAGCTGCTCGAGGGCGCTCGTCAACGCGGGATCGACGCGCTCGCCCGACGCCGGCGCGTAGAAGCCCGCGGCGAAGCCGAGCTGGAACGGATCGCCAGCCGCCGCTGCGACGGGCACATCACCGTGCTCGCCGACCTCGAAGCGCTCCGCCTCGGGCAGCGGGATGGCATCGTCGACGGCGGGGATCGGCACCCAGCGGATGGGGCCTCCCTCCAGGAGCCGTGTGACGGGGCTCGCCTCGCCGGGCTCTGGGGCCGCGATGGATTGCCGCCCGGTGCCGTCCTGGGCGGGGGCCGGGCTGGTGAGGAGGGGCAGGTGGAGGGCCGCGGTCAGCCAACCGAGGCCAGCGCCGGTGAGGTGGGGCAGGGAGCGCATGTTCGAGGACAACGTGAGGGGGAACCGGCCAGGGCCCGCGTCGCCAAGTCAGCCGCGGCTGGCCATAGGGGCCCCATGCGCGCCGAATGTGCCCCGTCACGCAGAAAGTCAGCTCGATTCGAGCCAGGGGGCTCGGGGGGAGCGCGGCTGCGAAGCAGACCGGGCATCCACCCCGGGCTGGTCACTCCCCGCGCGCGAAGCGCTGGTACGCGTCCCCGTGTGCGAGGAGCACGTCCTGCAGGGCGCGCAGCTCCGCCGGCTTGATTCGGCCGACACGCAGCGCCTCTCGGACGCGCTGGTATGCCGCCGCGACCGGCTCGACCCCACCGTCGACGATGAAAGCGACCAACGCACCCGCCTCCAAGAACCCACGCAGGGCCTCGAGGCGTTGGTCGGGGTTGAGCTCCGTACGGAGGACCACGTCGATCGGACGAGCGCCGCCGAGGCGCTCCAGGTTCTCGCGCGACCATGTGCGCGCCCATTGCGGGTCGGCCCCCCGCTCTCTCGCTGCGTGGTCCACGAACCAACGCTCGGCGTACACCGCCGCTCCGAGACGGAGCCAGCGCGGCAGTTGTTTCTCGCGCTCGTAGGCGTCGGCAAAGCCTGGGGACGGGCCCTTCGGCAGCGCCTTCTGGACCGCCTTGGGGCTCGGGTCGAGCGCGTCCACGTACGCGAAGGCAAACGCCAGACGTGCGGCATGGAAGCCGTACGCGTCGCCGTTCGGCGCGAGCGCATCCCAGTAACCGACACCCGCCCCGTGGAAACCCAGGACGCCGTCCGTGCGCGCGAACCAGCTCTCCGCGAAGAACGCGCTGTGGACGGTGTGGAGCCGTGCGGTGTGGGTCGCTGCTCGGCGCCCATCCGGGTCCCCGAACGCGAATCGGTCGTACTGCTCTTCATCGCGCAGGAGCGCGACACGCACGGGCAGACGCGGTTCGATGCCGAAGACGTGTTGCAGAGCGGGGAGTGTGTCGCGCATCACCGTCAGCGCGCGCTCGGCGACCTCGCGGTCGACCGTCGTGACCAACTGAGTGTGCCACGTGGGAATGCGCCACGGACTCGCAAGGTCCGCGTGTCGTCGGTTGGCCTCCCCGAGAGTGAGCCATTCACCCCCCACACGCCAAAGTCCTTCGTCGGCGAAGCCGACGCTCTCTGGCTCGATCCACGCGAGGTCTTGCAGGGCATACCCTCTGCGAATGCGGCGCTGGTCCTCGAGCGTGAGCCAGACTCCGGATTCGGGGTCCTGCACCGCGCCGGTTGTCGCGACGTCGCGATCGCTCGGATGCAACCATCGGCCGGCATGCTCGATATGACCTAGCGACGTCGCGATCGCCGGGGTCTGGCGCTGCACCCAGAGGTCACGCGCTTCGACCGAGCGGAACCACTCGATCCGCGCCGTGCCGGGCGCGCGCACATGGCCGAGCGCTTCGCGCGCACCGGCGTGATCGGGCTCGATCCGCAGGATCTTCGCGCAGAGCGCGCGCTCGCGTTCGGAACGGCCCGTCGCTCGACACCAGATGACGAGCTCCCAGAGTGCGTCGCCTTTCTGCTCCTCGAGGGAGCGCTGCAGCGCGGTCGGCAGGCGCACCTCGTATTCGGGATCGAGCGCAGCCGTCGTGCGCTCCTCGACGATCGGCCCGACGGTCGGTGCGAGGACGAGCTCCGCGACGTAAGGCGCTCCCGGGTCGCTGGTGCCGTCGAGCCAACGGTCGACGAACGTGACCGGGCTGCGCTTCACCAGCACTGGGGTGCTGCGACCCTCGAAGTCGATGAGCACCGGACGGTTCAGATCCAGGAGTGCATCGCTGAGATGCAGCGTCACGGCCGAGGCGCCGCTCGCGAGGAGCTGGATGCTGTTCTTGTTGCGGTCCACGGCAGCCCGCGCGGTGGTCTCGACGGCGTTCGGCGCGACCCGCAGCCATCCGACGCGGGTCGGGTAGGGGTTACCGACCACGACGGAGTTGACGACCGGCAGCGCGCGCCGACGCCGCTCGAGCGCCCACTGGACGAGGCGCGCATCGTCGACGACAACGAGCTCGTCGACGAGCTCGAAACCCTGGGCGATGAGCTCGGCGCGGAACGTCTGAGCGGCGGTGCCGCCGCCAGCGAGCAGCACCCCCACGTTCCGCAGGTTGTGTGCAGGCGCGGTCAACGCATCGGCGCTGACGAGCGCGAGCCCCGCAAAGAGGTGCGGTGCATGGTCTGCAAGCGCGAGGCCGGCCGCCGCGGTCGTCGCGCGAGCCACGATGACGACGCGGTCCGGGTCGATCGCGATGCGCTCACGTACGTGACGCAACGCAGCGAGCGCGTGCGCGACGCCACCGGGCCGACCGGCGACCGCGACCTCGGTCCAAGTGTTCGGAGCGCCCTCTGGCAGAGCTGGCGCGATCACCAGCGCAGATTCGAGCGCGCCGCGGGCGGCGAAGCGCTCCTGGATGTGGGCCACGGGCGACTCCCCCGCCGCGGGCAAAGTGAGGAGGACGGGGTAACCGTTCTCCGGCTGCGGCCCCTTGGGCACACGATAGGCGACCGCAAAGGGGCGGGCGGCGAAGCTGCCGCTGTCGAGATCGACGGTCTCGACCTTGCCGCCGCGGGAGGGCCGCGCCTGGCCGCGCCGCTCGGCGAGGGCGAGCGCTCGGCCGAGGTCGCGGGGACGCGCCAGCAGCTCGCTGTCCGCTTCGAAGACCTTCTCCAGGGCGCGACGGGCGTCATCCTCGGACCGACCCGCGACCCGAGCATCACGCAGGGCGGAGAGCGCGGTGACAAGCGGCGCAAGGGACTCGTCCGAGCGCTGCAAAGCGCCGCTCTGGAGGGCCGTGAGGGCGAGGGCGAGGTAGAGCATGGGGAGACGTTAGTCCCTGCCCGTCTGCGAGTCACGCCGGGGGCGCCTGGCGCGCCCTGTCGCGCGGCTCCGTGTGATAGGTTGCGGGCGCAAGATGCTGCACCTCATCACCGCGCGCCTGACGCTCCGGGAGCTCGTCCCAGCGGACGCCGCGTTCCTCGCGGAGCTGCTGCAGGAACCCGGCTTTCTGCGTTGGATCGGGGATCGCGGCGTCCGGAACGAGGCCGACGCGCTGCGCTACCTGGAGGACGGCCCCCGCGCCAGCTACGCCGAACACGGCCATGGGCTCCTCGCCATCGAACGGCGCTCGGACGGGGAGCGCCTCGGGATCGCGGGGCTCTTGCGGCGAGCTGGCCCCGTGCCGCCTGCTCCGCCGTTCGAGGGCCCCGACCTCGGCTTTGCGCTGCTGTCGCGCTTTCAGGGCCAGGGATACGCCGGGGAGGCTGCCCGAGCGCTCCTCGCCGCAGGTGCGCCGAATCAAGCTCCGATCTTGGCGATCGCGAATGTCGATAACGAGCGTTCGATACGCCTGTTGGAAGAACTCGATTTCCGGTTCGAACGGATGCAGCGCCTCGACCCAGACGGCCCCGAGCTCGCCGTGTTCCGCTGGGACCCCCTCGATGGAGTGTCCGCCAGCGACGCGGCTGCCGTCGGTGAGTACACCTGCCCGAGCTGCGGCGAGACCATCGTGATCCCGCTGGACCTCGCCGAGGGGGAGGAGCAGCGCTACGTCGAGGACTGTCCGGTGTGCTGTAGCCCGAACGTCATCTACGTCGCGCTCGACGCCGAGGGGCTGCACCACGTGCATGCCGAAGCCGAATGAAGCCGGATCAGGACAGGTCGCTCGAGCGCCGCGTAGAGCCCCAGGAGGGCGCGCTGCGCGTGCTCGCGGCGACGACACCCGCGCGCAGAGAAGGCTGGCTGGAGAGCCTCCCGGGGGTCGCGCTCGAAGTCGTCGTGCTGACTCGCAGCGACCTGTGGCCGGAACACTGGCACAAGACGCGCTCGCCCGAGGTCGCCGACCGCTGGCGCGCCGCGCTCACGGCCCACGCGCCGGAGGTCGCCGTCGTCGACGGTTGGCTCGGAGCGAGCGACGACCTCGTACGCGTCGCAGCCAGGGCCAACGTGCCGAGCGTCTTGATCCTCGACGGTCACGAAGCCACGTGCGCGCTCGGTTCGCGCCGACGCAGCAGCGACGGAGCCCCTTGCGACGCGGTCGAGGGGCTCCATCCCTGCCTGAGCTGCGCGAGCGCCGCACCGCCGCGGGCGAACTGGCTGCCCCAGGACGAGCAGGTGCTTCGGTTCATGCAGCGGCGGACGGCGTTGGAGGCCGAGCTCGCGGCGGCGCGGGTCATCGGCGCTCGGTCGCGCTCCCATGCGGCGGTCCTGTGCGCCCGAGGTATCGCACCGCCGAACGGCCCGGTCGTTCTCGATTCGGCGGACTCCTGGCACGCCGCGCTGCAACGCGCCCACTCCGCAGGAGCCCCGAGCGTCGCCGCCGAGGGGTGGTTCGAAGCGCGGATGACCGCCGAGGGCCAGCGGGCCTGGGATGCCGCAGCGCGAGCCGCCGGGCGCGAGTAGGGCCTCTGCGGCGCCCTCGGCCGATCGTGAGACCGTGGGAGGCTCGGGAGCTCGCGCCGGGATGTTTCTCCAGGAATCTGCGTGACGCAGCCGCCGGGGCCCGGATGGCCCCCGAGCGACATCGCGGGGCTCCGCCCATCCGCGGAGCCCCCCCCTCTCCCAGATCCCCACACCACCTCCAATGAGGACACCCGCCTCCCTGGGCCCGCTGCGGCCCCTCGTTTCCAGCGTCCTGGCCCTCTCCCTGGTCGGCTTCGCCGCTGCCCAAGCGGACACCGACCTCACGACCCCGACGGGCTGGTGGTACCACACGAGCGCCTCGCTCCAGGATGTCGACGCGCGCATCAACCAGGGCTTCCGGCTGGTGGACATCGAGGTCCTCGGCACGAACCCGCTCTCGTTCGCGGCGTCGTACGTCCAGAACACGGGCGCCTACGCGAAAGGTTGGTGGTGGTACTTCGACCAGACCTCGGCGAGCGTCACATCGCTGCTTACGCAGAACAACGCGCGGCTCATCGACATCGAGCCCTACGACACGGCGAGCGGCCTGCGCTACGCGGCGGTCATGATCGCGAACACAGGCAATGACTTCGCCTCCGCCCACGGCTGGCAGACCGCCTTCACCGCGACCGGCGTCAGCCAGTGGATCAACTCGAACCCGACCCGCCGGATCATCGACATCCAGCCGTACACGGTCGGTTCGGAGGAGCGCTACGCCTTCGTCTGGGTCAACAACAGCGGGTCCCTGCAGTCACCCTGGTGGATCCTGCTCAACGCGACCCAGACCCAGGTCAGCGATGTCATCAACCAGAACCAAGCGCGCCTCATCGACCTGGAGCGCCAGCCCGGCACCCGCTTCAGCGCGGTCTTCACACCTGCAGGGGGACGCACCTGGTACTACCTCTACCAGATCACGAGCGGCGAGCTCGCGCGCCTCACCGGGCAGTTCGCCAGTCGCATCATCGACATCGAGCGCAACTCCACGTTGCTCGGGACGCGCTACGACGTCGTGTTGCTGCAGAACGACAACGATCTCGCGATCGACACCAACATCGCGATGCGCGATCAGCTCCCGCTCGGTGCGTCCAGCGGCTTCCTGCTGCGGCAGCTCGGCTCGACGACGAACACGCTGGCGGGTGTCTTCGAAGACGAGACGTTCGAACCCGCGAGCCTCATGAAGACTGCGCACCACTTCACGGCGATGCGGCGCGTCTCCCAGGGCTTCGACTCGCTGTCGAACTCCCTGACCGAGTTCGCGGGCCTCAACGGTAGCTGCCCGACCGGCTCGAACCCCAGCACTCGGATCTTGAGCAACGTGTTGCGCGACATGATGGAGTCCAGCTCCAACACCGCCACCGAGGCGATCCGGGCGCGTTACGGTAGCGCGACGATCCTCGCGACCTGCGCGGCCTTCGGCGCCAACGGCTTGGCGCTCAACCACACCCTGGGGTGTCTGTGTGGCCTGCCCCGCAACGAGGCTCGCCTGGATGACTTCGCGGCGATCCACAACGCCGTGGTGAACGGCAACCTCGGGACGCAGAGGGCCAACTTCTACGACCTGATGAGCAACGGCCAGAACTTCGGCATGGGTACCTCCAGCACGCTCACTACGCTGAATCAAGAGCTCGCCGCTTCGTCGCTCTCGTCGTTGGAGCGTCAGGCGTTCACCGCGGGCCTGGCGTTCGCGCACAAGGGCGGCTCCTACACCTGCAACGCCGGCCCGGAGCACCACCGCAGCCGCGGCGCGTACGTCCGGATCCCCTTCCGCAGCGGTTGCAACACGATCTTCCGCGAGTACTTCATCGGGGCGTGGGTCAACGACGCGGTGACCGGGAGCTCGGCGGACAACGCCGTCGGCATCGGTCTCACGAGCCTCTATCGCGACGTGCTGCGCGACGCCATCGCCTCGTGGGAGAGCGCGAGCTGCACCGCCACCGCCGCTTACTGCAGCGCGGCCGTGAACTCAACGGGCACGGTCGGTCTCTGCTCGTCGACGGGCAGCACCTACATCGTCGCCAACGACCTCGTGCTGCGCGCCTCCAACCTGCCGCTGCAGTCGTTCGGCTACCTCCTCGTCAGCGAGTCCTCGGGTTTTGTCGCCAACCCGGGCGGCAGCGCGGGCAACCTCTGCCTCGGCGGCGCGGTCGGACGCTACAGCAACTTCGTCGCCAGCACCGGTTCGACGGGGACGCTGAGCCGGCCCTTCAACGTCAACTCGTATCCGTCACCGTCCGGCCCGGTCGGCCCGGTCCAACCGGGGATGTCGCTCTACTTCCAGTGGTGGCACCGTGACAGCTCCGCGACCGGCACGTCGACGTCGAACTTCACCCGGGGCCTGCGTGTGACGTTCATCTGAACGCCACCCGAGCGGAAGAGAGGGGGGGCGGCGCTCGTTCGAAGAGCGCGGCCCCGCTTCGTTCTCGAGGAGCCTGCGCCACAGAGTTCGGGCCGCAGGATGGTGGCCATATGAAGCGGCGCGCAGGGGCGCCGCCATCTGGGTCGAGTTCTGTAGCCTAGGCTCCTCGACCTAAACAGCGACGAACTGCTGGTACGAGGCGGCGTAGCGCCCCCCGGCCGCGAGCAGCGCCCGGTGCGTGCCGCGCTCGACGATGCGGCCCTGTTCCAAGACCAGGATCTCGTCCGCACCGACGATCGTGCTGAGGCGGTGTGCGACGACAAACGTCGTCCGCCCCGCCAGCAACCGCCTCAGTGCATCTTGGATCACTCGCTCCGTCGCGGTGTCGACGGCGCTGGTCGCTTCGTCGAGGATCAACAGCCTCGGGTCCGCAAGGAAGGCGCGGGTGAAGCAGATCAGCTGCCGTTGCCCGAGCGAAACGCTCGCTCCGCGCTCGCCGACGACGGTGTCGTAGCCGGCATGGAGGGCTTCGATGGCGTCGTGTGTGCCGAGCGCACGGGCGGCAGCGATCACGTCTTCCCGCGTCGCGGTGTTCCTCCCGTAGCGGATGTTCTCCAGCACGGTCCCGGAAAACAGGAAGTTCTGTTGCGAGACGAGCGCCATCTGCGTGTGCAGGCTCTCGCCGCTGATGCTGCAGAGGTCATGACCATCGACCAGGACGCGGCCAGACCAAGGCTCGTAGAAACGCGCGATCAGTCCTGTGATCGTCGTCTTGCCGCTCCCGGTGGCCCCGACCAGCGCGATCGTCTGACCCGCTTTGGCTCGGAAGCTGACCTCGTGCAACACGGGCTGGTCGGGTCGGTAGCCGAAGACCACATCCTCGAAGCGCACCTCGCCGACGATCGGCGGCAATGGGACTGCGTCCGCTGAGTCGCGCACCTCGGGCTCTTCATCGAGAAGCTGAAAGACCCGCTCTGCGCCCGCCAAAGCTTGCAGGAGCTGGTTGTAGAAGTTCCCGAGGTTCAACATCGGGCCCATGAACCAATCCCAGTACAGGTACGCCGCGACGACCGGGCCGATGCTGCCGCCCGACAGCTCTCCCCGCTGGATCAGGTAAGCACCATACGACAGGATGATGAATCGGCCGACATAACCGATCACCATCAGGAGGGGCTGGTAGACCCCGTTGAAGCGCGCGACGTCGACGTTGTTGCGCGTGTTGACGTCCTGCAGCTCGTTGAACACCCCCAGGTTCGTGTCTTGCCGGTCGAAGGCCGCGACGACACGCATCCCGCTGATGTTCTCGGCCAAGTTGGCGCTCACCCGCGTGAAGTGCTCGCGCACGACCTGGTGCATGCGCCCGGCCCGGCGCAGATAGACCAGGTTGACGATGAAGAGCACCGGTCCGAGCCAAGCGACCGCCGCAAAGAGCGTCGGGCTCGTCCAGAAGAGCATCCCGGCCGCCACCGCCATGATGAGCACATTGGCCAGGATCTGCCACAGACCCCAGACATTGACCTCGCGCATCGCGTTGATGTCGCTGGTCATGCGGCTGATGACACGTCCGAGCTTCGTTCTGTCGAAGTAGCTCATCGACAGTCGCTGCAGGTGCTCGAACAAGCGCCGACGCAGGTCGAACTGCACGGACTCTCCCGCCCGCGTCATCAACAGGATGCACCACCGCTGCATCACCACACTCATCGCGCCGACCAGCGCCCAGAGCGCGACGATCCGGCCGACATCGCTCGGTCGCGCCCCCGGAGATCCGCAGGTCGCCAGCAGACGCTCGATGAACTTCGGCCCGCAGAGGTCGCAGAGGACGTGCACGAGGCCGACGACGACCGCCATCGCGTAGGTGGCACGGTAGGGCGCGAGCTGCGCCAGCATCCGACGCACGAGCTTCAGGTCGAGGTCGCGGTAACGCGCTTCCTCCTCCGTGCTCGCCGGAGCGGCCTTCGCTGCGAATCGCTGGCGGCTCATGCGTGCGGCACCCCATCCGCCTCGAGCTGTGATTCGACCAGGTCTCTGTAGGGTCCCTCGCGCGCGCTGAGCTCGGTGTGGGTCCCCTGCTGCACGATGCGCCCATGCTCCAGTACGAGGACGAGATCGGCGCTCCGCACGGTGCTGATGCGATGCGCGATGACAAACGTCGTGCGCCCGTGGAGCGCAGAGCGCAACGCCACCCGCAGTTGGTCCTCCGTCTCGGGATCGATCGCCGCGGTCGCGTCATCGAGCACCAGGACCTTCGGGTCGGTCGCCAGCGCGCGAGCGATCGCGATGCGCTGACGCTGACCGCCCGAGAGGCTGCTGCCGCGCTCGGCGAGGACCGTCGCGTAGCGTGCGGGCAGGCGCTCGATGAACTCGGCAGCTTGCGCGAGCTCGGCCGCACGTTCGATCTCGCGCTCGCCGAGGCCCGGCCTGCCGTAAGCGATATTGGCGGCGATCGTGTCGCTGAAGAGGTAAGTCTCCTGGAACACCACGCCGACTTGCCGACGCAGGTCGCTGAGCGCGACTTGGCGCAGGTCTTGCCCGTCCAGCAACACACGTCCATGCTGCGGGTCGTAATAGCGCCCGATGAGGCTCACGAGCGCGGACTTGCCCGATCCCGTGGGCCCGACGATCGCGACGACGGCGCCCGCTGGGACACGGAACGACATCTCGCGCAGGATCGGACGGGCCGGGTCGAAGCCGAACGTCACCTCTTCGAAGATGACCTCGCCCGGACCGAGCCGCAGCGGCTCAGGGCTCGGACGCTCGGGAACGGTGGCTTCGGCGAAGAGGACCTCGTGGAGCCGACGCGCCGACACGATCGCGCTCTGGTATTGCTCGTTGATGGTCGCGACACCTTGCAAGCGCTGCAGGACGAGCCCCATGGCGCCGCCGAGGATCAGCAGGTCGCCGGCTGCCAACTCTCCGCGCAGCATGAGGAGCCCGCCGATCGCAAAGAGTGAGATGTGCGACGCCATCGCGATCCCGCGCACGATCGGGTTGAAGTCCGCGAACAAGCGGATCCGACGCAGCACGCGCCCTTTGAACGGCACGAGGTTGGCGCTGTACTTCGCCGCTTCGGAGCGCTCTGCCGCAAAAGCCCGCACGACCTGAGCGCCCGCGATGTTCTCGGTGATGATCGAGACGTTGCGGTCCTCGGCCTCCATGACCTCCTTCGCCACGGGCTGCACACGACGACTGAAGCGCAGGACGTACCAAACCCAGAGCGGCAGCGGCGCCAGGGACGCCAGCGCGACCCAAGGGTTGCGCGTCGCGATCAGGACGATGCTGAACCCGACACCGAGCACGATCTCCAGCGTCAGGAGGATCGCCGTTTGGAGGAACGCGCGGACGTGCTGCAGGTCGGAGAGCGCTCGATTGATGAGCTGACCGGTGGACAGCCGGTCATGGAAGCCGAAGCCGACCCGCTGGAGCTTGTCGTAGACGGCCGCGCGCAAGTGGAAGACCACGTGCATGCTCATCCTGGCGTCCGCGACGATGCGCAGATAACGCAGGATCGAATAGGCCGCGACGATACCGCCGAAGACGATGCAACTCGCGCGCAGCGCTTCGACTGCGGAGCTATCGGAGCGCAGCCATACCCAGAAGCCTGCGGGGGCGCCAGGGTCGGGCTCAAGCGCCTGGATGGTGTTGACGACCTCGCCCGCTTGGCGAATCGTCAGGATCTCCGCCACGGCCCACAGCAACAGCCACACGACCGCAAAGAACACATGGACCCACGCCGGACGAGCGAGCGCGAACATCCAGAGGAAGAGGCGCCTGTTCGACGGTGTGTCCGGCGCCGGCTCGGGCTGCTGTGGGGCGACGGCCATGCCGCGCGCATGGTACGAAGTCGTGTCGGGCGTACGATGGCGACATGGACTGGTTCGCCTCCTCCCGCACACGCCGCCTTGCCGCGGGCGCGCTGACGCTCCTCACGCTCTGCCTCGCCAGCGCACATGCGGGCTCCCCTTCGCGCGCGACCCCGCGCCGCGTCGCACCGCCCACGCAGGACTTGGACAAAGACCTGCGCGCGAAGGACCCCGCGGTCCGCGAAGCTGCGGTGCGACGGGTCGCCGCCGAAGGGGGCGAGCGCGCCGAGAAGCGCCTGCTCGCGGCGTTGAAGGACCAGGATTGGTCGGTGCTGATCGCCGCGCTAGACGGGCTCGCGACACACGGCAAGAAGGACGCGCTGCGCCCCCTGCTGGACATGGCGCAGGAGGGCCCCTTTCAACACGCGCGCACGCGCGCGGCGGTCGCGCTCGCTACGGCGCTGCCGGATGCCGGGGCGAGCGCGCTCTACGACGCGCTGCGCGGCAAGGGAGTGGCGGCTGCGCTGCCGGCACTGGCGGCCGCAGGCGCCGCGGGCGCACGCCCGAGCGAGCTCACGCGCCTCGAGCGCCTGCTCGAGCACGAAGAGCCCCCGATCCGCACCGCCGCCGCGCGCGCCTGGGTGGCGTGCCTCGCACCGGCCGAACGGGCGGCCGCTCTGGCGGCGTTCTTCGCGAAAGCGGACCTTGCGCAGCAAGCCGCTGGGCTGGAGCTCCTGGCCACCATCGCGGACGAGCGTGAGCTCGTGCCGCTGATCGCGCTGCTCTCGAAGCCAGCGCTCGCCCCCGCGCTGGAACGGCGTGCGCTCGCCGCGACACGCGCGGCATTGCTGACCGTGACCGACGAAGCGGCGCGTATGCAGCGCTTCGAGAGCGTTGTCGTCAGCGGCCTGCGGGCATCCAGCGCTGGACGAACGCAGCTCGCGCGGCTGCTCTCGCTCGGCGGGACTCCCGCGTTCGTGCCCGTGGAGACCGCGCGAGCGGCACTGATTCCGCTGCTCGGAGACACGGAGGCCGACGTGCGCGCGGCCTCGAGCCATGCGCTCTCGATCGTCGGCGGCGAAAGCGCGCCATTGCTCGCAGCGATCGAAGCAGAGAGCGACGCGCGTGTCCGGGCGACGCTCGTGCGCGCGGCCGCGAGCCTCAACGCGGCGGCCACGCCGGAGGGAGCGGCGAGCCTCCGCGCGCGCTTGCGCTCGGACAGCGCCGTCGCGGTGCGCGAAGCCGCGGCCATCGGGCTCGGTCGTTTGGACGCCGACGGCGACACGGTCGAGGCGCTGGTCGCAGCGGCGCAGGATCGTGACTGGGAGGTCGCGCTGGCCGCGTCGATCGCGTTGGGCAAGACGCGGTCCGACCGAGGGCGGACGGCGCTGATCGAGCTGACGCGCCATGCCGATTGGAGGCTGCGCGGTGCGGCGGCGATGGGGCTCTATTACGTCGCGCAGCCGGAGGTCGTCGCGCCTTTGATCGCGCTCTTGGATGACCCGCATACGGCTGTCGCTGCGACTGCGCAGCGGGCGCTCGCCCAACACGCGGGCCGCGAAGCCGAAGCGCTGGATCGCAAAGGGCTGCTCGCGTGGTGGAAGGAGAACCTGCAGCGCGCGCGCTTTCAGACGCCCGAGGAGGTCCGCGCACGTCGCGACCGTTACGATTATGCGGTCCCCGATCGCGAGATCTACCGGGGCCTCGACGTCATGGTCGTGCCGGGCCGCGGCGACCAGATGGAGACCGTCCTCGCGCGCATCGGGATCGAACATCGCATCGTCCAGGCGGGCCAGCTCGGAGCCGCCGGTGTGCACCCCTTCGGCATTCTGATCGCAGGCTGCACCGGAGAGCTCGAAGCGCGCGATCTCGACGTCGTGCGCTGGTACGTGCGCGCGGGGGGCGCGCTGTTCACGTCGTGCTGGGCGCTGACCTACACCGTCGAAGCGAGCTTCCCTGGATTGGTGACGAAGTTCCCCGCGCCGGA
>CAYOBN010000075.1:0-25014 GCA_964402175.1 uncultured Planctomycetaceae bacterium | reverse complement strand
CGCGCGCGCCGAGCGCTCGCGCCTCACCGCCAACTCGTACCTGGTACCGTTCGACCTGATTCGATCCTGCGCTCGCTGCGCTGTTCGGGAAGATCTCAGTCTGCATCGCAGCGCGGTCTCACTGCATCGAGGCGACCTCAGCGATGTGATCGAGCACCCGCCGGTGGATCCGGTGGATGAGCTGGTCCGTGATCGGACCCCAGTACCACTCGGGTGAGAGGCCCTGGGTGTACCAGGTCGTGCCCTCGAGCAGCACGCGCCCGTCGTCGAGCGTCCGCAGCGCGAACTGGCCGCGCTTGGACACGAACGCGGTCGAGAGGTGCGGCGCGTCGACGTGCTCGTGGAACGAGAGCTCCTTCATCGGCGGCGGGGAGGCCTCGACATCGAACGCGAGCAGGGTCGGAGGCTCCCAGCGCGTGATCGGCTCGATGAACGCGCCCGTCGAGAACACACAGCGGCGGACCGCGCCAACGCCCTCTCCGTCGAGGGTCGCTTCGACGGGGTACGCGATGCCGAGCCGCGACAGGAGGTCCGGCGGAGCCGTGATGGGCGGGAAGCCGATGACGACCTCCCATACTCGCTCGATCGGCGCCGCGACGATCACCGATGTCTTGATTTCGCGCAGATCCGGCGGAGTCGCCAACGCGCGCTCGGCGATATGCGCGCCGGGCAGGAGCGCCGCCGTCGAGACGAGCGGAAGGCACACGACCGCCGCGAGTGATGCCGGGCCCGCTGGTGTCGCTCCCGTGCGGATCAGCGAGAGCCCGAGCGCGAGGCCGATCAGCGTCAACGCGAACAGCAACGGCGAGGCGAGGAACAGGCAGATCAGCCCCTCTTCACCCGCCACGACGAACGACACGAACGTCAGGAACAGCGTCAGAACCGCGAGCGGCATCGCCGAGACGAACGTCGCCGACCACCCACCTCGCCTCAAGAGCCACCCGAGCAGGACTCCGGAGAGGAGCGGCGTCGCCAGGAAGAGCGCGCTCCCGTAGGAGGCGAAGGTGCGTATCCCGAGGAGCCCACCCGAGAAGGCGAGCGCCGTGGCGAGCGCGACCGCGATGTAGGGGAAGCGTGGCTGGCTGGCAGGCGTTGCGTCCATGCTCCGCAAGCTACAGCGAACCGGCGCGCCCGCATAGCTGCGTCCGGGCGCGCAGGTACGGAGCTCGGGGCATTTGTGTTCCTCCGTGCGCAACGTACCCTCTCCGCCGGAAGTCACCAGACCCTCGGATCCCCGCTCCCGGAGCCACCCTCGTCAACGGGCCGGTCTCCAGAACAACGCGCGTCGCATGTTCCACCACGCTTCGACCTTCGCCCTCCTCCCGGCGCTTACGGGTCTCTCCGCTGCGGCAGTGCTGCAAGAGGTCGCGCCCTCCATCGAAGGCAACCCTGTCGCCTCGGAGTCCATCATCGACGCCCCCGCGCCTGCTCCGACGGATGACGAAGCGCCGCTCTTTCCTCTGCCGTTCACCCCGGACTTCACCCGGGGTGGGGGGTGGGGCTTCGCCCTCGGTCTGGGCATCGAGTACGAGAACGCTTACAACGGTTCGGATGAGTACGAGTTCGAGCTGAGCCCGGCTCTGGCTGTTCAGTGGAGAACGGGGAATCACCTCTTCTCCTGGGAGGGACTGGAACTCTCGTGGACCACTCGTCCGATGGATCGATGGTATGTGCAGGTCGACCTGGGCCTCGATGGAGAGCGCGAGGCGGGCGACTCCGATGAGGGTAGGCTCAACGGACTCGACGAGCTGGACGACGTGTTCACGGCCACCGGCGAGGTCAGGTACGCCTTCGATGACGAGTGGCGCAACTATGTCGGCACCAGGATCTCCGCGGGCGACGACGAATTCGGGGCCCTCGGGTTCCTCTTTGCCGGACACCGCTTCGGAGACCGCCAGGATTGCGGCGGCACGGAGGCGTTCCTCTACGCGACGTTCGCGGATGGCAACAACCTGAACCGGGACTTCGGGGTCAGCCCCTCAGAGGCCGCAGCCTCCGGATATGCGGTGACGGACTTGGACGGCGGTTACCGCTCCTCCGGCCTGCGCCTCGTCGATCGACGTTTTGTCGGTCGGCATGTGCAGATCGTAAGCGGCTTCGAGCTGCAGTACTTCGCCAGCGACGTCCAAGACAGCCCGATCGCCCGTGAGGACTTCGCGGTGGAGTTCGAGCTCGGAGTGGTCTTCCACTTCTGAGTCGTAACTGCGGCGAGAGAGGCGAGCGCCGGTCGTTCCTTCAGGCTCAGATCGCGCCCGGTTCGTAAGTCGCGCGGTCGAGCATCGTGTTGAGATCTGCGCATCGATCGGACCGGGGCCGCGCCGCGCTGTCGTGCCGATCGAGCCTTGGAAGCCGCGTAGTGTGCTACCTTGACCCGCATGAGTTCAGCGCAGGAACCGAACGCTGCGTTGGATGTCGACTCGGCTGCAGCGGGAAGCGGTCGTCGCGTGTCCTCGTCGACCCGGGTTGTGTCGATCGAGCCGCTACACAGTAGGCGGTGGCATCTCTTGCGCGGCGCCCGCTGGAGCCTGCTGTTCAGCTTGCCGGTCGGCGTGCTCAAGACGCTCGATCAGCTCTTCCTCGTGGGTTTCTCGTTCTTGATCGGGATTCCATACGTCCTCGCGATGCTGGTCGCTGTCTTGTTCAGCTTCTTCACGGCGCCGCTCCTGCTTATTCGTGGCGACCGACAACGTACGTGGGCCTTCTTCGGAGCCGTCGGTACGTTCGCGACGGTAGCGATCCTGGCTATGAGCCTGTCAGGATGGGCGCGTACGGCAGCCTTCGCGCGGACGGCGCGCAGCGCTGAGCCGCTCATCGTTGCTCTGCGTGCGTTCACGCGAGACAAGGGGCGCGCGCCCGAGTCGCTCGATGAACTCGTCCCCAACTATATCGAGCGGGTGCCGAGCGTGTTTCACCCTGCAGGGCGATTCGACTACCGGCGGCACGAGGGCGGACTGAATCCAGCCGATGTGGCGACGCAGGAGCCTCTGGACACCGGGCCCTGGTCGCTGTTTCTGCGTTGCGGCCAAGGCGTGCTGAACTTCGACGTCTTCGTTTACTGGCCCACGGAGCAGTACCCGCGACACATGTATGGTGGAATCGTCGAGCCAGTCCGGACCTGGGCGTACGTTCATGAATGACGGTCCGCGCATCGCACCAACCCGTGGACCGTACCGGGGTGGCGACGCGACCTCCCCAGGCAGCGC
The DNA here is from genome assembly GCA_964402175.1 of uncultured Planctomycetaceae bacterium. GTDB lineage: Bacteria > Planctomycetota > UBA1135 > UBA1135 > JAWKUK01. The sequence goes on along the minus strand of CAYOBN010000075.1, from coordinate 21,811 downwards.
TGATCCCGTCCTGCTCCGGTCTCGCGATGTCCCTCAGGCAGGTTAGCACCCGATGGCGGCCCGGATATGTTGCATGAGCGGCCGACGTCAACGACGGATGCGCAGTGACCGAGACTCCGTGCCAGCAACAACGCACTGTAGCACCGTTCGCGCGCATACGAGCGATGCTCATGCTCGCCGTGGGACTCGAGCCGACGCCGCGTCCCCACCCCGCAATTCAGCGCTCGAAAGGGCGCAGATCGATAGAGGCGGCGGTCGGCGTGGACACGTTCGGAGTGAACTCCACGATGATGGTCTCGGCGCGCTGGGTGTCACGCGCGGGGAATGTGACGTGCAGCTTGCACGGGACCACCGGGAGCCCGCGCAGGGGCATCAGCCGGCCGTCGATGGTCAATGGCCCCTTCTGTTGCTCGCTGGTCGACGGCTCTGCCTCTCCGATCTGCAGCGCCGATCAGGTCGACCGTATGCGGACCGTCACGTGTTGTGTAGGGCGAACGATGGGGCGCATGCAGTGTCCGCGCGGGCTGCGTGAGACCGCTCAGGACCTCGTCTCGTCGCGTGGTTTCGTGCGCCGTGCCTCGCCAGTGCGTGACGCGGTCGAAGAGGGTCGCGACGCCCGGTTTGCCGACGCCGCTTCGCCGTGACCGCCGATTGTGTGAGCGCGGCGCGGCCGCTGGCGCCGCGCCGCGCTCGTGGACTTCGGGGAATCGCGCTTCTCGCCGGAGCCGAGGTCAGAGGAACGCGACGGCGACGGCCTCGGTCAACCCCAAGTTGAAGCTCCCGTCCGCGACCCGAGCAGAGCCGAAAGCGGCCAGCGCACCGAACGCTCCGCTCGAGTTCGCTGCAGGTGCGGGGCAGACGTTCGCGCCGACCGTGGCCAGCGCTACCGTGATCGCGCGCACCTCGAACTCGATGCCGCCACCGTTACCCAGGACATGGACGACGATCACCTACAGGCCCGCCAAGGAGGACGTCCCCAGCAGCGCAAAGACATCCGGGGAGCCGAGCCACGCGCCGCTCGGGTCGTCGAGGACACACTGGACCACGACGGACCCTACGAGGGAAGCGTCGAGGCGCAGTCGGTCGCCACTGGAGTGGTCTTTCAGATCGAGCCGCAGCGGTGTCATAGGGGCGCTGGCCGCACCGATCTGCAAGGAGCTCTGCGCGTAGTCGAAGTTCCAGTGGTTCACCGAGGTCGGACTGGTCACCGCCTGGAACGGGAACGCCAGGCCGACGCTCAGGGTGACCGGCGCGCCCACGACCGCCCCGACGAAGGGGCCGGAGGTCGGGCTCTGGAGAATGGCGCCGACGCGGCCGTCGATGCGGACGATGACCTCCGCCGAGGACACCGGGGCGGTGAATGCCAAAGAAGCGAGACAAACAAGGGTGGGTAGACAGCGCATAGGGCGACTCTTCGTGTTGGCCGCCAGGCCCGTTCGATCATGAGTAGTCCACAGAGCTTCCGAAGTCACAACCGACCGCCTCGCGACCTTCGCCAGAAGCGTGGCGCATTCCCGCCTCGAGGCGTGCAGTACGCTGCTGTGACGGAAGGCAAAGCCCCGCAACAGGTTCGCGCCTCGCAGCACTGGGGCGCCGCGAGGCGTATCGGACTCTGTGTTAGGTCGCGTCGGCTGCTGCGCCGAGTCGGGCCTTCTCCATGGCGAGACGAGAGCCCGAGCTGTGGCTCGTCAAACGCGGCTGATGACTCAGGAATCGAACGAGGTCTCCGATGGTCGACACTCGGCCGAAGAGCGGGTTGCGCTCCGCTTGCTCGAGGCTGCGCCCCGCACGCGCGGCGGTCCGCGCTGCATCGCTGTCCATGTCCTCGTCGAAGGGATCAGCGGCTCGAACGGGGAAGGGCACAGAGTACTCCTCGTACACAGCGCGGACGACCCAAGGGTCCACCTCTCGCCGATCGAAGGCTCGCGCGAAGGTGCAGATGGAATCCGCTCGTCGTTCGGCCGCAGTCCGACGTGAGGTCACCGCGCCAATTCCAGCCAGGATACCGACGAGCGCGATCAGGCCGAGCATGGCCACCCACGAGATCCACGCAAGAAGCGCGAATAGCCCCAGAAGGAGCGCGATGACCACAACCTGCTCCATCACACTCGGGCCCTGTGCTGCAGGCATTTGGCGAGACGGAATGCTCATCGCGAGGGTGCCGAGGGTAACCGAAGCGCCAATTCTGGGCCAGTTCGTCCGATGGATGCCGCCCTTCGTCCGTTTGTGACGGACTCGACCGGTGCGTTGGCGGCCCAGGGACCAGGCAAGGTCACATCCAGCGCCCGGACCATGCGCATGTGTTGGGAGTATGGCGTCCCTATACACCTCACTCGGCCGGAGGCGCCGTTACTTGGCTGTGACGGCGACGGCGGGCGTTCGGGCGTCGTACGCTGGCCGCGTCACACAGCGGAGACCTTCAACCCAGACCCTCGATTCGATGCACTACGATCCCACGCGCTCCGTCGCGCCCCTGGCGCTCACGGCTTGTTTGACCCTCACGGCGTTCGGCGCGGCGGAAGAGCCGCGGCCGGGTGCCAAGGCCGAGGCGACGATCGTCGCCGCCCCCGTCCGCACGGTCAGCCTCTTCAAGAACGGCCTGGCGGTCGTGCGCCGGGGCGTCGCGGTGTCCGCCGCCGGCACGTACGAGCTGACCGACGTACCGGACGCGGTCCATGGCACGCTCTGGGTCGACGCCGCGGGGCCGGTCGACGTGCTCGCAACGGAGCGCGAGGTCGAAGTGCCGACCGACGGGCGCTGGGAGCACGACCCCGCGGCGGTGCTGGGGGGGCGCATGGTTTCGGCGCGGCTGCGCGGCGAGCCACTGACAGAGGTGCAAGGGACCGTCGTCGCCTTCGAGTCCGCGGCCGCCGAGGCGCGTTGGAGCCGCGTCTACGAGGCGGGGCGTCACTGGAGCCACTGGTCCGTCGATCACGCGCTGGTTCCTGCGCCGCAACCGAACCGCTTTCTCGTGCTCGACACGGAGGCCGGCCGCGTCTTCATCGAACTGGCCTCGATCGTGTTCTTGCGGGTGATCGATCCGCCGACGACACGGCGTGAGCTGCGTCCGGTGCTGCGCTTGGACGCACGGGGCGGTGCCGACGTCTCGCTCAGCTATCTCGCCAAGGGCCTCTCGTTCGCGCCGAGCTACAGGCTCGATATCGCAGATCCGAAGACCCTGACGCTCTCGCAGACGGCGGTGATCCGCAATGAGCTCGAGGACCTCATCGGCGTCGAGTTCGAGCTGATCTCGGGTTTCCCGAGCATGGAGTACTCGCACGTCCTCTCGCCGTTGTCGGCAACGACGAGCTGGGCGAAGTTCTTCGAGCAGCTCTCGCAGCAGTTCGACGGCGCACGCGGGAACCGCATGGCGATCGGACAGAACGTCCTGTCGAACAGCTACGCCCCGAACGGCGGTGGCAGCGCCGCGATCCAGCCCTCCAGCGAAGGGGTCGACCTGCACTACCGGTCGCTCGGAGTGCGGGACCTGAGAGAGGGCGAGAGCCTGCATGTGCACGTCGCCACTGCGACAGCGCCGTACGAGCGCATCGTCGACTGGCGTATCCGCGACACGCGCAACGAATGGGGCCAGCTCGTCCAGCGCCAGTCCTGGGAACCGGACAGTGACGCGCAGGACGACGGCGCCTGGGACGCGCTGCGTTTTGCGAACCCGTTCGACTTCCCGATGACCACCGCGCCGGCGACGATCGTCCACGGCGGTCGGTTCCAGGGGCAGCGCACGACGAGCTGGGTCAACCCAGGGGAAACGACCACCGTGCGGATCACGAAGGCGCTCGCGGTGCGTTCGACTTCGGTCGAGTACGAGGTCGAAGGCGCGCGCGAGACACGGGTCATCGGCGGACGGGCGTACCGCTCCGTCGGTGTGCGGGGCGAGGTCCAGCTCTGCAACCACCGCAAGGAGCCCGTCAAGATGGTGATCAAGAGGGAGTTCTCGGGCGACCTCACGGGCACGTCGGGCAGTGAGACCGCACCGGAGTCACGGCTGCTCGAGCGCGGGGTGTACTCGGCAAACAAGCGCCAAGAGCTCGTTTGGACGCTGACCCTGGCTCCGGGTGAGGATCGCAAGCTCGAGTACACGTACGACGTCCTCGTGCTGCAATGAGCCCGCGCTCGAGGGGGACGTCGACGGCCGCAGCGGGTGACGCCGCATGTCAGCGAGTCGCGCAGCCGAGTCGCACCCCGAGCTCCTCGCGCTCCGCCGCGGGGAGCTCGACGGCGAGGTACAAGAGCCCACAGAGTTCCCTCGCTGTCGTCGGGTCGGGGCGTGGCAAACGACCATTCGTCCACTGCAGCCACGCTCTGACACGTCCATCGATCGTCGCGACGAGCGGCGAGGGCGTGCGCGCCGCGCGGAGCAAGATCCTGAGCTCGTCGTAGCGACCTGTTGCGAGGCGCGCCAGCGCGAGCGCGGCACGTACGAGGCGGGGATCGTCGGCGCCAGCGAGCGCCTCCAGTGTCGCCAGTGGGACGCTGCAGCGGAGCGCGACGATGCCGCGCGCCGCCTCGCGGGCGAGCGTCGGCTGGCGCAAGAGCTCGATCAGCTCGGGCGCTGCCTGTGCACCGAGCCCGAGCCGCAGCGTGCGCAGCGCCGCGACCCGAGCGCGCGCGCCGCTCCACTGCGGATCCGCGAGCACAGCGCGTACACGCGCCAGCGCGACCTGGTCGCCGAACTCAGCGAGCCCGTGCCACGCGGGTGACAGACCGAGCTGCTGCGATGTCCGACCATCGGCCTGTCGCGCGACGTCGTCTTCGGCCGCACGCGCGCGATAGAATGCGACGAGGGCCTCGCGCGTGCGCCCGCTCATACGCTGGGCGATCGCGCGTACCTCGCGGGTCGGATCCACGAGCGCGCGATCGACGAGCGGCTCGGGCAGCTTCGGCCCCGTGCCGCCGCCGTCGAACCAAGCCGCGAGCGCTCGCCGGCGCACGAACCGTGAGCGATGCGTCAGCGCGTGCAGCGCGAGCGCCTCGCGCTCCTCCACACCCGCTGGATCGTCCCCGAGGCGCGCGAGCGCTTCGAGCGCGCGAGTCAGCACGAGGTTGTCCCCCGATTCGATGCCACGGCGGATCACGGCGCCCACGACCGCAGCCCCCTCGGTCTCCAGCGCGAAGGTGTACGCCGCGCGCCGCACGTCGCGCTCCGGATCGTCGAGGCGCTCGAGGAAGAGCCCCGTGCGCGCTTGCGAGCGCAGGAGCGCCTCGACCTGACGCGCGAGCGCTTCGTCTTCGAAGTGTGCGCTGCGCCGGACCCGTGTGAGCTCCGGCATGGTCCCGAGCAGCGCGCGCGCGTTCAGTGGGGACAGGCAGCTCTCCAGCGCCTTCCTCGCCGCCGCTCGGACTTCCGGGACCCAGTCCGCGAGCCGCGCGACGACAAACGGCAGCGCCGCATGGGCATCCTGTGAGTCCAAACGCTCGAGCGCCGCTTGACGGACCCAGCCCGACGGGGCGCCCGTGAACAACCGGACCAACGAGCGCCGTTCGTCGGCCCGTTCCGCGCCACCCAGCCGCGCGATGAAGTCCTGCGCGGCGGCTCGTGTGCGAGCCGCGCACCAAGGAGCGTCGGCCTCGTCCCACGGCTCGATACCGAGCTTCGCTTCGGTCGCACGGCGTCCTGCTGCGCCCAGCGAGTCGACCAAGACGGCCCACGGCGCCGCCGCGAACGGGTGCCGCAGCGCACCGTCGAGCGCGAGCTGAACCGTAACGTGGACCTGGCGCAGGGGATCGGCGCACACGCTGCGCACGAAGCCCTCGACACCATCGATGAAGGGCGACGGCACGCGACGGCGCGGGAACCGCCGCGCGCCACAATGTCCACGCTCGTACGAGAGCGCCGCTTCGCGGAGCGCACGCTCGAACGGCTGGTTCACTCTTCCCACGTCGTGCAGCGTAGCGCAGCGCGCTGGCCCCCAGCGATGACCCAGCGCGGGGACATCGCCTGAGCGCCAGGCGCCGGCCCGCCCTCAAGGGATCAGTCGTACAGCGTCCGTCGCCCGCATCGTCCCCTGGCCCACGACGAGCGCCTGCACGAAGAGCGGCATCGGGAACAGAGTCGCCAGCGACTCGCTCGAGACGTCGAACTCGATGGCGGCGCGACCGAACGAGTCGACTGTGGCGGGGGTGCTGCGAATCGCGGTGCGAGCGTCGATGCACAGCGTCCCGCCTGCGGCAGGGTTCCAGCCGATGTCGTAGCCGCGCAGCGCGAGCGCGACCTCGCCCGGCCGCGCGCGCTCGATGCCTACAGCGAGGCGCGGCCTGAACTCCGGCCAGGGCGAGAACTCGAGGAACGCGCGGAGTCGTGGCGCAAGCGGATCGGCGGCCTCGCAGACCACCACGCCGCGTTCCTGGCAGACCTGGATCTCGGCGGGGCTCCCTGATCCGAACGGGACGAGGCGCACGGCGGTGCCCAGCTCGGTTTGGCCGCCGATGCGCGCCTCATCGAGGTGGAAGACGTTCTCGAGCCCATGGAAGCGCCGCGACAGAGCGAACCGCCCCGAGGAGTCGAGCTCGTAGAGCTCCGTCGTCGACCCGCGCGTGAGCGCCAGGCGACCACCGCCGAGGGCGATGTCCCCGGTCAGACCGGGGCCATCGAACGACTGGACGACCCGCCATGTGCCGGCGCCGACTCGCTCGTACAGCCAGGCCGTGGCGGGCTGCTGGTAGCGACGGAACGCGAGCAACGCTCGACTCCCGTCCAACGCGAGCGCCGTGCAGCTTCCGACCCGCCACCGGGACTCCTGGGGCGCGGGGAAGGGCAGATTGCCTGCGTGCACCCACGTCCCATCGGGCTGGCGCTCGAAAGCCGCTGCTGCGACGTCGCCGGGCATGAGGCGGTCGGACGCGACGACGACGCAGCCGTCCGAGGCGGACACCCAGACATTCTCCTCGGGCGGATACCCGAAGCGGACGCCGCTGGCCTCGAGGGTCTGTTCCACCGCCCAACTTCCGGACAGGTCCTTCTCGATGACGTTCAGGCGGATCCGTCCTGCGCCGTCGTGCTCGACGGCGAACACCGTGTCGTCGACCACGGCGGTCAAGCGGCCGGAGAACATCCGAAAGCCGCTCGAGGGTACGGAAGACAAACGCGGCCCCCCCGGCAGCAGCTCGACGACGTCGCAGCGGTTTGGATAGTTCAGGAAGAGCCAAGGCTGCAGTGCCAGCGTCCGTCCAGCGAGCCCGACCTCCTGCATGCTCCGCAGCGATCGCCACTCGGGGAATGTGAGCGACTCCGCGAGCACGAACCGGTCACGGTGCGCGTCGTACCGGTGCAGTTCGAGGACCCCCTCCAGCAGCGCAGTGGGCGGCCCGACGTAGTAACGAACCGGTCGCACTGCGACGTCACCCACGATGACCGGCCCACCGGCCGCACCGTACGCGACGACGCCGCTCTCGATGTTCCACCCCTGGCAGGGCCACGCACCTCCTTGCGGAGCCGCGGAGGCCGCAGACGCAGTACCGAGGAGCGCGAAGAGGAGTACCTTGAGTCGTAGGGCGATCTGGGGCATGGTCTCGAGGGTGAGCCGTGCCAGGTCCGTGGGCAGCTTAGCAGAGTTCCTGCCCGTGAACCGCGACCTCCAGAGGGCCGCTCGCACTGCGCTCCCCACCGGCGCGATCGCTGTCCCCTCCCCGAGAGCGCCGCAGGCGGAGAGGCGCTTCCAGCCAGCGTCTTCGGAGTTGTCGTTCGCGTTCGGCGGCCCCTCCGAGCCTCCTCTTGGACGCAGTCTCCAGCGTGGTCCTTGCAGAGGCCGCCGAGCCCGAACCGTCGATCGCGAAGCTCGCGCCGATCCGCAACGTGAACGAGCGCGTGGCCTGCTGACCGCTGTCGGCGAGTCGCAGCTCCAAGAGGCCCTGCCCCGATGACGCCGATGCTCGTGTCGTGGCTGGGCGCTCGGAGCCGGCACCCAGCCAGATCCGAAGGCTGGGCGCAGCACCGATGGACACTGCGGTCGGGCTCCTGCGCGGAACATGGATGGCCGAAAGCCGTCAAATCGAAACCAGTTGGCTCCGCCGCGCCTGTTCCTCCAGTGGTCGACCGTTCCCCATCAGTGCAGACCGACAACTGTGGGTGGGTTGGTCCGGAAATTCCCGCCAGAACCGGAGCTCGATCGGTGCCGAGTGACGTGGAGGTCCCATGCGCACCATCGGGGCGTGCTCTTCGGTGCGCAGCGCCTTTGGCCACCGGCGCTTCGAGCAGCACGCCGCCGAGCCGGCGGAGCGCTGGACTTGCGCTGCTCAGCCCATACTATGGATGGGTCGGGACGACGGGCACTACCGCGAGGCGCCCCATTTTTTCTGGAGCGGCGAGTCGAGACAACCTCTCAGCTCGCAGGCACGCGACGAATCCGTTCGCAGGCGATCTGTGCGCTCACTTCGCATGGAAGAGCGACGGGCTTGCGCATGAGAGCTCGAGGGGGAGCGTCGCGGTGGCAGCGGCGCGCTGCTGTACCCAGGGCCGCGGGCCCAACGTCTCCTAGAGGAACGGAATTGCCACCGCTTCCGTGAAGTTCGACGTCGGCGCAGGGTTCAGGTCTCGAAACCAGACTTGAAAGGCCCACGTCTCGCCCGCGACCACCTGGACCGAGCCGGTCGGGGTCGGGAACGACGAGAGGTCGAGGTCGACCGAGAACGCGCCCTGCGCGCCCGACGCGCCGATCTGCGAGGTCCCGGTGAACCGCGAGAGCGCTCCGCCGAGACAGAGGGCCCCCTGGCTGTTCGGGAAGGGGAACGTGTAGCCCTGCACCGTGGACGCGACGACGATTCCCTGGACGTAGGGTGGCAGGTCGAACGCCTCGACCTGCACGAAGTTGGTCGCGGCGACGAGGCTGCCACTCACCCTCATGCGACCGCTGTTGCCGCTACTGTTCGGTAGGCTCGCGCATATGACGTGGCCGAGGGGCACGCCCACGCCCTCGCGCCAGAGGAACGGCCGGGACTGTACGAGTGAGTTCCTGGCGAAGCCGACGACGGCCGAGCCGCTCGCATTCGTCGCGAGCGCGACGCCGACGTTTCCGCCGAGTGTTCCGAGGTCCTCGAAGCCATTGGCGAGGGTCCAGCGGAACGGCCGATGGGGGGTCGTCGTCCCCCCGATCAACCGATCGCCGATGACGACCGAACCATCGGCGCTGCAGTCCGACGCGCGCGTGTCACAAGCGCTCGGACCGAAACCTAGGGGCTGCAGGCCCGCGGACGTAGTCCACCGGAATGCACAGAGCCTCCCGGAGCTGTCGAACGAGCTGCCCAGAACGACGTGGCCGTCGGCGCTGCACTTGGTGATCCATGTCGCGCCACCTAGGCTCCCTAGGTCTTGCATGCCGGTGCCAGACGTCCAGCGAAACGCACGCTGCGCTGTCGAACTGCTGCTCACGCTACCAACCACGACCGAGCCGTCCGCGCTGACCGCGTGGGCGACGTAGTCGAGGTTGTTGCCCGCGATGTCTCCGAGGTCGATCATCCCAGTGCTCGCCGTCCAGCGGAACGCGCGGCTGCGGCCCGCCGCGTCGTAGGCATGTCCGACGACGACGGAACCATCGGAGTTCACCGCGCGGGCCCACGAGAACCATGAGCCGAGGTCACCGAGGTCCTGGAAACCCTGGGCGCTCGTCCAGCGCACGGCATGCCCTTCGACCATGCCGACCAGCACGGAACCGTCGGAGTTGCAGGCCAGCACACGGCCGCGGGTTCCCCAGGGCACACCGAGGTCTTGCATCCCAACGGCCGTATCCCAACGGAAGGGATGTTCGTAGCTCGTCGTCGTCAGGTAGCCGACGACGACGTCACCGTCCTGGCTCATCCCGCGCACGATGGCGCGATCGGCGCCGGCGACGCCGAGGTCCTGCACTGCTCCCGATGTCCAGCGCACGGCGCGGAGCCCCGAGCCGCCAACCGCAGTCTCGCCATTCATGCTCACGAAGACCGCGGAGCCCGACAGATCGTTGGGCAGCGTACCCAGGTCCTGCAGCCCGCCCTGCGCCAGCGCTGGCGCCGCGGCGGCGCAAGTCGCGATCATGTGTGCGATCGAAGGCAGTAAGGGCGCGCGTTTCGTCATGGCAGTCATGGAGTTGTCTCAAGGCGACAGGCGGGGTCCGCGTTGGATTCGAACTCCTCTGCTGGACGGTGCGTACTTTACGGCGATCGCGTAGCGTTCGCTCACGGATGACACGCCACTCACTCTGAGAGCGGATCGGCTGCCCGTTGCTCCAGGGTGGGCGCTGCGTCGCCAAGCCCGTCGCGGGCGGCTGATCGCCGCTCGGGCAATGGTCCGTTCCCGCTCATTTCGCGCACTGCGGCGGACACACCGCGCTCGAGGCCGCGAACAAGCGAACCCCGGTGGAGCGCACACCGCACAACATCTCGCAGTCGGGCCTGATTCAGGCTAAGCACGGCCTCCCGTTCCACCCGCCGCGGGGTGACTCCAGTCCAGATTGTCGCTCACTCATCGTCTCTCCTTTGGTCTCGGCGCCAGGGCGTCGAGGCTCTCCCCCCTTGGGGAGACGGCTGGCGATCTCAGCCTTGTGGGCGGGGGACAACCGCTTGGGTAGCGACTCGGCGCCGCTGATGTCGCTTGCCGCGGAGGGCACGTCACGCTCCGGCGAGCGGTGGTTCGGCAAGGGTTGAGAGGGGGGTACGGTGCTTCGTCACGTCGTCAGGTTAGCGGGGTGACCGGCCCCAGACGGGTGTCCGGCGGAACCGAGGGGCGCACTAGGTGAATCCTTACCTTTTGCAGAATGAGCCACCTCAGCTTGCCAAGGTGCCTCAGATCTGTTGCATTACACTCCAAGGTCATCCCAATGAAACTCTCGCCCGCTCTCGCTGATCGTCGCCGCCTTACTGTTGGCTGACGGCGCGAGTGCAGTGGTCCCCCAGAACGCTCCTCCCCCGATCCAGCTCACGACCCCGTGCTTCCCGATCGAGCTGAGCTTCGACCTGACCAGCGATCTGGTCGCTCTCGGATTCATCCCGCAGTGGGCACAGCTCTGCTCGGTCGACCTCTCGCATGCCCCGAGCGGCGGCTCGTACACGGGTGCGTTCTTGAACCCCGACTCGGGTGCGTTCCTGTCGATGTTCCTGACGAACCCGAATCCGGGCAGCGCCTTCGCGGTGACGTCGCCGGTCGGCCCAGACTCGGACCTACTCCTCATCTTCGTGCGTCAGTGAGGCCATGAAACACTTGATTACCTGCCTGGCCGCCTCGCTCGCGGCGCTGTTGTCGGCGGAAGCGGCGCGCGCACAGTTCGTACCTGAGTTGTATCCACTCCGGGCGATGTATCCCCAGACTGGCGGATACTTCGGTTATGCGTGCGCCGTCGCCGAAGGGATCGTGGCGGTAGGGTCCCGCGAGGCGGATCCGGTCGCGCCCAACTTCACCGGGCACGTCTCGATCTTCGAGCGCGGTGCAGGCGGCGCCTGGGAGCGCACCCAGTTGTTGAAGGCCGAATTGCCGTTCTTCCAGTCCACGGAGTTCGGCGAGCACCTCACCATGCATGGGAACGTCCTGCTCGTCGCGAGCTGGCATCACTGCTTCGAGTACCGCCGGATCAACGGTGTCTGGGAACGCATCGGTTGGTTCACGCCGCCCACGACGCCGGCCCACCACGACATTTGGGACCTGGACTTCGATGGCCGTACCGCGATCATCGGGCATGCGCGGGCCGGCAACTTGCAGAATCAACCCGCGGCCAAGGTGTTGTTCTGGGAGAAGGATACCCAATGGAATATCGTCACCACCATCGAGGGCAACCACCTGCAGGAGCCGCATGCGAGCAACTTCGGTGATGTCGTTCGTGTTGATGGCGACCACGCTGCTGTGTCGGCGTCGAATGCTCGTGTGAACGGAGTGCCGGCCGTCGGGCGGGTCTACACATTCCGGCGCCAGGCCGGTACGTGGGTGCTCGATCAGGTCATTCAACACCCGAATCCACCCGTGCTGGCACCAGGCGTCGAAGGCGGAGCGTTCGGTGCGGGGCTCGCGCTGAAGGACGGTTGGCTCTTCGTCGGCGCGCCGCGCGACGATGCTGCGGGGGGCTTGGGACAGAATCGCTCGGGCATGGTCTACGCGTATCGGCACACGCCCGGGGATCCAACTCCCTGGCAACTGCACTCCCGGATCACGTCCACGAGCGGGCCGGAGTCCTCGATTGTCTCGCCGAGCTTCGGGCGGCGGGTCGTGTTCGAGCCGCCGACGTTGCTCGTCTCCGCACCGGTCCGCAGGCTGCCGATCACCGGGCCGTTCTCGCCCATGGGCGGTGCGGGGACGGTCTACCGCTTCGAGCTGTGCGGCGACGTGTGGAACCAGTCCATCGCGATGACGGCACCTTACAACTTCGGTGGTGCTGCACTGGGCTGGTCGCTCGCGTCCGATGGCAACCACGTCGTCGCGGGTGGAATCGACTTTCACGGCTATCCGACAAGCTTCGCCCAGTTCGGCCACCCGCGAGCCGGCATCGCGGCCGTCGCGCCGCTGGGTCCGCCATCGTCGGCGACCGAGTGCACCGAGGTCGGGCGGCCGTACTGCACTCCGTTCGATCTGGAGACGGCGGACTGCCCGTGCGGCGCTGTCACCGTGCCGGGGCGCGGCTGCCCGAATGGGGCGGGCCTCGGCGCGCGGCTCTACGCCCACGGCGGCTTCGACCAGGTTCGAATTCGTCGGGTGCTAGTGGACGGACTACCGCCCGCGAGCCTGACGCTGCTGGCGATCGGCCGGCCAAGCGCAGGGACCCTGCCGGGCGCGACGTTCGGCAACGGGGTGGCCTGCATCCCCGCGCCGGCGACCTGGCTCACCGTGATGGCGGATGCCAACGGCGCCGCCGTGTTCGACAACGTTCCCGCGCTGGAGCGCAGCCACCTGCAGGGCATGGCGGGCCTGCAGTGGCCGCTGCAGGCTCTCTACCGCTCCCCGTCGGCCGGAGCCTGCGGGAGCGATTGGAATGCGTCGAACGGGCTCCTGTTCACGATCAACGCGTTCTGACTTGCGCGTAGGCGGATGGGCGAGTCGGCGGATGGGGCGGTGACGCCGCTCCAGCCGCCGCACCGAACGTCGGCGCGCTCAGCGGTTGCCCGTGGTCGGGATCAGCTCGAAGGGCAACACCAACGAGGTCGTCCCCGTGGGCGGCAGCCTGCTGTCGATAGGGGGCGAACGGTTCGCCGGGGCCGTCCGAGATCGGCCCACAAGCGGCTCACGCGAGGTCGATGCAGTGCGACTTCGTCGCGTCAATCCGGCGAGACCGGCCCGACGTCCATCCCATCGTAGGTCTCGACCCCGAACGACTCGGCGGGGCTCCCGAGCTCGTTGTTGCGCGCGTGAAGGGTCTCTGGTGTGTGCGTCTCGACGCGCTCGACGTGGAGAAAGTGAGTGCTCCCGTCGTCCGTCTCGTAGACGCTCATGACCCGATATCCGCCGCTCGCCAGGTGTTCCGCGAGTGAATGGAGCTTCTGCGGGTCGGGGTCCGTGAAGAAGTAGCCCCACAGCAGGTCGCCGTCCATGTTCCAGGGCGCCTGCGCGCGCATTTGAGGGAACATGTCCTCGAGTTGCTCGAGCGTGACGGAATTCATGAGGTGGGTAATGTAGACGTCTGGGCGCAATTCTCCGGAACTTCGTCGTCGCTAGCCAGCGCTGGGGCAAGAGTGTTTGTGCGACCCGTGCAGACTGAGGAACTCCATGAGCGTTACCGCGCGACCGGCTACGCCGAGGCGCTCGGCGCGGTGTTCGACGCCATCGCGCCGGAGCTCCTGCCCCGCGCCGTGCGGCTCGCGCCGAGCGTGGTCGAGACCGAGGACCTCGTGCAGGGCGCGTTCCTCGGGCTCCTCGAGCGGCTCGAGCCGTTTCGCCGCGGGCCGTGAACCGCGACCTCCGGAGGGCCGGTCGCACTGCGCTTCCCACCGGCGCGATCGTCGTCCCCTCGCCGAGAGCGCCGCAGGCGGATCGGCGCTTCCAGCCAGCGTCTTCGGAGTTGTCCGTCCGTCCGTTTGGCCGTCGGGCGGGCCCGGAAGGCCCAAGACTTGACGCTCGATGCGCGCAGCGCGCCGGCCCTCACGGGGCGAGGAGGATGCCGCCTTCGATGGCTTCGTCCTGAGTGAGTTCGGCGAGGGGCGCGCCGGCCAGTGTGGCGCGCAGGAGAGCGGCCGCGGTCAGCAGCGCGTCGAAGTGGTCTTCGGAGGTCACGGCCAGCGACGTGTCCGGGAGGTGCAGCTCGAACTCGCGTCGCCACGCGCTCGCGTGCAGCTCCGCGAGGGCGGCCTGGCGCACGGCCGTTTGGGTCTTGGCGAGTCGGCGCGGTTTCCAGGTGCCCCACGCGCCGTCGGAGAGCGCGGCGGCGTAGGCCGCGCGGGGGTAGACCTCGGCGAGGGTCACGGCTCGTTCGGCCGAGGGCGGTTCCGCGGCGTAGGGCCAGAGCCGCGGCGGGTGGGGCTCACGGGCGAGCGCTCGCCACACGTCGACAGTGGCACCGCCGACCGCTCCGGGGATGCCGCTGACGATGAACGCGGGGTTGGCGCCCGTCCGCACCTCGACGGCGCGGCGCAGTGCGACGCCGTAGGTCGCCGCGGTCGCTTCGAACGCGCGGCGGCCCTTCGGGGGGACGCGGAAGAAGGGCCGGGCGGGGCGCCAAGCGGCGGGCTCGGCGGTCGGCTCGTACGTCTCCGGGCGGGTCGTCGCCAGCCAGTCGGGGAACGTCGCCGCACCGACGGCCGCGAGGAACGAGCGCGGCACTCCCAGCGCCGCATCGAGCCCGACGAGCGGCCTCTCGCCGAGCCCGCGCGCCCGCGCAAGCAGCTCCGTCAGCGTCCAGCCGCTTGCAGGAGGCGCGAGCGGAGCGAGCGCGCGCCGCTGGAGATCCGCGCACCAAACCGCGCGTCGGCGCGGGTTCGCGCTCCAATCGGCCACGACGAGCGTGTCGAACACCGGGGCGGCGGCGGACGCTCCGCCGCCCCGTGCCAGCGTCGAGCTCACGCCTCGGACTTGATCGCCTTCACCGCGGCGGTGAGGGCGGGCAGGACCTCGAACGCGTCGCCGACGATGCCGTAATCGGCGACCTTGAAGATCGGCGCGTCCTTGTCCTTGTTGATCGCGACGATCGTGCCCGAGGTGCGCATCCCCGCGAGGTGCTGGATCGCGCCCGAGATACCGACCGCGATGTAGAGCTGCGGCGACACCGTCTTGCCCGTCTGGCCGACCTGTTCGCCGTGCGGGCGCCAGCCCGCATCGACGATCGCGCGCGACGCACCGACGGCGGCGTTGCCGAACGCGGCGGCGAGCTCCTCGACGACCTTGAACTTGTCGGCGTCCTGCAGGCCACGACCGCCCGCGACGACCACGGGCGCTTCTTTGACGTCGAGGCGCGTCGAGGCCTTCGCTTCGATGCCCGTGACCCGCGCCTTCGGCGCCGCTTGGATCGCGGCGCTCGTGACGCTGGCTGGAGCGCCGGCCGCAGCCGGCTTGAAGACGTTCAGGCGCGTGGTCGCGACGAGCGCGCTGCCGCCCGATTGCAGCGTGGCGATGCACTTCCCGGCGAGCCACGGGCGCATCACCTGCAGCTTGCCGCCCGCGGCGCTGAGGCCGATGCAGTCCGCGAACGGCGTGACATCGAGCAGCGCGGCGACGCGCGGCGCGAGGTCCTTGCCGCGGTACGTCGCTGCCGCGAGGAACGCGGCGGCGCCCGCGGCGCGCACGAGGTCCGCGATCGCCGCGGCCGTGGCATCGGGGCTGTAACCGTCACCCGTGAGGACGACGGCATCCGCGGCGCCCGTGACACCCTTGGCGGCCGCTTCGGCCCCAGGGCCGGCGAGCAGCGCGGTGACGGTGGCGCCCGCCGCGACGGCGGCGCCCACACACTCGAGCGAAGCGCGGCGCGGTGCGCCGTCGGTGTGCTCGACGAAGACGAAGGCTCGGGTCATGGTGCTGGTGCTCCGTTCGTTCGTGGGTTAGAGGACCTTCGCCTCGTTGCGCAGCGCTTGGATCAGCGCGGGGACGGCAGCGGCGCCTTCGCCGACGATGCGGCCCTCTTTGCGGGCCGGCGGCAAGGCCACTTGCACGACCTGCGCCTGGTTCGCGACGGCAGGGGCGTCCTGCTCGTCGAGCGGCTTCTTCTTCGCGGCCATGATGCCTTTGAGGCCCGCGTAACGCGGCTCGTTCAGGCCCTTGTTGCACGTGATGACCGCGGGCAGCGAGAACTCGACGGTCTCGATGCCGTGTTCGGTCTCGACGCGCGCTTTGCCGCTCCGGCCTGCGAGCTCGAGCCCGACGACGTCCGTCACACACGCCCAGCCGAGATAGGTCGCCGTCATCGGCCCGACCGCAGCGTTGTCGCGGTCGGTGGCGACGCGGCCCATGAAAACGAGGTCCGCGCCGAGCGCGCCCAGCTTCTCCGCGAGCGCCTTCGCCGTAGAGCGCGCATCGCGCGTCATCCAGGCTTCGTCCTTCAGGAGGAGCGCTTTGTCGGCGCCCTTCGCCAGGCACTCGCGGATCTCCTTCGTGCCGTCGGCGGGGCCGATCGTCAGGACGGTGACCTCACCGGCGCCCAGCGCCTCCTTGGTCTTCACGGCTTCCTCGAGCGCGATCTCGTCGTAGAACGAGATCATGTACGCGAGCCCGGCCGTGTCGAGGGCTTGGCCGCCCGCGGCGACCTTGACCTCGGCCTCGGTGGTGGGGACGCGCTTGACACAAGCGACGATGTTCATGGGCGGAGAGTGTACGGGCTCGCCCCGGTCCGCGGCGCCGAGGGGGCAGGCTGTCGCGCCCGGCTGGCCCCCCCCGGCCTCAGCCCACGTCCCCTTCGACGAGCTCGCGCTCCTCCGCCGCCGACACCCCGCGCAGGGGCGCGTCGAAGTTGCGCCCGAGGTACACCGCGCGCACCTCGGCGTCGTTGACCAGGTCGTCGGCCGTGCCCTCCCGCAGGATCCGGCCCCGGTGGATGATGTACGCGCGGTCGACCGACTGCAGCGTCTCGCGCACGTTGTGGTCGGTGATCAGGATCCCGATGCCCTGCTCGCGCAGGCGGCGGATCAGCACCTGGATCTCCTCGACGTTGATCGGGTCGACCCCGGCGAAGGGCTCGTCCAACAGCAGAATCGACGGGCGCGTCGCCAGGGATCGGGCCAGTTCGAGGCGCCGGCGTTCGCCGCCCGACAGGGTGTCGGCTTTGCTCTCGAAGAGGTGCGAGAGCTCGAGCTCGCCCAGGAGGCGCTCCGCCTCCGCGACCCGCTCCTTGCGCCCGAGCGGCATGGCCTCCAGCACCGCGAGGACGTTGTCGCGCACGGTCATCTGGCGAAAGACGCTCGACTCCTGGGGGAGGTACCCCATCCCGAGCCGCGCCCGCTTGTACATGGGCAGGCGGGTGCAGTCCTTGCCGCCCAGGGAGACCCGGCCCGCGTCGGGCTCGATCACCCCGACCGTCATGCGGAAGCTGGTCGTCTTCCCGGCGCCGTTCGGGCCCAGCAACCCGACGATCTCGCCGGGCTCGACATGGAAACCGACCCCGTCCACGACCCGTCGGCCGCGGTAGGTCTTGACGAGGCCTTCGACGGCCAGCGGAGGGTGCTCAGAAGCGCGCGTCATCGTGTGTGGAAAACTCGGCGGGGCGCGGGGGGGCGACGTTCCGGGAAACGAGGTCTTGACAGGCGCTTGAACTCACGGAAGGTCCCGGAATGGGGCGGAGGCGGTGCGGCGCGCCCGTTCGAGCCCGCCGCGTGTGCGTAAACCCCTGCCCGAAGCAGGGTTATGGTCGGGCCACGTCCCGACCCTGCGGCGGGTCGCGGCACAGCGCGGATCAAGGATCGCGGGCGTGTCAAGCATGGAACGGGGGTTCCAGAAATGGGGAAGGCCCGTGGATAAGTCCGGCGGGGAGGCCTCCCGCGCGCCTCAGCGCACCCACTTCAGACGGTAGACGTCGAGGAACGGGTTGAGGGGCCACACGACGAGCACCGCGCGCCCGACGACCGCGTCGCGGCTGACGATCGGTGCGCCGACGGGCGGGAGCTCTTTGACCTCTGCGGCGGGGTACGTGTAGAGCTCGCCGAGCTCGTCCCGCAGGAAGATCCGCTGGCCGCTCTGCGGGCCGCGGGTCCCGGACCAACGCGGGTTCTCGCCGTGGCGGTTGTTGCCGCGCACGACGCGCCCGGCGTCCGGGCCGGTTTGGACCTCGATGCCCGCCAGCGACCAATCGCGGGCGTCCGACGAGTCCTGGGGGTTGTCGCCCAGCACCACGTAACCCTCCGGCGGGATGGTCCAGCGCGTCTGGCGCCCGCCGCCCTGGGTGTAGTGGATGTCGCGAAAGATCCGCACGTCTTCGAACCGGCCGCCGCCGCCGTCGAGCTCGAGGGCGGCCCCCGAGGTACGCACGGTCTCGGCCTTCGGGACCTCCGCGGTCAGCGCGGGCTGACCCGGCAGCTCGAACGTCAGGAGGTCGTCGACGTTCTGCACGAGGACGTCCACGGCGTCACCGGCGTCGAGCTTCCACGGGGCGGCCGCTTCGACGACGACCCGGGTCATGCCGCCCTCCGCGTCGAACGCCTCGAGGGTCGGGCGCGCGTCCTGGGCCGCGGCGGGACCCGGGATGCGGAAGCGGAAGCGCCGCCGGCCTTCGCGCAGCACGATGCGCGCTTCGGTGGTCGCGGGTTCGGCGGTCACGCTGGCCGTCACGCGCAGGTCCGAGACCTCGTTCGCGCCGGAGCCTTTGTTCTGGAAGAGGATCTTGCCCGCGATCGACTTCGGGTAGCCGTCGACGTAGCGGTCGCGCACGCTGCCCGGGGGCTTCGGGAACTCCGCGCGCCCCGGACCGGAAGCGACGACCTCGTCTTCAGCCGCCGTCCAGCCCTTGCCGTCGACGTGCCAGCCCTGGCCCAGGTCGATGCGGCGGAGCTGCACGTCTTCGATCGCGCGCGGCCGGCGCAGGATCTGCCAATCCCCGGCCGGGACGCCATCGGGCGTCGTCGGGCGGCGCCAGAGGTCGCCCTCGCGGATCTCGAGCTCCTCGTTCGGCATCCCGACGATGCGCTTGATGAAGTTCTGCCCGCGGTTGAGCGGGTACTTGAACACGACGACCTCGTAGCGCTCCGGGTCGCGGTAGTGGAACGAGAACTTGTCCACCAGCACCCGGTCGAAGATCCCGGTCTCCGTGTTGCCCATCAGCGTGGGCTGCATCGAGCCGGTCGGGATCTTGTACGCCTCGAGCACGAAGTACTTGAACAACACGATCGTGACGATCGAGATCGTCACGGCCTCGATGTTGTCGCGCCACGGGCGGCCGCTCGACTTCTTCTCGCGCTCGGTCTCTCGCGCTTTGTTCATCGCGGGGTGGGACGGACGTTCAGCAGGGCCGGGTGGGGGCGTCAGGTGCCGCTCGAGGCCAAGTCGAGCGCTGGCGCCGTCGGGACGAGCAGGAACCGGCCGACGGCGACCTCGAAGGTCGAGTCGTCATCGCGGCGGAAGGTGAACGAACCCTCCATCGTGCCCCAGCGGGTTGTCAGCGGGCTGAAGCTCGTGTACGAGAACGACTCCCCGGGCTCGAGCCGCGGCGTCTGCCCGACCACGCCGACCCCCTTCACGTCCCGGCGCTGGCCGTCCGCGTCGAGGATCACCCAGTGGCGCGCCAGGAGCTGCGCCGGCCGGTCCCCGTCGTTGGTCATGCGGATGCGGTACCCGTAGACGAAGCGCTCGTCCTCGGGCTCGGACTGCTCGGGGAGGTACTGGGCCGCCGCGTGGACGCGGATGCCCTCGGTGGTGACCTCGGAGTGCGGCGGCGACGTCATGGTGTGGGCCTCTGGACCGCCGCAGGGCGGCGCGCTGTGGGCCCCATAGGGTACACGGGACGCCGCACGAAGACCCGCCGCGGGGCCGGGGATCCCCGCCGCGGACGGGGGGCGCTGGAGGTGTCGCCGCAGCCGCGTCGCGCGCGGCAGCGCGGCTGTCGCGGCCGACCCGATCGGCAGGTGCCCAGCGAGGTGACCCAGCACCTTCGCGCCTCTGCCGGATCGGCGCCCTCACCCACGCACTGCGCTGGGCGCGGCGAGCCCGAGCCCGAGCGGCGCGCTCTGCCCCACCTCCGAGCCGCGGGCCTCGGCTGGTGTCTTCTTCCCGGGCGGCCCCGAGCGGACTGGGTCCGCGCCGCGGGCCCGTTCCGGTGACGCGTGCGGAGGCCGCACGGTGCAGTGTGCGCCCGTGCACGCGAACTCCGAAGACTGCGGTCGAAAGCAAACTCCTCGCAGGCAGGACGCTCGCACGTGCGTTATCACGGCGCAGCCCGTCCCGCATTCGATCGCCCGCCATGCTTCGCCTTCTCCATCGCCTTGTGCATCCGTTGTGTGTGTCCGCCGTCGTCGCCCTCGTGTGCGCAACGCTCGGAACCGCCTCTGCACGGCCACTGCATCCGCAAGCCACCTGGAGCCTCGACACCACGCTGCCTTGGGCCTCCCCGACGTACGCCTTTGCGGCGTATGGGGACCTCGTCTACATCGGCCGTCCTCGACCCGGATCCAGCTTTACGATCGAAGTCTACCGTTACAGCGCGCAGCTCGGCCGTTACGAGCTGTTCGAAGTGCTGAGCGAACCGGCTTCGCCCACGGCTCCGTGGTTCGGGTTCTGCGGTGCTGCCGATGGTCCGATCGCAGCCACGATCTCGCGGCCGCCGTTCGTGCCGTTCGCCACCGTCGATGTGATCACCGATCGCGGCGTCGAATTGGGGCGCCAGACCGTCGTGCTGCCCGGCGCTTCGAGCCAGAACAGGGGCCAGGGAATTGCCGTCGATGGCCGACGTATCGCGGCGCTGCAGTTCTTTTTGTCCGCTGCGCCGACGTTGCATATTCTCGAGCCGAACCCGCAGGGTGATTGGGAGCTGCGTTATTCGGTGCAGCCGACCGCGCTCGGCGCGAACGGACTGGGCGATGAAGCCCACGTCGCGCTCGATGGGGACATTGCGGTCGTCGCTCAGAGGAATCGCGTCGCGCCTGCGCGGATGCTCGCGCTCGTCGAGCGCGATCCGCTCACCGATCGCTGGTCCGAACGTGCGAGCGTGTCCTTGCCCGAACCGCTTTGTATGGGTGTCGCGATCGAAGGCAACCACATCGCGGTCGCCACGGCGGAGTCGTCGTTCGCCCAGCGAGCGTTCCTCCACATCCTCGAATGGACACCCCAGGGGACCTTCGAGCGGCGGCAAGTGCTGGAGGTCGAAGGGGTCATGCACTCCGAAGGAGCGGTACACCTCACCCAGGGCCGCCTCCTCGCGAGCACCACGAACGAGACGACGGTGTACGAGCGCTCGTCCCAAGGAGTGTTCGTTCTTCGAGCGCGCTACCGCGGCCTCGGCCGCGGGCGCGCTCTGCTCATCGGCTCGAACCAGGGCAGCGGTCCACCGCGCGTCGTCGGCGCTGACGGAAAGGTGGTGCGGATCGTGGAGTACCCACCGCCCCCGAGCCCGAGTGGAACCGTTCCGACGTTCCACGTGCGCCGCGAAGTCGGCGTGCCCATCTGCCGGCCTGCGACGCAAGCTACACCGGAGCTGACGCTCTTCGCGCGTCCCTTCGCCAGCTCGACGATCGATGTCCGCCGTGCCGTCGAGGTCACCGGGGTCCAGCCCGGCGCGCGTGTCTTCCTCTTCGGCTCCTTCGAGGGGGCGACGCTGCCGACCTCGGGCAGCTTGCTCTGCCTCGCCAGAACGAGCCTCTTCCTGGCGGCTGCGCCGGATGTGGCGCTGGCCGGCGCCGCATCGTTCGAGCTCCGCGGGGGGCCCGTCGCCTCGCAGATACCCGCTGGGAGCTCGCTCTTCCTGCAGGCTCTGGTGCGCACCGGTGGCAGCGCTGGCCTCAC
>CAYOBN010000074.1:13407-25074 GCA_964402175.1 uncultured Planctomycetaceae bacterium | reverse complement strand
GAAGCGCGCGCGCACGCGCGCTCCGCGCGCGTGCCCTCGCCGCCAAGTCGTACCTGGTACCGTTCGACGCCACGGCCCGCAACCCGCAACGCCACACATCCCCGCCGCAAACTCGCACCTCGTCCCCCGAACATCGCTCTCAAATCGAGACACCCGCCTCACGCCGCCGATCTTCATATCTCGATACCTCGATACCATCTCCCCTCCCCAACTCCACCCCCCGCCACACCCCCAAGAAGCCCACCCATCATCACTTCCGAATATGTTCCAACCTTCCTGGCACCCCCCACAATGCCGTCCCCACCTCCCCCGCCCCCCGAGTCATCCCCGAACACCGATACATCCAGAGCGAGAGATATCGCCCCCCATCCCCCTCAGCCCCACCACCACAACATCAGAACTCACGCATACTAACCACTATCTCGACACACATTTTATGCCATAAACAACACTTGCCTCTACCACACAAGCGCGTAGGTTCTCGGCCCCGAACCCCCGCCCCGAACCCACGCCATGCCCCACCAACCCAGCACCCTCGCCGTCCGCGCCGGCCGCACCCCCGACCCCAGCACCGGCGCGCTCGTGACCCCCATCCACCAGACGACGACCTTCGTCCAAGAGGCCGTCGGCCACGACAAGGGCTACACCTACAGCCGCGCCGCGAACCCCACCGTCAGCGCGCTCGAGGCCGCCCTGGGCGCGTTCGAAGACGCCCCGCCCGCGGTCGCGTTCAAGACCGGGATGGCCGCGATCACCGCCCTCTGCCTCGCCACCCTGCGCGCCGGTGACCTCGTCGTCGTCGGCGAGGCGGTGTACGGGGGCACCGTGCGGCTCCTGCGCGAGGTCCTCGCGCCGTTCGGCGTCGAAGCCGTCTTCGTCGACCCCGCCGACGACGAAGCCGTCGCCCAGGCGCTCAACCGCGAGCCCGCGCTCTACTTCGTCGAGACCCCGGCCAATCCCACGCTGCGCCTCGTCGACCTCCGACGCGCGGCCACCGCGGCGCACGCCGTCGGCGCGCGGCTCGTCGTCGACAACACCTTCCTGACGGCGGCCCTGCAGCGCCCCTTCGAGCACGGCGCCGATGTCGTCGTCTACTCGACGACGAAGTTCATCGAAGGCCACAACGCGACCCTGGGCGGGGCCGTGCTGTCCCGCGACAGCCAGCTCCTGGCGCGCCTACGCCGTGTCGCGAAGACCATCGGCGCGCCGCAAGCGCCCTTCGAAGCGTGGCTCACGCTGCGCGGCCTGACGACCCTGCCGCTGCGCCTGCGCCAACACAGCGAGAACGCGCTCGCCGTCGCACGGGCGCTCGCGGCGCACGATGCCGTCGCGCGCGTGCACTACCCGGACCTGCCCGATTTCCCGCAGCGCGAGCTGGCGCAGCGCCAGCAGCGCGCCGGAGGAGGCGTACTCTCGTTCGAGCTCGTCGGAGGCCGCGCGGCAGGCGTCGCCCTGATGAACGCGGTGAAGCTCTGCTCCCTTGCAGAGAACCTGGGCGCCGTCGAGACGCTCATCACCCATCCCGTCACGATGACCCACGCGGATGTGCCCGTCGAGCAGCGGGAGCGCGCGGGCATCACGGAGGGACTCGTCCGGCTCAGCGTCGGGCTCGAGGACCCCGCGGACATCATCGACGACCTCTACGCAGCGCTCGCCGCCAGCCGCGCGACCGCCCTCACCGAAACCGAGGTGCAAGCGTGAGCGGCATCATCGTCCTGAAGCTCGGCGGCTCGGTCCTGCGCGATCCACGCGACCTCTCCGCCGCAGTGCACGAGGTCTACCAGCACGTGCGGCGCGGCCACCGGGTCGTCGCAGTCGTCTCGGCCTTCCACGGCCGCACCGACCAGCTCGCACGCACCGCAGCCGCGCTCGGCGCGGACGCCGACCCGAGCGACGCCGCGCGCCTCCTCGGCATCGGTGAAGCCGAGAGCGCTGCGGCGTTGACCCTGGCGCTCGACCGCGCAGGGATCCCCGCCGTGACGCTCGATCCCAGCGCAGTCGGGCCAGTCGCCGAAGGTGATCCGCTGAACGCCGAGCCGCTCTCACTCGATTCGGCGCACATTCGCGCGCAGCTCGAGCGCGCGCCTGTCACGGTCCTACCGGGCTTCGTGGCCCAGCTCGAATCCGGCGCGCCCGCGGTCCTCGGGCGCGGCGGCAGCGACCTGACGGCCCTCTTCGCCGCACGCGAGCTCGGGGCGGAGCGCTGCATCCTGCTGAAAGACGTCGAAGCCCTCTACGAGCGCGACCCGGCGACCCCCACTACGCCCACCGCTCCGCCGCCGCGGCGCTTCGTGCACGCCACGTTCGACGCGGCATTGGCGCTCTCTGAACGCGCCCCCGACGCATCGCGCCAGATCCTGCAACCGAAGGCCCTGCGCTTCGCGCGCGCCCACAACGTGGCGTTCGAAGTCCGAGGACCCGGCGGCGTGATCGGCACACAGGTCGGTACGCCGAGCTCTCTCCTGTCGGCGTGGCGCGGCTCTGCGCGGCCGCTGCGCATCGCGCTCGCGGGCCTCGGGACCGTCGGCGCGCGTGTCCTCGACGAGCTCGCCGCCCGTCCGGACCTGTTCGAGGTCAGCGCGATCCTGGTCCGCGACGCGACCCGCGCAGGCCGTCCTGCTGCCGCTGCCGGGCTCGTCACGGACGACACCGAGCGCTTCCTCGCCCACGACGTCGACGTGCTCGTCGAGCTCTGCGGTGGCGTCCAACCGGCGCACACGTGGGTGACACACGCTCTCTGCCGCGGGCGCGACGTCGTCACCGCCAACAAAGCCCTGCTGGCGGTGCACGGTCCGACGCTCGAAGCGAGCGCGCAGCAAACCGGCCGTTCGCTCGCGGCTTCGGCCGCTGTCGGCGGAGCAGTGCCCGCGCTCGAGTGTGTGCGGCGCGCTGCGCTCCGCACCGGGCCACGGCGGCTCGTCGGCTTCGAGGGCGTGCTCAACGGCACGACGACCTACGTGCTCGATGCGCTGCACCGCGGCGCGGACCTCGCGACCGCCGTCGCCGCTGCGCAGGCTGCGGGCTTCGCGGAAGCGGACCCGCAGCTCGACCTCGATGGGACGGACCTTGCGCAGAAGATCACGTTGCTGGCCCGCGCAGCGGGGTGGTGCACGGCGCGCCCCCTGCGTTGGCTCGGCACCGAGGGGATCTACGGCGCGACTCCGGGGCCGCGCCCCGAGCGCCTCGTCGGAAGCTGCCACCTGACGGAGATCGGACCGCTCGCGTCGATCACGCTGCGGCGGCCCAGCCAAGGTGACCCGCTCCATGGGATCGCGGGCGCAGGGAACGCGCTCTGCCTTTGGTTCGCCGACGGCTCGCGCGCGCTGTTGCGCGGGCGCGGTGCAGGCGCGTGGCCGACGGCGACGGCGGTGCTGGCAGACCTCTACGAGCTCTCGCGGCGCCACAGACGCCTCGCCGAGCAACCGACGCCTCGCCGAACAACGGACGGAAAGTGAGCTGCGATGCACCCTGCGCACATCGACACCGTCCTCGCCCGCGGCGGCGCGCTGCTAGGCGACCCCTATCGCGCCACCGCGACCCCGCTCTACCAGACCGCGACGTTCACCCAGGAGGACCCCGAGGCCTTCGGCGCGTACGACTACACACGCACGGACAACCCCACGCGCCACGCCGTCGAGGAGCAGCTCGCGGCCCTCGAAGGAGCGCGCTCTGCGCTGCTCTACGCGAGCGGCATGGCCGCCGTCGCGGCGTGTTTGCGCCTCTTCGCGCCAGGTGAGCGGATCGTAGCGGGCGCCGACCTCTACGGCGGCACACAGCGCCTCCTGGCGCGCCTCGCAGCCGAGGGGCGTCAGGTGGAGTTCATCGCAGAGTCCTCGCTCGAGGCGCTTGCGGACGCCGTGCGCGAACCCACACGGCTCGTGTGGCTCGAGTCCCCGTCGAACCCGCTGCTGGAGGTCGTCGACCTGCGCCAAGCGGCCCGGATCGCGCACCGTGCCGGTGCGTGGCTGGCCGTGGATGGCACGGCCACGTCGCCGTACCTGCAGCAGCCGCTGGCGCTCGGCGCGGATCTCGTCGTGCACTCGGCGACGAAGTTGCTCGCGGGACACGGCGACGTCACCGCCGGCGCCGTGGCGACCTCCGACGCGGGCCTCGCGGCGGAGCTCGCGCGCCACCGTAACGCCGAGGGGAACGCGCTCGCGCCCTTCGAAGCGTGGCTGCTGCAGCGCGGCCTGCGCACCCTCGGGTTGCGGCTCGAGCGCGGCCAGGCGAACGCGACGACCCTCGCGGAGCGCCTCTCACAGCACCCTCATGTGCGGCGGGTGTTCTACCCCGGCCTCGCCGAGCACCCGCGCGCGGCGCTGCATGCCGCACAGGCGCGCGGCCCGGGGCAGCTCCTCTCGTTCGAGCTGCGCGCGCCGGAGCTCGCCGCAGAGGTCGCACGTCGGACACAGCTCTTCTCGACCGCGGTCAGCTTCGGCGGAGTCACGTCTTCGATCTCACTGCCGACATGTATGTCGCACGCTTCGATACCCGCGGCGTGGCGCGCGCGGCGGCCCCTCCCGCAGGGCCTCTTGCGCATCTCGGTGGGCATCGAAGACGTCGAAGATCTCTGGCGCGACCTCTCCGTTGCTCTCACGGTCGTGCAACCGTGTGCAGCGCGCTGACGCGCGCCGCGAGTTCCTCGTGCGCGGACGCAGAATGGACGCCGTTCGAGCGCGTCCAGCGGCGGTTTGTGCGTCCAGCGCCGCGTGATCCGCCGAATCACGCGGCGCTCGGACCTGAGCACCTTCTTCCACGCCACACAACGACATCATGCACGTACTCGCCCTCGCCGTAGCCGCGCTCACTCCCGCGTTCGCGCAACCGAACACCGCGCCGCCCGGCAACATCGTCGAAGTTGCGCAGACCGCAGGCAACTTCACCACCCTCGTCGCTGCGTTGCAGGCGACGAACTTGGACCTCGTCCTCGACGGATCGACGAACGACACGCGTTGGACGGTGTTTGCGCCGACCGACGCCGCGTTCAACCTGCTGCCGCCAGGCACGGTGCAGGCGCTGCTGGCTGACCTCCCGACGCTCACTGAGATCCTCCTCTACCACGTCGTCGAAGAGGGCCTCTTGGCGACGAACGTCCTCGCCTCCACGACGCTCGACACGGTCAACGGTCAGCGCCTGACGGTCTCGCTCCAAGGCGGCTTGCCCTTTGTCGATCAGTCGCTCATCACCCTCACCGACATCGTGACCTCGAACGGCGTGATCCACGTGATCGACGCTGTGCTGTTGCCGAACCTGGCGACGCTCGTCCAGACGGCCGCGAGCGCTCCGGAGGCCGAGTACCTCGTGCACCTCGTCGGGCAGGTCCCAGGCCTCGCCGCAGCGCTCGATGCGGGCACGTTCACCGTCTTCGCGCCGGTCAACGCGGCGTTCCAAGCGATCCCTCCGGGCCGCCTGCGCGAGCTCACGCGCCCGACCGGCATCTCGACGCTGGCCACGGTCCTCGGGGTGCATGTCGTGCCGGGGAGGCTCTTTGCGGACGACGTGATCGCCGCGGGCGCGCTGACCTCGCTGCAGGGCAAGGTGCTCGACGTGCAAGTCATCGGAGGCAACGTCTTCGTCGGCGGGGCACAGGTGCTCGTCGCGGACGTCCAGACCCGCAACGGGAACATCCACCTGATCGACCGCGTCCTGCTCCCCTGACGGGCCTCGGATTGCGAGAGAGGTGCTAGGCTGGCGGGGCACCATGAGCGCCCCCCGCCCCACCCGCCGTGAAGCGCTCGGGGTCGGCCTGCTGGCCGGCCTCGGGCTCGCCGATGTCCTGGCTCTGCGCGCGCGCGCGGCGTCCGACGCGCCGTCGCCCCGGGCCAAGGGGGTGATCCACCTCTATCTGCCGGGCGGCCTCGCGCACCAGGAGAGCTTCGATCCGAAGCCGCTCTCACCGGCCGCGTACCGCGGCAACGTCAGCGCGATCGGCACGAGCCTCGATGGGGTGCAGTTCTCGCGTTATCTCCCGCGGCTCGCCAAACGCGCCCACGAGGTCACGCTGATCCGCTCGATGACCCACCGCGAGGCGGCCCACGAGCGCGGCGCACACTCGATCCTGACGGGCTACGCGCCGAGCCCCGCGCTCGTCTACCCGAGCCTCGGCAGTGTGGTGTCCCACGAGCTCGGGATGCGCTCCGCTCTGCCGGCTTACGTCTGCGTGCCGAACGCACCGGACCCGTACGCGAGCCATGGATATCTCAGCGCGAGCTTCGGCCCCTTCGAGCTCGGCTCGGACCCGGCGCGACGCGACTTCGGCGTGCGCGACCTCGTGCCGCCGCAGGACGTGGACGCGGCGCGGGCGGCGCGGCGGCGGGCCCTGCGCGCTGGGATCGACCGTGAGTTCCACGAGCGCCACCCGGCGGCGGACTCGCCGGCCGCGATGGACACGTTCTACGAGCGGGCCTACGCGCTGCTCGATTCCGCGGAGGCGCGCGCGGCGTTCGATTTGTCCGCCGAATCGAACGCGATGCGCGACCGCTACGGGCGTACCGACGTCGGCCAGCGCCTCCTCCTGGCGCGGCGCCTGATCCAGGCAGGCACGCGCTTCGTCACCGTGTCCGCCGGCGGCTGGGACCACCACGAGAACATCGAACGCGGGATCTCGCGCGGCTTGCCGCCGGTCGACCAAGCGCTGGCGGCGCTGCTGGAGGACCTCGGCGCCAGCGGCCTCCTGGACGAGACCCTCGTCCTCGTGACGACCGAGTTCGGTCGCACCCCGAAGGTCAACAACACCGGCGGCCGCGACCACTGGCCGGGGGCCTTCAGCGTGTTGCTCGCGGGCGGTGGCGTGCGGCGCGGCTTCGTGCTGGGCGCGACCGATGCGACGGCGACCGCGGTCGAAGCGGATCCGGTGCACCCCGAAGACCTGGCGCGCACGGTGTTCACGCTGCTCGGAGTGCAGCCCGACCGAGAGCTCGCAGCGGGCACACGGCCGGTGCGGCTCGTGAAGGGCGGGCGGGTCCTGACGGAGATCGTCACCTGATGCGCGCCATCGTCCGCCGAATCATCGGGTTTGCCGCGGCGTGCACGGCGCTGGGCGCGGCCTGGGCCCAGAACCCGACGCTGACCTCCTGCGATCCGGCCTACATCCAACGCGGAACCGCGGCGCAGCTCGTGCTGCGCGGCGAAGCCCTCGGCGCTCCGTTGGACCTCGTCTTCGATCGGCCGGGGCTTGCAAGTATGGGGCTCCAACCCGGCCGCCGTGGCGCGGTCGAAGCGGCCGTCACCGCTGCCGCCGACGCACCGCTAGGCCCCCACACCGTGCGGGTCCGCACCGCGCGCAGTGTGTCGTCAGCGGCGCTCGTCTTCGTCGGCGCGCTGCCCGCCGAGGCCGAGGTCGAGGAGAACAACAACTCCTTGGCCGAGGCCCCCTTGCACGACCTGGGCGTCGCTCTGCTCGGAGTGATCACCGAAGAGGATGTCGACCATTTCGCCTTCGATGTGCCCGCCGGAGCGACGCTGCGCGCGGCGCTCGTCGGTGTGGCGCTGGGCCATCGCACGTTCGATCCGCTGCTCGAACTGTTCGACACCTCCGGAGCGACACTCGCTCGGGTGGACGACACAGCGGCCAGCCGGCGCGATCCGTGGCTCGAATACACCGCCCCGGGCGACACACGCTGTGTGCTGCGCGTGCGCGATGCGGCCCATGGCGGCGCGCGCGATGCGCGTTACGTCTTGACCGTCGACGCGGGGCCCCAGCCGATCCGCGCGGCGCCGCTGGCCCAAGAGAGCGCTGCGCCGCACATGCTCTGGGCGCGCAGCGGTCCGCTCGGCACGACGATGACGGGCGCTGCCGATTGGGTCAACTCCGGCGGCTGGCGCCCCTCGGGTGTGCGCCGCTGGTGGCCAGAGGGGAGCCTTCTGCCGCTCGCTCTGCGTGACTCCGCTCTCGTCGCCGTGCGCGAAACCCAAGGCGGCGCAGAAGCCCAGGTGGTCACCTTGCCCGGCGCGTTCGAGGGCGTCCTGTCGAACCCCGGCGAGGTCGATCGTTTCACCGTCGAGCTCGCCAAGGACGACGTCGTGGAGGTCGCGCTCTTTGCACGGCGGCTCGGCTCGAAGCTCGACGGCGAGCTGCGCACACGCGGCGCAGCCCAGGACGATTCGGTGGGCGCCGATCCGGTGCTGCGTTACACGGCGCGCGCGACAGGCTCCGTGACCTTCGAGGTGCACGACCACCTGGGCCGCGGCGGACCCGAGTATTTCTACCGCGCCGAGGTCACACGCCCGACGCCACGGGCGCAGATGACGATCACGGGGCCGCGCAAGGAGCTCGCGATCGCCCGCGGAGCGCGCAACTTCGTCGCGTTCGGCGTCGAGCTGAGCGAGCTCGAGGGCGCGCTCCTCGCGCGGCTCGGTGAGCTGCCCGCGGGCGTCACCGCGGCGTATCCCGCAGAACCGCTCTACACCAATCAAGCGGTCGCGCTCTTGGAGGCCAGCGCCGACGCACCGCTCGGACACGGGCTCACTGCAGCGCGCGTCGATGTGCACAGCGAGAGCGGGGTCGTGACGGGTGTCTTGCACGACCAGATCGTGCTGAGCGAAGGGCCCAACAACACGCTGCTCGCTGCGGAGACCGTGGACCGCCTCGCGCTCGCCGTGGTCGAAGCGGCTCCGTTCGACGTCACCCTCGCAGTCCCCAGAGTGCCGCTGGCTCGCGCCAGTCGCGTCGATGTCGCCGTCGCGGTCACGCGCGCAGAGGGCCACACGGGCGCATTGACGGTCGGCCTCGCGTCGTTGCCCCCCGGGGTGCGCGCGCCTTCGCCGCGCGCGCTGAAGCCGGAGGAGACCGAGGCGGTCTTCACCCTGGAGGTCGCTTCGGACGCGCGCCTTGGGCCGGGAGCGCTGCTCGCGTTCTGCGAAGGTCCCGTCGACGGGGTCACGGTGCGCGTCGCGACGCCGTTCCAGCCGGTGCGCGTCACCGAGGCGTTGCTCGCGTTGACCCCTAAACCCGGATCGGTGTCGCTGGCGGGTGACGGTGCGCTCGCAGTCGCCGTCGCTCGGGCGACGACGGCGGCGGAGTTCGGGTACGTCGAGCCGACGGTGACCCTGCGGCTCGCGGGGCTGCCGCGCGGCCTTCAAGGCTTCGATACAGCGCTGCGACTTGATTCGGCGGACGTCGCGATCCCGCTGTCCGCGACCGCCGCGGCGCCCGTCGGACGCCACCGCGGAGTGGTCGTCGAAGCGCACATCGACCTCGCAGGCAGCGCCAGCGCGACGGCGCCGCCAGCGGCGCCCGCGCGGCGCTTGGTCCAGACGCTCGGCGGCGCAGAGGTGCGCGTGCGCGACACGGCGGTCCTGGCCGCGGCCAGTGCGCCGACGCCCCAGGCCTCGCGCCTCGCCGAGCTGCGCGCAGAGCACGCCGCGGTGCGTGCGAGCGAAGGGGAACCGCCGCTGCTCGCGAGCCCTCGCGCCGCACCGGCGGCGCTGCAAACGAGCGCCCTGGAGCTCGACTGGCCCGATACCGTCCCATCGTTCCGCAACGACGTCCTGCCGATCCTGACCGCGCGCGGCTGCAACGGCGGCGCGTGCCACGGGGCGTCTCAGGGGCAGGACGGCTTCCACCTCTCGCTCTACGGCTTCGACGCCGCAGGCGATCGCGAGCGCATCGTCATGCAGCGGGCCGCGCGGCGTATCGATCCGGCGTTCCCGCTCGAGAGCCTCTTGCTCACGAAGGCCACAGGAACGGTGCCCCACACAGGCGGCGCGCGGCTGAGCCCCGGCGACGAGGACTACACGGCGCTCGCCGCGTGGATCCGCGCGGGCGCCCCCGATGATCCGCCGGATCTGCCGAACGTCGTCGGGCTGATCCTCGCGCCGGAGGCCCTCGTGTTGCGCGGCGCCGGCGCGGAGGCTCGGCTCTCCGTGCGCGCGCGCTACTCCGACGGCAGCGAGCGCGATGTGACACGCCTCGCGCTCCTGCGCACGGACGATCCGTCGACGGCGACCGTCGACGCCGCGGGCCGCGTCCGCTCCGGCGTTCCCGGCCGCGCCTCCGTGAGCGCCAGCTTCGCCACCGAGACCGCGCTCGTCTCGGTGGTCGTCCTGCCGGAGGGTGAAGCGATCGCGTGGTCCGACCCCGCCGACGCGACGGACGTGCCGGAATCGTGGATCGACGCGGCGCTCGCCGTCGAACACCGGCGGCTCGAGCTCAACCCCGCGCCGCTCGTCGACGACGAGCGTTACCTGCGGCGCGTGACGCTGGACCTCATCGGGCGTGCTCCGACCGTCGCAGAGCGGACGCAGTTCCTGGCGGATCCTGCACCGTCCTTCGCAAAGCGCCGCGCTCTGGCGGCCGAGCTCGTGCAGCGCCGCGAGTTCACGGACCTCTGGGTGATGCGCTTCGCGGAGCTCCTGCGGATCCGCGGTGGCGACGACGTCCCGCCGAAGGTCGCCGAGGCCTGGTTCGCGGAGCTCTCCGACGCCATGCACCGCGGCGAGCGCCTCGACCGCGTCGTGCGGCGCGTGCTGACCGCCGAGGGGCTCACGACGGAGGCGCCGGCGGCGGCGTACTTCCTGCTGCAGCGCGACCCGAAGGTGCAGGCGGAGGACTTCGCGCAGGCGTTCCTCGGGGTGCGCATCTCGTGCGCGCAGTGCCACAACCACCCCTTCGACCGCTGGACCCAGGACGACCACACGGGCCTCGTCGCGTTCTTCGCCGAGCTGCGCACCAAGCGCGGTGAGGACCCGAATGAGTGGGCGGTCCGGGACCAACGCGGGCGCGAGACGCGGCACCCCCTGACGAACCAGCCCGTCCCGCCGCGTCCCTTGGGCGAAGCGCCGCTCGACCTCGCAGGTCGCACGCGCCGCGTGGCGCTGGCGGATTGGCTGCTCGAGCCCTCGAACCCGTGGTTCGCGCGCAACATGGCCAATCGTGTGTGGGCCGCGTACCTCGGGCGCGGTGTGATCGAGCCGGTCGACGATGTGCGGATCTCGAACCCGCCCCTATCGGAGGCGCTGCTCACGGCCCTCGCCGAGCACCTGGCCGAGTCCGGCTTCGATTTGGCGGACTTGGCGCTGGAGGTCGTCACCAGCCGCGCCT
Organism: uncultured Planctomycetaceae bacterium; assembly: GCA_964402175.1. Taxonomy (GTDB): domain Bacteria; phylum Planctomycetota; class UBA1135; order UBA1135; genus JAWKUK01. The sequence continues at coordinate 14,033 of CAYOBN010000074.1, read as the reverse complement.
ACCAGCGCGAGTCCGCGCACGCGACGCCGACCTCGGTGCGGAACTTCGCCGCCTTCGGCGTGCGCCGACTGCGCGCGGAGGTCTTGGCGGACACGCTGGCTGCGGTGACGGAGTCCCCGGACGACCACCCCCGCCTCCCGCGCGGCGCCTCGGCCACGCAGATCGCCGACGGCAGCGTCGGCGGCATCTTCTTGCGCACGTTCGGCCGTGCTCCACGCGCGACGGTCTGCGCGTGCGAAGCCTCGGACGCACCCTCGCTGAGCCAGGCGCTACACCTCGTCAACGGCACGACAGTCCACGAAAAAGTGACCCGCGGCCCGGTGGTCCAACGCCTCCTGACCACCACCGAGGACGACCCCGCCATCATCGACGCGCTCTACCTGCAAGCCCTCTCCCGCGCAGCATCGGACGACGAGCGCACGCTTGCACTAGGCCTGCTCGATGGGCAAGACGAAGACGCCCGCCGCGCGATCCTGGAAGACCTCTTCTTCGCCCTACTGACCTCGAACGAGTTCCTCTTCCAGCAATAGGCCCTGGTACCTGGGTTGTGTGTTGGGGTGTTGGGCGTGGCGAACGGTACCAGGTACGACTTCGCGCGCGCGCGCGAGAGCGCTTGCGAGAGAGAG
>CAYOBN010000074.1:0-13307 GCA_964402175.1 uncultured Planctomycetaceae bacterium | reverse complement strand
CAGGGTGATGCGGCTGTAGCCGTCGCGTTCGAACAGAACGCCGAGGCGTGCGTCGGGCAAGCGTGTGGCTGCGCTGTACGCAAAGCTGCCCGGGACCACGAGCCGCGCCAGCGGCCAAGTCATCCCTTCGTCGTAGGAGATCCGGACGGTCCCGCGGATCCGCGACGTGCTGCTGTCCGGCCCCGTGTAGACGATCCGGCTCGGTTCACCGTCGAGGGGATCGGAGTACCGGATGATGCTCGCCATGCACTCGGGTTCGATCAGCGCCGAATCAAGCAGCGGAGTCCACGTCTGCCCCCCATCGAAGCTGCGCGCCACCTTCCGCCGCCGCACTCCACCTGCGCTGCGGGCGTTGAGGAGGAGCGAGCCGTCGACGAGCTCGACCATCTGCACTTCGTTGCCATAACCCGGCGACTGCGAGTCATCCGCGATCTGCCCCCGTTGCCAGCTATCCCCCCCATCGTCGCTGAAGGCGGCATACACCCGCCACACCGCACCCGGCTCTCCGTGATTGAACGGAAAGATGATTCGGCCGACATGCGGAGGATACCGCTTCTGGAACCCGATCCCCGGCCCTCCGGCGATCGAGTCCATCACGGTCTCGGCCTTGACCTCTCGCGTGATCTCACGCGGCGCCGACCACGTCGCTCCGTCATCGTCCGAGTACACGATGTAACCGCGGCAGATGTTCGTCCCCGACCACCCAGGCTGCACACACGACTCGTGGCAACCGTTCGGGTAACGCTGATACATCACGAGCACTCGCCCGGCGTGCGGTCCGGTGAGGACCTCGGCCGCGCACGGATTGTTGAGCGAATCCGCGCCCTCGTCGGCGATCACCTGCAGCCCCTGGAACGTGCTGCCCCCGTCCATGCTGCGCCGCAGGACGATGTCGTTCTGCGCGTGGTCGGAGAGCGTCGCGCGCCCCTCCGCGAACGCGAGCAGCGCCCCGCGCCGGGTCGTGAGCAGCGCGGGGATGCGGTACGCGGGGTACCCCTGGCCGCCGACGAATACATCGACGAGGTCCAGGTCCACGGGCGGGCCGAGCGCAAACACCACCCGGTTGAAGTGCACCGTCACCGTACCGCCGCTGGAGCCCGCGCCGAAGTGCACCCCGCCGGCAGGTGCGTTCTGGTTCGAGCCCGTGCGCCGCACCACACCGAGCGCCTGCCCATCGAAGGTCAGCGCCGCGTCGGGCGACGCGAGGTCCGCGGCCTTCTCGAGCGCGACGGTGTGGTGGCGGCCATCCGCAGCACCGGCGACGCGGAAGTCCACCCCGGCCCCGCCATCGCGAACGACCACGTCGGCGCCATCGACGCGCACCCAAACCAGATAGCGGTCATCGCCGCCGCCGCGCCCGCTCGCGAACTCGAAGAACGCGTCGACCCCGCTGCCGGAGAGCACCCGCAGCCGCGCTTCGAGGCGCCAACCGCGCTGCGCCGCGGTGACGGCGTCGGTCGGCCCGAGCAACGCGGCGTAGTGCGCGCGTGAGCCGCCTGCGGCGCTGGGATCGTGCACCCGCCACGCGTTCTCCCCCGTGCCCCGATCGGGCGCGAGCGGCCCGACCTGCACCGCCCCCTGGGACGGGTCGACGAAGGTCCATCCGACCGCGCTTGGATCGGAGAGCGGCGCACCGGCGACCCCTGCGTCGTAACGCAGGGTCTGTGGTGCTGCGGTCAGCGCGAGGAGCAGCAGCGTGTTCGGGAGCATCGTCTGTATCTGGGGCTGGGGTTGGGCCGCTGTCCGCCGTCGGTCTCGCTCAGCGCCGGCGCAGAAGATGCTCTGCGACAGCCTGGAACGCGGGCAGCGACGTGGGGTCGATGGCGGAGTTGGACGCGAGGGGGAACGATGCGAAGCGCACGATCACCATCTCGGCCAGGGGATCGACGTAGATGGTCTGACCGTGGACGCCGCGCGCGGCGAACGCGCCATGGGCGTTGTGCAGGACCCACCACATGCCCCGGTAGCTCGCGCCGGGCAGCCAGGTGTAACCCGCTCGCGCGAAGGCGTCGCGGTCCCCGCCGCGGCGGATGCTGGCGACCGCGGCCGCGGGGATGATCCTCTGCCCGTACAGCGTGCCACCTTCGAGCATGAGCTGGCCGATGCGACCGAGGTCCCGCAGGCCCGCGCTCATGCCGCCGCCCGCAAACGGCGTCCCGCGCCCGTCGACCGTGAACGAAGCGTCCTGCTCCGCGCCGATATGGCGCCAGATCCGCTCCGAGAGCAGCTCGGTGACCGCGAGGCCCGAGGCCCGCGCGAGGATCCAACCGAGGACGTCGGAGTTGACGGTCTTGTAGCCAAACGCCACGCCGTGCGGTCCCTCGCTGCGCACGGAGGGCAGGTATTCGCAGTACCCATTCGGCCCTTGCGCGTCGCTGGGCCTCGGGAAAGGGCTCGCGGCTGCGGCGTAGGCCCAGATGTCCGCGTTCGGATCGGCGTAGTCCTCGCTGAAGCGGATCCCCGTCGTCATGTCCATGACCTGCCGGACCGTGGCGTCACCGAAGCCGCTGCCGCGGAGCTCTGGCACGAGCGCGTCCACACGCGCGTTCTCGTCGAGCGTGCCCTCGGCCACCAGGACCTCCGCGAGGAGCCCGGTCAGCGACTTCGTCATCGACATCGCCGCGTGCTCACCGTCGGGGCGCAGCGCGCCGAAGTAGCGCTCGTACACGACGCGCCCGCGGTGCAAGACGAGCACACCATCGGTGAAGTTCGCCGCGAGCGAGTCCGCCCACGTCAGCGGTGCGCCGCCGCCGAGCGGCTCGAATGTCAGCGCGTCGATCTCGGCGGCGAGGCCCCCATCCGGCGACCCGTCGAGTGACCCGTCGAGCGACCCGGGCAGCGGGACCGGCGCGCCGAGCCCGCGGTGCACGCGCTCGGTCGGGAGCAGCTCGCGCAGGTGACAGACGCTCCAACGCAGCTTCGGGAAGCTGAAGAAGTCGGAGTCGGGCTGGCCGATGCGCAGCAGAGGGGGCGGCGGGAACCCCTGCATCCAGCCGAGGGTGACGGGGTCGGACTCGGCGGCGGTCCAGGTGCGCGGCGGCGCGGCGGCGCGGCGCGGTGCTTCCGGCGGGGTCGAGCAGCCGACGGTGAGGGCGATCAGGGCCCATTGGGGGAGGGTTCTCATCGGGGACCAGTGTGGCACCTGCGGCCGCGCGCCCCATGTTATAACATGCTGCAACACATGGCCGAGAACCTCGCCGAACAGGCCTACGGGCACATCCGGGCCCAGCTCTTCCGCGGGCGCTGGTCCCCCGGCACGCGGCTCGCGAACCGGGCCCTCGCCGACGAGCTCGGGATCAGCTTCACCCCCGTGCGCGAGGCCCTGCAGCGGCTCGCGAGCGAGAACCTCGTCGACTTCCGGCCCGGCGCAGGCGCGTTCGTCCGCACCCCCGACCGGCGCGAGCTCGCGGAGCTCTACGAGCTGCGCCTCGTCATCGAGCCCTACGCCGCCCGGCTCGCCGCGCGCCATGCCGCGGACTACGAGCTCGATACGATCGACGGCTGCAACGCCGGCTTCGCGCGCCTCCGCGACGCCCTCGCCGCGCGGGGCGCCGCCGCGACCGCAGCGGGCCCGGAGCTCGACGCGTGGCTCGACCTCGAGGAGCGCTTCCACCGCACCGTCCTCGAAGCCGCGCGCAACCGCTGGCTCTCGAAGGTCGGCGCGGACCTCTCCTTCGTCTCGCGGGCCTTCCATCCGCAGCGCGGCGCCGAGGGGCTCGTCACCGCGGCGGTGGCCGACGAGACGTGGCACTCCCACTGCGAGCTCGCCGCGCGCCTGCGCGAGCGCAACGAAGGCGAGGCCGCCGCGTGGATGGCCCGCCAGATCGAACGCGGACGCGACACGGTCCTCGCGTACTTCGACCGCCGCGTTTCCGACTGAGCCTGTCTCCCCTGACTCGAGCAGCACCATGCAAGCACTTCGACTGCCCATCGCCTCGCTCCTCTTCACCTCGTTCGCCGCCGCGCAGAGCGCGACCTACGACGCAGGGACCACCGGTACCGCGCCCGACCCGACGACCCAGGGCTGGACGCTCGTCGATCCTTCGGGAGGGCAGGTCGTCATGACCGCCCTCTCGCCCGATCCCGGCACCGGTCGCAACGCGTGGCAGATCGACGACCAAGTGACGTTCAACGGTGGCCGCGCGCACTACTCGCAGCTCTTCACTCCGGCGGAGCTGACCACCCTCGCGAACGGCGGTTGGGAGCTCTCGGTGACGATGCGCCTGCTCGCGACGAACGGCGTGGATGCGTTCTTCGAGTTCGCCTCGGGCACGACGGCGGCGAGCGACCGCTACCTCGCGTTCTTCGAAGTCGCGGGGGCGGATGTGACCGCGAACATCTTCCTCGCTGGGATCAGCTACGTGTGCGTCGGCGGGAACGACGGCAACTACCACACCTACACCTTCCGCAAGGGTGCGGGCGCAACGAACGTCGACGGCGAGTTCCTCTTCGACGGCGCCGTGCTGGGCCCGCTGCCCCGGCGTGCGTCGAACGCCAACGCGCCCAACGGCGGCGTGAACTGGGGCGCGGGCTCGAGCGGTGCGACGTGTACGCTGAACGTGCACCAGGTCGAATTCGGTCCGCTCGGGCCGGTGTCGATCGGCACGAACTACTGCACCGCGAGCACGAACTCGACGGGTGTGAGCGCCATGCTCGGCGCCCTCGGCAGCGCCTCCGTCGCGCAGAACGACGTCACGCTGCGCTGCACGCGCATGCCCGCGAACGCCTTCTCGTTCTTCTTGACGAGCGCGACGCAGGGTTTCGTCCAGAACCCCGGCGGGAGCCAAGGCAACCTGTGCCTCGGCGGCGCGATCGGACGTTACATCGGCCCGGGCCAAGTGCAGAACTCCGGCGCCGCGGGCGCCGTCGCGCTGCGCATCGACCTCGACCGTCACCCCACGCCGACGGGCCTCGTGGTCGTCACCGCGGGCCAGACCTGGAACTTCCAGTGCTGGTACCGCGACGCCAACCCCACGGTCACGAGCAACTTCTCGGACGGCTTCTCGGTGACGTTCCAGTGAGCACGGCGAGGTACGGCATCCAGAGCGCGAGGCGGGCTCGGCGCTCCTTCGGGGTGATCGGGATCCGGACGCGCCCCGGGCACCGAGACAGGTGCGCCCGCCCGTGGTAGGTTCGTGCGCGATGCATTCGAGCTGGACACCTGCTGCGCTCGCGCTCGTCGCGCTCGCGGCCCCGACGTCGGCGGAGGACCCGCCGCCGAACTTCGTCGATCACGTGCAGCCGCTCCTGCGCGAGTACTGCGCGAGCTGCCACCGCGGCAGCCGGGCGAAGAACGGGCTCGAAGTGACGAGTGTGCCGAAGCTGCTCGCCGGCGGTTCTTCGGGCGCCGCCGTGCGGCCGGGGGATCCCGACGGCAGCCTGCTCCTGCAGGTCGTCGAACACACCCGCGGCCCGTTCATGCCGCCGGACGAAGAGCGCCTCGATGAAGCGGTGCGCGCGACGCTGCGGGCTTGGATCCAAGGCGGCGCGCGGGTCGATGCGCGCGACCCCGGCACCCCCGCGGCGGCGGTCGTGGCGCAGCCCGCCCCCGCGCTCGCCGTGTCGGCCGGCGCGCCGATGCCGCCGAGCGGACTGAGCCTCGCGCCCTTCACGTGGACCGAGGGCCCGTACGCGGTGACGGCGCTGGCGGCGAGCCCCGGCGCGCCCGTGGCGGCGGTCGGCGGCCTCGGCCAGGTCGCGCTCCTCGCGTTGAACGGGGCCGAGGCGCCGGCGGGCGCGCTGCTCGGCATCCTGCCCTTCCCCGAGGGCCGGCCCGAGCGCCTGCGTTTCAGCGCCGACGGCCGTGTGCTCGTCATCGCGGGCGGGCGGCCGGGGGAGCGCGGCGTCGCGGTCGGCGTCGAGGTCGCCACGGGCCGCCGCCTCTTCCACCTCGGCGAGGAGCCCGATGTCGCGCTCGACGCAGACGTCTCCGTGGACCTCGCGACGCTCGTCCTGGGCGGCCCCGACCGCACGCTGCGGAGCTTCGACGCCCGCAGCGGCGCGCCGCGTTGGCAGAGCCGCGCGCACACCGACTGGATCACCGCGGTCGCGCTGAGCCCCGACGGTGTGCTCGTGGCCAGCGGCGATCGCGCGGGCGGCGTGGTGCTGACCGAGGCGCTCTCGGGCCGCGAATACCTGCGCCTCGACCCGGCCCGCGGCGCGATCAACGCGCTGGCTTGGCGCGCGGACAGCGACCGCCTCGCCGTCGCCGACGAAGCCGGTGCACTGCGCGTCATCGATCCCGAAGAGGGCCGCGCGGTGGCGACGTGGTCCGCGCACGGCGCGATCTTCGGCGTCACGTGGCTGGCGGACGGCGGCCTCGCCACGGTCGGGCGCGACGGCGGCCTGCGCCAGACCGACGCCGCCGGCAAGCTGCGCGGCGAGGTGCGCGCGGGGCCCGTCAGCACCCTCTCCGTCGCCGCCGACCCGAAGACGCTGCTGGTCGGCGACCGCGCTGGCCGCGTGACGCTGTACGACGCCGCGACGACCCGCGCCCAGCTCGATGTGCCGGCCCACCCCGCGCCGCCCCTGCTGCGCGCCCTCGTCGCCGCGCGCGCCGCAGGGGACCCGCGCACCTCGCTGCTCGAGGCGGCGTGGTCCCTGGAGCACGCCGCGATCACGGCCCGCGCGGGCCGCGTGCGCTGAGCGCGCTGGCCTTGGCTCGCCTGGCGCCCTACGCTCGTGGCGCCCTTCGAGCGAGGAGACCCCGTGAGCGAGACCGACCCAGCGCCGTGGCATGTCGTGCAGGACGGCTTCACCGAGCGTTACGAGCTCGCGCCGCGCAACATCCCCGGCGCGCGCGGGATCGCGGTGGCGCTCGCCGTGATGGGCCTCGTCTGCGGCGCGATCTTCGGGAGCGCTGCGATGGGGTTCTTCGGGTACTTCGGGCTCATCCCGGCCCTCGTGCCCGTCGCGATCACCTTCGGGATCGGCGCGCTCATCGGCTGGGGGCGGTCGGAGGTGCACCTTTGCGAAGGCGCGCTCGTCGGAGTCGAGCACATCGGCCCCATCCGCCGCACACGGCGGGTCGAGCGCGACGCGCTCGAGCGTCTGGTCGTCGACACGGGCGCCAGGCCTCACACGCGGCGGAGCGGCGGTGCCGATCCCTTGGGGGACTTTGCGCACCTCTCCGCGATCAAGCTCGATGGCGCGACCGGCCGCCCGCGGGAGACGCTCGTCTTCGCCCATCCCCGCGCGACGCTCGCTGCGCTCGCTCGGACCCTGGGTGAGCGGCTCGGTTGCGCGGTCGAAGTGCGCACCCTCGGCGTCGCCCCCACCAGCGCGGCCGCGGCGGAGGAGAGCGGCGCACCGCGCGAGGTTCCGCCGCAGCCCTCGCGCAGCACCGCGAACCTCGAACACACCCAGGAGGGTGTGCTGCTCGAATTGCCGCCGCGCGGCTTCTGGAAGGGCAGCAAAGGGCTGGACGCATTCTCGCTCATCTGGCTCACCTTCGTCGCGCTCTTCGGATTTGCGAGCCTCGGCCTCGGGGCTGTGCAGGACGGCGCGGAGACCGCGCTGCCTTTTGCGCTCGGCACGCTGCTCTTCGGCGCGATCGGCGTGATGCTCTTCTTGTTCGCGCTGCGCAGCGGTCGCCGGCGCGCGCTCATCAGCGTGCAAGGCCGCACCCTGTCGATCGTGCAACAGGCGCTCGGGAAACCGAACACTCGCATCTGGAGCGGCGACGAGCTCGCAGGGATCGGGGTCGGCCCGAGCGGCATCACCATCAATGACGTCCCCGTGCTCGAGTTGCAGGTGCGCACGCATGCGGGGAAGACCGCGGGCTTCTTCCGCGAGCGCTCGGACGATGAGCTCTTCTGGATCGCTGCGGTGCTGACCGCCGCCCTGGCAGAGCCGACTTGAGCGCCCGCGCCGCGTCAGTCGTGCACGCGGCCACAGATCCACTCGACGCCGTTGCGGTCGGGATCCAGCACCTCGAAGAGGTGTGCGTCGCGACCCGGCAGCTCCGTCAGCGGGTTCTCGATCGTCGCGCCGATGGCCCGCGCACGCTCGAAGCGCTCGCGCAGCTCGGCGAGGGAGCCGCAGCGGAAGCCCAGGTGCTCGTGGCTGCGGGTCTGGCGGGGGACGACGTGGTGGAACAGCCAGAGCAGTGCGCGCACGCGGCGGGGCATCAGCAGGACGAGCGTAAGGGGCGCCGTTTCGTCCAGCGTGCGCAGCGTCGCGATCTCGGTGCGCCAGCGATCTTCGTGCTGGACGCGGGAGACGAGGCGCGCGGGAAGGAGCTCGGTGTAGAACGAGAGGGAGCGGTCGAGGTCTGCGACGCGCAGCGCGATGTGATCGAGCGCGCTCAACGCAGGTCGCGCAGCGGCGTCGGGAAGTCGAGCGGCTTGAAGGTCAACGCCGAGACGTCGAGGCGGGGCAGGACCCGCTCGGCGGTCTCGCCGACGAAGAGGCCAGGGCGGCCGCCGACGGAGAGGCTCCCGAGGACGACGAGGTCGGGCTGCAGGACCTCGATGCGCCCGAGGATGCGGTCCGAGGCGCGGCCCCGCTCGAGGTGCAGCGTCGGCTCGGGCGCGAGGCCGCGCACCGAATGCTCGAAGCGGGCGAGGGCCGCGAGGCGGTGCGCTTCGACCGCGGCGACGTACTCGTCGTGATCGAGGGTATCGGCTGCGTTCTGCAGATCGCGCGGGACCCGCCACGCGTGCACGATGTGCAGCTCGGCCCCGTGCGCGGCCGCGAGCCAAGCGGCGGCCGAGACCGCGCGCTCGCCGACAGGGGACAGGTCCGTCGCAGCGAGGACGAGGCGCACGGCTTGGTCCTGGCCTGGCTCGACGAGCCATACCGGCGCATTGCACGCGCGCACGAGCTTCGCGGCCGTCGGCCCGACGCGGGCGACGTCGGCGACCTCCAGATCGCGCTTCCCGATGAACACGAGGTCGCGCGGCGTCGCGTGCCGCGCGATCGCCATCCACGGACGCTCGGCTTCGATCGCGTAGGAGAGCGCGGCGTCCTCGCCAGCCAGCTCCGCGCCCAGCGCGACGAGCGCGTCGAGCGTCGCCGCATCTTCGGGCGGCGGCGGCTCGTCACGGCCGTCCCACGTCGCGTGGACGAGCAGGAGCTTGGCCTCCGTGCGCGCGGCGAGCCACGCAGCTTGGCTCAGCGCTGCGCGGGACCCCTGCGACGCCTCCAAGGTGCGCGGCTTCAGCTCGATGCCGACGATCAGACGTTGGAACGTATCCATGCCAGCGGCGTCAGACGCGCCGGCGCGTCCCCGCGCCTTTCCGCTCGATCTCCATGCGCCGCGCCTCGAAGCCGCGGCGGCCCATCAGCGCGTACGCCGCGATCTTGCCCGCTTCGACGCCGGGTTGATCGAAGGCGTCGATGTCGTAGTGCTCGCCCATCACCGCGACGGCGAGCTCCATGAGGTAGATGTACTGACCGACCGTGTGCGCGGTGATGCGCGGGAAGTGCAGCGTCACACACGGACGCTTTGCATCGGTGAGCGCGATGCGTGTGCCTTCGCGCTCGGCCTCGAAGAGCTCGTTCAGGGTGCGCTCGCCGAGGTACGCGAGCTCGGGGCGGTCCTGGAACGCTGCCGGGATCGCGACGCTGTGGTCCGCACGGTCGACAGCGAGCAGCGTGAACCACTTGTCGTGCGGCCCCTCGGTGTAGAGCTGCACTTGGCTGTGTTGGTCCGTGACACCGACCGCCTTGACCGGGGTCGGTCCGACGAAGACGTCGTGCCCCGCGCGCGAGCGGCGCTTGCCGATCGACTCCGCGAGGAGCTGCGCGTACCAATCCGCGAGGAACGCGAGGCGATGGCTGTACGGGAAGTGCACCGCGATCGGCTTGTGTTTGTGCGCTTGCATCCCCCACTGCAGCGCCGCATACACGAGCGCAGGGTTGTCCGCGAAGCGCGCGCTGCGGCAGCGCTCGTCCATCGCCGCGGCGCCGGCGAGCAGACCCGCGACGTCGATCCCGACGAGCGCCGACGAGAGGAGGCCGACCGGCGAGAGCACGCTGAAGCGGCCGCCGACGCCGTCGGGCACCTCGAAGCTGTGGTAACCGACCTCGTTGACGATCGGGCGCAGCACCCCCGCCGCCAGGTCCGTCGTGACGACGATGTGCGCCTTGTGGCGCTCCTCGCCGAGCGCCGCGATCAGACGCGCGCGCAGGATCAGGAACTGGCTCATCGTCTCGGCGGTGGAGCCGGACTTCGAGATGACGTTGAAGAGCGTGCGCGTGACGTCGATGTGGGCGAGGAACTCCCCCATCAGGTCCGGGTCGACGTTGTCCAGCACGAAGAGCCGCGGCGTCCCGCGCCGCGGCGCGAGGTCGTGGTACGGGCTGTTCAGCGCAGCGTGCAGGGCGCGGTTGCCGAGCGCCGAGCCCCCGATGCCGAGGACGACCACGTTGTCGAACCGCCCCGCTTGGGCCGCCGCAAAGGCCTGGATGCGGCCGAGCATCTCCGCCTGGTGCGGCAGGTCCAACCAACGGAGGTCGCGCCCGCGGCGGGCCTCTACGGCCGCGAGGGCCGCCTCCGAGGGGGCTGCGAGGGCCGCGAGCTCGGCCTCGGTCAGGCCGTGCTCGGGGCCCACCGCGTCGGCGAGGGCGTACGTGTAGTCGAGGGTCAGGCGGTCCATGGGGGCTCCGGTCGGGCTCCGGGGGGAACGGGGCAGCCCCGAGAGGCTATCCGCCCGGGGCCCTCGACCCCAACGGGCCACCTGCTGCGGGCGACCTGCAACAGAGACAGCTCGGTGGCGCTGCGCAGGCAGCGCCGCCGAGCTGTGTCCGGAGGCGGTGGCAGCGGTCCCGCGCTGGAGGGCGGGCCCGCGGCGCGGTCACTCGTCGTTGCCGCGGCCCTGGGTCGCGAGCAGGACGTAGTACAGGAGGGTGCCGATCGAGGCGATCGCGCCGGCGACGTAGGTCAGCGCCGCGGCGTTGAGCACGGTGGCGACGCCGCCCTCTTCGTCCTGGCTGCGGGTGATGCCCGCGGTCGCGAGGACGTGCCGCGCGCGGTTCGAAGCGTCGAACTCGACCGGCAGTGTGACGAGCTGGAAGAGCACCGTGAGCGCGAGCAACGCGATGCCGATCCACAGGAGCCCCGTCATCTGCGCAAAGAGCCCGATCATCACCGGGTAGATCCAAGTCGCGTTGCCGAACTGCACGAGCGGCACCATCAGCGAGCGCATCTCGAGCCAGGAGTACCCCACCGCGTGCTGGATGGCGTGGCCCGCTTCGTGCGCGCCGACGGCGATCGAGGAGACGCTGCGCCCGTCGAACACCTCGGGCGAGAGGCGCAGGGTCTTCGTGCGCGGGTCGTAGTGGTCGGACAGGAACCCGCCGACGCGCTCGATCGTGACGTCGTGGGCGCCACCCGCCCGGCAGACGGCCGCGGCGGCCTGGGCGCCGGTCATCCCGCTGGCGACGCCGACCTGGCTGTAGCGGTTGAAGGTGGACTTGACGCGCCACGAAGCCCACATGCCGAGCAGGACGGGCGCGATGACGAGGAGGAGGTATTGACCCATGGCTGTGCCCCTCTATTTCGCACGGATGCGGTGCGGATTCCAGCCAGAACGATCGTTCTGAAACGAGAGCGGGTCAGGGGTGCACCTCGCGCGGGCCCTCGTCGCCGCGGAAGAACCCCGCGGTCGGGACGCGGCCGAAGCGGGCGGCGAAGCGCGCTTGGACGTGGTCGAGGGCCTCGGCCTCGCGGCCCGCTGCGACGAGGAGCACCGCGCACCCGCCGAAGCCCGCGCCCGTGAGGCGCGCCCCGAGGCCGCCCGGGGCCTCGGCGCCGGCCTCGGCGATGACGTCGAGCTCGGGCGCCGAACACTCGTACAGGTCGCGCAGCGAGGCGTGGGTGGCCGACATGAGCTCGCCGAGGCGGCGGAGGTCGCCGGACTCGAGCGCGCGGCGCGCGGCGAACGTCCGCGCGACCTCGGCGGCGACGTGGCGCGCCCGGCGCAGGATCACGGGGTCGAGCCCGTGGGCGTGGGCTTCGACGACATCCGCGGGCACGTCGCGCAGGACCGTCGCCCCCGGGACGTGGGGCGCGAGCGCGCGGAAGGCCTCCGCGCACTGCGCGACGCGCGCGTTGAACTCGCTGCGGGCGAGCTGACGCTGCACGCCGGAATCGACGATGCCGATCGAGAGGCGCTCGAAGTCGATCGGCAAGTGCTCGGTGGAGCCGTCTTTGCAGTCGAGCCAGAGCAGGTGGCCCGGTTTGGCGAGGCCGACCGCGTGCGGGTCCATGATGCCGCACTGCACGCCGACGAAGCCGCGCTCGGCGGTCAGCGCCGCGGCGACACGGTCGCGCACGCTCAGCCCGAGGTCCCACGCGAGGTCGAGCGCCAACGCCGTCCCGACGCAGATCGACGCCGACGACGACAGGCCCGCGCCGACCGGCAGGTTGCCGCCGAAGAGCACGTCGAGGCCCGGGGCGGAGGGGGCGCGCGCGGCGAGGGCCTTGACGACGCCGATCGGGTAGTCGGCCCACAGGCCGGTGCGCACCTCCGGGAGCCGGTCGAGGTCGAGGTCGCAGCCGGCGCCATCGAAGGTCGAGGCCAGGACGAGCCGCCGGTCCGCGCGCGGGCGCAGGGCGAGGAACGTGCCGCGATCGAGCGCCGTGGGCATCACGGGCCCGCCGTTGTAGTCGAGGTGCCCGCCGAACAGGTTCACGCGGCCCGGCGCGAAGACGAGCCGCGGCCGGCCGCCGCGGGCACCGAAGGCCTCGGTGAAGCGGGCGGCGTGGCGCTCGAGCTCGGCGTCGAGCCCGGCGGGTCGGGCGGCGAGGGTGGGGATCGGGAGGGGCAGCACGGGCGGGTCGAGGATACCGGCGGGCCGCATGTGAATCCTCCTTCAGGTCACCATCGGCCGGCGGCCGAAGTAGAGTGCAGTCCCACCATGATCCGCACCGTCTGCTCGAAGGCCCTCCTCGCCGTCGCCCTCCTCCTTCCAGCGGTGGGCTGCGCGTCCGTGGAGTTCACCCGCGACACGGCGACCTCCGGGACGTTCCGGTCGTCGGCGCGCTCGTTCACGATCTTCTCGTGGGACCTGCCGCGCCCCGCGCGCCAGGCGGCGCTGGAGAACGCGTCGGACGCCCGGCTGCCGGGCATGCAGATCACCGAGCAGCGTGTCACCGACTGGGGTTGGTGGGACTGGGTGCTCGAGATCATCTCCGTCCGGTCCGCCTCGATCCGCGGCACGTGGGGCGATCGCGGCGAGGGCTGAGCACAACCAGGAGGGCCGCAGCGTCGCTTCGATCGGCGCAGAGGGCCCTGCCTGCGTTCACGATCGAACGGTACCAGGTACGACTTGGCGGCGGAGCGCTCCGAGGCGCGCGCGCT
>CAYOBN010000073.1:0-25945 GCA_964402175.1 uncultured Planctomycetaceae bacterium | reverse complement strand
TCGGCGGTCGGCTGGCGGCCGAACTCGCCGCCCCAGACGATCAGCGTCTCGTCGAGGAGGCCCCGCTGGGCCAGGTCCTGCAGCAACCCCGCGATCGGTTTGTCCGTGGCGCCGGCATGCAGGTTGTGGTTGTGCTCCAGGTCGCCGTGGGCATCCCAGTTGGAGTCGTTGTGCGCGCCGCCGGAGTAGATCTGCACGAAGCGCACGCCGCTCTCGACCATGCGCCGCGCGAGGAGGCACTTCCGGCCGAAGTCGAACGTCTCCTTGCGATCGATGCCGTAGAGCGCATGGATCGCCGGGTCCTCGGACTGCCAGTTGAGGACGTTCGGGGCCGCCGCCTGCATCCGGAACGCCAGCTCGTAGCTCGCGATGCGAGCCGCGAGCTCGGTGTTGTCCAGACGCTCGGAGACGTGGCGCTCGTTCTCGATCCGCAGGCGATCGAGGATGCGCCGCTGCACCCGCAGCGGCATGTCCGGCGGCGGCGCCAGATCCAGGATCGGCGTCGCGCGCGACGCGTCGACGACGGTGCCCTGGAACGTGGCGGGCATGTACCCGCTGGACCAGTTCTTGGCGCCGCTGATCGGGCCGCCCGTCTGGTCGAGCATCACGACGAAGCCGGGCATGTCGCGGTTCTCGGAGCCCAAGCCGTAGGCGACCCATGACCCGAGGCACGGTTTGCCGCTGAACAAATGCCCCGAGTTCATCATCAGCATCGCCGAGCCGTGGATCGGGCTATCGGCGTACATCGAGTGCACGAACGCGATGCGATCGACCTGGGTCGCGAGGTTCGGGAAGAGCTCGCTGACCCATTTGCCGCACTCGCCGTACTGCTTGAAGCTCCACTTCGGCCCGACGACGCGGCCCTCGTTGCGAGCGCCGCCGCGGCCGCGGGTCTTCACCTGGATCGTCTTCCCGTCGAGCGGGTAGAGGTCCGGTTTGTAGTCGAAGGTATCGACCTGGCTCGGACCGCCGTACATGTAGAGGAAGATGACGTTCTTGGCCTTGGCCGGGAACATCGGCGACTTCGGCGCGAGCGGATCGACGAACGCAGGCAGGTCCTGCGCACCGGCGAGCCCCGCGAGGCCGAAGGCGCTCGCAGCGCCACTGAGGAACGAACGGCGGGTCAGGTTTTGATCGGGTGCCATGGTTCTGTCCCTCAGTCGACGTAGACGAACTCGTTCAGGTTCAAGACGGTCAAGCAGAAGAGCTCCAGCGTGCGGCGCTCCGTGAGGCTCTCTTCGCGCTGCAATCCTTCGAGGAACTCGACGTGGCGCTGGACCTCGTCCGTGGACGCGGGCCGCGAGAACGCGAGCTCGAGGCCGCGGCGCACTCGCGCAGCGAGCAAGCTGCCGGTCGCGCCCGACGGCGGCGCGGGCAGTTCGCGCTCCAAACGCGCTGCGAACGCTGCCGCGACCTCCCGCGGGAACTCGCCGTTCAGCATCTGCAGGGCCTGTGTCGGCAGGATCGTGGTGAAACGCACCGGGCAGCTCGCATCGACATCCGCCATGTCGTGGGCGACGAGCAGCGGCGTCAGCAGCGAGCGCTTCACCTTGATGTACACCGTGCGGCGATTCTGCTGCGCCGCCGGCGACCTCCCCCACACGCTCTCGGGCGTCGATGACGTCGCGAGCGCAGCCTCGGGCATGCGCCCGAAGACGCTCGGGCCGCGGCGCTCGAGGTTCAACATGCCCGCGACGGCCAACATCCCGTCGCGGACCTCTTCGGCGCTGAGCCGCCGCGGCGCGGTGCGCCAGAGCAGCGAGTTGGTGGGGTCCAACGCCAGTGCATCGTCACGCCCGCGCGCGCTCTGACGCCACGTCTCGGACGACAGGATCAAGCGGTGCAGCGCTTTGACGCTCCAGCCGCGCGCGATGAACTCGCTCGCGAGCCAATCGAGCAGCTCAGGGTGCGTCGGACGTTCGCCGAGCTCGCCGAAGTCGTTCGACGTCGCGACGATGCCCTGGCCGAAATGATGCTGCCAGATACGGTTCACCATCACCCGCGCCGTGAGCGGGTTCTCGGGAGCCGCCATCCAACGCGCGAGCGCGGTGCGGCGCCCGCTGGAGCTGCCGTCCGCCGCGGGCGTGATGTCGGGCAGCTTCGCGGCCGCGAGGAACGCGGGGATCCGCGGCTCGACCGGTGTCCCCAGTGCGTGCGCGTTCCCCCGGACGTGCACCGCGAGCGGCGGCGGCTCCGCACCGCGCTCGCGCGCGGCGAACGCTGTCGCGCGCGGGACCCGACGCTCGCGCTCCGCGCGGAGGCGCTCGTCCAGCTTCCGGAAGCGCTCGAAGGCGCCAGCGCCGAGCAGCTCATCGCCGCGCGCCTGGAAGAGCCGCACGAGCTCTTCGTCGCTCGCCGCGGTGCGCGGCGTCGAGAGCGAGCGCCAACCCGCAGCGATCTCGCGCAGCGCACGGCCCTCGAGCGTCACATGCCGGGGGACGACCGCGACGTCGACGTACTGTCCGCCGGCCGTCTGTCGGCAGTGCACCGCCAGCACGTTGGCGCCCGGTCGCAAAGCGGCGCGCGCATCGTCGGAAAGCCCTTCGACGACGTAGTCGACGACGTAGCCGCCCCGAGTGAGCGCGGGGACGCCGTTGATGTAGACGGTGACGTCTTCGTCGTGGTGCAGCACCAGCGCGGCATCGGCGGGATCCTGCCCGTCCCAGTGGAAGGTCCGGCGCAGCCAGATCTCGCTCGTGCTCCACTCGGTGCCAACGTCGGCGTTCGGCGTGCCGCGTGTCCCGAAGCCGCGGCGGCCTTCGAGCCAGCCCGAGTCATCGAAGCCCTCAGCCGTCCAGGCACCTTCAGGCGCTTCGAGGCGGTAACGCCAACGCTCGTCCTCGAGCCTCCGCCACGCGACCTCCAGGATCGGAGTGCCGACGGCGTTGAACCAATCGAGCCGCAGGGGCGCTTCGCCCGCGCGCAACGGAGCGCGACCTTCGGCCTGGCGCGGGGCATCACCGAGCCCGTCGATCGTCGCGACCGCGGTGTCGCCGACAAAGAGGCGAGCGCCATCATCGGCATGGATGCGGAACTCGTACGTCCCGTCGACCGGGATCGCGAGGCGCCCTTCCTGCACGAAGCCGATCGCGTTGTCCCGCGTGCGCGGCGCGAGGTCCAGGTAACCGTTCGACAGCGCTCCTGAGTCCTCTGGCCGGAACATCTCGAAGTCCGGCAGCGTCGCCCAGGTGTCACGATAGAAGCGATACCGCAGGTCGCGCAGCGGCCCGACCCCGTGCACGTGGGCCCCATCGCGCGCCTGCACCGCAGCAGCGAGCTCTTCGGTCATCTGCGCACGCTGTCCCTCCAGTCGCCCGACCTGACGCTCGCGCTCGGCCTCCAGGCGCGCGGTCTCGGCCGCTTCTTCGGGCGTCGCGACGTCGACCTGCGTGCCGCCGCGCGACATGTCGGTCAAGCCGTGGAAGAACGCCATGAACTCGTAGTAGTGCACTGCGTCGAACGGATCGGCTTTGTGGTCGTGGCACCGCGCACAACCGATCGTCGAGCCGAGGAACACTTGCCCCGTGGTCGAGACGATGTCGTCGAGGACGTCATAGCGCCCTTGCAGCGCACCCGCGCCGGGCTCGTCGTCCCACTGCGCAAGGCGCAGGTAGCCCGAGGCGATGATCGAGCCGTGGTCGCGGTCCGGCAGCTCGTCACCGGCGAGCTGCTCGAGGACGAAGCGGTCGTACGGCATGTCGCGCTGGAACGCGTCGATGACCCAATCGCGATAGCGCCAGATGTTGGGCTTGTCGCTGTCGCGCTCGAAGCCGTTCGTCTCCGCGTAGCGCACGACGTCGAGCCAGTGGCGGCCCCAGCGCTCGCCGTATTGCGGCGCTTCGAGCAAGCGCTCGACGAGCTTCATCCACTTGTCCGGATCGCTGTCGCGCACGTAAGCCTCGACGTCCTCCGGGCGCGGCGCGAGCCCCGTGAGGTCGAAGTGCACTCGGCGCACGAGCTCGCGCTCGTCGGCGGGCGGATTGGGTGCGAGGCCCGCCTCTCTGAGTCGCGCGCGGACGAGCGCGTCGATCGGGTGCGCGGACTCGGGCACAGCGGGACGCGCGATCGGCTCATAGGCCCAGCCCGTCAGACCGTCGCCGCGGGTGACACGCGGCTCCGCGTGGTCCTCGGTTGCGCCTTGGTGCTCGCCGCTGGTCTCGGCGCCGTACGGTGCGCCCCGCGCGATCCAACTGCGCAGCACCGCCAGCTCTTCGTCGGGCAGCTTCGCCTGGGGCGGCATCTGCAGGAACTCGTCTTCGTACCCGATGGCCTCCAGGAACACCGCGGCGTCGACCTTCCCCGCCGCCTCGACGACCGGACCGGAGTCTCCCCCGGCCAGGAAGCCCGCGCGGGTCGCGAGGCGCAGCCCCCCCTTCGCGCGGCCTTCGGGGCCGTGACACTCGAAGCAGCGCGCTGCCAGGATCGGGCGCACCTGCTGCTCGAAGTACTCGGTGTCGTCGGGGGACGCCGATTGCGCCCCGAGTGCGAGGGTCAACGCGAGGGACAACATGGAGGCCAACATAGCCGACTCCGCGCGAGGGCGCGCCTCGCTGTGGGAACAGCGCCTTGATTCGGCGCGATTCCAGGCCCCCACTGCGGGAAAGCTCCTGGGCTCGGAGCAGCGCGCTAACGTATGGCGTGCGTATGCGGATCCAGACCTTGGCCCTGGCGGTGGCTTTGACGCTCCTGATCGCCGCCGCGGCGAGCGCCGTGTGGTGGAGCGCCCGCGGGGGCGGAGCCGGGTCACCACGCCCACACGCCGCTCCCCCAGACGGCCGCGGTTGGGTCGAGGGCCTCGGCGGCCTGTACGGGGTCGCGCGCGCAGAATCGCCGAACCTCGGAGCGATCGGCTACGCGCCGGGCAGCGCCCCGCCGCGTGGTACCGCGTCCGGAGTCACACACTTCGACGCCGAGCGCGCTGCGCCGGGCGTGAACCTCTCGACCTCCGGCGACCGCGCCGAGGCCGAGCTCCGCGCGCTCGATGGTGCGCTCTTGCACACGTGGGCGTTGCCGTACGCAGCGCACAAGGGGCTGCCGCCGCTCGAGGGCGAGCACCAGGTCCCTTGGCGCCGCGTGCTGCTCCTCGACGATGGCGGTTTGCTGGCGATCCACGACGGACGAGCGCTCGTCCGCATCGACCGGGAATCGCGGCCCGTGTGGGCGTCACCGATACGCGCGCATCACGACCTCGCGCTCGACCGGGACCCCGGCCGTGACGGCGCTGTCGTGCATGTCCTGACTCGGGGAGAGCGCATCATCGATGCAGTGAATCCGCGCGCGCCGATCGTCGATGACTGCGTGACGACCCTCGACCTGGACGGCAACGTCCTGGGCGAGCTGTCGCTCTGGGACGCCTTCGTCAACAGCGAGTTCGCGCCGATGCTGGACGATCTGACCGTGCGCGTCGGTGACGTGATGCACTCGAACACCATCGAGGTCCTGGATGGTCGCCTCGCGGCGCGCCACCCTGCGTTCCGCGCGGGCAATTGGCTGCTCTGCGCGCGCGACCTGGACCTCGTCTTCGTCGTCGATCCGCGCTCGAAGCGCATCGTCTGGCTCACCGGCGGGCCGTGGCGCGCGCCTCACCATCCGACCGCCACACACCGCGGGACGCTGCTGGTGTTCGACAACCTGGGCAACGCTGGCGATTCGCGCCTCGTCGAGCTCGAGGTCAGCGGCGGCGCGGTCGTTTCGATGTGGGCCCCCAGCGACAGCAGCATGTTCTCGACGCAGTTCTGCGGCGTCGCGACCCTGCTCGAGGGCGACAACATCCTCGTCACGGAGTCGTGCCGAGGTCGCGCCTTCGAGCTCGCGCCGAACGGAGATGTCGTGTGGGAATACGTCTCGCCGCGCCGTGCGGGCCCCGAGGGTCGCTACGTCGCGGCGCTGTTCGAGGTCGAGCGCCTCGAGCGTTCGCACCCGGGCGTCAGCGCCGCCTTAGCGCGCTGAGCCGCTCTGGCTCCACACCCAAGCCGCTTCGCCGCTGGCATAACGGCCTTCGGCCTGCAGGTCGCCGTCATCGGCCCACAAGCGGTGCACACCCGCGGGCGTTCCGGCGACGAAGCTCGCCTCCGAGCGCACCTCGCCCGACGTCGTGAACGTCGCGCGGCGACCGCTCGGGATACCGGCTTGGTACTCCTGCTCCCAGACCTTCGCGCCCGTTTCGTCGAAGCCCGTGTGCAATCCCTGCGCTTCACCGGCTTCGTAGAGCCCGCGCTGGCGTACGCGACCATCGGCGTGATAGTGCACGACTTCGCCGTCCAAACGGCCCTTGGCGTAGCTGCCCGTCCATGACAAGCGGCCCCCTTCGTCCCAGATGCTGCGCAGCCCCGTGATCTGGCCCGCGACGTAGAAGGTCTCTTCGCGTAGAGCGCCACCGGGTGCGTAGACGCGGTGCATCCCGTCCGGCGTGCCGATTTCGAAGCGGCCTTCACACGCGATCTGACGGTTCTCGAACCACGCGCGGTGAATGCCGTGTCGTTTGCCGTCGCGCCACTCGCCTTCTTCCGCGATCGTGCCGTCCGGATACCAGCGGGTATGCAGCCCCGAGGCTTTGCCGTTCACGTACTCACCGCGCGCCCGCGGTGAGCCGTCGTCATGCCAATACTGCCAAACGCCGTGGCGCTCACCTTTGCGGTACTTGCCGCGGAACAAGGGCTGCGCCTTGCGCGTGAAACCGAGCCATTCGCCGACCCGCCCCTCTTCGGGGATCTCCGTCGAGTCCGCGAGGCGATTCTGATCGTTGATCACACCGCCGCGCTCGAACGCACCGCGGGCCTGGACTTCGCCGTTGGCGTACCAGAAGGTCCAGCGGCCGTGTGCGCCGTGGCCGCCTTCTTCGAGCTCGACGACCTGCCCGCGATACCGCAGGCGTTGGTTCTCGTAGACCGTCTCGACTGCCCGGGTCGATGGGCCGCAGGCGGAGAACAGCGCCAGCGCCGCGATCGCCCAAAGGGCGCGCCGAGGCATGGTTCGCACGGGGGTGGCGTTGGCTATGGTCATCGGGGGTTCGCTCAAGGTGTTCGTCCCCTGCGTTGGACGACCTTGACCCGAGCTGCGGCGGCGGACCGGGCGTCTCACTCCGCGACCAGTTCGACCGAACGTTCTCCGCTGGCGCCTGCGACCCGCAGCGCAAAGGACTGCCCGGGAATCGCGCCGAAGAGCGCGGCGTCGAGCTGATCCCGCCCCGTCACAGGGGCGCCATCGACGCCGATGACGATGTCCCGGACGGTGTACTCCTGACGACCGTCGGCGCGCTGGCCCTGCAACATGCCGCGCAGGCCCGCGCGCGCGGCGGGGCTGCCCTCTTGGACGATGGCGATCAACACCCCTTGTTCGGGCACGGACCGCAGCCACTCGGCCGCGCTGGCTCCGCCCACGGCGCGCAGCGCGCGCAAGAGCTCGACGCTCTGGCTGTCGCTCGCGAGGACGAGGCCCAGCCGCGGGAACCACTCGAACCCGTTGCGCATGATCTCGGGTACGACCTCCTGAACACGGTCGATCGGCAGCGCAAACGCGAGCCCGCCGCCGTGGCGCGCTTCGCCGTGCACGGCGACCGCGACGCCGATGACGCGCCCCGAAGCGTCGAGCAGAGGTCCGCCCGAAGAGCCCGGATGCAAGTCCGCGTCGGTCTGCACGACCCCTTCGAGCACGAGCTGCTTCGGCGTGCGGATCGTGCGCGCGAGGCCGCTGATGAGGCCGCTCGCGAGCGTGTGACCGAGCGCGTACGGGAAGCCGATCGAGAACACACGCTGGCCCACCGCGAGCTCGCTCGAGCGGCCGAAACGCGGCGGCACCAAACTCTCGGCAGGGCGATCGATCCGCATCACCGCCAGGTCGTAGCGCTCGTCGTAACCGACGAGCCACGCCTCGCAGACGCTGCCGTCCGCGAGGGTGACCGTCGCTGCGTTCGCGCCTTCGACGACGTGGTAGTTCGTGACGATGTGGCCGTGTGAGTCCCACACGATGCCAGAGCCCGTGCCCTGCGCGTGCTCGGTCGCCGTCGGTGTCTCGCCCTCGCGCGGCGTGCGCAGGAGGTTCGAGACCAAACACACCGAGGGAGCCGCCGCGCGGAAGATCGTCACGGCGACCTCTTCGTCGGCGCGCAGCGCCAGCGCGGCGGTCGTCGGCCGCGGCATGTAGCGCGCGAGCGGCCCCGTCGGCTCGGGCGCGGGCGAAGGGAGCTCGAAGGGCGCCGCCTGAGCGCTCTTCCCGAAGAGCTCGGGGCGGTGTCGCAGCAGCACCGCCAGCGCGGTGACGAGGACGAGCGCCGTGACGAGGAACGTGACGAGCGCGTTGCCTTTGGCGGAGGAGAGCGAACGTGGCGCAGGCATCGCGCTCCAGGTTAGCGCGAAGGTCGAGCCCGCCGCGCCCCCGCCCGCCGCCGGATCCAGTATCGTGTTCGGCCCGCGCGCCAAGCCCAGGCTGGACGCTCCGAGCCATGCAGCCCACCCTCCGCGCCGAAACGGGCGTCCTCGCGCGCCTCGCGGGACCGATCGCCCTGACGAACCTGGGCTGGATCATGCTCGGGACGGTCGACACCGTGATGCTCGGGCGGCTCTCGAAGGAGGCGCTCGCCGCCGCCGGGATCGGCAACGTCTGGATCGGGGTCACGCAGATCGCCGCGATGGGCGTGGTCATGGGGATGGACCCGCTCGTCACCCAGGGTCACGGCGCGCGCGACACACGGATGCTCGGGCTGGCGCTCCAGCGCGCGCTCGTGCTGGCGGCGCTCCTGTCGATCCCCCTCGTCCTCTCGCGGTTCTTCACCGAGGACATCCTGGCGCTCTTCCGGAGCTTCGCCGAGGCCCTGGGCGGCCCCGCCGCAGCCCAACACTTCGAGCCCGCGCTGGCGCGCGATGCACAGGCCTACGCCGTCGCCCAAGCGGCCGCCGAGCCGTTCTTCTTGGCGTACATCGCGCAGAAGCAGTACCTGCAGGGGCGCGGGATCCTGCGTCCGGCGCTCGTAGTCACGGTCATCGCGATCGCGCTGAACGCGCTGCTGAACCAGCTCTTCATCTTCGAGCTCGGTTACGGCATCGTCGGCGCCGGCGTCGCGACAGCGATCACCAGGGTCTTCCTCGCGGTCGGAATCCTGTGGGCGATCCGCCGCTTCGAGCTGCATCGCGGCGCGTGGCTGCCTTGGAGCCGCGACGCGCTGCGCGGCCTCGGCGAGCTCTTGCGCGTCGGCCTGCCCGTCGGGGTGCACTTCGCCGCCGAGATGGGCGCGTTCGGTATTTCGACGCTGTTTGCTGGCCTGCTCGGAGTCGTCCCCGCAGCCGCGCACATCATCGCGATCAACATCGCGAGCGTGACGTTCATGGTCCCGCTCGGGGTCTCGCTCGCTGCGGTGACGCGCGTGGGCAACCTCCTGGGTGAAGGCCGCCCGCGCGCCGCCCGCCAGAGCGCATGGATCGCGCTCGCGATGGGCGCAGGCACAATGGCGTGCGCGGGCCTCACACTACTGGCGCTGCGCGCGCCGATCGTCGGCCTCTACACCGAGGACGCCGCGGTCCTCGCCGCGGCGATGGCCGTCCTGCCGATCGCCGCAGCGTTCCAGGTCTTCGACGGCATCCAAGTCGTCGGCGGCGGAGTCTTGCGCGGGATGGGCCGCACGACGCCGCCCGCGGTCTTCAACTTCGTCGCGTGGTACCTCGTCGGCCTCCCGTTGGCCTGGTATTGGGCCGTCGAACAGCAGCGCGGCCTCGCGGGCCTCT
Organism: uncultured Planctomycetaceae bacterium; assembly: GCA_964402175.1. Taxonomy (GTDB): domain Bacteria; phylum Planctomycetota; class UBA1135; order UBA1135; genus JAWKUK01. Next base: position 16,229 of record CAYOBN010000073.1, on the reverse strand, counting down.
GGTGGGCGTTGGCGGTCGGCCTCGCAGGCGTGGCAGCGCTGCTCGTCCTCTGGATCGCACGCTTCGGCCCGGGCGCGAATGCGCCAGCCTCGGGGGGCTGAGCGCAGCGACGCATCGCTCAGAGCACACGCGGCGCGGGACCGCCCGCGACGATGGCGGCGATCGTCGCCGGGATGGCGCGCAGGAGCGGAGGGCCGCACTCCTCGGGAGGTGCGCCGCGGCGCAGCTCGACGGTGAGGGTCGGGACGTTGCGGTCCTAACCCGTTCACGAGCCGAACGAGCCAGGGGTGGCGCAGCCCATGTCGGGCACGGCGTGCCACGGCGCGCCGGCGGCTTCGGCGAAGACCTCGGCGTAACCCGCCGCCGACATCCCGCCGATGAACCCAAAGGTGCTGGAGATCGAACTGCACGCGCTGAAGCGCGAGACCTCTGGGACCATCACGAAGGTGACCCTCCTCGACGACGTGCACGCAAGCAACTTCGGGCCCAACCTCTCGGCGCTCGTCGTTCTCCTCACGGGCGAGTACGGCATGTCGCGGCGCAGCGTCCGCGGAGGACGCGCTCGATGCGGGCCTGGGCATCGGCTTGCACACGCGCCCGTCGAGGTCGGTCAGTGGTGGCGCTGGGTGGAACGTCGGCACCGCGCCCGGGTGCTCGGTGGCGAACACGCCATCGATCACAAGGGCGTGGAAGTGTGGGTTCACCTGGAGGGCAGATCCGAGCTTCCGCAAGAAGTTCACGGCACCAGGGTGCGCATAGGACCCAGGCTCGAGGCAGTGCCCCGCAACCTTGGCCACGCGCACACAGCGAACGAACACCGCGCCGAGGAACGCGCTCGCAACGGCGCGGCAGAGGTCCGGGTCCGCGATCAAGCGGAACCGCGGCTCCCAAGGAAGCGACAACACCCACTATGGATTGCGCCACGGCATAGGGCCCCAATCCAAAGGCTCCTGCGTCGGTTGGGTCGACCGGGTCAGCGTTCGACCGGGGTCGCCATGACCCAACTGTGGCCGACTCCCAGGGCAATGCGTCTCCTACGAACCGAGCGCGTCCTGCTGGTCGAGCGGCCGTCCCGGAGCCCCCCCACGGCGCCGTCGCGAGCAACCACGCGCGCAGACAGTACCAGCGCTGGAAGTACCGCTCGTCCGCAAACACCACAAGAAAGCGCGCGCCGAGCAGCGCGTCGGTCAGGACCTTCGGAAAGTCGTCGCGCGGGCCGATGTGCTGCTCGTCGAGAAAACTCAGGTCCTCGCCGAACGCCGCGAACAGCGCCCGTGCGACGTCGAGCGACGTACCGCGGGCGTAGGACTCAAGAACGGGCTTGGCAGGACGGGTTATCGGCGACGGGGGCGTGGCACGTACGAGTGTGCCACGTTGCGCCGGATCGGCGCTGCCAAGCGCAGTCGGTCACCTCGACTTGGCGGGGCCGGGTGGCAAGGCTCGGACCGGCGGGCCTTAACTGCCGGAATTGCCCCTGGCACCGGCCGGGGTGGCGAGGCCGGCGCAACCGCCCTTGCCGCCGCCGGGGGTCGCGACGCCGCCGCAACCGCCCTTGGCACCGCCCGGGGTCGCGACGCCGCCGCATCCGCCCTTCCCACCCCCCGCGGACAGGCCGTAGGCGGCGGCGACCTCCGGGGCCACGCCGCACGACATGCCGCTACCGCCGCCGCCCAGCACGAGCGCGGTCGACGCCAACGCAGTGAACACGAACGACCTGCAGTCCATCGCAGCTCTCCTCCTTGGCGCCGCGCGTCGCTCGGGCGTGGACCCGCACCGTACGGGCCCGCGGCAGGGCGACTGCTGTAGCGCTGACCCATCTACGGCCAGGGAACACCAGGATTCAATGCCTCGGTATGCCCACCATGGGTCTACAGGACTTGACGCGATGTTCGGTGACGAGGCCCACGCCCTCGTGATCGATGGTGTGTACGTCACCCAGCGCCCGGGCGCGGTGCCGACGTTCCGTCCCGCTCCCCCGCTCACAGACCTCGACGTCGCGCGTGTACAGGCCGACGCCAAGGCTCGCATCGAGCGTGTCCTCTGCGCACGTAGCCTGCTCGCGCGCGATGGCATGGACTTGGAGCCGCTCGATGGGTACGAGGGCTCGGCGCTACCCGAACTCTGGTCCGCGTCGCTCTGCTCGCAGACCGTCGCTGGTGAGCACTGCACCAAGAAGGTAACGAGGCTCGTCGAACCGCAAGGGACCTCCGCGAAGCGAGAGGCGCTGGAGCTGCCGCGCAGTGCGCTCGTTGCGAGTTCCAACGGCGACTCGCTCCACGCCGCGACGCGGATCGAGGCGGACGATCGTGACGCGCTGGAGCGCTTGATTCGTTCCATGTCGCGCCCTCCGCTGGCCCAGGGCCGCCTCATGTTGCGCGATGACGGCAAGGTGCTCTGGAACCTGCCTCGTCGGGTCCCGCTGCGCGGGACCGCGGCTTACCGGCGGGATGGCACCCGCGCCTTCGTGTTCGATCCGTTGACCTTCAACGGCCGGCTTGCAGCTCTGGCACCCCGCGTTCGGAAGCACCAGCTCTCGTACGATGACTGCCAGGCCCCTGCATCGCCGCTGCGTGACCACGTCGTGCTTCGCCCGCCGTCGTCACGGTCAAGTCGTTGCGAGGCAGCCGATCCTGCGCCGAATCAAGCGAGCGAGGGGCCGAAGTTCAGTTGGGCCGACCTCATGAAGAGGGTGTGGCCGAAGAACGTCCTGAAGTGCCCACGCTGCGGCTCGCGCCGCGTCATGCTCGCGGCCGCAGGGCTTCTGACGATGGGGCGACGGCCCCGCCATCACTCGCCTCCTGGCACATCTCGGTCTCCCCACCGAGCCCCTGCCGGTCGCGCCCGCGCGTGAGCCGCCGCAGTTCGAGTTCGCTTGATAGCGGGCCGAAGTCGCACGGACGAGGTGCTCCTGCCGAGGGCGCCCTGCCCAAGCCTCCCGTCGCTCGCCCGAGCGCGAGACTCCGAGGGAGGTCTGCGCCCGTCCCGGTCCTCCACGAGCGATCGCGGCGGGCTTCTTCGTATCACGCTGGATTGCGCCACGGCATAGGGCCCCTCTTCAATAGCTCCTGAGTCGGATGGGTCGACCGGGTCAGCGTCATGACCCACGTGCGGCCAACTCCCAGGGCAATGCGTCTCCATGGAGCGACTCCAAGTCCACCTCACGGACAGGCGTATCCCGAAGTACCTGCTTGGTTCACTTGTCCGGAAGGGGCACCCGGTATGAACCTTGGACCTTTCGATGGCGGCTCAGAGCACGCGCGGCGCAGGGCCGCCCGCGACAAACGCGGCGATCGTCGCGGGGATCGCCCGCAGGAGCGGCGGGCCGCACTCCTCCGGGGGCGCGCCGCGGCGGAGCTCGACGGTGAGCGTCGGGACGTTGCGGTCCTTGCCCATCCACGAGCCGAAGGAGCCGGGGGTGGCGTAGCCCATGTCCGGAACGACGTGCCAGGGCGCGCCGGCGGCTTCGGCGAAGACCTCGGCGTAACCCGCCGCCGGTCCGTCGTAGTTCACGAAGGGGCCGCGCCGGGACGAGTGCAGGACGATCACGAGCTCCGGGTCGAAGCGCACGAGGTCGGCGTGGGCCGCGGCGACCTCTGGCTCCGAGAGGGGCCGGGGACCGCGATCCGCAGCGGGCGTGAAGTTCCGCGCGGGCCAGTTGCGGTTCGGGTCGACGCCGCTCGCCGTGTGGCGCGTCCCGCGCGCGGTTCCGTCGGGGCTGATGTCTTCGAGGACCCGCACCCGCGCGGGCGCGTCGGCGAGCGCGTCCAGCAGCGCCGCGACGTGGGGCAGCCCCTCGGGCTCGTCCCCGTGGATGCCCGTGATCAGCGCGACCCGCGGCGCGTCGGCCCGCTTCGAACCCGTCTCGAGGGCGCGCACGGGCCGGCCCTCGGCCGACGTGCCGATGACCGCCCAATCGGCGACGGCCTGGCTGGGCAAGGCGCGCGGACCAGCGCAGGCGGCGGTCAGCGCGAGGGTCAGGAGGGAGAGCAAGGCGGAGGGCGTGCGCATCGTGGCGAGATTGTGCCATCGGCGCACTGCGCACTGCACGCGGCCCTGCGGTGCGCGATCGGTCCGATCGCCGTTGGAATCACGACCGAGCGCTGTGGCGGGCGACGCGTTGGAGGTCGCCCGTGCGCGCGCACGTGCTGGCCCAGGGGCCCGACGGCATCTTCCTGAGTGAGTCCACGGACGCAAACGGTGGGTTCCACTTCGGGCCGCTGGTCGCGGGGACCTACAGCCTCACCGCCCGGGTCTTCGCGGCGCGCGCGGGCGAACCCTCGCTCGGTCCGAGCGCGCCCGTCGACGTCGTGGTCGACACCGAGACCGAGACCGAGTCCGTCGAGCTCCGGCTCACCCCCGGCGCGGCGCTGAGCGTCACTGCGAGCCGCAACGGCACGCCGGTCGAGGCGCAATTCACAGCGGCCTCGACCTCGGTCGTCTCGGCCCAAGGATACGGCGGCAAAGCAGCCCTCGAGCGCCGCTTCGTCGGGCTCGGGCTCGGGCCGCTCGTCGTGACCGCGACGACCCAGGACGGCTCGATCGGGATCCTCGCACCCTACGACATCAGCGCGCCGGGAGAGCACAGGGTCGATGTGCCCGTCGCGCCGAGCGGGCGGGTGCGCATCCAGAACGCTGGCCCCCACCCGAACCTGAACTGCATCGCCGCGATCGGCGGCATCGACGTCTTCGCCGGCAATGCGCTCGCTGGCGGCGAAGAGGTCTTCCACCTTCCGAGCGGCCCTGCGCGGCTGCGGCTCTCCGCTTTCGACCGGAGCTCGACGGTTGTCCCGCCCCCACGGATCTTCGACGAGACCCACGACGTACTCATCGTCGCGGGCGAGGAGGTCGTGATCCGAGTGCCTCGGTGAGCGCCGCTCGGCGTCGCCCAATCACTTGCGACGATAGAGCCAAACGAACCCGCGCGGCGGGCCGTCTTCGACACGGTGGACGTCGCCCACGAGCAGTTCGAGGTCTCCGTCGCCGTCGAAGTCGACCGCGGCCACCTGGCTGTGTGCGCCGGGTGTGTCCTCGCCCGCCGAAGGTCGAGGCGCAGGTGTCAGGAATGAGGGCGGCGCGAACCGCGGCGCACCGGGCTCGCCGATGTTGCGCCACCACTCGACCGCGCCGCTGCCCGAGCCGGCGAGCACGTCGAAGCGGCCGTCCCCGTCCCAGTCCGCCGCGATCGGGGTGGCATAGCGGGTCGTCACGAACAGCGACCGGGGCCGCCCACCGGCGCCCTCGTACACGAGCTTCTCGTCCTCGGTCGCATACGTCGGCGCCTTGGCCGTGCCGACGTTACGACGCAGAAGGATGCGCCCGTCGACGAGGCCCAGCAGGAGGTCCAGGTCGCCGTCAGCATCGAAGTCGACGTCAACATCGAAGTCGGCGGGCGCGGCCGACGTCGCGTGGGCCTCGCGGTCGACCGCGCCAGGCGCGGGACGCAGTGCGCGCTGCTGTGGGTCCCAAACGAGGCCAGAGCTGAGCACGTCGCCGTCGGAGTCCCGCAGCGGAATCGCCGGCTGAAAGCGCCTCGTGCGCCCCTCGGCTTCGACCCCATGCAGCCAATGGACCGCGCCGGAGAAGCTGCCCGCGACGAGGTCGACGAGGCCGTCGGAGTCGAGGTCCGCCAACTGCGGACGCACGCCGACACATCACCAGTTGTGGACCTCGATCGGCTTGCCATCCAGAGTGAGCGGGCCGCGCCCGACGAACCGCGGCGCCGTGCGTTCACCGACGTTTTCGAAGACCTGGAAGCGCCCAGCGAGGTCCCCGACGACGAGGTCCGGCAGCGCATCACCGAGCACGTCGGCAAAGAGCGGCGCGGCATGACCGGCGCCGGCTGAGACGTCGATCGGGACACCGTCAGCGACGAGGCGCACCGGGGCCTCGAACGTGGGCGGATCGCCGAGCGATTCGCCGCAGATTGTGATCGGCGCGAGGAAGAGCACGGCGAACGAGTGCATGCCGTCAGTATGCCACCCCGCGCCGATTCGGCAGCGGCCAGCGCGCTCCCTTCGCCTCCGGCCTTGTTCGTGTCGCGCCTCCGAGCGCTCAGTCGCCGCCGTACCCGAGGGCGCGCAGCTCTGCGCGCGCTGCGGGATCCAGGGCGCCCGGCTTCAGGAACGGGCCCGGCCACGGCGCGCGGGTGAGCTCGGTGTCCAAGAGGCTCGCGAGGCGCGCGGCGTCCGCGGCGCGTGCGCGGGCGAGGTCGTGGGTTTCGCCGGGGTCGAGGGTCAAGTCGTAGAGCGCCACGGGGCCGCGCGAGTCCACGATCAGCTTCAGCGGGCCCTCGTAGAACGCGCGGCGCACGCTGCGGAAGCGAGCGCCGTAGCGCATGAGGTCCTGGGGCCGGCTGTAGCGGTTCTCGGCCAGGACCGGGTGGGTGCCCGGTGTGCGGGCGAAGCGGCGTTGGCCGATGCCGGTGGTCTCGGCGACGAGGCCCGCGACATCGACGGAGGAGGCGCGCAGCGGCAGGGCGCGGGCCTGCGCTTGATTCGGCGCTTTGACCGCGAAGGGCACCTGCAAGAGCGCTTCGCGAACGTCTTTGGAGTGTTCGACGAGGCCGTGTTCGCCGAACGCTTCGCCGTGGTCGGCGGTGACGATGACGAGCGCGCGCTCGAAGAGGCCACGCTGCTGCAAGCCGTCGAACAGCGCGCCAAGCGCTCGATCGAGGTTGCCGAGCGCTTCGTCGTAGGCCGCGATGAGGTCGCGGCGCAACGTGGCGAGCTCTGGCCCTTCGGCCTCCCCGCGCACCATCACGCGTTCGATGAGCTCGTCGAGCAGCGCCACGGACTGGCGCCCATCGGGCGCAGGGCCCGCGCGATAGGGCCGGTGCGCGTCCATGTAGTTCACGAACACGAACAGCGGCTGCTGCGCGCCGCGGGCGCTGTCGATCCAGCGCAGGGCGTCCTGTGTGACGAGGTCGCCGGGCTGCCGCCGCACCTGCCACGTCTCGAAGCCCTGGTCGATCCCGTGCCGCGGCGCGAGGTAGACGCTGTTCGCGACAAAGCCTGCGCAGCGGTAACCCTCGGCGGACAGTGCCTCGGCCAACGTCACGTGATCGGGGTGCAACGGATGGACGTTGTCCTCCAGCGCGTCGACCTCGAAGGACACCGCGCCGTGCTCGCTGGGCCAGAGCCCGGTGAACATCGACGCGTGCGACGGCAACGTCCAGGGCGCTGCGGCGACGGCGCTGGCGTAACTGTCCGCGCGCGTCAGGAACCGATCGTAGTGGGGTGTCGCGACGCTCTCCCACCGATCCGCGCGCACGGTGTCGAGCGACACGACGAGGACGAGCTCTGGCCGCTGTGAGGCGCCGTTGCAGCCAGGTGACCCGAGCGCAGCGAGCGCGAGCGTCACCTGCGCGAGGGAGTGGCGGAGAGGGAGCATCGATCGAGCTGTGTCGAAGCGGCATGGTAGCAGCACTGACTGCGTGGACCAGGCGGACCGCGATCGGCTGCGCGCCGCAGGGCTGTCTCGCCTCACCTCGAGCCGAACCCATCGGTTGAGCTCTCGGGCTGAGCTCTCAGGTTGAACCCTCGGGCGAGGCGCACGAGCCGACCGGATCCACAGCGTGTCGGCTACCATGCAGCGTGAGGGGCGCGCGCCCCTCACGCTGACGCAATGGGCCTTCACTTCCGTGCCATCGCTGCGCTCGTCCTGGCAGCGGCCTGCTCCGACCCCGGCCCTCTGCCGGGGGTCAGTCGGCGCGTGCTGGTCGTCGGCTGGGATGGCGCGACCTTCGAGTTGCTCGATCCGTTGCTCGACGCAGGGCGCTTGCCGCACCTGGCGCGGTTGCGCGCACGCGGTACCGCGGCGACGCTCGAATCGACGGCGGTGCCGATCTCCAGCGCCGCTTGGACGACGATCGCCACCGGCAAGGAGCCGGGCCATACGGGGGTCTATTCGTTCTTCCAACCGATCCCGGGCAGCTCCGACGTGCGGGTGGTCTCGGCGCGGGATGTCCGTTCGGCGCCGCTGTGGCGCACGCTCGTCGCGCGCGGGCACGAAGTCCTCGTGTGGGGCGTGCCGATCACGTGGCCGCCCGAGCCCGTGCGCGGGGTGCTCGTCGCGGGCATGTTGAGCCCCGAGGACGAGGTGTGGACGTACCCCGCCGAGCTGACCGAGGCGTTTCGCGCGCGCGGCCTCGCGCCGGACCTGGGTGTCTGGCGCACGATGCGCGAGTTGACCCCCGAGCGTGTGCAGCAGCAGCTCGCGTTGAAGGAACAGGCCGTGCTGGAGGCGCTGCGCTCACCGCGCTGGACCTTCGGCATGGTGGTCTTCAAGGAGCTCGACGTGCTCTCGCACCGCGCGTACGACGGCGACCCCAGCGGCTTCATCGCGGGTTTTGTCGTCGAGCTCGACCGGATCCTCGGCGCAATGCTGGACGCGGTCGGCCCCGAGACGGATGTCTTCCTGATCTCGGATCACGGCTTCACGACGTATCCCAACGTCTTCGATGTCGATGCGTGGCTCGTCGAAGCGGGCTTCGCCACGCGCAGAGATGACGCCGCCTTGAGCGAGAACACGACAGGCCCACTCGCTGTTGCGCGCGCCAACGAGCGCAGCGAGCGGCTCGCGCGCCTTGATTGGGCGGACACTTCCGCGTACGCCGACGTCGCGGAGGGCAACTACGCGGCGCTGCGCCTGAACCTCGCCGGACGCGAGGCGCACGGCTCGGTATCCCCGGAGCTGCGCGCGCAGACGCTCGCGGAGCTCGAGCAGGCGCTGCTCTCCGTGCGCGATGCCGCAGGTGCACCGGTGGTGACTCAGGTGTTGCAAGGCGACGCGCTCTACCCTGGGCCCGAGCGCGAGCGGATCGTCCCGGACCTCGTCATCGAGCTCGCGCCAGGCTGGCGGGCCGTTACGCAGGGGCTCGGCCCGGCGCTCCAGCGCGGTGTGCCGCGTTTCCCCGAGCACGCGCGCGATGGCGTCGCGTTCGCCGCCGGGCCCTCGTTCGTGCGCAGCGCTGCACCAGAGCGTCCGCGCTGGCGGCTCATCGACCTGGCGCCGACGTGGTTGCATGCATTGGGCGAGCCCATCCCGAGCGGGCTGACCGGAGCCATGCGCGCCGAGCTCTTCCGCGTACAGCGCCCTATCGTGCGGACGGAAGAGGGCGCAGATCCGAGCGTGCGCTCGACGGAAGACGCGTACCGCGGTTTGCCGACGCCCGCGCAGTCGGCCGAGGTCCAGAAGCGCCTCTCTGCGTTGGGGTACTCGGATTGAGCGCGCGCCCGATCGTCTGGGCCGCGGGTGTCGCGCTCGCGCTCGCGGTCGTGGGCTTCGGCTTCTACCGCTGGACGCTCTCGTTGCCGCTCCTGGGCTGGGACGCGTACCCACTGATCGCGGCGTCGCGCTTCGACTCGCTGGGTGCGTTCTTCGGGACCTTCACCGAAGAGCTCATGGACGGCCGGTACACCGATGGCCGGTTCCATCGCCCCCTGACGCACCTCACGTTCGGGCTCGACGAAGCGCTGTACGGGCTGCGCCCGCTCGGTTATCGCGTGACGGACCTGCTGCTGGCAATCGGAGCAGCTTGCGCCGTGGGCAGCGTCGCGTGGGGCTTCGCGGCGCGCCGTTGCTCGCGCAGCGCACCGTGCGCCGCAGCCGCGCTCAGCGCGGGCCTCGTGTACCTGCTGCATCCAGCGCAGCTCGAGGTCCTGCCCTTTGCGCCGCGGCGCGCCGATACGCTCGCTGTCCTGTGGCTGTGCGCGACGGTGGTGTTGCACCGCCGCGCGCGACCCGGGATCGTGGCGCTCGCCGCGTTCTGTGCCGCAGCCGCGAAGGAGACCGGATACCTCGTGTTGCCGCTCGTCGCCGCGCACGTCGCGCTCTCACGCGGCCATTGGCGGCACCTGGTGCCGGTCGGGCTCGGTGTGGGCGCTGTCGGTGTCCTGCGTGTCATCGCGATCGGTGGATTCGGCGGACATGCGGAGTCCGGTGTCGCGGCGACGGACTCCGTGGCGACGGTCGCAGCGGAGCTGGCGCGAGGACTGACCGGCGGCGCCGCGCCTTCGTCAGCGTTGTTGTGCGCGCTCCCGTTCGTCGCAGCGCTCGTGCTGCTCGCGCGCGACGACAGACGCGCCGCGCTGTGGATCGCTGTGAGCGCCCTCTGCGCCGTGCTCCTGACCCTCGCCGCGGGTCGCGCGCACGGCTGGTACGTCGCGTTGCTGACGCTCCCCGTAGCCTGGGTCGCGGGCCTCGCGGTCGCGCGCGCGATCGAACACAGGGGCTCGCTCGCGCGCGCCGTGGCAGTCGGATGCCTGGCGGCCCTCGCCGCTGCGACTGCGGTGACACGCTCCGCGCCGCGCGAGCCCGGCCTCGCTCGGGCCACAGCTCTGGCGCGCGCCGCGGTGGCGGAGCTGACGGAGGCCGCCCCCGCCGTCCGCGCCCAGGGCGCAGGTGAGACCCGCGTTGCGACCTGGACCTTCGGCGTGCCGTGGCGCGGCGGGTTCGTATTCGTTCACGCGCCGTACTCGCTCGCCGCGCTGGCCGAATGCCTCGCCCCCGAGCTCCTCCCCGAGCTGGCCACGCCACGGACGACGGCACCGCCAGCGCCGGGCCGCTGGCGCCTCGTCCTCAGCGAGCCCATACCCTGACTCAGCAGCCTTCCCACGCGGCGAGGCGCGCGTCCACGTCCTGCAGCACCTCCGGCGCGCCCGCTTCGACGGACATGCCTTGCGGTGAACGTGCGTATCCACCAGGAATGCGCGGCCCGGAGGCCACGGCATTGGCGTCACCCCCTCGGCATGTCATGGTCCCGGGCATGGGTTCGTCGCGCAGCACCGCTCGAACGAATCGAGCGAGGCCGTCGATCCCACAACGAAAGTTGGCGGTTGCGACGGCGACAAGGATACGGGTCTAGGCTGTGACCTGGATTACGAACGATGGCTCCAACGCTCGACGAGGTGAGCCAGCTCCGCGGTGGTGATCCCACGTAGCTCGATCCGCATGCGCGCAGTCGTCGAATCGGCGTTCGAACGTTCCAGTGCGATGGTGCAGGCGACGGGGAGCGTTGGACCCGAGGCGCGCGTAGGCAACTCGACGAAAATCGGGACCGAGGGCGGCGACGGAAGGACCCTGGTCTTCCGCGTCGCCGACTCCACCTGCAAGAGCTCGTCGAGCCGACGCCTGAGCGAGTCGTAGTCGACCCCGAGCGCGAGGCTGGTCCGGCTCACACCGTGCTGTTGGGCCGCTGCGCGAGCGGCCCTCCACAGCTCAGCCGGGATGCGTTCGCCTCGCCTGCGGGCCGAACGCCAAAGGCAGAACTGAGACGCGGCGGCAGTGAGACTGCTCTCGGTGGTCGAGTTCATGGAGCGTCGCGAAGGTGGTCGTCGGGCACGACCGGGAAGCGAGGCGACGCGACGGGGGCGAGTTGAGCAGGCTTGCCGCAAGGACACGAACGACGCCGCCTCCGCGGCGAAGCTGAAGGCCGCGGCGGCACCACAGACGGCCTGAACGACGTCAGCCGCCAGTCGCGGCTGGGACCATGACATGCCGAGGGGGCCACGCCGACGCCGTGGCCTCCGGGCCGCGCATTCCTGGTGGATACGCACGCTCACCGCAAGGACACGGTCCAGGTCCTTGGCCACCTTGGCCACGCTCTTCAGCTGGCGAACAAGGCAGACCGCGTCCGCTCGCTGCACTGCGGATCCCAAGCGCGACGCCGCCACGATCACCCTACGCCAATGTGCAGTCGATCACCTGGATCAGTGTGCGGCGCTACATCTGTTAAGCCGCACGCAGCTTGAGAACGTCAGGCAGCGCATCGTCACAGAGCGTGGTTACAAAGACCTGCGTGTCGTCGCTGAGCACATTGCAGAGTTCGAGCATCAGCCGTCGCGCGCTTCACGCTCCTATCGAATGGTCGTCCTGCGCAAGGAGATCGAGGCGTACCAGGGTGAAAAGCGGCTCTTCGCAGAGTACCGCTACTTCGCCTACATCACCAACGACACAAGTCGCTCCACGCAAGACGTAGTCTTCTTCGCGAATAAGCGCGCCGATCAGGAGAAGTTGATCGGCACCTTGAAGAGCGAGGTCCGCTCGCTGCAAGCTCCTGTTGACGGCCTTGTCAGCAACTGGGCGTACATGGTCATGACCACGTTGGCTTGGTCGCTCAAGTCCTGGTCAGCGCTTCTCCTGCCACGGGGCGGACGTTGGGCGGTGAAGTACGAAGAGCAACGAACGAGACTCCTTACGATGGGATTCCGAGGGTTCGTGGAGGCGATGATTCGGGTACCTGTGCAGGTGATCGTGGCAGCACGCCAGATCAAGGTCCGCTTATTGGCCTGGAACGCGTACCAGCAGGTCTTCCTCAGATTGGCGTCCACCGTTGAACGTCCTCTGCTTTGCTAACACGTCAGGAGAGGGCGCTCCATCAACGCCCTGGCGCCGAGACCCAAGGAGGCAAGATGAGCGAGCAGCAATTCGAGTTGGAGTCACCCCAGAGCGGGTGGAACGGGGCATCGTCATCTTGCTGAACCACCGCAGAATGCGACAGACCGCCCCACGACGAGCGGATTGAGGTTCGCTTGTTCGAGGACTAGTTGGGTGTCCGATTTCACCAAGCAAGGTCACAACGAATCGCTACGGATCGTGGCCGCTCGGCCCCTTGAAGGACCACGGGAATGCCGAAGGGGCTTCGTTACACCCAACACCCACCAGCCTACCCTTCGTCTCCCGTTACGGTCTCCGAGACGCCGTCGGCCAGGTTAATCCGCAGGTCCTCGAGCCCAGGCCACTTCAAACCTCGGATGCGGTATTCGCCACGTGAGGCCAGAAACACCTGCAGCGCGGCGAGGCCTTTATGCTCGCGACCCACGACCCCCTCCACGACATAATGCACCTGGACACCGGTAGGAGCCAGAATCTCGACGCCGTCCCAACTGGCCTTATCCAGAGGGAGGGGCTGACCCTTCTTGCCGACGAACCGTACGACCGCCAGCGGCACGTCCTCGACCGGTACAACCACATGATTCCAACCCGCTTCAAGGTGGACCTCCTTCGAGTATGGCTGTTTGTCCCACATCACCATCAGAGTGTAGGCACCGGGCATCGAGATCATCTCGACGGAGCCCGCGTCTCCAGTCAGGAATTTGGGCGAGGGAGTCGAGTGATTCAGTGGCGGTCCGGAAATAGGGATTAGCAGCGCCGAGAGGGCGGAAGATTGCACCCGCTGTTCCGTCGAGACGCCGAATTCGAGGACTGTCCGCGCCATCGCGGGAATCCGCAAGTGGAGTGCATCCCGATTTCCGTCCATCAATTCGAAGTCAAGTCGGAACTGAACGGCATCGAGGCTACAACGGTATTCGCCGGGTGGCATCTCACCGACACTCCAGCGCCAGATGGGATTCCCCGAATTCTCGTCCTGGAGAATCTCCATGTTCCTGAGCGAAATGCTCTTTCGCCGCGGCGCCACTTGCTTCGATCTGCTGTCCGCAACGGGCTTCACGTCGAACGTGACCACGACGTTTTGATTGATCCACGGCCGGACCAGTTCCCAACCGTCGAACTCGAGCGTGCCGTGGAGTTCGGTGACGGGTGGGCCAGGGCTCGCAGGAATCAACGGCCCTAGGCAGACGACCGTCGCTTCCTCCGCTGCGAGCTCGAACGTGACCCAATCGGTAATCGTGTGCTCGAATGTCCTCGCCTCCGGCGCCAGAAGCGCTGCGGAGTAGCGCCCTGCTGCGAGAGTGCCACACGCGACATTGGACAGGTTCTTCCACTGCTCGGCGGCTACCAGTTCATCCTGGGCGCCGCGCACGACCACTCGGGCTGCCGGTAGATACTCCGTGCCCGGCGGCTCCACGAACCGCACGGTCGCCGATTGCGTCAGGTGCAAATCCAGCGTCCTACCAACTTCGCCATCGGTGAGCAACAAGGCGGACAATGCTGAACGTGAAGTACGACCGAGTAGGAGTTCGGGCGATACTTCGCGCTTGGCCAGGTACGAATTGGGCTTCGGGAGAATTGCGATCCGTCGCATTGCATCGGGCACAAGCGGAATCGGTCCGCGAATCGCGAGCGGCTCGGTTCTATTCGCTTCGCGAATAAAAAGTTCTAGCGACTCAGAGGAGTCCGGCAACGAGGAATAGGAAATGAAATAGCCCGGATACGCGTAGCAGTCGATCCGTCGATCTGTAAATGGCCGTGTGTGGCTGTAGAGGCGGGCATGGAGGGGCGATTCGATTGATTCGATGCTCCATCCTTCAAGTCCGCTTTGATTTCCCAAACTTGCCCGCCCGCAGACGACCTTGAGCCGGACTCGTCCGTTGCCCTTGGTTAGGACCAGTGTTCCGGACTCAAGTGGAGTCGGGTTTGCCTCGGGCGCCTCGATCACGTGGACGATCAGATCGCCGTGCTCGACGACGGGCACACGCTCAGCCAGGAAGCCGGTCGAACGACCAGGCGCTGGTTGGGACTCCAGAGGAGAAGCTTCCGTTCCGGGCGTCGCCACCGATGCGGCGCCTCGCCGCTCCTCGCCAGACTTGAACCAAACTGGGCCGACAATCAAGAGTCCTAGCAAGATGACGAGAAACGCACAGCAAACGATAGCGGGTCTAGACATTGTCCTAGCAGAATCCTAGCGAAAGCAAGAGTGAGCGCCAATCATGATGACATTCTTGCCAACCAAGTGTAGGACCGAGACGCATCCCCACTTCAACGGGCACGCCCGAGCACGATCCGGGTTCAATCCAAGCTCCCTTCAAGTTTGCAATTACGAAGCCTTCATTCTGGTCCCTCGCACCTGCAGAACGCCGTGGCGTTGATGTTTACCGTGATTTGGTTATACCAACCATTGGGAAAGCTGAGTGTTGCGTAAGTATACGTCCCAGAACTGAAGTCCGCGTACCCCCTGCAACCTGGCGGCTTCGGGGGCGGGAGACCGCATTCAGTCGGACAAAGGGCACGCACCGTCGCCTCCTCATCCTCTATCGCCTTCTTGCCGTCTGCGACGACCGCGAGGGCGGCAGCCGCCTGAGTGTCGTACGGACCGTGGTAGGTCACCGCGTTTGACGAGTGCGTCCACTCGTCCGGGCAATCAACCTCGCCGGCAGGGGCACTGTTGAGGTTGGCGAGAGGCAGGAAGAGCAGCAGTAGGGGTGTAACGATCTTCATCGAAGTAGAAGGCTCGACAAGGTAAGAATCATCTGTACTTGAATACCCCACCTCACACTCCCCTCGCCCCCCCCGCAGGTCAAGTTAATCGCTCGTAAACCACCCGAACCGCGGCCCCCCCCGATGCGCGCAACAGAACCTCTCCCGAGCCACGGGTGAACCTGGCACTGACGCTGGTGCGAGGGGGGCAGGTGCGCGAGGCCGAGGCGAACTACATGTCGGCGCTCGAGGTGTACCCGGTGTACATGCCGGCGCTGCAGGGCGCGGCCCGCCTGGCCCTAGCCGAGGGCCGACCGACCGCAGCCCTGCCCCAGTGGCTGGCGGAGATCGCGCTCGGCGGCGAGACCGAGGAGTGGCGCGCGTGGGCCCGCGCGAGGGCGGCGGAGCTGCCAGCCGGGCGGTGAGCGCTGGTTCGAGCCCAGCTCGATCCCGAGGGCTACGCGGTTGCGAACCGCCGACCGGCGTTGGCGGGGTCGCCAGAGCCGATCGAGTCTCGCGAGGGAGTTCGCAACTCCGTCCCGATCGGGGAGCCACTCTTCTGCGGGTTGCGGAAAACCGGCGTCTGAGTTGACGCGGCGGTCGCTTGCGAAGACGCGTAAGTCCCCGCGGAACGACAGTATGCGTCCGCTGGGGGTCCAGGCACCCCCTACGTGGTAGCCAGAGGGGCCTCAACGGGTGGTGACGAACTGGGGGATCGGGTCTCGATTCCTCGGCTCTGGCGAGGCCCGCGAAGGGGCCCGAGGGGCGGCGCGCTTGGAGCGCGGGCTCCGACCCGCTCGTCAGTGACATGAAGTGCCGCGCGCCAGGCGGGCGGCTCGTGCAAGCCTCATGTGCAGCCCCGCGAGCCGTATCTGGTCTCGCCGCCTGCAGCGCGCCAGCGACATGCAACGCTCGCACCGAGGACAACGCACGCGCACGACGGGTCCGCGCGCGTCACGTTCGTGATCGAATCACGTCGCCGCGACTCGACGCATGTGCGAGGCGACAGAGCATCGCTCCGCCCATACGCCGCGCATTCAAGCCACCGCGTCGACCACAGACTCGGCGGGGACCGCCGCAATCTGCATCGCCTTCCAGCCCTTTGGCGTCAACTCGTGCAGGCGGTCCTGCGG
>CAYOBN010000072.1:0-26051 GCA_964402175.1 uncultured Planctomycetaceae bacterium | reverse complement strand
GGTTCAGCGGATGGAGGGATCCCGTCCTCAACGTTCCGGAAGGTGGGTGCGGGGCGGGAGTCGTGCGGCCAGCTCGCAGCGACTTGATGTACAAGGCGTTCGAAGTCGACGGGTTGTCCTACAGGGACCCGATCCCGGGGATTCGCAAGCGACACGTCGCAATGAAGAGGCGGGCGCGGGTGGATGCGCGGACGACTCGGGCCGAGACCTGACCTAACCTACGGTGGGCTCGGCGAGGTCCGCGGAATCGGAGGGGGCGGGGTGCGCGCAGCGGGGGGCTTCGACCTCGGCGCGTTGAACGCATCCCGCCCGCACGCCTGGGCGGCCGGCGGTTGGGCCAGGGGGTCGGTCAGGGAGCACGGAGCCCCTCCGTCGGGGCCCTCAGCGCCCCGGGAGGGTGTCGACGCCAGCCAGCGAGGCCGAAACGAGCTCCTCCAGGGTCGGTTGGGGTGGATTCCGCTGAAGCTCCCGGCCTAGGATGTCGAATCGAGACGCAGCCATGAAGTACACCCCCCGCATCCTGCTCTCCGTCCCGTTGGCCCTCCTTGCCGCGTGCGCGATGACCCGAGAGGGCGCCTTGGAACAAGCGGCGAATCGGCCTGTGGAGGCAGCGGCGCACCTCGACTGTGCGCTGGCTCCTTTTGCGCTCTCGGTCGCCGAGCTCGGGGACCGGGCGTTCGGGGTCGCTCTGGTCGCGCCGGATGGGTCGCCCGTGCTGGCGGGAGAGTGGCTGCGGGATGAGGCCAGGTTCCGGGCCGACTCGTTGAGCCTGTTCGGGCGTTACGCGGCGGAGCTCGCGGCGGCGGGGGATGGGACCCTCGAGCTGGGCGATGTGCTTGCGCCCGCGGGGATCGCCGAGCTGGCGAACCTGGGTGGGGTCGCGCACCGCGCGCACCTCCTGGAGGGGTTCGAGGGCGGCGCGCGCGCGGCGGCGGAGCAGATGGCGCTCGCGGCGGCTTCGATCGGCAGCGTGTTGGCGCGGGCGCCTGAGGTGCTCGCGATCACGGGCGAGGACGGCGGGACCTGCGGGGCCGCGCCGGGGTTCTTCCCGAACGCTTGCGCCGAACATGCGGCGTGTTACGCCGCATTGACCACGGCTGCGGCGCGCGCGGAGTGCGACGCGGCGTTCCTGAACAACTTGCGCGGCGAGGCGACGTTTGTCTCCGAGCCCTTCGTCGAGCTCGTCCACGGCGCTGCGGCGGCCTTCGGCGCGGGCCTGCGCGCTGCGGTGCAAGCGCCCGAGCGTCGGGCTGCCCCGCGTCGTCGGGATCCGTTCCGCGTGATCGCGCCGGCCGCCCTGCGCCGTTGAGCGCTCAGCGCCTCGAGAGGCGCAGTTGGCCGCAGGCCGCTGCGCCGTCGAGGCCCCTCGACCAACGGATCGTCGCGACGATGCCGCGCTCGCGCAGCGCGTCGCGGAACGACTCTGCAGCCGCCGCATTCGGGCGGCTGAACGGCATCTCGGGGCTCGGGTTGTACGGGATCAAGTTCACCGTACAGCGGCGCCGCGCGAGGCGCGCTGCCAGGCGTTCGGCGTGGCCCGGTGTATCGTTGGTGCCGCCGAGTAAGACCACCTCGTAGGTGACCTCGCGGCCGGTGGTGCTGAACCAGTGATCGCCCGCC
This sequence comes from uncultured Planctomycetaceae bacterium, assembly GCA_964402175.1. Lineage (GTDB taxonomy): Bacteria > Planctomycetota > UBA1135 > UBA1135 > JAWKUK01. The sequence goes on along the minus strand of CAYOBN010000072.1, from coordinate 24,431 downwards.
GCGAGGACCTCTTCGATCGGCACCCCCGCCATCAACGGGACGAGCTCGTCGCGCTGCTCCTGGTCCGGGGTGTGCAGCGAGATCGCGAGCTGGAAACGCGGCCGCTGTTCCGCTGCGCGGCGCACACGGTCGGGGAAGCCGACCGTGGAGACCGTCAGCTTGCGCGCGCCGAGGCCCATCTCGTCCGCGACGACGGTCAGCGCCTCGGTCAGGTTCGAGAGGTTCAAGAAGGGCTCGCCGATGCCCATCACGACGCTGCGCGCGAGCGGTCCCTCCGCACGGCCGCGGACGTACTGCTCGACGATCTCGTGCGCTTCGAGGTTGCGCGCGAGGCCCAGCAGACCCGACGCGCAGAAGAGGCAGCCCACGGGGCAGCCCGCTTGGCTCGACACACAGAGCGTCGCGCCAGGGGGCTCTTCGGACGAGCGCGTGGAGCTCGCGCGCTGCGGCATGTACACCGTCTCGACGGTCGTATCACCCTCTCCGCGCGCTTGGCCGCGGGGGAACGCCGTCAGGAGCTTCGTCGTGCCATCGCCTGCGATGCTGCGGCCGACTTCGCGGCCCGCGAGGATCGGCAGCGCCTCCGCGAGCGCGCCGCGTAGCCGCGCCGGCAAGCCCGTCATCGCGGCGTAGTCCAGGACCCCGTTCGCGAGCACCTCACGGCGCGCGATGTCCGCATGGAAGGGGCGCCCGCCGAGTTGCACCACGAGCGCGCGCAGCGCGTCCGGAGCCAGCGCCAGCAACGTCGGAGAGTCCATCGCCGTGGTCCTCAGGAGCCGTTCTTCGCGAGGTGCTCCATGAGCGCTCGCGCGACCTCTTCCGCCTGTTGGCGCGCCGCTTTGAGGCTGGGCGGGTTGGCGCCGCCTACGGCGCGGTGGCCGCCGCCGCCGTAGCCCTCGAGCAAGCGGCCGACGTGCATGCCGTCGGTGGGCGGATTCCAGGGGTTCTCACCGCAGGTGATGTGGAACCCCGCGCGCGTCGGGATCACACCGACGGCGTAGTGCACGTCGGGGTAGTGGTAGAAGGGCGCAAAGCGCTCCCGCCGGATGTTGCTGGAGCTCGCGTCGTAGAAGAGCACACCGCCGCGCTGCCAACGCACCGTCGGGGGGAACTGCTCGAGGGCTTTGTCGCGGTTGCGCGACGCGCGCTCGTAGACCCGCTCGACATCCTCGCGGTCCGCGATCTCCGCGAGCGAGCTGTCGATCATCGCGACGGCGAGCTCGTCCACCCAGTTCGGTTTCGGCGCCGCCGTCAGGCTGCGCATGATGCGCAGCGCCGGATCGTCGCCGAAGATGGCCTGCTCGACCGATTCGAAGCGCGCGGCATCGATGATGTCCGACCAACGCGCCATCTCCTTGAAGCGCGCCGAGGGCACATGGCCCCAGTGCTCGGCGGCGTGGGCCAGGATCATCGGCGGGCACGAGGCCGCGTTCGGATCCCAGCGCCAGCGATCCGACGGCGCGTAGCGCCCCTCGAGCTCGGGGGTCAAGAAGGTCGTCGGGTGGTGGTCGAACCAGTACTCCGCCCGCGGGTGGAAGTGGAAGTCGACGATCGCAAAGCGTCGCCCGGCTTCGAACGTGTCCCAATCCGTGCGCTGGTCGTAGTTGACGCTGCGCAGCACGGGGTCCTCGCCGCGGCCCTGCAAGAGGTGCGCCAGCAAGGCCCCCGAGACCATCCCGTCGAAGTCCCTGTGGTAATGGATCGTGAGCCGCTGTGCGTCCATCCCCTGCACTGTACCAAGCGCGGTACCCTGGTTGGGTGCTCCCGGCAGCGATCCTCGCCCTCGTAGTTGCTTCCGCTCCGACCACAGTCGATGCGGCAACGGCGCCGTACGTGCACACGAGCGACGACACTCAGGAGGCCGCCCAGGCGATCCAAGCGGCCCGCGCAGCGTTCCGCCGCCGGGGGGCCACCGAGGTCGAGCGCGACGCGGCGCTGGACACTCTGATGGGCCTCGGCGCGGCCGGCGCGGCGGCGGTGCTCGACGAGCTCGCCCCCGAGCTCACGCGCCTCCGGAAGACCCACGCGCGGCTCGAGGCGCGCGTCCTGGGCGGGCTCGAGCGCGGCGCGGCGCGGGCGCTCACGGCGCGCCTCGATCGCAGCGCCCAGGCCGAGGTCGAGGCCGCGCGCCGCACGGTGCTCACGGCCGCCGCCGATCCGGGCCTCACGAAGGAGCGCATCCAGCGCGATTCGGACCCCGCCTACGCGCGGCTCGCGGAGCTGCTCGTCGTGACGCCCAACCAGGTGTTCGACCGCGATGAAGAGCTCTTCGACGAGTGGGTGGCGCTGCTCGACGGCCTCGAGCGGGAGTTCGCGCTGCTCGAGCGCGACGCCGCCGCCCGGGCCGCGCTCTCCGTCGACCGCGTCGGGACGCGCATCGCTGCTTCGAAGCGCGAGCCCGCCGTGCCGCCCCGCGACCCCGACGCGCTCTTGCAAGAAGCCGCCTGGGTCACCTCCTTCGCGACGCCGATGACCGCCGGGGACCGCGCCGCGTTCGAGGCCAATGCAGCCCTCGCGCGCGACGCGGCGAACATCGGCCTCGATCCCGAAGAGGCCCTCGGTGTGCTCGCGCTCAACCGGCGCCGCGTGCTCCTGGGGCTCGGCGCCCAGCGCCTCGACCTGCGCCTCTGCGAAGCGTGCCGCTCGCACAGCAAGGACATGGTCGAACACGGCTTCTTTGCGCACGACTCGCCGCTGCCCGGCCGCGAGACCCCGTGGAAGCGCGCCGCGCAGGCCGGCACCAGCGCCTCCGCCGAGAACATCGCGGCCGGGGCCTCGACCGGCGAAGGCGCGATCCTGCAGTGGTGGTACAGCCCTGGCCACCACCGCAACATGCTCGGCGGCGGAGCGCGCGCCGGCCTCGGCCGCCATCAGAACCACTGGACGCAGCTCTTCGGCGGCTGATTCACTGCGCGAGCGCCAGAGCGAGCCGATCGACGGCCGCCTGGTCGAGGACCCGGAAGAGCAGGTCGTCGTCCGCGCCCTGCAGGTCGACCTGCACGATGTCGTCGCCGACGAGGAGCTGCAGCTCGTAGCTCGAACCCTTCTCGCGCGTGCGCAGCACCGCGCGGTGCGCGCCGTACTTCACGACCTCCGCGTCGTCGCCGAGCAGGGCCGGGTTCGACGCCCACATCGTGATCATCTGCGCCATCGGCGAGTCGATCATCACCGTCAGGCCGAGGCTCGCGCCGTTCGGGCCCGAGTAGCTGCCCTGCACCTGGCTGCCGCCGAGCGCGGCGAGGCCCGCCAGGGCGGCCGGTACCTCGTCCTCCTCGGCCGGCGGTTCGAGGGTCCAGCCCGCGGGGGCGGCGGGGTACGCGCCGAAGATGGCCTTCCGATGGGCCTTGCTGGCGAGCGCGAGCGCATCGCGCAGCCCCGTCACGGCAGCGCCGTAGCGCTGCCCTTCGAAGGCCGTCTTGGCCTCGGTCACGAGGGCGCCGAAGTCCTTGGCTTTCGGCTTCGCCGCGCGCTCCTGGAGCGCGAGCGTGGCGGAGGAGAGGGCGAGGAGTGCGAGGAGGGGAGTGATGAGGCGTTGCATGGGTCGTCGTGGGGGCGCGCTGGCCCCCCGACCCCGTAACTGCCCACACGGCGGATTCGTCCACAGGCGAATCCGCCGCGGCTCACGCGCTCTCGCGTTCGCCCTCGGCCGGCTCGTCGGGGTCGGTCCCCGTAGCGCCCGCCGCTTCCGCTTCCAGGTCCGCGGCCGTCAGGCCGCGCGCAAGCTGGACCTCGCCGCGCACCGCGGCCGCGTCCAGGACGAACTCGTCCGTGTCCTTGCGGCTCGGCAGCTCGTACAGGAGGTCCAGCAGGAGGCCCTCCAGGATCGAGCGCAGCGCGCGCACGCCCGTCTCGCGCTCGATGGCGAGCTCGGCGATGGCCTTGAGCGCGTCGTCCGTCACGACGAGGCGCTTGCCCGACAGCTCGAAGAGGCGCTCGAACTGGCGCACGAGCGCGTTCTTCGGCTCCACCAGGATCCGCACGAGCTCATCGCGGTGCAGCGTGTCCAGCGTCGCGATCACGGGCAGACGGCCGATGAACTCCGGGATCAAACCGAACTCCATCAGGTCCTTCGGCACGAGGTAGCGCACGTACTCGTCGCGCGCGCCGTACTCGTCGAGGGCGGGCAGCGGGCCGGTGTTGCCGTGCCCCGCCGGTGCCAGCCCGGACTTGCGCAGCGCCCGCTCGCGGGTCGAGTCCTGCGACGCGTCGCGCCCGAACCCGATGACCTCTTGGCCGATGCGGCGCCCGATGATCTCCTCGATGTTCGAGAAGGTGCCGCCACAGATGAACAGGATGTTCGACGTGTCGACCTGGATGTAGGACTGCTCGGGGTGCTTGCGGCCGCCCTGCGGCGGGACGCTCGCGACCGTGCCCTCGAGGATCTTCAGGAGGGCCTGCTGCACGCCCTCACCCGACACGTCGCGCGTGATCGAGACGTTGCCGGTCGTGCGGCCGATCTTGTCGATCTCGTCGATGTACACGATGCCCTGCTGCGCGCGCTCGACGTCGAAGTCGGCGGCCTGCAGCAGCTTGAGCAGGATGTTCTCGACGTCCTCGCCGACGTAGCCAGCCTCCGTCAGCGTCGTGGCGTCCGCCATCGCGAACGGCACGTGCAGCATCCGCGCGAGGGTGCGCGCGAGGAGCGTCTTGCCCGAGCCCGTCGGGCCGACGAGCAGGACGTTCGACTTCTCGATCTCGACCTCGCCCGTCTCCTTGCCGCTGTGGCGCAGGCGGTTGTAGTGGTTGTAGACCGCGACCGAGAGGGTCTTCTTCGCCCGGTGCTGCCCGACCACGTAGTCGTCGAGGAAACGCGCGATCTCGATCGGCGTCGGCAGGCGCTGGCCGATCCCCGCCTTGGTTGGGGCCGGGCTGCCCTTGGTGCTGCGCCGGCTCGTCTGTGCCGGCGTCGCCCCGGGGTTCCGGCGCTGCTCCTCCTGCAGGATCGAGTTGCAGATCTCGATGCACTCGTTGCAGATGTAGACCCCGGGCGGACCCGCGATCAGCGAGGCCACTTGGTGGCGCGGTTTCTCACAGAAGGTGCAGCGTTCCACCTGGCGTCCGGTTCTCCTCGAGGAACTCATGCAGGAAGTCTAGTCGGTCGAAGCGGGTCAGGGAGGAGGAACCTCGAGAGGCTCGCTCCGAGGCGCCCATCGATGCACTCGATGGGCCACTGCGGGCGAATCCGTGGGGTTCCCCCAAGACTCGGGGCCCGCGCCTCCCTACGGTCGACGTCGGGCCCCCAGGGCGATCAGGAAAAATCTTCCGGGTCAGTTCGTCTTCGGCGCCTGGTCCGCGCGGGCGACGATGTGGTCGATCAGACCGAAGGACAGCGCCTCGTCCGGGGACATGAAGTTGTCCCGTTCGCAGGCCTTCGCGAGCTCCTCATCCGTCCGCCCGGAGTGCGAGGCGAGGATGTGCTCGAGCTGCTTCTTCATCTTCATGATCTCCTTGACCTGGATCTCCATGTCGAGGGCCGTGCCACCCATGCCGCCGTGCGGCTGGTGGATCATCACGCGGCTGTGGGGGAGCGCGAAGCGCTTGCCCTTCGTGCCGCCCGCGAGCAGCACGGCGCCCATCGACGCGGCCTGCCCGAGGCAGTACGTGGCGATGTCCGGCTCCACGAGCTGCATCGTGTCGTAGATCGCGAGGCCCGCCGTGACGGAGCCGCCCGGCGAGTTGATGTACATCTTGATGTCCTGGTTCCGCCCCGTTTTGTCGAGGAAGAGCAGCTGCGCCATCACGGCGTTGGCGACGTTGTCGTCGATCGCGGTGCCGAGGAAGATGATCCGGTCCTCGAGCAAGCGCGAGTAGATGTCGTAGGTGCGCTCGCCGCGGCCGGTCTTCTCGATGACGTACGGGACAGGGTAGTAGGCGTCCATGGGAGCTACTTAAGGACCTTCGGGGGGCGGATTCAAGCTCGCTCTCACCGGTCCCCAGGGTGGGGACCGGCGGTCACGGGCTCAGGCGGGTGCCTGGATATCGGCCTTCTCCCGCAGGAACTTGCGCACCTTCCGCTCCAGGAGCTCGATCGTGAGCTGCTGGCCGCGCCCTTCCTTCGAGTAGAACTCGATGACGTCCTTCTCCTCCGCCTGGTTGCGGACCGCGATGCGCTGCACCTCTTCGCGGATCTCGTCCTGCGTGACGAGCAGGTTCTCCTTGTGCCCGAGGGTCTCGACGACCAGCAGGGCCTTCAGGCCGCGCTCGGCCTCGGCCCGCGACGTCGGGCGCTGCGCCTCGAGCTGGACCTTGCGGTCCTCCTCTTCGAGGCCCTGCTCCTGGAGCTTCTGGTCGAACTGCGCGAGGCGCGCCTCGGTCTGCTGCTCGACCAGCACGTCGGGCAGCGCCAGCGTCGTCGCGTCCAGGACGCGATCGAGGAGCGCCGACTCGACGCGCTGGTTCTCGCGCGCCTCGGCGACCTCCGAGAGCTTCTCGCGCACCTTCTGGCGCAGCGCGTCCATGTCGGCGACCTCGACGAGGCTGCAGAGCTTCTCGTCGGGGGGCGGCACGAGCGTGAAGACCTCCTTCACCGTGATCCGGCAGCGGCCCGGTTGGCCGCGCTTCGCCTCGTCCTCGATGTAGTTCGGCAGCGTCATGTCGAGCTCGTGCTCGGCGCCGTCCTTGGAGCCGATGAGCGCCGTGCGGAACACCTCGGCATCGACGCCGGGCGGCACGCTCTGCACCGAGAGGCGCATGCCTTCGCGGTGGAAGGCGCGCTCACCTTCGTGCAGGAACTCGACGTCCCCGACGAAGAAGCCCTTCTCCTGCAGCCCCTCTTCGCCCGCTTTCTCGGGCGTCGACTGGCTCTCGCGGAACTCGTCGATCGCGGCGTCGATCTGCTGGTCCATGACCGGCTCGAGCTCGCTCGCGATGGCGAGGCCGAGGTACTGCGGCAGCTCGAACTCGGGGCGCAGCGGCACCTCGAAGGCGGCCGAGACCGAGCCGTCTTCTCCGTGCACGAGCGCCTCGGCCGGGATGCGGGGGTGCGCCATCGGGCGCAGCTCGTGCTCCTTCACGGCGCGGTCGTACGCCTGCTGGATGAAGTGCCCGATGACCTCGTTGCGGAGGTTGTCACCGTAGGCCTTCTCCAGGAAGCGTTTCGGGACCTTGCCGGGCCGGAAGCCCTTCATCTTCACATTGCGGGACATCGACCGCAGGCCGCGGTCGAGCTCCGCCTGCAACTCGGCGGCCGGGAGGGTGAAGGAGATCTTCGCGACGGTGGTCGCCGTCTTGTCGACGTTCAGTTCCACGGAGGGGCGCTTGGGACAGGGACCGCAGGGCGGGCCGGGGCAATTCGAGCCCGGAGATTGAACCGATCGGAGCCCCGGGCGTCCAGTGGGCGCCATACTGCGAACCCGCAGGGGCCCCCGATGGGCCCGTGAGGCCCCTCGTCGCGTCGTCTTTTTTGTCCTTGCCTCCCGCTTGAGCCGCATCTCCCCGTCCGCGCTCGCCGCGGTGCTCGTCCTCGCCGCCGGCGCCGCTGCCGCGCGGTGGATCGTCGCGACGGCCCCCCCGCCGCCCGCGGCCCCCGCGCCGCGGCCGAAGCCCGTGCCCGTGACGTTGGCCGAGGCCCAGCCCGTCGCCGCGACCTTCACCTTGACGGCCCAGGGCCTCGCCGTGCCCGTGCGGCGCACCGCGGTGACCCCGGAGGTCGGAGGGCGCGTCGAACGCGTGAGCGCCGTCTGGCGCAGCGGCTTCGCCGTCGCGGCGGGGGAGGAGCTCCTGGCGGTCGACCCCCACGACGCGGCGCAGGCTCACCTCAGCGCCGAAGCCGCCGTCGAGACCGCGGAGGTCGAGCTGCGCCGCGCGCGGCTCCATCTGCCGCGCGCCCGCGCCGCCGCGGACCTCGCCGCGGAGCGGCTCGCGCTCGCCGACCGCGAGCGCGAGCGCTGGGAACGCCTCGCCGAACAAGGCCAGGCCGAGGCCACCCGCGTCGACGCCGCCGCCGCCGCGCGCCTCGCCGCTGCGGTCGACGAGGAGACCGCGCGCGCGGCCCTCCTCGCCGCGGAGGCCGCGCTGCCGGCCGCAGAGCAGGCGCTGCGCGCCCGCCAGGCCGCAGAGTCCCTCGCGCGCACGACGCTGCAACGGACCGTGGTGCGCTCGCCGTTCGCGGGCACGCTGACCTCCGATGGCCCGGCGGTCGGCGCGCTCATCGCGGCCGGCGCGCCGCTCGGCGAGCTCCTGGACCTCGCGCGACTGCGGGTCGACGTGCACCTCCCGGTGGCCGACGCCGCGGAGCTCGCGCTCGATGGGGGCGCGCGCCTCCGGGGGATCCCGGGCGCTGACGGCGAACGTCCGGCGAAGGTGATCGCGATCGCCCCGCTGGCGGATGCGCTGACCCGCAGCGTACGCGTGACCGTGGAGGCCGATCAGAGCTGGCCGCGGCCCGTGCCCGTCGGCGCCGCCATCGAGGTCCTCCTGGAGCTCCCCGCGCGCGCGGAAGCGCTGCTGGTGCCGAACGCTGCGCTGGGCGCGGACGAAGGCGGCGCGTTCGTCTACGTGGTCGAAGCGCGCGCAGGAGGCGCGCTCGTCGCGGTGAAGCGTGCGGTGCTCCTCGGCCGCGCGCACGGCGCCGCGCGCGAGGTCCAGAGCGGCCTCGCGCCGGGTGAGCGCTTCGTGCTCGCGCCCGTGCGGCTCCTCGGAGACGGGGCGCTCGTTTCGGTCGAAGCCGCGGAGGCACCGTGATCCGAGCGCTCGCCCGCGCCTCCGTGCGCAACCCCGTCGCGGCGAACCTGCTGATGTGCGCGGTGGTGCTCGCAGGCATCCTCGCGTACCGCGCGATGCCGCGCGAGGTCTTCCCCGACTTCTCGCTCGACACGCTCGAGGTGTTCACCGTCCATCCGGGCGCCGCGCCCGAAGACGTCGAGCGCCTCGTCACCGCGCCCCTCGAAGACGCGCTGCGTGGGCTCGATGGGGTCGACTCGATGCGCTCGCTGTCGCGCGAGGGGACGTCGCGGGTCTTCCTCTCGCTCTTGCCCGGCACGGACACCGCGCGCGCGCTCGCGGAGGCGCGCGACCGCATCCGCGGCGGCGACGTCGTGTTGCCCGAAGGCGCGGAGGAGCCGCGCATCTTCGAAGCGCAGAACCGCTTTCCGGTGATCGCGGTCTTCGTCTACGGCAGCGCGGGCCAAGAGGCGCTCTCCGAGGTCGCAGACCGCGTGCGGCGCGGCCTCGAGGAGCTGCCCGGTGTCGCGCGGATCGACGTGACGGGGGACCTCGAGCCCGAGCTCTCCATCGACATCGACCCCGCGGCGCTGGAGCGCGCGGGGCTCTCGTACCACGCGGTCGCCGCAGCGGTGGGAGCGCGCGTGCGCGAGCTGCCGCTCGGCGCGGAGCCTGCGGCGGGCGGGGAGCGACTCCTGCGCCTCGTCGGTGGCATCACGCGCGCGCACGACCTCGCCGACCTGCCGCTGCGCGCGCTGCCCGACGGCCGGACGCTGCGCCTCGCAGACGTCGCCGAGCTGCGCGATACCTTCGCCGAGCCCGTGACGCGCGGCCGCTTCAACGGGTTTCCCGCGCTGCACCTGCAGGTCCTGAAGACCGAGACCGGCGACACGATCGACATCGCGCGGCTCGTGCGGGACTACGTCGCGCGTGAGGCGCAGTTGGTGCCGCCGGGGGTCGCGCTCGGCACGAACTCCGACCTGAGCGTCTACGTACGGAACCGGCTCGTCACGATGGCGGAATCCGCGGCGTACGGCGCGGTGCTGGTGCTCGTCGCGCTGCTGCTGTTCCTTGCGCCACGCGTCGCGCTGGCGACGGCGCTCGGCATTCCGGTCGCGTTCCTGGGCGGGATCGCGCTGGCGCACATGCTGGGCGTCACGATGAACATGATCACGATGTTCGCGCTCATCGTGGTCCTCGGCATGGTCGTCGACGACGCCATCGTCGTCGCCGAGAACGTCTTCCGGCGGATCGAAGAGGGCGAAGATCCGGCGTCCGCCGCCGAGCTCGGCACCGCGGAGGTCGGCGCGCCGGTGATCGCGACGGTCCTGACGAGCGTCGCGGCGTTCCTGCCGGTCCTGATGCTGGAGGGTTCGACCGGCGCCTTCCTCGCGCCGTTGCCGATCGTCGTCGCCGCGTGCCTCGTCTTCTCGCTGGTCGAGGGCTTCAGCGTCTTGCCGGCGCACTTGGCGCATTGGTTCCAACCGCGCGCGAGCCGCGGCGCTCCCGCTGCGCCGGGGCAGCCCCAGACCGCCGCGCGACCGTGGTTCGAGCCCCTGCGCGCGGCGTACGTGCGGACGCTCGCCGTGGCGCTGCGCCATCGCGCGTTCACCCTCTCCTGCGCCCTCGCCGGAGCGCTCGTCGTCGCCGCGGTCGGCTACGCGCGCCTCCCGTTCACGCTCTTCGACGAGTTCGAGAGCAAGCTCTTCTACGTGTCGCTGCGCCTCGACCCCGGCGCGTCCCTGGAGGACTCCGCGGCGGTCGCCGAAGAGGTCGAGCGGCGTGTGTTGGCGCTGCCGGCGGACGAGCTCGAGAGCGCGCACACGTTGCTGGGTGTCGCGGCTTCGAACGCCGCGGCCTACGACTTGGCGCCGAACCTCGCCCAGGTCTGGGTCGAGCTGCGCGAAGGCAGCGAGGCGCGGCGGTCGACTGCGGAGGTCATCGCGGACGTCCGTCGGCGCCTCGTAGACCTCCCGCCGCTCGTGCAGAGCATCGAGCTCGCGCAGCCGCAGACGAACCCCGGCGGGCGAGCGATCGAGCTGTCCGTCTCCGTCGACGATCCGGCGTCCCTCGCGGCGGTCGCCGACGCGGTGCGCGGCGTGCTCGCGCGCTTCGACGGCGTGCGCGACATCGGCGACGACCTCGAAGTGGGCAAACGCGAGGTGCGCCTCCGTCTCACCGACCAAGGCCGTGCGCTCGGGCTCGACGATGCCTGGCTCGCGGGTGAGCTGCGCTCCGCCTTCGACGGACGCGAGGTCGGGGTCCTGCGCCGCGGCGGGGACGAGGTCGCCGTCATGGTGCGCGGGGGCGCGGCGGTGCTGCGCACCCCCGACAGCCTCGGCGGCCACCGCGTCGCGCTGCGCGACGGGTCCGCGGTGCCCCTCGACACCGTGGCCGAGGCCTCGCCCCGGCGCGGCGCTGCTTCGATCGCCCACGACGAAGGTCGCGCAGCGGTCACCGTGACCGCGGACGTCGACGAAGCCGTCACCGACGGGGCCAAGGTCATCGCGGCGCTCGCGAGCGAGCTGCCCGCGCTCGGCGCGCGGTTCCCAGGGCTCTCCGTGCGCTTCGCCGGCGAGGCGCGCGAGACCGCGCGCGCGCTGGAGGGCCTCGGCGCCGCGAGTTTGCTCGCGCTCGCGCTGATCTACGTCGTGCTCGGGACGCTCTTCAAGAGCTACCTCCAGCCCGTCGTCGTGATGGCGATCATCCCCTTCGCCGCCGTCGGCATGGTGGGGGGGCACTGGGTGATGGACCGGCCGATCACGCTGATGTCGCTGATCGGCTTGCTCGCGCTCTCGGGCGTCGTGGTCAACGACGCACTGATCCTCGTCGATTTCGTGAACCGCTGGCGCAGCGAGGGTCGTGGCCTCACCGACGCCCTGCTCACCGCGGGGCGCCAGCGGTTCCGCCCGATCGTGCTCACCTCGGTGACGACGATGCTCGGGCTGGTACCGCTCACGTTCTTCGCCGCGGGTGAGGCGCGTTTCCTACAACCGATGGCGATCTCCGTGTTCTACGGGCTCGGTGCGGCCACCGTACTGGTGCTCGTGATCGTCCCGGTTGTGTACTCCGCCTTGTGCCGCGACACGCAGAATCGCTGACTTCGCGCGCTCATCGTTTGCGGTCGCGTGTCAACACGAGGAACGCCGCGGGCAACACGACGAGGTTCAAGAACGTCGACGACACGAGGCCCCCGAGGACCACGACCGCGAGCGGCGCGAGGAGCTCCGTACCGGGCTCCGCGCCTCCGATCGCCAGCGGCAGCAGTCCCAGCGCAGCGGTCAGCGCCGTCATCAGGATCGGGATCAGGCGCTCGACGGAGCCCTGCAGCACGGCCTCGCGGGTCGGAACGCCCTCTGCCCGCAGCGCTTCGAAGCGACTGGCGAGCAGGACGCCGTTGCGCAGCGCGATGCCGAAGAGCGTGAAGAACCCGACGAGCGTCGACAGCGACACGACCGGGACCACCGAAGGCGCCATGCCACGCAGCGGTGCGACAGCGTCTGCGAAGGTCATGCCGGGCGTCGCCAGGACGATCGCCGCGACCCCGCCGATCAGGCCCAGCGGCAGGTTGACGAGGACCGCGAGCGCCCCGACCCACGTCCCTACACCGAGGCGCAAGAGCACCAGGGTCAAGAGCGCGACACCGATGGCGGCAAGTCCGAGGGTGCGCCGCGCGCCGGCTGCGGCCTCGGCCTGTCCGCCGAAGCGGAGCTCGACGCCGTAGCGCGCTGCGAGGGGCGCCAGGACCTCTTCCGCGCGTGCGACGAGGTCGCCGATGTTGCCGCCCTCCGCGACGTTCGCCGATACGATCGACTTGCGCCGTGCGTCCTGGCGGAACAGCATCGTCGGTGTCTCGACCGGCTCAAGCGCCGCGAGCTGTGCGAGCGCGTGGCGCGCGCCAGAGGGCGCGACCAGCTCCACGGTCGCGACATCAGCCGCGCCATCGCGCTCGCTGTCGACCAGGCGCACGACGATGTCCGTGCGGGCGAGGCCCTCTGCGACGACACCCACATGGGTCCCGTGCAGCGCCGCGCTCACCTGTTCACCGGCGTCGCGCACCGTCAGGCCCGCGCGCGCTAGCGCTTCCCGGTCCCACTCGATGCGCAGCGTCTCGACGGTCTGCGCCCGTTGTGCGCTGACGTCGCGCGCCTCGGGCAGCGCTTTCAAGAGACCTGCCGCTTCGTCTGCGGCCAGCTTCAGCGTGATGCGGTCCTCGTGATAGAGGTCGACGGCCAGGTCGGCGTTCACGCCGGACAGCACGTGCGACAGCCGGTGTTCGATCGGCTGTCCCAGCGACGCCGTCACACCGCGGGCGGCGATGAGCACTCCGTCGATCGCGGAGCGCACGCGCTTCGGATCGGCGCCCTCGTCGAGGGCGATCTCGATCTCCGAGTTGCACACGGGCTCGGCGTGTTCGTCCTTCTCCGCCCGCCCGGTGCGGCGCGTGACGCTCTTCACGCCGCGCAGCTCCGCGACGCGCGCCGCGATGAGAGCGCCGGTGTCCTCGCTGTCGGCGAGCGACGTGTCCGGCGGCATGTTGACGAACACGGTCACCATGCCCTCTTCGAAGCGCGGCAGGAAGCTCGTCCCCATCCGCGCGCCGACGACGAGCGCCACGACCGTGACCGACGCCGACAACCCGAGCACGAGCCACCGGAGGCGGATCGCCAGCGCCAGCGACGGCGCATAGGTCGCCTCGAGCAGCCTCACGAGGGGCCCGCTGTGCCCATTTCCGCGGCTCGGTCCGAGGCGCGCCAAGAGAATGCGGCAGAGCGCCGGTGTCACGGTCAACGCCACCAGGAGCGAAGCCAGCAGCGACACGACGAAGGTCTCGCCGAGCGGCCGGAAGAAGCGCCCTTCGAGGCCCTCCAGCAAGAAGAGCGGCACAAACGCCAGCACGATGATCAGGGTCGCCTGGACCATCGCGGGGCGGATCTCACCCGTCGCGGCGATGACCGCTTCGGTGATCGACGCCCGCTTGTCTGCGGGCAGCGCCGCGTTCTCGCGCAGGCGCCGGACGACGTTCTCGACGTCGATGATCGCGTCGTCGACGAGCACTCCGATCGCGATCGCGATGCCGCCCAGGGTCATCACGTTCATGCCGCCGCCCGTGAACCGCATCCACAGGACGGTCAGCGCGAGCGACAGCGGCAACGCGGTCAGCGTCACGAGCGCCGTGCGCAGGTTGAGCAGGAACAGCAACAGCACCACGGCGACGATCACCGCTGCTTCGAGCAGGACCTTCTGCACCGCAGCGATGGCACGCTCGATGAAACGCGCCTGGCGGAACGTGTGGGTGTCGAGCGCGACGCCGCGCGGGATGACCGGGGCCAGCGCCGCGAGCGCAGAATCGACGCGGCGCGTGACTTCCAGGGTGTTCGTGCCCGGCGCCTTCGTGACCCCGAGGATGACGGCGTTCTCTCCCCCGAGTCCCGCGCTGCCGCGGCGCGGTGCGGCGCCGAGGGCGACCTCTGCGACATCGCCGAGGCGCAACAGCTCCGCCTCGGCAGCCGGTACCGTCGCACGCGCGAGGTCGTCGGCATGGACGAGCGCGGTGGTCTGCTGCAGCGCGACCTCGCGGCCCTCGTCATCGGCCAGGTAACCCGCCTCCAGGAACGCGTGCGCGCCCCGCGCGGCTTCGGCGAGGTCGGCGAGCTGCAGACCCGCGGCGCGCAGGGTGTCACCGCGCGCCAGGACCTGCAGCTCGGGCAGCTCGCCGCCGATGACGGAGACGTTGGCGACGCCGCCGAGCGCGAGCAGGCGCGGCCGCAGCTCGAACTCGGCGAAGCGCCGCAGCTCCAAGAGCGACGGCCCGCCGGCCGCGGGGTCCGCAGTCAGCGCGACCTGCAGGACCTCACCGGTGAGCGAAGCGATGGGGGCCAAGGTCGGCGTGATGCCCTCGGGCAGCGCCTCCCGCGCCGTTCCGAGCCGCTCCGCGACACGCTGGCGCGCGCGATCGACGTCCGTGTCCCAGCCGAACTCGATCCACACCAGCGAGAACCCCGCGAGGCTCGTGCTGCGCACACGCGTGACGCCCTGCAGGCCGATCATCGCGCTCTCGAGCGGGTACGACACGAGCAGCTCGACGTCCTCCGAGCCGAGGCCCGGCGCTTCCGTCAAGAGCGTCACCCGCGGCGACTCGAGGTCCGGGAAGACATCGACGCCGAGGCGCGGCAACGTCACCGCAGCCGCCGCGAAGACGAGCAAAGCGAAGAGGAGCGCGGCGCCGGTGTTCTCGACGGCGCGTCGGACGAGGCTCTGCAGCATCAGTGCTCCTCGGCGTGGAACGTACCGTCGGCGTGGAAGTGACCGCCCTCTTGGGCGGCGCCGCGCGTCGACAGCAGGAGGCGGCCCGCCCCGCGCACGACGACGCGGGTGCCCGCTTG
Organism: uncultured Planctomycetaceae bacterium; assembly: GCA_964402175.1. Taxonomy (GTDB): domain Bacteria; phylum Planctomycetota; class UBA1135; order UBA1135; genus JAWKUK01. The sequence goes on along the minus strand of CAYOBN010000072.1, from coordinate 9,384 downwards.
GATCGCATCGACGGGGCCGTGGTCGTGGTCCTCGCCTTCGTCGTGCGCGTGGTCCTCTTCGTGGTGCTCTTCGTCGTCGATCCACACGAAGCCGCGCGCCTCGCCCAGCACGTTGACGTGTACGAACACGAGCCGCGCTGGGTTGCCAGGGTCCTGCACCCAGACCCCGCGATCGAGGCCGTCGCGCCGCAACGCAGCCGCGGGCACTGCAAAGCCTTCGCTGCCCGCTTCGACGACGGCTTCGACGCGCACGGCGAGCCCGGGCCGCGCCCAGGCCGGCGGCTCACCTTCGAAGCGCGCGAGCACTTCGGCGGTGCGCCGCACGGGGTCCGCGGCGAGGCCCGCAGCGAGCACTACCCGCGCTCGCCGCGCGTCGCCCGCCGGAGCATCCGCCGGAGCGACGAGCGCAGCGCTGGCGTGTTCCAGCGCGCCGAGGTCCGCTTGCAGGGCCTCGGCGCGGACCCACAGCGCCCGCGGTCGGCGCAGGCCGAGCACCGGGTCGCCCGCATGGGCCCACGCGCCGTCCGTCAGGTGCAGGTCGTCGACGAGGCCATCCGCCGCCGCGCGCACCGTGACGTGGGTGATCCCCTGCCAGCGCGGCCGGCCAGCATCGTCGACCCCGTCGAGCGCTGCGAGCTCCACACCCAAGACCTGCGCGAGGCCCGCGAGCAGCGCCGCGCGACGGGCGTCGTAGCCGATCTGTTGGGCCTCGCGCTCTGCGATCGCAGCGTGGTGCTCGGCGCCGAGCTCGCGCGCCTCCGCGTGCCGTGCGCGCGCTTCGACGAGCGCCGTCTCGGCCGCGGCGATCGGCTCCGCTTGCCCGCCCGCGGCCTCGCGCAGCGTCTGCAGCTCGCCGAGGCGCCGCTCCCAACGCTCGACGAGCGCGAGCACCGCCGCTTCGTGGTCGCGGTGCGCCCGCTCGAGCTCGCGCGCCTCTGCGAGCCACGCGGCGTTCGCCGCGAGCGCCGCATCGACCTCCGCGAGGTCCGCCTTCAGCATCCGCAGCGCCGGCGCGTCGAGCGTGAAGAGGGGCGCCCCGGCCGCGACCTCATCGAGCAAGCCTACGGCGAGCGAGAGGCGTCCTTCGACGGGCGCCGACGCCGCGAACCGCGCGCCCGGCACGAGCTCGATCTGGCCCGGCAGGGTGAACGCGCCGCGGCGCGGGCGGACCTCGACCTCGGCCAGCGCCACGCCGAGGGCGTTGCGACCCGCGCTGTTGAGCAGGATCGTCAGCGGCCCGTGGTCGTGGTCATGGTCGTGTTCATCCTCTGCGGCGGGCTCCGCGGCTGGCGCGCTGGGCTTCTTCGCGGCGCTGTCACCGCAGCCCGTGAGCCCGCTGAGCGCGAGCGCCAGGACGCCGACCGAACGGAGTGACCAACGGAAGTGAGAGGCGCTCGGTTTCATTCGGCGTGGGGCGCAGGGGTCGCGGTGGAGGAGTTGGCCGGAGCGAGTACGGGGGGCGGCGGCGCCGCCAGCAGCGCGTCGGCGGCGACGAGCCGCTCGAGCGCGAGCGCAGCCCGCCGCTCCTCGGCGTGCAGCGTGACGAGCGCGACGCCGGCGTCGCGCACCGCGCGCTCGGCTTCGAGCCAAAGGAAGAAGCGCACGTCGCCGGCGGCGGCGATGCGCTCGAGGCGCGCGCGCTGGGCGGCGGTGCGCGGTAGGACTTCGGCTTCGAAGCGCGCGCGCGCCGCGTTGGCGTCCCGGTGGCGTTCGCGCGCTCTCTCGGCTTCGTCCTGGCGGTCCGCGAGCGCGAGCGCGAGGGCTTCGTACGCGAGGTCGCGCTCGACCGTCGCCCGCGCGATCGCCGCGCGGTTCCGGTTCCAGAGCGGCAGCGGCAGGTTGGTGTTCAAACGCACGTCATCGCCGAGGTCCTTGGCGCCGGGCCCCGCGCCGATGTAACCCGTCCCGTAACGCGCGCGGTGCTCGCGCTCGAGCTCGGCCTCGGCCAGCGCGAGCGCAGCCTCGGCCGCGCGCACCGTCGGATGCGCGGCGAGCTCTGCGAGCGCGACCTCGGCAGGCGGCGTCGCGACGGGACCCGCCGCGAGCGCGAGCTCTGCGCTCCCTGGCAGTCCCGCCGCCCGCGACAGGTCCGCCCGCGCGCGCTCGGCGCGGCGCGTCGCGATGTCCAGGTCCGCGCGGGCCGCAGCCAGCGCGAGGCGCAGGAGGTCCGCTTCGGTGTGCTCCAGCGCGCCCGCGTCCTCCGCGAGGGTCGCGCGCTCGGTGAGCTCCGCGAGCGCTGCCACGAGCTCCGCGTGGGCGCTCGCCTCTTCGTTCGCAGAGAGCCAATCGACCCAGCGTTCGTCGAGCTGCGTGAGGTGCTGGAGCGCTGTGACCGCGCCGTTCGCTCGGGTGGCCGACGCCTCGGCTTGCAGGATGCGCACTTCGGCAGCGCGCACGCCCCCGAACGGCACGTTGAGGCCGAACAGCGCGCCCCACTCCCACGGATCGAGCGTGCCCGTGATCACCCGCTCGAGGGACAACGCGAGCTGCGGATCCTGCCAGCGCCCCGCGTGCTCCGCCGCTGCGAGGGCTGCCTCCGGCCGGCGCCGCGCGAGCGCGAGCGCGGGATGGCTGTGCAGCGCCAGCGCGCGCAGCGTCGCCAGGTCGAGCCCGCCGCGGTCCACGGGTGCGAGGGCCTCTGCGCGCGCCGTGCGCCGCGCAGCGAAGGCGTCGAGGTCGATCGTCCGGGGCGGCGGCGGCGCAGCGCAGGCCGCAGCGAGCGCGGCGGCCGTAAGGGCGAGCGCGCGGTGGGACGGACCGGGAAACGTTCCGGGAAAGGAGGGAGTCAAGCAGCCGAGGTGCAGCGGTCGAGCGGGCGCGCCCGTTGCACACGCCGACGCGGCGTGTAGGGCGCGAAAGAGGGGCTCTCTCGCCGCGCGCGCACCGAAGCGCGTACGCGCGGCGCACGGCCCTCAGATCCGCAGCTCGGTCGTGCGCACGGCCTCTGCGGCTTGCGTGCGCGGCGTCAGCCTGGGCACACCCGGTGGCGCGCCCCGGGCCATGGGCGCGGCCTCCAGCGTCGCGCCGGCGCCGTTCGCCGGTGACTCGTCGGCGGGCCACTCCGCGACCGCCGCCGCATGGGCGAGGAGGTCCGCCGCGGGCGAAGCCTCCGTGGGCCGCTGGTCGCTTTCACCGCGCGAGAGGTGCAGGCCGTCGCAGTCGTCGCTCGAACCTGCGTCGTGCACCGGCGCGCCGTGTTCGTGGCCGTGGTCGCCGCCGAGGCACAGGACGAACCCCTTGCCCGGCAGCCCCGCGAAAGCGAGCTGCAGGCAGAGGAGGACGAGGGCGACGATCCGCGACACGGGCGCCAGTATCGACCCAGCGCCCTCGCCCGCGCAAGGGCTCGGCCTGGCAACGCCGCGTGTCCTGCGTTACACCCGCGCCATGGTCCCCGCCTCCAAGCCCGCTGAACACATCGTCGTCCTCACGGGCGCCGGCGTCTCCAAGGACTCCGGTGTGCCCACCTTCCGTGACGCGGACGGCCTCTGGGAAGGCCACTCCATCGAAGACGTCGCGACCCCGGAGGGATGGGAGCGCGACCCCGCGCTCGTCTGGCGCTTCTACCAGCAGCGCCGCCGGGACCTCGCGAAGGTCGAGCCCAACGCGGCTCACGTGGCGCTCGCGCGGCTGGAGCGGGTCCTCGGCGAGCGGGGGATCCCGTTCTTGCTCGTGTCCCAGAACGTCGACGACCTGCACCGGCGCGCGGGCTCCGAGAACCTGATCGACATGCACGGCCAGCTCCGCTGGCTCCGGTGCGAGGCCTGCGGGGTCCGCGTCTGGAACGAGACCGACGTCGATCCGAACGTCTTCCTGCCGTGCGCCGCCTGCGGTCACCCGCGGCTGCGCCCGGACGTCGTGTGGTTCGGCGAGGTGCCGTACGGGCTCGCCGAGATCGAGCGCGCCGTCTTCCGCTGCACCCGCTTCCTGTGCGTCGGGACGAGCGGGGCGGTCTTTCCCGCGGCGAGCTACCTGGCGCTGGCACGCGCCGCGGGCGCCCGCTGTGTCGTGCAGGCGCTCGAGCGGCCCCTCAACGTGCCGGAGGCCCGCGCCGTCCCAGGCGGAGACCCGCCGTGGGTCACGTTCCTACCGGGGCGCGCCGCCGAGGTCGTGCCGGTCCTCGTCGAGGACTGGCTGCGCGAGCTCGCCCCGTGAGCCCCGTGTTGGGCCCCACGCACTCGGTCTGACACGACCCGGACACGGCCCGGCTCGGGGGCCCGTGGTAAGCTCGGCCCCTATGCCGTGGGGAATGCAAGGGTACATGCGGTTCATCCCGTCGCCGACGTGGCAAGCGGAGCCGCAGATCGAGCGTTTGCTCGCGGAGACCCCGCCCAAGGCGCGCATCCTCGACCTGGGCGCGGGCGGGCGCGTCATCCGCCCCGGCGTCATCGCGGTCGACTTCCTGCGGATGCCGGGCACCCGCGTCGTCGCGGACGTGCAGAAGCTGCCGTTCCGCGACGGCTCGGTGGACCTCGTCGTCGGCACGGGGCTGCTGGAGCACGTGCGCGACGAGCGCGAGCTGCTCGCCGAGGTCCGCCGTGTCCTGCGGCCGGGCGGGCGGGTGCACTTCGAGGTGCCGTTCCTGCAGAACTACCACGACGACCCGATCGACTGCCGGCGCTTCACGCAGCCCGGCCTCGCGGACCTCTGTCGGATGTTCGGTCTCGAGCCGTCCCGCAGCGGCGCCCACATCGGGCCGACCGTCACGGTCATCCACATCCTGCAGTACTACGCCGCCCTGCTCTTCGAAGGGCGGAGCTGGCTCGCGAAAGCCGCCTCGACGGCCGCGTTCGCCGCGGTGGCCGTTCTGACGTGGCCCGCGAAGTTCCTCGACCGCTTCCTGATCGGCAAACCGAGCGCGCACCGGCTCGCCTTCGGCGTGTACTGCACAGCCGTGAAGGTGCCGGTACAGGCAACCGATCACGCGCCGAAAGCCAGCTCGATCAGCCGTAGCACCGAGTCGTCGAGCCCCAGGCCGTCGCACTCCGCGGGCGAGAACCACGCGAGCGCGCGCGACTCGTCGGAGCGCACCGCGACGGCGCCCGCCGGGGCGATCGCGAGGTAACGCACGTCGAGGTGCAGGTGCTCGGGCTCGTTCTTCCGGGCCGGGATCACGTGCACATCGAGGTCGATGGGGGCGACGGAGAGGAGCGCGGGCGCGATCCCGCTCTCTTCGACCATCTCGCGCCATGCGACGCCGCGCAGGTTGGCGTCGCCGTCCGCGTGGCCGCCGAATTGCAGCCAGCGGTCGAGCTTGGCGTGGTGGTGCAGGAGCACTCGCTCACGCGCGGCGTCGACGACGAGCGTCGCGCCGGTGAGGTGTCCCGGCGCACACTCGCGCCGGTGCGCGTCGTCGGGGTGCGCAGCGATGAACGCGAGGATGCGCTCACGCTGCGCGGCTTGCTCCGCGTTGCGCGGCACGTAGTCCGCGACGATCGCCCGCGCGAACGCGAGGTCCGCGACGGGCGCGAGGTCGGCTGGCGGCGCGAGGATCACCGGCTGAACTTGCGGTGGGCGCCCTTGCGCTGGTCGATGTCCTCGCCGCGCGAGCGCTTCCAGTCCTTGTACGACTCGTAGTCGCCGTGGTGGAAGTTGACCACCGGGCGGCCCTCTTCGTCTTCACCCTCGAAGGCCAGGATGTGCGTCGCCACACGGTTCAGGAAGTACCGGTCGTGGGTGACGATGATCATCGAGCCCGGGTAGTGCTCGATCGCCTCTTCCAGGACCCGCAGCGTGTCGAGGTCCAGGTCGTTCGTCGGCTCGTCCAGGATGATCAGGTTCGCCGGTTCGCGCAGGAGCTTCGCCAGCAGCACGCGGTTGCGCATACCGCCCGAGCATTCCCCGAGCTTCTTCTGTTGTTCTTCGCCGCGGAAGTTGAACCGCGCGAGGTACGCGCGGCTGTCCATCAGGACGTTGCCGAAGGGGAGCTGCTCGTTGCCGCCGGTGATGTTCTCGAAGACCGTCTTGTCGTCCTCGAGGATCGTCCGCGACTGGTCCAGGAACACGAGCTGCACGGTCTGCCCGATCGTGACTTCGCCCGAGTCCGGCTTCTCCTTGCCCGTGATGATCTTCATCAGGGTCGACTTGCCCCGCCCGTTCGGTCCGATCACGCCCAGCTTCGCCTGCGGCTCCAGCGTGAACGTCAGGTCCTCGAAGAGCGTGCGGTCGCCGTAACCCTTCGTCAGGTGCCGGATCTCCAGCACCTGGTCGCCGAGGCGCGGGCCCAGCGGGATCCGCAGCTCCAGCGACTGCACCATGTCCTCCGCGCGCGCCGCGGCGGCGAGCTCCTGGTAGCGCTTCAGGCGCGCTTTGGACTGCTTCGTGCGCGCGGCGGGGGTCTTCGACAGCCACTCCTTCTCGCGCTCGAGCACCTTCATGCGCGAGGCGTCGTTCTTCTTCTTCAGGTCCAGCATCTTCGCGCGCTGGTCCAGGTACTCGGAGTAGTTGCCCTTGTACGGCCGCGCGAGGCCGCGCTCGATCTCGAGCATCCAGCCGACGACGTTGTCGAGGAAGTAGCGGTCGTGGGTGATCAGGATGACCGTGCCCTCGTACTCGGCCAGGTGGTTCTCGAGCCACGCGATCGACTCCGAGTCCAGGTGGTTGGTCGGCTCGTCGAGCAGCAGGATGTCGGGGTGGTCAAGGAGGAGCTTGCAGAGCGCCACGCGGCGGCGCTCACCCCCCGAGAGGGTCTTCACGTCGCGCTCGAACGGCGGCACTTGCAGCGCGTGCGCGGCTTGTTCGAGGCGGCTGTCGAGGTCCCAGATGCCCTTCGACTGCATGTCGTGTTCGAGCCGCCCGTACTCCTCGGTGAGCTTGTCGAGCTTCTCGCCCTCCGCCTCGCCCATGAGGCCCATGACCTCGTAGTACCTGGCTTCGATGGCCCGCAGGTGGGTGACCGCTTCGTCGATGTTCTCGCCGACGGTCTTCTCTTCGTTCAGCGGCGGCTCCTGCGAGAGGTAGCCGACAGAGGTGCCTGCGATCGGCTTGGCGATCCCTTCGAACTCCTTGTCGACGCCGGCGATGATCTTCAGCAGCGTCGACTTGCCCGCGCCGTTCGCCCCGATCAGGCCGATCTTCGCGCCTTCGAGGAATGCGAGGGTGATGCCCTTCAAGACCTCGTGCATGTCGTACGACTTCTTGAGGTCTTGGATGTGGAAGACGATCTTTCCTTCGGACATGGCGGTGCTCCTCGCGCGGGGGGCTCGGCCGACAGCGGCTTGGGCCCGGGCGAATCGAGGCCGAAGAGGATAGCGACCCGGGGCCCCGTCTGCGGGGGGGAATCACCTGTCGCGGGGCCTCAACCGGTATCCTCGGACCCCCGATCCTCCCGGAGCCCCGGGCGGCCGCCGCGCCGCCCCTCGACCCCATGACGACCCGCACCCTCGACCACGACCTCGCGAGCCTCGGGCTCACCGCCGACCACTCGGGCGCCTATGCCGGCGCATGGCTCGCTTGCACCGGCCCTTGGCTGGAGTCCAAGAACCCGGCGACGGGGGAGACCCTCGGCCGCGTCCGTATGGCGACCCACGCCGAGTACGACGCCGTCGTGCGCGCCGCGGCCGAGGCGTTCGAGCGCTGGCGCGCGGTGCCTGGCCCGCGGCGCGGCGAGGTCGTGCGCCGCTGCGGCGAAGCGCTGCGCCAGCACAAGGACGCGCTCGGTCGCCTCATCACGCTGGAGATGGGCAAGATCCTGCAGGAGGGCCTCGGTGAGGTGCAGGAGTGCATCGACATCGCGGACTTCGCTGTCGGCCTGTCGCGCCAGCTCTACGGCCTGACGATGCCGTCGGAGCGCCCGGGCCACTCCATGAAGGAGCAGTGGCACCCGCTCGGCCCGGTCGGGATCCTGACCGCGTTCAACTTCCCGATGGCGGTGTGGGCGTGGAACTCGATGCTGGCGCTCGTCTGCGGCGATGCCTGCGTCTGGAAGCCGAGCCCGAAGACGCCTCTCTCGGCGATCGCGCTGACGAACGTCCTGCGCCCGGTGCTCGAGGCCGAGGGGTTCGGCGCCCTGCTCGGCCTCGTCATCGGCGAGAACGAAGCCGTCGCCCTGCCGATGGTCGACGATCCGCGCTTGCCGCTCATCTCGTTCACGGGTTCGACGGCCGTCGGCAAGCAGGTGGCCGCCCGGGTCGCGGGCCGCTTCGGCCGCTTGATCCTCGAGTGCGGCGGCAACAACGGCCTGGTCGTCATGGACGACGCGGACCTCGACCTCGTCCTGCCGGCCACCCTGTTCGGAGCCGTGGGCACGGCCGGCCAGCGCTGCACCACGACGCGCCGCCTCCTCGTGCACCGCTCGCGCCTCGATGAGCTCACCCGGCGCCTCGTGCGCGCCTACGACGACATCGTCATCGGGGACCCGCTCGATCCGCGCACCCTCTGCGGTCCGCTGATCGACGCCGTCGCCGTCGCCAACATGGAACGCGCCCTGACCAACGTCGTCGCCGAGGGCGGTCGCGTCCTGCGCGGCGGGGGCCGGGCGGCGCTCGGCGGACGCCTCGCGGCGGGCCACTTCGTCGTGCCCGCCATCGTCGCGGCCGAGAACCACTTCCACACCGTCCAGGACGAGACCTTCGCGCCGATCCTCTACATCATCCCCGTCGACGACCTCGACGACGCGATCCAGAAGCACAACGGCGTGCCCCAGGGCCTCTCGAGCGCGATCTTCACGACCGACGTGCGCAAGGCCGAGCGCTTCCTCGCCGCGACGGGCTCGGACTGCGGCATCGCCAACGTCAACATCGGCACGTCCGGCGCCGAGATCGGCGGCGCCTTCGGCGGCGAGAAGGACACGGGCGGCGGCCGCGAATCCGGCTCCGACTCCTGGAAGGCCTACATGCGCCGCCAGACCAACACGGTCAACTGGTCGAACGCACTGCCCTTGGCCCAGGGCATCCGCTTCGGCTGAGTCCCGGCGAGGGGCGGGCGCTGCTGCGCCGCCCGCCCCGAGGAGCCTGTGCCACAGAACGCGGTTCGCAGCGCAGCGCTCCCGTGCGTCGGAGCAAGGCGCAGCAAGTTCCCCATAGCTGGATGCCATTTGGGACCTTTCTGCAACAGAGCTCCGGCGCGCGGGAGCGCCGCGCTGCGAATCGCGTTCTGTGGCGCAGGCTCCTCGGGTGTTCGCCTGTCCCTGCACCCTGTTTCGTGCCCGCCGTTGCGACAGACCGAGCGACCCTCGAGACGAAGCGGCCGCGGGCGTCGGACACCGCCCCGGGCGCACGCGAGCCGAGTCGGTGCCGCACCGCAGCGCAGCGCGCCGCACCACCCGCAATGCTTCGGGCGGCGGGAGTCCCCGGAATCACCGCTTCTGTCGACGCGCCCAGTCGCGCCAGGCTTCGGTCTCGCCGCACAGGGCGATCGTCTCGAGCCAGGCGCGCACGGCGCCGTCGC
>CAYOBN010000071.1:0-26211 GCA_964402175.1 uncultured Planctomycetaceae bacterium | reverse complement strand
GTCCCCGCGGGTTGGCGAGTGCGCCCCGCGGGGACCGCTGCGTTGGCGGCCGGGGTGAACGGTGACGGGGTGCTGCGGTCAGGGGGTGTCGGGATGCGTCGTTCGACGCCACACCGAACGACGGGCGTCAGTCGCTCTGCACCGTGCGGCGCGCGCGCACGTCGTCCGGGGCGAGCGGGCGATACAGGTGCGGAAAGAGCGCTCCGCCGCGCGACGGCTCCAAGACGAGCGCATCGTTCACTGCGTCGGGATCCAGCTCCAACACCACGACCTCACCCGCGCCCCGGAAGTGCGCGCGCAGCGTACCCGCCACCTGGTCCTCGAACGAGAGGTGCAGGAACCCCTCCTCGGCGTAGCTCGGCGGGGTCCACGGTGTCGTCCAATCGTGGGCCGCAAACCGCTCGCGCGGGACGAGGTGCACGATCGCGCCGCGGTCCGTCGGCGGGCCCAGGACCGTCAAGGGGGCCGCGGCCACACCCGCAGCCTGCGCGCGCTCGGCGAGCGCGGCGAGGGCGCGGCGGCCGACCTGGCCGAGGCGCTCGGTGTGGCGGTTCACGTAGAGCTCGACGTGCTGCCACAGCACCCGATCGTCGAGCTCCGCGGCGTGGGCCCGCATCGTCGGCAGCGTGGTCTCCGGATGGCGTCGGGCGTAGGCGAGCGACGCGGCGAGGCCCGCTTGCACGCGCCGCGCGACGTCCTCGCCGAGCGCGCGTCGGGCCACGATGCCGCCGAGCGGCAGCGGGGAGCCGGTGGCGCGCTCCCAGACGGCGCCGAGGTCCTCGACGAGCCGCAGCCCCGCTTCCCGGTAGGTGAAGCGCCCCTCGTGGATGCAGACCCCGAAGTCCGCCGCCCCGGAGCCGAGCGCCGGCATGATCTCCGAGAACACCGCCTGGTGCGGCGCCGCGCCGTCGGGGTGGAACAGTCGATAGAGGAGCGTCGCCGTCGTGTGCGCCCCCGGACACCACACCCGCGCCGCGCGGTCCGGGCGCGGCGCGGCGCCCTCCGCCGCGAGCAAGAGCGGTCCGTTTCCGAAGCCGAGCGCCGAGCCGCTCTCGAGCACCCAGAGCTCCGCCGCGCGCTGCAGCGCCAGGTGGAAGCTGACCTTGGCCACGTCGTAGCGGCCGGAGAGCACGCCGCGGTTGAGCTCTTCGACGTCGCAGAGCTCGAACTCGAGCGCGAGGCCCGGCGCCGCCACCGCGCCCGTCAGGAGCCCGTGGAACGCGAAGGTGTCGTTGGGGCAGGTGCTGATGCCGATGCGGATGGGCTTCACGGGTGGTCTCCGAGGAACGCTCGTGCGAGGTCGTGCGCCGCGGCCAGCGCGCCCTGGATGTCCCAGCGCGCGTGGTCGCGCTCGCCCGCCACGTTCGACCAGCCCCGCACGACGGTGGCGGAAACGCCCGCCATCCGCGCGGCGAGCGCGACCCCGAACGCCTCCATGTCCTCGCCCGCGGCGCCGGGGTGCCGCAGACGGCGCGCGGCGACGTCCGCCGCCGTCGCCGCGGCGGTGACCGTGACGAGCAGCGACGCTGGGGCGCCCGTCGGCGCCGCGAGATCGAGCTCTTCGAAGATCGCGCCCGCTGCATCGCGCCACTGGGCGAGGCCCATCGCAGAGGGCAGCCCGTGCGCGGCCCCTTGCCCGAAGCCCACGCCGTCGAGGCGCACCGCGCCGAACACCTCCGCCGCCGCGGGCCGCGGGCCGTAGGACCCGGCGATGCCCACCAGCAGGAGGCGGCTCGGCCGCCGCTCGGCGCAGAGCTGGGCGGCGCGTGCCGCGGCCGCGACCGGACCGAAGCCGACCAGCTCGGCGTCGCCGAAGCCGCCGAGCGCGCGCAGCGCCGCCAGCTCCGGCGCGGTGGGGACGAGGACCAAGGTGCTCACGGGGGAGGACGTTAGCAGGTCCGCGCGGAGGACCCTCCCCGGGAATCTTGCCCCACCGGAGGGCCGGCGCGCGGATGACCGCCGGACCTCCGCCCATGCCTCCGCACCCCGACCTTTCCCTGCGTCCTTGGCCCATCGCCGTGGCGCTGCTGCTCGTCCTCGGCGCCGCCTTGCTCTCTGCGTGCGGCGGCGGCGGCGGCGGAGGCGGCGGGACACCGCCCCCGGGCGGCGGAGGCGGCGGCGCGACCGTCGTCGACTCCGACCTCGTCGCGGTCTCCTTGGACGTCGCGGAGGGGCTCGTCGAAGCTGGCCGCGACATCACGGTCAGCCTGCGCGTGCGCAACGCGGGCCCCGCGGCGGCGCCCGCCTTCCGCGCGGCCGTGTTCCTGTCGAACGATGCGACGTTCGAGGCGGTTGTCGATGCGCGCCTCGGCTTCTGGACGAGCGCCGGGCTCGCGGTCGGGGCGGACTTCACTGCGGGCGGGTCGCTGACGGTACCCCTCTCGACCCTCGCGGGTACGTACCACGTGTTGCTCGTCGTCGACGACCTCGGGCTCCTGACCGAGCCGGGTGAAGCGAACAACGTCGCGGCGGCGCCGACCACGCTGGTCGTCGCGCCGCCGATCCTGCCCGACCTCGAGCCCGCGGCGCTGTCGTTCCAACCCTTCACGGTGCAAGCGGGCACGTCGTTCTCGGTCAGCGACTCGGTCCAGAACAACGGCCTCGGCGCCGCGGGCAGCTTCCGCGTCGGTGTGTACCTGTCCACGGATCCGGTCATCACCGCGGCGGATGTGCTGATCGGGCACCGCTCGCTCCTGTCGCTCGATCCGGCGGTGCGCGACGACGCACAGGGGGACCTGACGGTGCCCGCGACCCTCGCGCCGGGCAACTACCACGTCGGCGTGCTCGTCGACGACCTCGAACAGGTGCCCGAGACCGATGAAGCGAACAACGTCGCGGTCGCGGGCGCGCTGCTCCAGGTGACCGCAGCGCCGACGACGGACCTCGTCGCGACGGCGCTCTCGTTCAGCCCGGCCGTCGTCGACGTCGGCGATCCGCTCACCGTCGATGAAGCCGTGCGCAACGATGGGCAGATCGCTGCGGGCGCGTTCCAAGTCGGTGTGTACCTCTCCGAGGACGTCGTCATCGACCCGGCGGAGGACGTGCTGCTCGGCTTCCGCACGCTCACCAGCCTCGCGGCGGGCGCGACGTCGATCTCCGGCCCGACGCCGCTCGTCGTACCGACGACGGTCACGGCGGGGGAGTGGTTCGTCGGCGTCCTCGCCGACCACACCGAGCTCGTGCCCGACGCGAACCGCGAGAACAACAGCCGCGTCGCGCTCGACCGTGTCACCGTCGTCGTGCCGCCCCTGCCGGACCTCGTCGCGAGCGAGGTCACGTTCTCGCCCGGCTCCGTCGTGCCCGGCGCGGGCGGTGTCCTGCAAGTCGACCAGCTCGTGCGCAACGTGGGCCCCGTCGATTCCGGCGCGTTCCGGGTCGGGGTCTACCTGTCCGACAACTCGGTGATCAGCCCGTCGGACGTGCTGCTCGGGTCACGCACGCTCACGAGCCTCGCGACCGGCGGCAGCTCGGGCGCCAGCGCGTCGTATCCGCTGCCGCCCGGGCTCTCGACGGGGTCCTACTACGTGGGCCTCCTGGTCGACGACCTCGAACAGATCAACGAGCTCTCCGAGGGCAACAACCTGCTCCTCGCGAGCGGCGTGCTGGACGTCACGAGCGCACCGACGCCGATGCCGAACCTCATCATGGAGGTCGTCCAGCCCGGCGGCAACACGACCCAGCCCGGGTTCGTCGTGCAAGTCGTCTCGCGCGTCAAGAACACCGGCACCGCGAGCGCCAGCGGGAACTTCCGTGTCGGGTTCTACCTGTCGCTCGATGAAGAGATCACGACCGACGATATCTACCTCGGTGATCGCCTCGTCCCGTTCGGGCTCGGCATCGGCTTCACGTCGGTGGCGAGCGTGCCGGTGACGATCCCGAGCACGCTCGCCGAGGGTGTATACCGCTTCGGCGCGATCGCGGACTGGACCCTTGCGATCGCGGAGTCGGACGAGACCGACAACGGGCGCGCGGCGGTCGGCTCGTTCAACGTCACGATCCCGAAGCCGAACCTGCGTGTGACGGCTGCGACGCACACCGCGACCGCTCCGCTCGCCGCCGGCGCGACGTTCGACGTCGAACACACCGTTCGTAATGCGGGCAACGCGGCCGCCGGTGCGTTCCGCGTCGGGGTGTACTTGTCGACCGACAACGTGCTCGACCGCGCAGTGGACACGCTGATCGGGTCGCGCACGATCGCGTCGCAAGCGCAATCGACGAACAACGGCGAAACGCTCGCGGTGACGGTGCCAGCGAACTTCGCACCCGGCGTCTACTCCGTCGCGCTGTACGCCGACGACCTCGAACAAGTGACCGAGCAGGACGAGACCGACAACAGCCGCGTGATCACCGCGACGATCACCGTAGAGTGAACCGACGAGGACACACCATGCACCGCTTCGATCCCGAACGTCGCCCGCTCGTGCTCCTCGCCGCGGCGCTGCTCGCCGGCGGCGCGCTCGCTGCGAGCTCCCATCGACGCGTGGTGTCCGCCCACGGGCTGGCAGTTCCGAGCCCCTTCGAGCTCGCCGGGCGCCTCGAGCGCGCGAGCCCGCCCGGCGGTTACGTCGACGTCCATGGGCCCTTCGATGCGGCCGAAGTGGTGCTGCTGCGCTCGAGCAGCGCCGAGGCCGCGCGGGATCGACGGTCTGCGACGCGCTGACGCGCGGGTGTCCCCCTACGGTGCGTCCCATGTTCGTCGCGCGCCGCGCGGGGACCTGGTTTCGCTCCGTCCGGCGGGCTATGTTCTTCGCCCTATGGTTCGTCGGTCGTCCGCCGTCCCACACACCCTCCCGGTCTGCCCTTGGTGGACCCTCGGGGGCAGCGCCCTCGTCGCCGCAGTGACGGTGACCCTCGCCACCGGGCCCGAGCGCGGCGCGCGCGTCTCGGCGCAGGAGGCGCCGCAGCGCGCAACAGACGGGGCTCCTAAGGGGGCTTCGGAGGGGGCGCCTCCGGCCCACCTCTTCGAGAGCTCTGAGGGCGCCCCCGCGCACGAAGCGCTCCACGCAGACGAGTCGCTCGACGGCCCGAGCGCGCCGTTCGAGCCCGTCGGCGGTCCCTACGCCGAGGCGTCGCTCTCCGCCTCCGCGGGCGAGTGAGCGACCCGCGTGTGCTCCAGGCGCTCCAGGAGCGCTTCGGCCTCTGCGAGCTGCGCGGCCACCAAGCGGCGGCGATCGACGCGGTGCTCGCGGGCCGCGACGTGCTCGTCACGATGCCGACGGGCGCGGGGAAGTCGCTGATCTACCAATTGCCGGCGCTCTTGCTCGATGGGCTGACGCTCGTCGTGAGCCCGCTCATCGCGCTGATGAAGGACCAGGTCGACGCGCTCGTCGCGCGCGGCCTGCCCGCGACCTTCGTGAACTCGTCGCTCGACCGGCGCGAGCGCGAGGCGCGGCTCGCGCAGGCGGCCCGCGGCGAAGTGCAGCTCCTCTTCGTGACCCCCGAGCGCTTTCGCAGTCCGGCGTTCCTCGCGCGCCTCCCCGAGCTGCGGATCGTGCGCCTCGCAGTGGACGAAGCCCACTGCATCTCGCAGTGGGGGCACGACTTCCGGCCCGACTACTCGCGGCTCGGGCAGTACCGGCGCGAGCTGCTCGGCGCGGTGCCGACGGTGGCCCTGACGGCGACCGCGACGCCAGCGGTCGCCGAGGACATCACCGCGCGTCTGGGGCTCTGCGATCCGCTCGTGCTGCGCTCCGGCATCGAGCGCGAGAACCTCTTCTTCGCGTGCACCGCGGTCGCTGACGAAGACGAGAAGCTCGACGTCCTCGCGGCGCGGCTCGCGGAGGTCGGCGGCGCGGGCATCGTCTACGTGTCCTTGGTCAAGGACCTCGAGCGCATGCACGCGGAGCTCCTGCGGCGCGGAGTGCGCACCCTCGTCTACCACGGCGGCCTTTCGGCCCACGAGCGGCGCACGATGCAGGAGCGCTTCATGGGCTCGTCCGACGTGGTGGTGCTCGCCACGAACGCGTTCGGGATGGGCGTCGACAAAGCGGACGTGCGGTTCGTGATCCACGCGCAGCTCCCGCGCACGTTGGAGGCCTACGCGCAGGAGGTCGGACGCGCGGGGCGGGATGGCCGCCCCGCTTGGTGCGAGCTGCTCTATCTGCCCGACGACATCGCCATCCAGGAGACCTTCGTCCGCTGGGCGAACCCGACCCTCGAGTACATCCTGCTCGTGTACGAGACGCTCGTCGGCTGGGGCGAGCGCATCGCGGTGAAGGACGAAGACGACCTGCGCCAGGAGCTGCTCGTCAAGGAGCGTCGCGACAACCGCCTCGGGATCACGCTCAAGTGGCTCGAGGTGCTGGGCGTCACGGAGGGCGCGTTCGAGACCCGCGACCTCCGCGTCGTGCGGCCCCTGGATCCGGCCGAGCTGCCGGAGTTCGTCGGCACGGGGACGAAGCTCAAAGCGGACCTGACGGCGCTGTTGACGATGGTCCGCTTCGCCAACGACAGCGAGACCCCGCGGCGCGTCGCGCTCGCGCGGCACTTCGGGCTGCCGGACGAGGACCCGACGCTCTGCCGCGGCTGCGATGTCAGCGAAGACGCCGCGGCCTGGCGCGCGGCGCACCTCGCGCCGCGTGTCCTTGCGGGAGTCGAGGCCGAGGGCGAGCAGCGCGAGACGTTCGAGCGCGGCGACTTCGTCCTCGTCGACGGCCGCCAGCTCGCCGAAGTGCTGCGCGTCGAAGGTGAAGGCCGCCGCGCGCGCCTCGTCGTGGAGCTCGTCGAGGACCTGCGCCGCCGAACCGTGGACGCGAAGCGCGTGCGACGGGTCGCGCGGGATTGACCTTGGCGCGGAGGGGAATCGAACGGTACCCGGTAGGTGTTGGAGGCGAGCGCGCGCGAAGCGCGCGCTCTCCGCCAACTCGTACCTGGTACCGTTCGATTCCCCTCCGCGCCAAGGTCAATCCCGCGCGCGGCCGGACTGCCGAGACGCTCAGGTCCTGGCTGCGGCGTGGCCGTTCGCGGCGTGCCCGTTCGTGTGCGCCGCCGCCGTGCCGTTGGTGTGGAAGGAGTGCACGCTCCGCAGGTCGACCGTGCGCAGCGTCAGCGGCAGGCCGGTGTGCAGGTCGAACGCCGCGGCGGCTTCCACGCCGATGCGGGCGAGCTCCTCGGCGGTCTGCACGTGCGGCTCCGCCACTTGCATGGCGCCGAGCGCAAACGCCGCGCCCGAGCCGAACGCGTAGAAGCGTTTGTACTCCTGGACCGAGCGCTGCGGGTAACACCCGAAGATGCCGCCCGGGGAGACCACCGCGATCTCCATGCGCATCGACTCGAAGTCGTCGGCCTGGTCCTCCTTGCCGTGCACGAGGTACTCATCGCGCAGGGCCTTCTGGAGCTCCGTCAGGAAGCCGAAGATCGCGTCGATGCCGTCCAGCTTCGGCGCGCGCTCGAGGCGCCGTAGGTGGTGGCGCAGGACGAGCTGCGCCGACGCCGGGCCCGTCGGCGCGAGCCAGGCGTCCCCGGCGCGCACGATCTTGTCGGAGTTGCAGATGAGGTCCGCGCCCTCGCGCGTGTCCCCGTAAGCCGCGCGGGTGTCCGCGGCGATGCAGGCGATCCCGTCCTTGCGTGTGACGACAACCGTGGTCATGTCTCGATCTTCCTCTTCTCGCTTCGGGCTGCGCCTCGCGGCGCTCTCGTGGTCTGTTCAACGACCTGCGCTGGCTTCGCGGGTCGCGCTCGCGTCGGCAAAAACCGGCTCGGGGCCGGCGCGGCGCCAGTCGCGCGGGCGCACGCCGACGAGCTCGAACCCGCGCGGGGTCCGGGTCAGGCGGCCCGCGACGTACAGGTAGTTCTGGACGAACTCCTCCGTGCTGCCCTGCAGGTCGAGCGCCGCGTAGTTCGCGCGCTCTTCCGCCGGGATCCGCACCCGCAGGCTGCGCTGTTTGTCGCCGCCGCGGAAGAGCACCGTCAGGCTGCCGTCGGTCTCGTCGAAGAGCTGGAACACCGTCCCGAACACCTCGATGCGCGGGTGCTCGGCGGCGAGGGCCGCTTCGAGCTCCTCGGGCACCTCCGCCGAGACGACCGCGGTCGGCGTCTTGGCGTGGCGCGCCTTGAAGCCTTCGACGGCCTGGGCGCGGGCCTCCCACCACGGCAGGAGGGTCGCGTAGGGGCGGCGCGTCGCGCCCGCGTTGGTCTCCGGGTGCCAGATGCCCCGCTGCGCCGCCTGGGCTTCGCGCTCGGCGCGTACGAAGGCCTCGTGGGCGAGGTCGCTGTAGCCGTACTTGTCGAAGTACGGGCTCTTGCCCTCGCGGACCAGCAGCAGGTTGAAGTCCGTCCCGTCTTCGAGCACCACATGGCAGAGCAGGCGCCCGTACACGTCGCGCTGCTCGGTCCCACCCGGGAACAGGAGGCCCACCCGCGCCGGCTGCCCATCGCGGCCGAGCGCCTCGAAGAACTCGCGCGCCCAGAGCTCGCACGCGGACCCGAACGGCGTGCCCGCTTTGGTCGCGGACAGGGAGTCGCCGAGCTCGACGCGCTCCTCGGTGTCGACGCACATGAGGCGCAGCTTCTCCGTGCGTCCCTCGCGCTCGATCCACAGCGTGTCGCCGTCGACGACGCGCGTGACGGGGTACGTCACCGTCGGCCGCGCGACGCGGGTGACATCGTCGAGGACGGCGCTGTCCTGCGGCAGCACGGCGGGTCCGGGCTGCGCCGCGAGCGCGAGGGAGAGGGCGATCAGGGACTCGGAGAGGGTCGTCATGGGCGCGGGGGCGGGGCGTCTCGGGGGAGTCGCCCGGGGTGGGCTGAGCCGCCGAGCATAGCCCCGGCGAGGGGGGGGCTGGAGTCCCACCTGGGGCCTGTCTCCGCTCGGCCCCCGGGGGGCCGCTCCCTGAGCCCACGGGGGCCCCCGGAGGCCCCTCCAGGGGTGACACCGGCCCCCCGGGAGGCCAGAATCGGGACCATGCAGCCCCGCCGCCGGTGTCAGTTCGTGCTCCGGATCGGGGCAGGGATCGCCCTCGCCCTGGCCTCTCTCGGGTGCCGGAGCGTGCCTGGCGCCCCGCCGGAGGCCGTACAGGATGCCCGGCCTAGGGCCGCGCACGACGCAGAGCCAGAGGCCGCACACGACGCCGGGCCGCCGATTCCCCCCGGCTTCGTCGCGACGGACTTCGGCGCCGAGGACACGGTCACGATCGCACCCGACGCCGTGTCGCTCGAGCCCGGTGCGCCGCTCTCGGGGGTGACGTACACGGGCGCGCTGCCGACGCCGCCGTACACCCTCGCCGTCGAGTTCACGAAGCGCTACGGCAGCGACTTCCCGCTCGCGATCACGTTCCCCGTCGCGGGTTCGCACCTGTCGTTGGTGCTCGGTGGATGGGGGGGCACCGTGTGCGGGCTCTCGTCCCTCGACGGCCTCGACGCGGCCCGCAATGCCACGCGCTTCGTGCGCGCGTTCCCTGTGGGGGTGCGCACGCGGGTCGAGCTCGACGTCGAGGCCGAGCGCGTCGCCGTGCGGCTCGATGGGGTCCCGGTGCTGGACGTCCCGCTCGCGGGCCGCGCCGTCGGCGTGCGCGCCGAGCTCGAGCCCTGCAAGCCCCTCGGCCTCGCGGCGTTTGCGACCGCGACGACGATTCACTCGTTCCGCGTCCGCGCGCGCTGAGCGCCCGCGCGTATCGTGCCCAGCCTGCGCTGCGCCGCCCTGCGCCGCCCTGCGCCGCCCCAGAAGACGTGTCTCCCAGCGCCCCCCTCCTGCTCCGCTCGCTCGACGAGCTGTCTGCGTCCTACGACGCCGTGCTCTGCGACATCTGGGGCGTCGTGCACGACGGCGTGCAGAGCTTTGGCCCCGCCTGCGCGGCGTTGCAGCGGTTCCGCGCTGCGGGGGGCTCGGTCGTGCTCGTCAGCAACGTCCCGAAGCCCCGCGGCCCGATCCCCCGGCAGCTCGATCGGTTGGGTGTGCCGCGCTCGGCGTGGGACGTCGTCGTGACCTCCGGTGACACGACCCGCGCGGCCCTCGCGGCCCGCGCACCCGGCCCCGCGCACCTGATCGGCACCGACGTCGATGCGGTGCTGTGGGAGGGCCTCGGGCTCGAGTTCGTCCCGTTCGCAGACGCACGTTTCCTCGTCTGCACGGGCCTCGATGACTTCTTTCATGGTCGGCCCGAGGACTACACGGAGCGCTGGCACGCGGCGCGCGCGCGCGACCTCGAGCTCGTGTGCGCCAACCCGGACGTCGTCGTGCGCCATGGGGGGCAGCTCTACTGGTGTGCGGGTCGCCTCGCGGCGGACTATGCGGCCCTCGGTGGGCGGGTGGTGCTGACGGGCAAACCGCACGCGCCGATCTACGCCCTCGCCTTCGAGGAGCTCGAGGCGCGACTCGGCCGTCCCGTGGACCGCGGGCGGGTGCTCGTCATCGGCGACGGCCCCGCGACCGACGTGCTCGGAGCGAACCGCGAGGGGCTCGATGTGCTCTTCGTCGCGGGCGGCGTCGAAGCCGACGCGCTCGGCGGCGCCGAGGCGTTCAGCGCAGGTCGCGCGGCCGCGGCCCTCGCGGCCGCAGGCGTGCACGCGCGGTATGCGATGGCGACCCTCGCCTGAGGGTGCGGCGCTGCGGCGCTGCAGCGCCCAACCCGTCCCCGCGGCTTCCCAGGACTGATCGTTCCTGCGCATCCCATGCGCGCGCAGCGAAGCGATTACCGCACCGGAACGCTCGAGCAGTTCCGCTCTCGCAGTCCGGCCAGCGCAGCCGCTCCAGGCCTTGATCTCGAGCTCCGACGACGCAGCGCTCCTCGTGCACGCAGCCGCGGCGGTGGAAGGTCTGCGCGCGGTCGATGCACTGCCCGCCGTCGTCGGGCTCTCGAGCGACGGCCGCAGAGAGGTCCAGGAGCGCGCGCTGCGCACCCTGCGGGTCGTCACAGGGTTCGAGCTCCCCGCGCGACCCGAGGTGTGGCGCGCGCGGCTCGGGCTCGTCGACGAGCCGCGAGGTCTGGTGCGCTCGCCGCGCTGCGCGCCCAACACCCCGCGCCGAGGTCATTCCCGCGCGGCCCGCACGCAGTGCAGACGCTCGCTGCTGCGCAGGAGCAGCGCGCCTTCGCCGGCCGAGGGCGTCGACCAGTACGTGCCGGGCAGCGTGTTGCGCCCGAGCAGCTCGTACTCGCGTTTGGCGGCGAGCACGAACGTCGTCCCGCCCTCCGCGAGCACGTAGATGCGCTCGCCGTCCGTCCACGGACTGGCGACGACGTTGAACGCATCGGGCAGACGCTCGGACCACAGCGTCGCGCCTGTCGCGATGTCGCGGCACGTCGCGATGCCTTGGCCATCGACGACGACGACGAGCTCTCCGACCGCGAGCGGTGAGCCGAAGCTCGGCCCGCCGCGCTCGACCGTCCAGAGGACCGGGCTCGTTTCGCCGCCGCCGCGCAGCTCCACCGTCCCGCTGCAATCCGCGCGCAGCGCGGCCAAGGGGCCGCGGCGCTGTTGCGCGCTGTTGCCGAACACGAGCCGCTCGCCTGCGACGGTCGGCGACGCGCTGAAGGTCCCGCCGATCCCCGCGACGCGCCAACGCACGGCTCCGGTTCTGGGTTCGTAGCCGGTCACCGCATCGGGGCCCGCGACGACGAGGCTCGCGCCGGCCGCTGCCGTCTCCCAGAGGATGGGGCTCGCCCAGCTCGTGCCCTTCGGGCGCTCGCTCGTCCACGCCACGCTGCCGTCGGCGAGGCGCAGCGCGGTCAGGCTGCTCGCCGTTTCGTTGTCGCTCTGCACAAACGCGAGCGCGCCGTCGTCGCCCGCGAAGAGCGCCACGGAGCTCCCCGGTCCGAAGTCCGCCGTCGTCGGGTGCACGGCGATGTCGTGGCTCCAAAGCACTTCGCCGTCGTTCGAGAGGCACACGACGAGGCCGATCGCGCCGAACACGGCGACGATGCGCTCACCGTCGGTCGCGGGCGTCTCCGTCGCAAAGGAGTTCGACGGGTGGACGCCGCGCGGCGGGACGCGGGTCGCGACGTCGCGGCCCCACAGGAGCGCTCCGTCCGCGAGGGAGCGCGCCTCGACGCGGAAGGTCACCTCGGCCGTGGGCGCGGGCGCGCCGGCGCCGCGGGTCTCCGGGGCGCGCACCCCGGCCGCGAAGCCGACGGGGCGGCGCCCGTCCCCCTGCACCGCCGTCGTGATGAAGACCCGGCCGCCCGCGATCACGGGCGAGGACCAGCCGCCGCCGGGCAGCTCGACGGACCACGCGAGGTTCTGGGTCTCCGACCACGCGCTCGGGTGGGGGGTCGGCACGCGGCCGTCGCCGGCGGCGCCGCGGAACGAGGGCCACGCGGGGCGCTCGTCCAGGGGCGGCGCACCTTGCAAGGCCAGTGACAGGGACAGGGAGGGCAGGAGGACGCTGAACAGCATGGGGGCGCCTACGCGCGGGAGGCACCCGCGGATGCAGCCGGGTAGAGTCCAGGGCAGCCATGGGACCCCGCACCGCCTTCGTGACCTCGGCCCTCGCGCTCCTCCTCGGCGTCCCGCCCCTGCCCGCGGGCGGAGTGGCCCCGCAGCCCGGTCCCGAAGGGCCCCAGGCCGCACGCGCGGACGCACCCGCACACCGCGCCGTCGCGGGGCGGTTCACCGTCGAGATGTTCTGGCGCAGCGAGCGCTCGGGCGACATGCACGTCCGGCACGTCGCCGCGGCCCTCGGGGCGCTCGAAGAGGTGCTGGCAGAGGGCCGCGTTGCTGCGGGTGAGCCGCCGCGCGCGCTCACGGTGGCCCTCTACGCGACCCCGCGCGAGCTCGAGCAGGCCGCGGCGGCCCGCGGCGCGACCGCGAACGGCCGCGGAGCGGCGGTGCGGGCCGACGCGGGCCTCGTGTTGCTCGCGCTGCGGCCGCGGGTCGTCGACCGGGTGCACCACGTGCTCGGGACGTCGCCGTTCCTCGTGCGGCGCGCGGTGCACGAGGTCGCGCGGCTGGTCAGCGCCGAGCGCTCGGACCTCGCTGCGCCGGCGGAGCCCGCGTACGCCGCGCGTGCGCGCGCCCTCGCGCTGGCCGAGGCGGCCCTCCGCCGCGCGGGCCTCGCAGCGGCCCCGGCCGACGAAGTGGCGCTCTCCCACGGACGCGTCGCGCTCGGGCGCGCGCTCGCAGCGGGCACGGAGCCGCTCGCCCTGCTCGGCGCTCCGCCCGCGCCGGAAGCGGGCCACGGCGAGGCCTACGACGCCGGGGACGCTGCGCGGCTCGCCGTGGGCGAGGTGTGGCTCGCGACGGGGGCGTGGCCGGCCCCCGAGGCGCTCCCGGCGCTGCTCGCCGCGGCCGCCGCAGACGCGCGCTACGAAGAGGTCGGCCCCGGCTCGGCCTGGTCGCCCCCGCGCCGCGCGCCCGGGCCCGACGGGGTCGAGGTGCTGGTCGACCCGGGCGGCATCGAGCAGTGGGCGACCCGCCAAGTCGACGCCCTCGCGCTCCTGACCGAGCCCATCGCAGTGCGCCGCTACGTCATCGGCGGCACGTTCGAGCCGCACGCGCTCGACGGCGAGACGCCTGCCCAAGCGGACATCGCGTTCGCGGACCACGGCGGCGGCGACCGCTGCCTCTGTGTGTTCAGTACGCGCGAGGGCACGTGGGTCTTCAAACGCGACCCGGCGACGGGGGAATACGCGCCGATCACGGGCGACGCCAACCT
Organism: uncultured Planctomycetaceae bacterium; assembly: GCA_964402175.1. Classification (GTDB taxonomy): domain Bacteria; phylum Planctomycetota; class UBA1135; order UBA1135; genus JAWKUK01. The sequence continues at coordinate 12,623 of CAYOBN010000071.1, read as the reverse complement.
GCGCCCGGTCGGCGGCGGTCTCAACGTGTTCGAGCTGCGCGTCGAAGACGACCTCATCGTCGTCGCGCTGAACGGCCAGGTCCTGAAACCGGGCCGCGCCGCAGGCCTCGACCTCTCGGGCCGCTACGGCCCCGGCGCCCACGTGGGCACCGGCGTGATCTGGCGCGGCCTCACCTGGAGCCCCCTCGAAGAGTGACCCTCACGCGCGCGGGTGGTGCATGCGGTGCACCGTCCGCACGTGGTCGGCGTCGAGGTGGGTGTAGACCTCGGTCGTGCGGATCGACGCATGGCCGAGCAGCTCCTGCACGACGCGCAGGTCGGCGCCGCCCTCCAGGAGGTGCGTCGCAAACGAGTGGCGCAGGCCGTGGGGCGAAAGGTCCGTCGGCAGGCCCGCGGTGAGGGCGGCGACCTTGACGCGGCGCCACGCCTGCGTGCGGTCCAGCGGTCGGCCCGTGCGCGAGAGGAACACCGCGGTCGTCGCGTTGCCCCGCGCGACGCGGCGGCGGCCGCCGGCGAGCCACGCGGCGAGCGCCGTCCGCGCGCGCGCGCCGAGCGGCACGGTGCGGGTCTTGTCGCCCTTGCCCGTGAGGCGCAGCAGGTGGAGGCCCGGGTCGAGGTCGTCGGTCCGCAGGCCGAGCGCCTCGGAGATCCGGGCGCCGCTGGCGTAGAGCACCTCGAGCAGCGCGCGGTCGCGCTCCGCGCGCCAGCCGTCTCCGGCGGGGGCGGCGAGGAGGCGCTCGACCTCCTCGGGGGAGAGCGCCGAGGGCAGGAGCCGGCGCAGCTTCGGCGACTGCAGCACCGCCGTCGGATCGCTGCGGAGGACGCCCGCGGCGACGAGCGAGCGCAGCAGCACGCGCGCCGCCGTCAGCGCGCGTGCGACGGAGGCCTCCGCGGCGCCGCGCCGCCGCAGCTCGGCGAGGTGCTCGACGATGTGCTCCTGGGTGACCGCGGGGTAGTCCGCGACGCCCGCGCGCGCGAGCGCGGCGAGGAAGCGCGTGAGGTCGCGGCGGTACGCCGCGAGGGAGTTCGGCGCGAGGCCCGCCTCCAGCCGGAGCGCCTCCAGCAGGTCCGCGAGGCCGGCCGCGAGGCGCGGGGGGAGCTCGGGCAGGGGCACCATCCCGCGCACGTTATCAGGTCTACGGCGCTACACTGCACGGCTCCCCGCCTCCCCGCGATGCCGCCCCAGGACCTCCCTGCGCGCCTCCTCCCGCGCGCCCTCGTGTGCTTCGCGGTCGTCGCGGCCCTCGTGGCCCTCGACCTGTGGAGCAAAGCCGCGGTCTTCGCGTGGTTCGAGGACCCCGAAGCGCTGGCGGACTTCGAGCGCACCTCGCGCGGCCACCTGCGTTATCCCCTGATCGGCGGCTGGCTCGCGTTCATGGAGAACCTGAACTACGGCGCGGCGTTCGGCCAGGGACACCAGTGGCCGTGGGTGCTCGTCGGGGGGCGCGGGGTCGCGGTGCTGGCGCTCTCGTTCCTCGTCGTGCGCGCGCCGCGGCAGCAGCCCGTGTACCTCACGGCGCTCGTGTTGATCCTCTCGGGGGCGCTCGGCAACCTCTACGACAACCTGTTCTACGAACCGCGTTTCCCCGACCCGGACAAACCCTTCGGCCCGGTGCGCGACTTCATCGACGTGTACTTCGCCGTATGGGACTGGCACTTCCCGACCTTCAACGTCGCCGACTCGTGCATCACGGTCGGCGCGGTGCTCCTGCTCGCCTCGGGCTTCTTCGGACCGAAGCCCGCGGCGGGACCTGTTCCCGAGCCGCCCGCAGCGGGTTAGGCTGCGCGCGCATCCCATGGCCGCCGACCTCTCCGTCACGCTGGCGGGCCTTGCGCTCCGCAACCCGCTCCTGAGCGCCTCTGGCACCTTCGGGCACGGCCTCGAGATGCGCCGCATCGTGCCGCCCGAGTGTGTGGGCGGGCTCGTCAGCAAGACCGTCACGCCCAAGCCGCGGCAGGGCAATCCGATGCCGCGCATCGCGGAGACGGAGGCGGGGTTCTTGAACTCGATCGGCCTGGAGAACCGCGGCATCCGCGCGTACATCGAGCGCACGCTGCCCGAGGTCGCCGACGCCGACACCGTGATCGTCACGAACATCGGCGGGCACAGCGCGGCGGAGTTCGCGGAGCTCGCGGCGCTGCTCGACACGCGGCCCGAGGTCGACGCGCTCGAGGTGAACCTCTCCTGCCCGAACGTCGACGGGGGCAAGCTGCCGTTCAGCACGGACCCCGCGGTGGCGGAGGACGTCATCCGCCGTGTGCGCGAGGCGACACGCAAGCCGATCTTCGCGAAGCTCTCGCCGAACGTGACGCGGATCGAGGACATCGCCGTCGCCGTCGAGCGCGGCGGCGCGGATGCGATCACGGCGGTCAACACGGTGCTCGGTGTCGGCGTCGACTGGCGCACGCGCAAGCCGCGGCTCAACACGATCGTCGGCGGGTACTCCGGGGTCGCGATCAAACCCATCGCCCTGCGCTGCGCGCTGGCCTGTGTGAGCGCCGTGGACATTCCCGTGATCGGCTGCGGCGGCATCGCGACGGCCGAAGACGTGCTGGAGTTCCTCGTCGTCGGCTGCACCGCGGTGCAGGTCGGCACGGCGAGCTTCTCGGAGCCGGGTCGCCTCGCGGCGCTCGCTGGTGAGCTCGAAGCGCTCCTCGACGGCGCCGGTGTGCCGTCGGTGCGCGCGCTCATCGGCACCCTGGATGTCACGCCGCGCACGCCCCTGCGGCCCGCTGGCGAATACTGAAGCCGTCCCACGAAGCAGTCCTGCCGTGCGCTTCGCCGAGCTCACCCCCGAGCACATCCGGACAGCCGTCGCGCTGTACCTCGAGCACGCGTGGCCCGCGAGCGCGGGGCGCAGACCGCCGTTCGAGCTCGCGGACATCGAAGCGGCGACGACCCTGCGGGAGCTGCGCGAGCTCTTCGACGAGCCGCGCCGCGCGGACCGCACCGCACACCGCCGCTACACGCTGCGGCTCGGCAACCACCGCTACCCGTTCATGAAGTTCGTCGTCCAGGAGTACCTCGTGGACGGCGAGTTCTTCTTCTCCGTCGACACCCACGACGAGATGAAGGTCGATCCGGCGATGCCGGACTACGCGGAGTGGATGAAGCTGCGCGAGTACAACCGCGAGCTCAAGCAGAGGATCGAGCGCGCGTGGTCGGCGGCGGGGCTACCGACGCACGATGACCTGCGCGCGCTCTGCGAGGGGCTGGCGCGGCTCGAGGCGGCCGGGGTCGCCGCCGGGGCGCGCGGGCGGCTGCTCGTGGTCGACGACGAAGAGGCGGTCGCGGAGGGCCTCGCTGCGGTCCTGGGCGCCCGCGGCTACGCGGTCGAGACCGCCTACGACGGCCAGCAGGTCTTGGATCGGATGGCCCGCGATCCGCTGCCGGACCTCGTGGTGCTGGACTTCGCGATGCCGGTGCTCGACGGAGAGCAAGTGATGCGCCGCCTGCGCGCCGACCCGCGCACCGCCGCGGTGCCGCTCCTGCTCGCGACGGCGTCGGACATCGACCTGGCGACGCTGCAGCGCGCGAGCGGGCTGCTGCAAAAGCCCTACCCGCGCGAGCTGCTCGTCGGGATGATCGATCGGCTGCTCGCGGCGCGCTGACCGCGTGGGGGCCCCCGGCCGGGCCCAGCAGGGCGCCAGGAGGCGCTGCGAGCGCGACATCCTGCCCCGTCGCGGGGCGGAGGCGCGGCTCCAGGGTTGCAGTGCCACCCCTCGGGACCGATGATGCTCGGCCCGCTGCCCGGTCCGCCGCCTTCGGCGTCCCCGGGCCCGTCTCCTCGCCGGCCGCGACCCCGCCATGGATTGGGACAAGTTCACAGACAAGCTCTCCTCGTTCGGGGAGGGCCTCGGGCGCTTCGCCAAGCGCCTCATCGGGTCCGAGAACGAGCGGGAGGTCCGCAAGCTCATTCCGGTCATCGCCGCCATCAACGGCCTCGAGGACTGGGCCAAGGGCCTCGATCGCGAGGCGATGCAGGCGGAGATGCGCGCGCTGAAGGCCGCGGTGGCGGCCGGCGACACGACGCTCGACGACTGCATCCCGAAGGTCTTCGCGCTGACGCGTGAGGCCTCGCGGCGCACGCTCGGCCTGCGGCACTACGACGTGCAGCTCGTCGGCGGCTACGTGCTGCACCAGGGCAAGATCGCCGAGATGATGACCGGGGAGGGCAAGACCCTCATGGCGACCCTGGCGCTGGCGCTCAACACGCTCTCCGGGCGGCCGTGTTACCTCTGCACGGTCAACGATTACCTGGCGCGGCGCGACTCGGAGTGGATGCGGCCCATCTACGAGTACCTCGGGCTGCGGGTCTCGGCCATCCAGTCACAGATGATGCCGTGGGAGCGCCACGACATCTATGCGGCGGACATCGTCTACTCGACGAACAACGAGCTCGGCTTCGACTACCTGCGGGACAACATGAAGACCCGCCGGGACGACCAAGTGCAGAAGGACCTCTACTTCTGCATCGTCGACGAAGTGGACTCGATCCTGATCGACGAAGCGCGCACGCCGTTGATCATCTCCGGGCCGGCCGAGGATCACATCGGCCGCTACAAGGAGGCCGACGCCGTCGCACGTCAGCTCGTGCGCGACCAGCACTACGAGGTCAAGGAGAAGGAGCGCCAGGCGAGCCTCACCGAGGAGGGCATCGTCCGGGCGCAGGAGCTCCTGAACATCGAGTCGTTCTACGTCCCGGGCTTCGAGGACTGGCCGCACTACCTGGAGAACGCGCTGCGCGCGCACACGCTCTACGAGCGCGACAAGGAGTACGTCGTCGAAGAGGGTGAGGATCAACGCACGGGCCAGCGCGGCATGGAGGTCGTCATCGTCGACGAGTTCACGGGCCGCAAGATGCCCGGGCGCCGCTGGTCCGACGGCCTGCACCAAGCGGTCGAAGTGAAGGAGGGCCTCGTCCCGAAGCAGGAGACGCAGACCCTCGCGACGATCACGTTCCAGAACTACTTCCGCATGTACGACAAGCTGGCCGGGATGACCGGTACAGCCCTCACCGAGGCGGCGGAGTTCCACAAGATCTACGGCCTCGATGTCGTCTCCGTGCCGACGCACCGGCCGATCGTCCGCAAGGACCACGTCGACATCGTCTACCGCACGGAGCCCGAGAAGTGGAACGCGATCTGCGATGAGATCGAGACCGTCCACGCGACGGGTCAGCCGATCCTCGTCGGCACGACCTCGGTCGAGAACTCCGAGAAGCTCTCCAAGCTGCTGCAGAAGCGCGGCGTGCGGCACGAGGTCCTGAACGCCAAGAACCACGAGCGCGAAGCGCAGATCGTCGCCATGGCGGGCGCCAAGAGCGCCGTCACGGTGTCGACGAACATGGCCGGCCGCGGCACCGACATCAAGCTCGGCGGGAACTTCGAGTACCGGCTCAAGCAGCTCCTCGACAAAGAGAACCTCGAAGAGGGCAACGACGAGCACCAGGCGCGCATCGACGCGATCCGCGCGGAGCTGCGCGAGCTTGCAGACCGGGACGAAGCGGAGATCCTGGCGCTCGGCGGCCTCTACGTGCTCGGCACGGAGCGCCACGAAGCCCGCCGCATCGACAACCAGCTCCGCGGTCGCACGGGCCGCCAAGGCAACAACGGCGCGAGCCGCTTCTTCCTGTCGCTGCAGGATCCGCTGATGCGCATCTTCTATCGCGATTGGGTCACCAACGCGATGGAGCGCCTCGGCATGAAAGAGGGCGTGCCGATCGAGTCGGGCATGGTCACCCGCGCGATCGAGCGCGCGCAGAAGAAGGTCGAAGAGCGCAACTTCGAGATCCGCAAGAGCCTCCTCGAGTACGACGAGGTCATGGACCACCAGCGCACCGAGATCTACGCGGCGCGCCAGGCAGTCCTCGAAGGCGAAGACCTGCGCGAGCGGGTCGAGATCATGATCGCCAACGTGGTCGCGCGCATGTCGCGGGTCTACGCGGGCGACGCCGAGGGCTTCGGTGATTGGTCGCTGCGCGCGTTCGGCACCGAGCTCGGCGCAGACGTGCTGGACTCCGCGACCCTCCCCGACAAACCCGATGTCGAGCCGGTGTTGGAGGCGCTGCGCGCGCGGTACGAAGAGCGCACCGCCGATTGGGGCCCCGACCTCACGGCGCGGGTCCAGAGCTACCTCGTCCTGACCGCGATCGACCAGAAGTGGAAGGACCACCTGCACGCCATGGACGCGCTCAAAGCCGGTATCGGCCTGCGCGGCTACGGGCAGCAGGACCCGAAGATCGCGTACAAGAAAGAGGCCTCCGAGATGTTCTCGGAGCAGCTCTTGCCGGCGATCGAGATGGACGTCGCGGCGAAGATCCTGCGCATCGAGGTCGCGCGGCCGGCGCCGCCGCCCACAGTCGCGGCCGAGGCCGAGGCCCAGGGTGCTGCGGAGGGTGCCGCGCCCTCGCCCGCGCCGGCGGCTCCGCCGGCCGACGGGCTGACGCCCCGCGGCATGGTGCGCATGGCGCGCCCGCCCCAGGGTGCGCCGCAGATCGCGCCCCCCGGGCACCCGATGGCGGGCCGTCCGGTGCAGACGATCGACCCGTCGCAGCTCACTCCCGAGCAGCTCGAGCAGGTCCGCAAGGCGATCGCCGCCGCCCGCGCCCGGCAGATGATGCAGCAGGGCGCTTCGGCGACCAACGCCTTCGACGCGATGCGCCGCCGCAAGGCCATGGAGGACGCCCAGCGGGCGGCCCTCGAAGCCCAGGCCGCCGCGCGCCGGGCGGCCGAGGCGCCGGGCGACGCGCCCGCGACCGAGGCCGAAGGCGCTGCGCCGGGCTCCGCCGAGGGGCCGGCCGCCGCCGCGGAGCCGCGGCCGACCCAGGGCGCTCAGCCGGCAGCGGCGCCGGGACAGGCTCAGGCCTCGGCCCAGGCTCCGGCTTCGGCTCCGCCGAAGGTGGCCGCGCCGAAGGCGGCGCTGCCGCGCGGCGCGCTCGAAGGGGTCGGTCGCAACGACGCGTGCCCCTGCGGCAGCGGCAAGAAGTTCAAGAAGTGCCACGGGCAGTGACCGCCGCGGTCCCTCCCCGTGCGCCCCTCGGGCCCACGGCGCCGCCGCCCATCACGGCGTCGCCGCGGGCCCCGCTCGCGATGCGCCTCCTCTACGGCGTGTACGACACGCTGCTCGCGCTCGTCTGGGTCACGCTGCTGCCCGTGTGTCTGCTGGTCGGCGTCGCGCGTCCGCGGCTCGCGCGGAAAGCGCTCTCGCTCTCGACCTTTGGCCTCGAGAAGCTGCCGTCCGCGACGCGGCCGCGGGTGCTCGTGCACGGGGTCTCGGTGGGGGAGATCAAGGCGTCGCAGTCGCTCGTGCGGGCGCTGCGCGCGCGCCACGAGGTCGTCGTCAGCGCCTTCACCGACACGGGACTCGAAGTGGCGCGGCAGCTCTACCCGGACCTCGTCGTCGTACGGTTTCCGATCGACTTCCTGCCGCTCGTGCGCCGCTTCTGGCGCCGCATCCGGCCCCATCAAGTGCTCTTGATGGAGCTCGAAGCCTGGCCCTGTTTCCTGCGCGAAGCGAACCGTCGCGGCGCGCCGGTGTCGATCGTCAGCGGTCGCATCACCGAGCACAGCTTCGCGCGCTATCGGCTGTTCGGCGCGCTGCCACAGTTCGATCGTGTGTCGCTCTTCGCGGTGCAGGACGAGACCTACGCCGAGCGCTTTGCGGCGCTGACGGGCTCGCGCGAGCGCATCGTCGTCACCGGCAACGTCAAGGTCGACGGCCTGCGCCTCGGCCCGGCGCCCCGCGATGCGCGCTTCGCGGAGCTCGCGGCGCTCGCCGGTGGGCGCGGCGACCAGCGCGTGCTCGTCGCAGGCAGCACGCACGAGCCCGAGGAGCGCGCCGTGCTCGACGCGTTCCGCAGGGCCGACCCGAGCGCGCGCATCGTGCTCGTCCCGCGGCACCCCGACCGCGCGGAGGGCCTCGAGGCGTCTTTGGCGGACGCCGCGCCCCAGCGCCTGTCGCGGCTGCGGGCCGGTGAAACGCCCGATCCCGACCGGCCGCTGATCGTCGACACGATCGGCGAGCTCGAGCGCGTCTACGCCCTGGCCGACATCGTGTTCGTCGGGGGCAGCCTCGTGCCGCACGGCGGCCAGAACATGCTGGAGCCCGCGGCCCAGGGCAAGCCGGTGCTCTACGGGCCGCACACGGGCAACTTCGTGCAGGAGACGGCGCTCCTCGAGCGCGCCGGCGGCGCGCAGCGTGTGCGCGATGCGGCGGAGCTCACCGAGGCCGTGCGCACCCTCGTCGCCGAGCCCGAGCGCGCGCGCGCCCTCGGGGCCGCCGCCGTCGCCGCGGTCGAACGCCAGCGCGGCGCGACCGAAGGCACGCTGCGCGCGCTCGCCGAGCGTGTCGGGCTCAGCATCTGACTCCTGGACCGAGTCGCAGTCGCGTCACGCGCGCGGCAAGGGCACAGCGAGCTCCGCGGCGAGGCCGCCGTCGTCGAAACACAGCGTGACGGCGCCGCCGAGCTCGTACTCGAGGCCCTCGGTGACGATCCGCAGGCCGAGGCCGCGCTGCGGCGGCTCGACCGCGGGTGGACCGCCGGACTCGCGCCACAGGAGCGTCAGGCGCTCGGGCTGCCCCTCCGTGGCTGGGGCGAGCACCTGCCACGTGACGGCGACGCGGCCGTCTTTGCCGGACAGCGCGCCGTACTTCGCCGCATTGGTCGCCAGCTCGTGCAGGGCCATCGCGATCGGCTGCGTCGAGCGCACGGGGAGCTGCACGCGCGGCCCGAGGGCGCTCCAGCGGTCGGCCGCAAACGGTCCGAGGCAGCCGCGCACGAGGGCCTCGAGGTCGACGGACTGCCAGCCGCTGCGGGACAGCGCTTCGTGGGCACGCGCGAGGGCGTCGATGCGCCCGAGGAAGGCGCCGACGAACGCCGCCGGCTCCGCCTGCTCGCGCAGCGTCGCGCGCGCGATCGCCTGGATCACGGCGAGCTGGTTCTTCACCCGGTGGTCGAGCTCGCCGAGCAGGAACCGCAGCCGCTCTTGCTCGCGGTGGCGCTCGGTCACGTCGCGGCCGACGGACTGCAGCTCGACGACCTTGCCGTCCTCGGAGAGCACCGGGTGGTCGACCCACTCCTGCCAGTGCAGGGCGCCGTCCGGCCCGACGACCTCGTGTTCGTAGGTGACCGGTATCCCGCCCTCGGCGACGCGGTGGACGTGGCCGAGGGCCGCGGCACGGGCCTCTTCGGGGAGGAACTCGATCCAGCGTTGCCCGAGCAGCGCGGACTTCTCCGCCCCGAAGAAGGCCGCGTAGGCGCGGTTGACGAAGGTCAGGGTCGTATCCGGCAGGAACCGGCAGACGAGCTCCTGTTGGTGCTCGACGATGGCGGCGTAGCGTGCACCATCGAGCGACGTGGGCGGGGAGGCGAGACTCTCCTCGGGACGCGGGCGTTCCAGCACCGGGGCAGGATAAGGCCTCTGGGGAGCTCTGGGGAGCCTCGGATAGTCCTGGAGGCCCCTACGCGCTATCCTCAAGGATCGCAGTCGGCCCCACCGAGGTGCCCCTGCGCCCTCTCCGGACCGCCCGGTCGCGCCCCCGCGACCCCTGCTCGACCTCCCCGCGAACCCAAGCCGATGACCCGATCCCTGTTCACCTCCGAGTCCGTCTCGATGGGCCACCCCGACAAGCTGGCCGATCAGGTCTCGGACGCGATCCTCGACGCGCTCCTGGCCCAGGACCCGCAGAGCCGCGTCGCCTGCGAGACCCTCGTCACCACCGGGGTCGTCATCATCGCGGGCGAAATCACGACCCGCGCGCGCATCGACTACCAAGACGTCGTGCGCCAGACGCTGCGCGACGTCGGCTACAACGACGACCACCACGGCATCTGCGCCGACACGTGCGCGGTCATGGTGATGCTCGACCGTCAGTCGCCCGACATCGCGCGCGGCGTCGACGAAGCGACCAACGCGACCCAGGAGCAGGGCGCCGGCGACCAGGGCCTCATGTTCGGCTTCGCGTGCGACGAGACGCCGGTCCTGATGCCGTTCCCGATCCATTACTCGCACCGCTTGGTCGAGAAGCTCGCCGAGCTGCGCAAGTCGAAGGCGCTCGCGTGGCTGCGCCCCGACGCGAAGAGCCAGTTGACCGTCGAGTACGACGGCGACAAACCCGTGCGCGTGCACACCGTCGTGATCTCGACGCAGCACGACCCGGTCGTGAACGGCAAGTCCGATGAGAAGGACGTGCAAGCGGAGATCCGCCGCGAGATCATCGAGAAGGTGATCAAGCCGACGCTGCCCGCGGGGATGATCGACGACAAGACGATCTACCACGTCAACCCGACGGGCAAGTTCGTGCTCGGCGGACCGCACGGGGACTGCGGCCTCACAGGTCGCAAGATCATCGTCGACACCTACGGCGGCATGGGCCGCCACGGCGGCGGCGCCTTCTCCGGCAAGGACCCGTCGAAGGTCGACCGCTCGGCGGCGTACGCCGCGCGGTGGGTCGCCAAGAACGTCGTCGCGGCGGGCCTCGCGAGCCGCTGCGAAGTGCAGCTCAGCTACGCGATCGGCGTCGCGGCGCCGCTCTCCGTGCGCGTCGACACGTTCGGCACGGGCAAGGTCGACGAGACCGCCCTCTCCGCCGCGATCTCGAAGGTGTTCGACCTGCGCCCGGCCGGCATCATCAAGGCCCTCGACCTGAAGCGCCCGATCTACCGCCCGACGGCGGCCCACGGGCACTTCGGCCGCGACGGCTTCCCGTGGGAGGCGACCGACAAGGTCGCCGAGCTCCAGGCGGCCCTCGGCGTCAAAGCCGCCCGCTGAGCGCCGTTCCGGCGGCGGCGCGGGCTCCGGTGACCTCCGCGCCGCCGCCGGGTAGTCCCTGCTGGGGCCCTGCGCCCCGTCCCCTCCCGAGACCGACCATGAGCATCGACCGTCGCCCCTCCCTTCCTCGCAGCGCCCGCACCGCCTCTGGTCGCGCCGCGGCCGTACGCACCCTGCGTGCCGGCTTCACGCTGCTCGAGCTGATGGTCGTGATCCTGATCATCTCGATCCTCGCGACGTTCCTGATCCCGAAGATCACGTCGGCCCTCGAGCGTACGGAGGTCACCGCGTGCCAGGCGAACCTGCGGGCGATCAACCAGGGGCTCTTGGAGTACCGCAGCAAGTACTCGAACCGCATGTTGCCCTCGGGCTCGGGCGTGAAGTTCTTCGCTTCGCTCGTCTACGACAAGGTCTGGCAGGCGGACCAGGCGAACTCCAAACAACTGAGCTGCCCCGCGGTCGCGCAGAACTCGCTCACGCCAGCGCAGGAGGGGTTGCCGCTGAAGGACTGGTACAAGGACGCGGCGATCCTCGACGGCGGTTACTCCGCCTACGCGGGGCGCGATATGAAGCGCTACCCGCTCAAGAAGCACCCGTCGACCGAGAGCGAAGCGCTCGTCGCCGACGACAACGACGGCGGGCCGAACCACGGCACGACGACCAACGTGCTCGTAGGCAACGGGACGGTCATGCAGCTCGAGCTCATCGACCTGCAGGCGGACGGCACGATCCCGGCGGGCGACGACATCGAGTACATCGTCGTGGGCCCGGACTCCCCCGTCGAGATGCTGCGCAAGCTCACCCTGTCCGAGTGAGCCTGCGCCTCGCTTTGGCTGACGCATGAACCCGCGCGCACTGGTCCGGGCGCTGCGACCCCACCAGTGGGTCAAGAACGTCTTCGTGCTCGCGGCGCTCGTCTTTGCGCTGGGGGAGACGGGCGCGCACCTCGAGACGCAGACCGAGCGCATCGTGCGCGTGCTGCTCGCGACGGCGTCGTTCTGCCTCGGGGCGAGCGCGATCTACCTTCTGAACGACGTCATGGACGTCGAATCGGATCGCCGGCATCCGACGAAGCGCAACCGGCCGATCGCGGCGGGCCTCGTGTCGGTGCCGCTCGCGCTCGGGACGTCGGCGCTGTGTGTCGTCGGGGCCTTGGCGCTGGGGCATGCGGCGACGCCCCCGGGGGGCTTCGACGTCGCCTGGGTCGTGCTGGGCTACATGACCCAGAACTTCGGCTACAGCATGGGCCTGAAGCGGGTCGCGATCCTCGACGCGTTCCTCATCGCGTTCGGGTTCCTGCTGCGGGTGCTGGCGGGGGGCCTCGCCGCGGGCGCTCCGGTGTCGCGCTGGCTGATGCTGTGCACGTTCTTCCTCGCGCTGTTCCTGGCGTTCTGCAAGCGCCGCGCGGAGATCGACCTGCTCGGCAGCGACGCCGGTGAGCACCGCAAGAACCTCAGGGATTACACGACGGGGTTCCTGGATCAGGCCGCGGGTGTGCTCGCGGCGGCGGCGATTCTGACGTACTCGATGTACACGGTCGACGAGGACACGATCGCGCGCTATGCGGGCGGTGCGTATTTGGTGTGGACGGTGCCGTTCGTGGTGTTCGGGCTGTTCCGGTATCTGCTGCTGGTGCACCGGATGGAGGGCGGCGGCAACCCGACGCGGACGTTGCTCGGGGGGGATGGGCTGTTCGTGACCAACGCGTTGCTGTATGTGGCGGCGCTGCTGTTCGTGTTGTTCCACGGTCGGTTGTGACGTTGCGGGCTGCCGCATTGGCGTCGGCGGGTGTGGAGTCGAACGGTACCAGGTACGACTTGGCGGCGAGGTCGCGCGTGCTGCGCACGCGC
>CAYOBN010000070.1:0-26281 GCA_964402175.1 uncultured Planctomycetaceae bacterium | reverse complement strand
CGCCGCAGATCTCAGCCCAACTCGTCCAACAAAGGCCCCGTCACACTGCACGGCACCACGTAAGTCCACCACGCACGAGTCCGCGTCAACCCGTGTCTGCGAGCGACCTCCGGCCCCCAAACACACCCCTCCCGCGCCACCGTCGCGGCCCGAAACCCCGCATCCGCGGCCCGCAACCCCTGCCGCAAGCTCGCCTGCTCGCTGCGCGTCGCATGCGGCCAAGCATCCGCGATGAGCTGCCGCTGGTCCAAGTCGTTCAGGTAGTCCTCGAGGCCCAACGCATACCCGCGCTCGACCTCGCCACAGAACCGCTCCCAGCCCGCCACCAGCCCAGCGAGGCCCCCGGCCACCACATGGGCCGCGGCACCGCGGCGCGCGAGGTACCCGCGCACGGGGTCATGGACTCCGCTCACCGGCCGTCCTCCGGCAAGCGGTCGAGCTGACGCCGGTAGTACGCCTCGCCGTCGTTGGGGCGGAAGAACGTGCGGATCGTCTTGTCGTCGTGGTAAGCGATGAACCCGCCGGACTTCTTGTGGAAGCGGCAGTACACCCCATCGGCCGCGCGGAGGTGCTCCAGGATGTCAGCCGACAGCGGCGCATCCCGCAGCGCCTTGGCCCGCGCGAGGTACTCGTCGGCGTCGATCGAACCGAACTCGTGGCCGTGTTTCTCGTAGTGGCTCTCCCACGAGCGGCGCGATGTGAACCCCACCTTGCTCGTCGACAGAGGCAAGCCGTCCGCATTCTTCGCGGCGGCCTTCGGAGCCTCAGCCTTCGGCGGCGCAGCCTTCGGAGCCTCTACCTTCGGTGCCTCAGCCCCAGGCGCCGCAACCTCCGGCACCTCCACCGGTCGCTGCACCTCGCTCCCCCCCGGCGCACCGCTCGGGTCGGGCACGGCGGCTTTGTCCGTGGGATAGAAGATCGCGGCGAGGACGGCGAGGAGGACGCCGACGACGGAGAACTTGGCGGGTTGTTTCAAGGTGAACGGAGTCAGAGGAACCGCGGGGACGGCGCCCCGTTATACCGGACCGCGCCCCGTCCTCCGGCCCCCTACACCTCAGGCGTCCGAGCCGCTCGCACCCGCGACCGAGCGCAGGTCCCGCAACGCCGCACGCAGCTCTCCCCGCGCGGTCCACCACGCGGCGCCGATGAAGCTCGCGACCCCGGCCGCCACCGCCAGCGGCAACCGCAGTCCGACGTGCAGGTCCGCGCCGACGAGGCGCTGCACCGCGAGCACCACCGCCCCCATCGCGAGCGCCGCAGCCCCGCTGCGTACGAGCGGCGCCAGCGCCGCGCGCGGCGCGAGGCCCACCCGCGCTGCCGCCCAGAGGAAACCCGCCCCCTCCGCCAGGGCCGCCGCCCCGAGCACCGCCCACGCGATCCCGTAGGTCCCGCTGCCCTCCGCCGCAAAGAGCGCCGCGATGAGCAGCACCTGCCCCGCGAGGGTGAACAAGAACAGCGCCCGCGGACGGCCCGTCGCCATCAGCACGGGCCCGCTGATCGCCGCGACGGACATCACCAACCCGTAGAACGCCAACACCTCGACGAGCGGCGCCATCGCGAGCCAGCGCGCGCCGTAGACCACCGCGACGAAGTCGCTGGCGACGAGCGCCAGCCCCACCGCCAACGGGCACGTGAGGAGAGCGATGCCCGACGTCGCGCGCAGGAACCCAGCCCGCAGCGCCGAAGGGTCGTCCTGCACCCGCGCCATCGTCGGGAACGCGACCCGCAGCACGATGGAGTACAGCGGCTTCGACGCCGTGGTGCACAGATTGTAGGCATTGCCGTACACACCGAGCGCTGCATCCCCCGCGATCCGACCCAAGAGCAGTTTGTCGACGATCTTGTTCGCCGCGCCCAGCAACGACGTACCCCACAGGTACTTGCCGAAGCCGAAGAGCTCGCGCGCCAGTGCGCCATCGAACTCGAGCCGTGGCCGCCAAGCCGCGTAGCGGATCACGGCAGCCGACTGGCAGAAACGCGCGCCGAGGGTGCCGAGCACGATGCTCCAGGCCCCCGCACCGGCGAGCCCGAGCGCGATCGAGAACACCGCGTTGAGGGCCACTCCGAGCAGCTCCGCCGCAGCGACCTGTCCGAATGCGAGGCGCTTCTGGAGGACCGCCGTCGGTGCCATCGAGAACGCCTCGATCAACAGCACGGCAAACGTCCCGCGCAGGATCGGAGTCAAGCCTTCGAGCTTCGGAAAGTAGGCCGCTGCGTACGGCGCCCCGATGTACGCGACGCAGAACAGCACGATGTTCAGCGTCGCAGTGACCCAGAAGACCGTGCTGGCGGCGCGTTGGTCATCGTCGGGCGCGAGCCCTTTGCGCTGGACGTACGCATTGCCGAAGCCGACGTCGCGCAGCGCCTGGAAGGCCATGATGAAGGCCATCGACAGCGTCACGAGCCCGAAGTCCGCCTCGGTCAGGAACCGCGCTAGGACGATGGTCGTGAGGAGGCGGCCGAAGCGCAGCGCCAGCAGCGAGATCGCCGTCCACTTCACACCGAAGTGCACACGGCTCGCCGCGACCGAGGGATCGCTCGCAGCGCGCCGCACCTCGGGGCGGAGCTCCGAGGCAGTGACCTCGGGAGCGGGTTCCTCGGGCGACGCGGGCATGGCGGTGCGGGGGCACGGGACGGCCCCGGCGCGCTCAGCGTAGCGACACGTCGCCGATCACGGCCGTGTGCGCAGGGGAAGCGGGCCCGAGGGCGTTCCCTGCGTAGACACCGACGCGGCGCGGGGTCGCGTCCGGGCCGGTGAGGACTGCGCGAGCGACCTCGCGCGTCGTCTTGATTCCGTCCGAGAGCGAGAACGAGACACCTTCGCCCGTGCGGGTCACCGCCAGGGTCCAAGGCGCTTCACTGCGCACGCGCTCGACCGCGAGCGGCGTGACCGTCGCGCCATCGACGCGCGAGGCCGCGACGAACACGCGGGCGCCGTCGCCGACCAGCTCGCAGCGCAGGAACGCGCCGCCTGCGAGCTCGACCACGAGGCCCTGCAGGCGCACACCGCCACGGTCCAGGCCGCCGCGCACATCCGAGTCGAAGCGCGCGCTGAACGTGAAGCTGTCCGCGGGGACCGGGGCCAGCACCGCCGGCGCGCCGAGTCCGTCGAAGCACTGGTGCTCGACGCCGCCCGGCACCGTGAGCGTCAACTTGCCCGCCTCATCGACGCGGTACGTGCAGCGTGTGCTCGGTGCGTGGAAGTGGAACGGCTCCGCGAGCCGGCTGACGCCAAAGGACGTGACCGGGGTCGCAGGCCAGGCCGCAGGACCATCCTCCACCGACGCGGCAGGCCCAGGCGCGATAGCGGCGTCGGGCTCGGAAGCCGGCACCTCCGGCGGTGCGGTTTCGTCTCCAGCGGGGGCCGAAACTTGATCCGGCTCCAGGACGACGGGCGCAGTCGCCACGGCATCATCCGCCGAGGGCTCACCGTCAACGGGCTCACTCGCAACCGGCTCGGTTGCAACGGGCTCGTTCACAACGGGCTCGATCGCAACGGGCTCGGTTGTAGCGGGCTCGTTCCCAACGGGCTCGAGCGCAACGGGCTCGGTTACAACGGGCTCGGTTGCAACGGGCTCGGTTGCAACGGGCTCGTTCGCAACGGGCTCGTTCGCAACGGGCTCGATTGCAACCGGCTCGATCGCAACGGGCTCGATCGCGACCACCTCCGGTGCCGCGACCGGTTCGCTCGCAACGGACTCACCGGCAACTGGCGCGACCGCGACGGTCTCCTCCACCGGTCGCACACTCTCGGTCTCGGCGAGCAGCTCCTCGACGAGCGCTCCGACCTCGACGCGCAGGACCTCCGGCATCGCCGGTACCGCTGCTTGGACGACAGGCTGCGACGGCCGAGGCCTGGGCGGCGGCGGCGTGAACTCGCCCCACGGCAGCTCCGCCCACGCGATCGAAGCACCCGGTGCAGCGACGCGCACATCGTTCACCACCATCGGGTGCACGGCTTGCAGCGCCGGTTGCAACACGGCGCTGCCGAGGCCTCCGAGCGCGCAGAGGAAACGGTCGTCGATGCGCTCCAGCGCCAGCGTGAAACCGAGCTCCGCTGGCAGCTCGACGTAGTCGACTTCGCGCGGCACCCCGCCCA
The DNA here is from genome assembly GCA_964402175.1 of uncultured Planctomycetaceae bacterium. Classification (GTDB taxonomy): domain Bacteria; phylum Planctomycetota; class UBA1135; order UBA1135; genus JAWKUK01. Next base: position 22,182 of record CAYOBN010000070.1, on the reverse strand, counting down.
CCGCCACCAGAGCCGCGATCCGTGTGCGAACCCCGGAGCGTGTCGCGCGGATCTCGAACCAATCCCCCTCGCTCTCGACCAGGCGCACGCCGAACGTCTCACCGACCGCCGCCGGTGCGCGCTCGAACGCGACCTTCAACGCGACGTCACCGTCGCTGACGCGAGCGGAGAGCGGAGCGTCCTGAGGGACGAGCGAGATGAGGGCAGCAAGCGTCGGCAGCATGGGAGAACGACTCAGCGGTCCAGGAAATCGAATTCGGAGACGTGCCGATTGAGCACTGTCCCGAGCAGCGGGACACCTGCTTTCTTGACGAGCTCCACGAGCCCCGTCGTGGCCTCTTTCGCCGTATCGCGGGCGCGCAGCACGAGGAGCACCGAGTCGCTGAACGTCAGGAGGCTGCGCGCTTCGCGGTTCTCGAGCAGCGGCGGCGCATCGAACAGTACGAAGCGGCAGCGCGTCGCGAGCGACCGGAAGAGGTCCTGCGCAGCTTTTGTGGCGAACTCACCCGGTATGGCCGCGCGCGGCGAACCCGCGGGGATGACAAACAGCCCGGGCACGCCAGGGACCTCGCGCGTCACACTCTCGAGGGTCGCGTGACCCAGCAGCATGTCGGAGAACCCCGGCAGCCCGTCGACGCCGACGAAGCCAGCGAGTCCGGGCTGGCGCAGGTTCGTCTCGACGACTAGCACCTGGCTGCGCAGGTTGCGCGCCAGCGCTGCTGCGGTCGCAGCGGTGATGAGGCTGGTGCCCGCCTTGCGCGAGGGGCTCGTGCAGAGCACACGCGTGTGGGCGCGTCCCTGCGAGATGGACGCGATCTGCGTCCAGACCGCGTCGATGAGCGGCTCCAGGAGGTTGAGGGCTTCGTGCACGGCGAGCGGTGCGTCGGAGGATTGCGGGTTCATGCGGCCGCCTTACCGTCCGCAAGCTCGCGGACCTCGGGGACCACACAGAGGACGGGCAGACCGAGACTGCCTTCCACGGTCTCGCGGTAGCGCACGCGGCGGTCGAGGAGCTGCCGCAGCGCGGCGATCCCGATACCGAGCCCGAGCCCGCCGAACAGACCGAGCGCCACGGGCTTCGAGCGCTGCGGACCGTCTTTCACCGACGGCGTCTGCGGCCGCCGGAAAAGCGTCAGGTTCGAGCGGCCCTCTTGATCGAGGTACGCGAGCGATTCGAGCTCCGGGATCTGCTGCTGGAGGCGGTTGAGCTGGCCCTGCAGCGTCGCGATCTCGGTCTGGTGCAGGTAGTGCTGCGGCTCACACGCGCGAATGCGCTCGAGGCGCTCTTCGAGCATCGTCTTCTGCTTGCGCTCTTCGGCGACTTGGTCCGAGACCGCTTCCAGGCGTGCCCGCGCAGTGAAGAGCTCGAGCTGCATCGTCGCGATGACCGGGTTCGACTGCGCCGCGACCCGCGCCGCGTGCGGATCGGCCGAGTAGATCGGCGTCGCCTCCAGCGTCTTCGTCGCGATTTCGAACTCCTTGCGCGCACGCTCCAGCGCGCGCTGTTCGGTGACCGTCAAGACCTCGCGCACCTCGAGCTCTGCGATCGTCGTCGCCTCACGCTCGCGACGCTCGACGAGCGCCACGTATTGCGGATTGAGCGGCCGACCCGCCAAGGTCGACTCGTCGCTCCCGAGCTGTTGTTCGAGCGACTCCACGTAGCGCTTCAGTCGGCTCGCTTCGATCTCCTGGGTGCGAATGCTGAGGTCGCGCGCACGGATCTGCTCGTTCGTCGCCAGCAGATCACCCGCGATGTCGTAGAACCCGCACTGCTTCTGGTACTCCGAGTAGCTCTCGTTGACCCGACCGAGCTCTTCGAGGATGACAACCGCGCGCTCTTTCTGCTCTTCGAGCCTGCCGCCTGCGCCGTAGACCTCGAGGTGGTGCGCGATATAAGCCTGCACGAGCGTGTCGAGGATCCGCTTCGCCTTCTGCGGCGAAGTCGCCGTGTAGGTGACTTGAACGAGGCTCGTGTCGTTCATGGGCCGAATACGCACCCCGCCGAGCAGCGTCTGCACCGCCGCCTGGAAGCACAGCGGCCCTTCTCCCCCAGGGCAAGGATCATCGAGGCCCTTCGCGCGGATCAAGAACCCCTGCAGGTGGTGCATCAGCTTGCCCGCGAAACCCGCAGAGGCTGCCGCCTTGCTGGGGTCGTCGACCCGCAGGATCTCGCGCGGGCCGAGCTCCTGCGCGACCTTCTCGTAGATCACCGGATCCCGCAAGAGCTCCAGCAAGTCCGGGATACCGGGCGCGGAGCGGCGGCGGGTGTACGGGTCGGGATCTGACACCCCGAGGACCGTCTCGTCCGTCAACAACTGGCGCGCGCTCGGCTGGTAGCGCAGCTTCGCCTCCGCAGTGAAGACGTTGGGCTGCGATGCACCGAACAGCAGTCCGAGCGCCGCCCCCACCACTGCGAGGGTCGCGATCAACCCACGGAAGCGCGCCACGCCGTACAGCACGAGCACCTTCAGATCGAAGGGCAAGAGCGGCGTCGGCGAGGCGGGATCGTTGAAGCGTTCGGAGCCGTTCACGGCGAGGACTCGGGTTCTGGGGGGAGGATCCCCCGCAGCGGGCGGACCCGCGGGCTCAGGGGACGAAGATCTGCGGCGCAGGGATCATCCGGCGGATGAAGTTGTCCACGCCGATAGCGATGTAGTCCACATTCGTGTTCGGTACGAACACGATGTCATGCGGTTGGAGCAGGATGGTCTCTTGCTCGCCCCAGAACTTGCGGCGCGCGTCGATCTTCCACGAGACCTGTTTGCGCTCGATCGGATCCCAGCGCACGAGCAGGGTGTTGCTGAGCCACGCAGTGCGTGTCGAGGGCCCACCCGCCGCGCCGAATGCCTCGACGAGAGACAAGTGACGGTCGGGAGGCAGAGGAACCTGGAGTCCTGGCGCCCCGAGCTCGCCCAGCACCGTCACAAAACGAGGCGCTTGCTCTGCGATCGTCACCGACAGGAGCGGCTCCTCGGGCAGCACCTTCGAGTACGACGTCGTCAAGATCTCGTCGAGGTCCGAGGGCAGGAGGCCCGCGACCTGCATGTCGTCGAGCCCGATGAACGACGCGCGCCCGTCGGACTGCACACGCACGTCCTGGTTGAGTTGGAAGGACTGGTCCGAGGTCACACCGCCGGGCCCGGGCACCTCCTCGGAGATGACCCGCACCGTGATCAGGTCACCCGGCGCGACGAGGTCATCCCCGGTGTGGAGCGTCTCGTTGATGATGGGCGCGATCTCGTGCAGGGGCGGGCCCCCGGGCGACGAGCAGGAGGTCGCCGCAGCGAAGGCCAGGCAGGCAAGGGCGAGCGCGCCAGGGGAGCGCGGGCGGTGGAGCGACATGAGGGGGTTCCGAGGCGGGTCCGGGGATTCGGGGACTCTCGCCAGGGTTGATCGGGTCGCGGGCCCCGGAACCCTGAGCGCGGGGCCCGAATCGCCTACCTCACCCCCCCGCGCCGGTCCGCACACCGAGCAAGCGCCCGTCGGGACCGACCGTCAGAATGGTCGGTACGGGGAGCCGCAGGAGGTCGATCACGAGGTCGAGCCCCCGCTCGTTCGCCGCGTCGTCCATCGACAGGAAGTGCAGCGGCACCCCGGGCGCGCGGGCCCCGGCGAGCTCCCTGGCCCGCGTTTGGTCCGTCGGCACGTCGACCGACAGCAGCACGATGTGGGCTCTGCCGGCGCGCACCTCCTCCGCGTGGTGCGGCAGGTCCTCAACGCAGGGCCGGCAGTAACTCGCCCAGAAGACGAGCTCGAAGTTGCCACCGGCGCCCGCCGACGCCGGGTCGAGGCGCACCGTTCGGCCCGCCGCATCGAGGACGTCCAGCGGCGGCAGCACCGCGCCGAGCGGCACCTTGAGGCCGGGTGCGAGCGGGTCCGCGAGCGGCTCGCTGTTGCGACGCCGACGGCGGGCTTCACCGAGCCCTTCCACGAGCACGACGCGCTCCCCAGCGGGCACGGTGCCGAACTCCTCGAAGTCCGTACGGCCCGGCCAGCGCACGCGCAGGCTCGCTTCGCTGGCGCTCCCGAGACCGTAGTGCAAGCTCGGCGGTTGGCTCGCGGCGAAACCCGAGCCGCGTGCGAGCACCTGCGCGACGGGGCCGCGCGGACCGTCGACGACCACCGTCGCGCCGATGGCCTCGCGCCCGTCGGCGACGAGGCGCACCTCGAGGAAACCGCCGTCGGGATCGAGCTCGTTCCGGAAGAGGTGGTGGCGCTCGCGCTGGATGTTGTGGACGAACAGGTCCACGTCGCCGTCGTCGTCGAAGTCGACGCCGACGATCGCGCGGCCGTCGAGCGGTGAGTCCGCGCCCGTCACATCGGAGACGTCTGCGAAGTCAGCCCCCGAGCGCGAGAGGAACACCTTCGTGCGCTCGTCGCCGTTGAACGAGAAGCCGCGCTGGGACATCGCCCGCGCCCACGGATGCAGGCCGGTGTCGAGGCCCTCTGCGTGCCCCGGATGCTCCGAAGCATCAGGCGCCGCTTCCGCACCCTTCATGAGCGTCGTCGCCACCACGTGGCGCCAGAATGCGCTTCATGTGTCGGCGGTCAGGTCCCCCGTGACGAAGCCGTTGACACACGCGATGTCGAGACCGCCGTCGAGGTCCAGGTCCGTGATCGCAGCGCCCCAGCCCCAGCCGGCGGAGCTCGCGCCGTGGCCCGGCGGCAGCTCGCGGAAGCCGCCAGCGCTGTCGCTGAAGAAGATCCGATTGCCGATCGCGTGCTGGCGCAGGTTCGCCGCCGCGCGGTCGCGGCCGTCGAGGTCCAGGTGCGCGAGCATGCGCGAGCCCGCGACCGAGGTCGGGCTGGAGAGATAGAGGTCGAGGTGCCCGTCCTGGTTCAGGTCGGCCCAGTTGCAGCCCATGACGATGCCGGGCGCATCGACGCCGAGCGCCTTCGCGACGTCCTCGAACGTGCCATCACCGCGGTTGCGCCAGAGCTGACACGGACCGAAGTTGTTGGCGACGTAGAGGTCCTGGTCACCGTCCGCGTCGAAGTCGGCGGCTGCCGCCGCGTAACCCCACGCGCGATCGCGGAACCCCGCCGCTTCGGTCGCGTCGACGAAGCGGCCCTCGACGTTGCGCAAGAACAGGTCCTGGGCCCCGTTGGTGGCGCGGATCCACGAATCGTTGGGCTCGAACTCCATGCGGCCGTAGCCGCAGACGTAGAGGTCCTGCCAACCGTCGTTGTCCGCGTCGAACACGACCAGCGAGAAGCCGGGGAGCCGCTTGTCCAGGCCGCGCTCGGCGGTGACGTCGCGGAACTTGCCTTGCCCGTCGTTGGCGTAGAGCGCCAACGACTTCCCGCCCGCTCGACCATCGAGCTCGGTCCAACCCACGTGCGCCACGGCGAGGTCCTGATCCCCGTCGCGATCGAAGTCGAAGAACACTGCGCCCGTTCCGCCGGAGTCCTGCATGAGCCCGCTGCGCTCGGCGAGCTCTTCGAACGTGCCATCGCCGCGGTTCCGGTAGAGGAACGAGCGCTGGCCGCTCGGCACGAACACATCGAAGAGGCCGTCGCCATCGATGTCGCCCACCGCCAGGCCGTTCCATGCGACCGTGTCGTTCCCAGGCGCGCCGAACGGCGGGCCATCGAACGCGATACCCGCCGCGCGGCTGACCTCGGAGTAAGCGCTCGCATCCCGTGCGAGGCGCTCGCGCGACTCGATGCGCAGCAGGCTGATGCGCCACTCCCCTGCGACGTTGACGAGCTTCGCCTCGCCCTTCGCGGTCAGCGCATCGAAGCCGCCGTCGGCGCGCTCTCCGACGACGTGCAGCTTGAGCTTCGCTTTGCCCCACTCGACCAACTTGCCGTGCTCGAAGGTGCACTGCAGCAGTTTGATCTGCGCCTGGGTCACACGGCGCCAATCGCCGATGTGCGCAGCGATCTGGTCGATGAACGCGTCGCGCCCGAAGATGTCGCTCGCGACGTCGAAGTACATCATGCGCCGCACACCCAGCGGCAGGTCTTCGGAGCGCAAGATCTGCCCGGTGGCGCCGCTGGTCCCGGCCCAAGGGTCTTCGCCCTGGAAGTCCTCGGAGAACCAGCTGCGCATCCCGTCGAAGTCGCGGATCTGCACCTTCTGCGCGAGCGCGATCAGCCAATCCGTGACGATCTCGGCGAGGCCCTCGTTGCGGTTCACACCCTGCAGCGGCCGCTTCGGGGTCGGCACGACGACCCGCGGGAGCACCTTGGCGGCAGGCGCCGCGGGCGCGGGCGGCGGGCCGTCGCTGGGCGGGTTGCCGCCGCAAGCGGTGAGTGCCAACGCGAGAGCTGCGAGCAGGGGAGCTCGCCGCTGCGAACGGTGCGGTCGGAGTACGGTCACGGTGGGCCCTCGGCGCGAGTGAGCGAGGGTGGAGTCTTCGTCCACGGGCGGACGGGCGCTCGATCAAAACTGATCGCGCCCGCCGGGTGGGTCAAATCCCTGCGGGTTTCAGACGAGCGCGAGCAGCGCCGCTTGGATGAGTCCCACAGCGAGACCCAGTACCCCGCCGAGGACCTCGATCGCACGCAGCTCCCGCGCGGCGACCTCGAGGATCAGCGACTCGAGCCGAGACACTTCGAAGCCCGCGACCTTCTCCTCGACGATCTGGCGGATATCGACACCGTCGCGCACCGCCGCTTCGATGCCCTGCAGGATCTCTGCCTTACGCGAGAGCACGCCGCGGACAGCGGCAGCTTTCAGGTCACCGACGCGCTCGTCCGTCAGGAACGCGCCGACGAACGGCATCTTCTGGTACTCCGCGATCTTCGGGGCGAGCCCCCGATCGAACGCCGCCGTGACGAGCGCGCCGAGGTCGACCCGCCCGAGGGCCTCCGTCAGGTCGTCGTGGGACAGGAGGTGCTCCCCCACGACCCGGCCGACGCTCGCGGCGAGCTCGGCCTGGCGGCGCGGAACGAGGCCCTGGAGGGTGAAGCCGAGGATCCGGACCGGCCGCACGGGCCGGAAGATCATCCGGACAGCGAGGTAGTTGGTGCCGTAGCCGATCAGGGCCCCGACGGCGGGCAGCATCACCCAAGGCAGTGCAGTGGACATCGCCGCGCAAGGTAGCGCGCCGCCCGCCACCTGACACAACGGAGGCTTCACAGAGTTCCCGACGGAACGGGCCTCGGAATCCGGCGGCGAGCGACTAGGATCCCCCCCGCCATGGAGGGGCCGCAACCTGACCGCCTCGCCGAGGCCCCGACCCCTGCGGCTGGGGCCTCTGTTTCGGCCGCCTCCGCGGCGCCGACGGGTCCAGCAGCGCCGCCAGGACCCGGGAAGCCTGCGCCCGAGAGGCCCAATCTGGGCGCCCCGCCGCCCCTCGCCGCGCACCTCGCGAACCGCCGCGGCACAGAGCGCGCGTACACAGCTTGGGTGCTCGGCGCGACGGGTTACGTCGGCCGCCAGCTCGTCGCAACGCTGCGCCGCGCCGGCCACCGCACGATCGCCCACGTCCGGCCGGGCTCGGAGCGGGCCGCCCTGGCCGAGGGGTTCGCATCGGCCGGAGCCGAGGTCGACCGGACGCCGCTCGAGGCGGACGCGCTCGCCTCGGACCTCGCTGCGCTCGCGCCGACGCACCTCTTCCTCTGCCACGGCACGACGCGCCGCCGGGCGGCCGCCGAGGGCCTCCGCGACCCCTACACCACCGTCGACCTCGGCCTGACCGAGCTCGTCCTCGCCGCGGCCCGCACGCTGCCCGAGCCCCCGCGGATCGTGTACCTCTCGTCGATGGGCGCGGGCGGCCGCGGCGCGTACCTCGCGGCGCGCGGGCGCGCCGAGGCCGCGATCCGCGCGAGCGGCCTGCCGTTCACCCTGTGCCGCGCGCCGCTGCTGACTGGCCCGGATCGGGACGAGCGGCGGCCCCTGGAGGCCCTCGCGGCCACCCTCCTGCGCCCGCTGCTCGGAATCGCCGACCGGCTGGGCCTCCGGCGCCTCGCGGGCCGATACTCGCCGCTGGACGCGCGGGAGGCGGCCGATGGGCTCGTCCGCTCGGGTTTCCACCACATGACGATCGACCGGGTCGTGCTCGCCGACGAGCTCCGCCGGGTCGGTGTGTACGAACGGGAGCGCTGGCACCCCCGCTCAGCGCGCGACGAAGGGAGGCACTGAGGATGGATCGGCACTCGCACGAACCCGCCCGAGGGTCCCACACGCTCCGCGTCTGGCAGGGCCAGATCGTCGACATCCGCGGCGACGACGTGTTCGTCGACCTCGGACCGCGACGACAGGGGCTCATCTCGCTGCGCGCCTTTGCGACGCCGCCGAAGGTCGGCGAGACCCACGAGTTCACCCTGCGCGGGCGCGAGGACGAGCTCTGGGCGCTCGCCCTGCCCGACGCTCAGTCGCTCGAGTCGTGGGCCGAGATGGAAGAGGGCTCGCTCGTCTCCGGCCGCGTCGTGCGCGCGACCCCCGACGGCCTGCAGCTCAAGGTCGGCCCGCTGCACGCCTTCATGCCGAAGTCGCAGGCGGGCGTGCCGAAGGGCCACAAGTACACGGAGCTCGTCGGGCGCACGCTGCCCGTCGAAGTGCTGCACGTCGACGACGACAAACAGCGCATCGTGGTCAGCCACAAGGCGTTCTTGCAGCAACAGCGACTGCACGGCGGCGAAGGCAGCGTCGTTCCCGGTATGCACGTGCACGGCCGGGTGTTCCGGATCGAGGACTACGGTGTGTTCGTGAAGTTCGGCCGCGCGAGCGAGGGGCTCGTGCACGTCACGAACCTGGCGCTCGATCGCCCCGCGCACCCCGCGGAGCTCGTGAAGGTCGGCGACACACTCGAAGCGCTCGTGCTCACCGTGCGCGCTGGCGGCAAACGCATCGGCCTCGGTGTGAAGCAGCTCCTCGAGAACCCGTGGAAGCGCGCAGCGCGCGAGTTCCACGCGGGACAGCTCGTCGAAGTCGGCGTCACACGCGTGAAGGAGTTCGGCGCGTTCGTGCGTCTCGCGCCGGGTGTCGAGGGTCTCCTGCCCGTCTCCGAGTGCCCCGGCGGCAACATCCGCCGCCACGCGGCAGAGGGCGCGCGCATCACCGTGCGCATCGTGCACCTCGACGAAAACGAAGAGCGCGCGACGTTCTCGCTCGTGCACGAAGGGGGCGCGCTGGTGATGCCGGGCGCCACGTCGGACCGCGACGCGTTCGAAGCGCGCCGCGCCGAGCTCGAACAGAGCGGCGCGACCACGCCGCTCGGTCACCTGCTGCGCGCCGCGCTGGACGCACGCCCGCGGCGGGCTTCGACGGCGTGACCCACGCGCCGCATCACGCGCCCGCTGCGAGGTGCGCCTGGCAGACCTGCACGAGGTCCGCGCGGGGCACCCGCTGGCCCTCACCGGTCGCGAGGACCTTCACCTGGACCTCGCCGGCCGCGACCTCGCCCGGACCTGCGACCAGCGCCAGTCGGAACCCGCGGCGCGTCGCGTACTTGAGCTGATCGCCGAGTTTCTTCGGATCGGGGTAGAGCTCGACCCCGAGGCCCGCGCGGCGCAGCTCGGACGCGAGGACGAGCGCCGCGCCGCTGTGCGCCGCGTCGAAGACCGTGACGAGGATCGGGCAGGGCGCGCTGTTCGCCGCCACCATGCCGAGTTCCTCCATCGCCGCGAGCAGCCGGTCGACGCCGAGCGACGCGCCGACGCCCGGCAGCCGCTGCTTCGTGTAGAGGCTCGCGAGGTCGTCGTAGCGCCCCCCCGAGCAGCAGCTCCCGATGCCCGGCAGGTCGCCGAGGAACGTCTCGAAGATGACCCCGGTGTAGTAGTCGAGGCCGCGCGCGATCGACACGTCGAGGGCGAGGCGCTCGGGCGCGACCCCAGCCGCGGCCGTCGCGCTGACGAGCCCTGCCAACGAAGCCACCCCGGCTTCACCGACCGCGGTGCCGCGCACCAGCGCGCTCAACTGGTCGAGGATCGCGTCGCTGTCCCCGCCGAGGGCCGCAAACGCCAGCACCTCCGCCGCCTGGGCCGCCGACGCGCCCGCTTCGCGCGCGAGCTCTTCGGTCACCTTCTCGGGCCCGACCTTGGCGAGTTTGTCGAGCGCGCGCAGGACCGCCACCGAGCGCTCTCCGAGCTCGAGCCGCTCGAGCAGCCCGTTCAGCACGCGGCGATCGTTGACCCGGATCGTGAAGCGCTCGAACCCGAGCCGCCGGAAGAGCTCGTGAATCACGAGCGCCGTCTCCTGGTCCGCCAGCGGGCTCTCCGTACCGATCGTGTCGAAGTCACACTGCACGAACTCGCGGTAGCGGCCGCGCTGCGTGTTCTCGCCGCGCCACACGGGACCGACGTGGTAGCGCTTGAAGGGCAGCCCGAGCTCACCCGCGTACTGCGCCGCAAAGCGCGCAAACGGCACGGTCAGGTCGAAGCGCAGCGCGACGTCGCGGCCCCCGTTGTCGGTGAAGCGGTAGAGCTGCTTGTCGCTCTCGTCGCCCCCCTTGCCGAGCAGGATCTCGGTGTATTCGAGCGCGGGCGTATCGATCGGCGCGAAGCCGAAGTCCCGGTACACCGCCTTGGCGGTGTCGATCAAACGCTCGCGCGCCAGGGCCGCCGCGGGCAGGTAATCGCGGAAGCCCTTGAGGGTCCGCGGTTCGATGCGTGCCTTCGCGCTCATGGGGCGAGGAGGATACACGCTCGACCCGCCCAGGTCGCCCTGGAGCGGCATCGAGCCGTAGCGACCCTCAGTCCCGCACGCAGCGGAACCCGACGTGGTCGTTGCCGTCTTCGAGCGGCTTGAACTCGTGCGCGCCGATCCGGTAGCCGCGGCACGCGTGGAACGGGGGCTCGGCCTCTTCGCGGCAGAGGAAGCTCCCGCCGCGGGTCGCCGCGAGGGGCTGCTCGGGCACGTCGCCAGGTCGGACGCCGAGGGGCAGGCCGTGGCTGCGCTCCGCGGTCCACTCCCAGACGTTGCCGCCGAGGTCGAAGAGCCCGTGGGTACCCGGCGGGAACGACGCGACGGGCGCGGTGCCGTGGTGGCCGTCGCGGCCGAGGTCCACGAGCGGGAAGCGCCCCTGCCAGATGTTCGCCGCGGGACCGCGGGGGGTCTCGAGGCGTGTGCCCCACGGGTAGGGCTGGTCCGCGGCGTCTCCGCGCGCCATCGCGTACCACTCCGCGCGGGTCGGGAGGCGCTTCTTGCACCAGGCCGCATACGCGACCGCGTCGTTCCACGAGACGTGCACGACAGGGTGTGACGCGCGGCCCGCGAGGTCGCTGCCAGGTCCCGCCGGATGGCGCCATTGGGCGCCTGGCACGAGCCGGAAGATGTCCTCGCCCCGGGGCCCCGCCGCGGGGATGAAACACACCGAATCGCCGATGCGCTCCGCGTCCGTGACGTAGCCCGTCTCGGCGACAAAACGTTCGAACGCTTCGTTCGTGACTTCGGTCAGGTCCGCAAAGAACGCGGGGACAACGGCGCGCTCCCCGTCGATCTCCTGCACCGACGCGGGGATGCGCGCCATCCCCGGCGGCGCGGCGGCTGCGCCTGTAGCGGAATCGTCCGCCGAATCAAGTTCAGCGGCCGGCGCCTCCTTCGCGGCGGACTCCGGCCCGTCGTTCGCAGGGCGCGGCAGCGGCCGCGGCAGACCTCGACTCCACGGATCGATGCCCTCGGCCAACGACTGCAGTACGACGGGCGGCGGCGCGCGGCGCGTGCTGAGCGTGACCCCGCCGAGCTCTTCGGACGCAGTGACATCGCTCGGCGCGAGGCACACGAAACCGAGCACCTTTCGGTCCCGCCGCGCACCGTCCGCGGGCTCGCCGCGCCAACCGCGGGGCAGACCCTGTCCCGGCGCCAGCACGAGGGCGAGCCCTTGGAAGGCGTCCGAAGGCGCTTCGAGCAGCGGCAGCAGCGCGCCGAGCCGCTCGCCGCGCACGACGAGCACCCGCGGACACTTCGGATCGGCCGCAGCGACCTGCGCGAGGAGGTCGAGCGAAGGGTGCGAAGGCGCCTCAGGTTGAATCCCGCCGCGCACATCGAGGCTGACCGCCACGACGCGCCGCGTCGCGCCCGCGAACGCGCGCCATGGCGCCCCCTCGGCCCCGGCGAGCCAACCCGCGGCATCGAACGGCGGGGGGACATCGACGAACACGGTGACCTCAGCGGGTGCATCGAGCGGCGCTCCGGCGAACGCTGCGGCGCTGGGCTCGTGGAGGCGACGCTGCTCGTCGCCGACCTGGCCGCTGCACCACGCGGACACCGCGGGGCAGCCGTCCGCGCGCACGCCGTGCTGCAAGAGCGCCGCGAGCGCCGTGCCCTCTGGCGCGGGCCGCGCTGCGAGCCCGTTCGCGAGCCCTGCCACGGCTTCGAAGCGCGTGAGGAAGCTCGGCACGCTGAGCCCTTCGTGTTCGAGCTCCGCGGCGATCCAGTGCACACCGGGCGCGAGCGGCGGCAGCACGAGCGGCACACGCGCGCCCTGCAGCGTCAGGCCGCGCGGCGACCAATCGAACACGCCGAGGGTCGTGACCTCGAACGGCGCGGCGGGTGTCGGCGCGGGCGCAGGCGACACCACCGCGAGCCGCAGGCGCACGACCTCGGGGATCCCGGGGTGGCTCGGAAGCTGCGCCCAGGCGAGGTCCACGGCGACCTCCGTCGCGGTGTCCGCCGCGACGGCGCCGGGCACGAGGCGCAGGTCGAGCGCGTCCGCAACGGCGAGCACCCCTGGGTACGGCGCACCGGGTGCGACCTCGCCGCGCGCGAGGCGCGTCGCCTCTGCGAGCGCGAGCTCGGGCGGGGCCAGCAGCGCCGCAGGTCCGAGGTTCGTCCGCATCAGCAACGCGGCGCGCGCCGCGTCGCGGCCTTCGTCGGTGCTGGCCTCCCACGCTGCGGCGAGCGCTGCACGGCGCTCGGTCAACACACCCAGGGAGTGGGCCAGTTGCAGCGGCTCGGAGAGGGCCTCGACAGCGCGCGCAGGCCCCGCTTCGGCGCCGGTGTCGGGCGCGCGCTCGCCCTCGGATTGCGGGCAGCCTAAGGTCGCCGCGAGCAGCAGCGCGATGGACCCGATCATGCCCGGACCTCGCTGCGCCGCCACACGACGCGCCCATCCTTGACGACGACAACCACCGGTGAGCGCCCGACTTCGTACGTCAGGTGGTGGTGGTTCGGGAGATCGGTCACGACGAGGTCCGCGCGTTTGCCGACTTCGAGCGAGCCGCGGTCGGCGGCGAGTCCGAGCGATGCAGCGGCGTTCAACGTCGCGCCCGTCAGCGCTTCACCTGCAGAGAACCCGTAGCGCAGCGCGGCGAAACTGAGCACTTCGAGGAGGCTCATGCAGTAACAGCTCCCAGGATTGAAATCGGTCGACAGTGCCGGCGCGAGGCCCGCTTGCACCATCCGCCGCGCGGGCGCCTCTTGGGTCTCGCGCAAGTAGAGCGGCACGAGCGGGCAGAGCACGGGGATGACCCCCGCGCGGGCGAGCGCTTCGATGCCCGCGTCCGTGACGTGCTCCAGGTGATCGGCGCTGGCTGCGCCGAGCTCCGCCGCGAGCTCCGCGCCGCCGAGCGGGGTGAGCTGGTCGACGTGCATGCGCACGCCGAGGCCGACCTCCTGTGCCGCGCGCATCAAGCGCCGCGAAGCTTCGAGGCCGAACGTGTGGCCCTCGGTGAACACGTCCGCAAACGCTGCGCGCCCCGCGGCGGCGGGCCAGAGCTCTTCGATCACGATCCGCTCCCAGCGCGCGGGATCGCTCTGGTGCTCCGGCGGCACGGCGTGCGCGCCGAGGCACGTCGCGACGAGGTCGACGGGGTGCACACGATCGGCGGCCGCGATGACATCGAGGCCCTTGAGTTCGTCGGCGACCGTCAGCCCGTAACCCGTCTTCGCTTCGAGCGTCGTCGTGCCGAGCGCGAGGAAACGATCGAGCCGAGCGACGAGCCGCGCCGTGAGGTCGGCGGCACCCGCGGCGCGCACGCCCGCGAGGCTGGAGCGAATGCCGCCGCCCGCAGCCGCGATCTCGAGGTACGTCGCGCCCGCCATGCGCTGCTCGAACTCCCCCTCACGTGTGCCGGCGAAGACCGGGTGCGTGTGTGCATCCACGAGGCCGGGGATCACGACGCCCCCCGCGGCATCGACGATGGTCGCGGCGCGGTACGCCGCGCGCAGCTCGGCGTCGGGGGCGATCGCTGCGATCCGTCCCGCCTTGCAGGCGACGCCGTGGCCCGCGAGGACCGCGATGCGGCCGAGCTCGGCGCCGCCCCGCGCGGACGATCCGCGGGGAGTGGCGACCTCGGACGCGCCGAGGATCAGGAGGTCGACGTCGAGCGGGGCAGCGGCGGACATGGTCTCAGTGCTCGGGTGGGGCGAGACGGTAGCACGGGGCGCACGCTCAGCGGGCGGCGAGGCTCGTGAACTCCCCCCACCCGCGACCGTCGACGGTGAAGAGCTGCACGCGCGTGCCTTCTCGGTCCACGACCCAGAGGCGGGTCTCGGCGTCGGTCGCGCCCGGGAGCAGCGCGAGGCCGCTCGGATGGTCGACCTCGTCCGGCCCGGCGAGCGCCGCGAGGCGCCGGCCGTCGCGGCCGAGCAGGGTGAGCGCTCCGCCGTCGCCTGCGGCGCCGAACGCGACCACGAAGCGCCCGTCGGGCAGGCGCACCGCGGCCTCCGGGGTCGCGGGCATGCCAGCCAGGGCGACGGCGTGCACGAAGCGGCCGCCCCGGAAGACCTGCAGGCGGCGGGCGCGGCGCTCGGTGGTGACGATCCAGTCGTCCCCGTCGTCGAGGTCGAACTCGTGATCCGCACCGTGCGGGCCCGGACCGCGGGCCGTGGACCAATGCACATCGGCGAGGTCGTCGAAGGTCCCCTCCGCTTCGCCGAGCGACTTCAGGACCCGCGTGCGCGCGTCGTGCGGGCGATGGAGCTGCAGCGCGTAGCGCCGCCGTCCGCCGGACGCGATCAGCAACACAAGCCGCTCGTCGGAGCCGCGCGCGCGCACCGCCACCGGCGCACCGAGCGCGCCGCGCACGTCGAGCAGGTCCTCGGCGGTCCCTCCGAGCGTGGCGACGGGCAGGCCGAAGAGCGTGAAGGCGCGCAGCTTGCCCGCGGCTTCGTCCGCCACCCAGATGCGGTGGTCCGCGTCGACGTCGAGGCCCGCGACCGATGAGCGCCCGACGTCCGCATCGCGGAACGTGAAGCGCGCCGCGAGCGGCCGCCCGCCTTCGTCGAAGGCCTCGACCGTCGCGGTCTTCGCGGAGCGCCCGACGTAGAGCACGCCGTGCGCGTAGGCGATCGCACCGTTCATTCCCCGCGATTGTAGACCACGGACGGGCTCACCCCGAGGCGCGGAGGGTCACACACAGCACCTCGGCCGGCGCGCCGACGCGCAGCGGCGCACCGACGACGCCGATGCCGCGCGAGACGAGGACCGTCGTCGCCCCGAGGTCGAAGCGTGCGCCCGGATGCGCGGGCCCGAGGCGCCGCAGGAACGGTGCATCGATCTGGGTCCCGTGGGTGTGGCCCGCGAGGACGAGCCGCGCGCCGCGGCCGATAGCCCCGGGCGCGGCGAACGCCGTCGCCGCGCGCGGGTTGTGGGTCAGAGCGATCTCGACGTCTCCCGGACGAACCACCGCACGCGCCGCGGCGACATCGACGACCTTGCCCTCCTCGGGGTCTTCGATCCCGACGACCGCCAGGTGCGCCGCGCCGCGCGCGATGCGTACCCCCGCGTTGCGCAGGAAGCGCACGCCGTACGGCGCGAGGCGCTCGACGAGCTCCCCCTCGCGCCGCCCTCGGTAGTCGTGATTGCCGAACACGGCGAGGACACCGTCGCGCGCCGTGAGCGCTCCGAGGTCCTCTGCGATGGGCTCGAACTCGTGCACCCCGTGCACGACGTAGTCGCCCAGCAGCACGATGAGGTCCGGCTCGAACGCCGCGACACGTTCGCGCACATGGGCCAGGTCGCCACGCCCGAGGAATGACCCGGCATGGAAGTCCGAGAGCGCCGCGATGCGGTAGCCGTCCAGGTCGGCGGACCCGACCGTGACGGTCTCCGTGCGCACTGCCAGTCGACCCGCGATGAGGTAGCGCCGGCGATACCACGCGCGGCCCCCACACAGCGCGCACAGCCCTTCGATCGCACGGAACGTGCCGATCCGCAGGCGTGAGAAGCGCCGGGGTGCGACGCGGCCCGAGCTGTGGGACTCCGTGCGCGACCTCGAAATGTCCGCCGAATCGAGCGCGGGGTTCACCACCGGCGCGACTACGCGAGGACGCTCTGGGTCGCGTGGAAGCCGTTGTCCTCGGCTTGGGCGCGATCCGTGAAGAACACGAGGTTCGCGGGCAGGATCTGCCGCACCGCGTGGGCCTCGGGCAGGTGATAGTTGCGCGTCGAGGCGCAGCCGACGAAGCGGAAGGGCAGCTCGCGCGTGCAGTAACCGCAGCGCGCGCGCAGCGGTACCCTCGCCATCACGGTGAACGTGGGCGGGACGTGGCGCGGCTCGGTGCGCGAGATGCACGAGGGGTTCGGGCACGGGTTCGGCCCGCTGCGCAGCCGGTGATGCGCTTCGGGGCGCGCTGCGGGCGGGGGAGCCTCCGGCAGACGCCCGAGCAACCACGCCAGGATCGCCATCCGGATCGGCACGCCGCGCGCGGTCTGCTTGAAGTAGATGCTGCGCGGGTCGTCGTCCATGTCGGGCGCGATCTCGTCGCGCCGCGGCAAGGGGTGCATGACGACCGCGTCGCGCAGGGACTCCGCCGCCATGGAGCCCTTCTCGATGCGCAGGTAGTCCCGCTGCGCTTCTTTCTGCGTCTCGCTGACCTGGTAGCGCTCGGTCTGCGGACGGGTCATGTAGACCGCGTCGACGTGCTCGACGCGCCACTCGCTCGTGTCGGTGAAGAGCGAGAGTTGGTGCGGCTTCTGCGGCGTCAAGTACACCGCGTCGGTGCGCGCGGCGAGCGCTCCGAGCCGCTTCGCGTCGGCGCGCATCGGCTCGACCCCGAACTCTTCGTGCAGACGGCGCAGCACGTATTCGGGCATCTCGAAGCCCGGCTGCGGGACACACACGATGTTGGCGCCGAAGCGCGCCAGCGCGTATGCGAACGAGTGCACCGTGCGGCTGTACTTGAGGTCGCCGGCGAGCACGACATCGAGGCCTTCGATGCGCCCGCGCTCGACGTGCAGGTTGTACAGGTCACACAGCGTCTGCGTCGGGTGCTCGTGGCTGCCGTCACCGGCGTTGACGACGGGGACGGGGGAATAGTCGGCCGCGAGGCGCGCCGCCCCTTCACTCGGGTGGCGCAGGACGATCAGGTCCGCGTAGCCGCCGCCGACGACCCGCACCGTGTCGGCGAGCGATTCGCCTTTCGACGCGCTCGAGCTCGTCATGTCCGCCGCGGAGAGCACGCCCCCACCGAGGCGCAACATCGCCGACTCGAACGAGAGGCGCGTGCGGGTGCTCGGCTCGTAGAAGAGGCTCGCGGTGATGAGCCCCGGGGCGAGGTTCGCAAAACCCCGCGGGTCGGCCGCAAATCGGTCTGCGGCGCGGAAGAGTGCATTGATCTCCTCGAGGGAGATGTCGTCGATGGAGACGAGGTTCTGCGACGAGTGCATCTAGGGCGCGAGCCGCGGGGCTTCGGGGTGCGTCGCGGGCGGGTTCCGCGCTCGGGCCTAGGGCGAGAGTGTAGCGAGCGAGGGGGGGTGCGGCTCCCCCCCCAACATGAGTTCGAGCCAGGCCCGCCGCGCCGCGTCGTCGCCCGCGGTCGCGCGCCGCGCCGTATCCCGGTCGAGCGGGTCCCAGAGGACCGGGGTCCCCGGCCGCCACAGGGGCTGTTCGGAGAGACCGAGCACATCCAGGAGCCCCCGGGTGACACGGTTGACGGCGTGGGCGGGCGCGACCTCGGCGCTGATCGCCGCGGCGGGCCAGCGCTCCGGGTCGGGCCCGAAGGCCAGGTCCGCGGCGGTGCTGAGGCGCAGCACAGGGGGCCCGCCGGGGCTCATCACGGGCCCGCCGGGGGCCCGCGCGAGGGCCACGACGGCGTCGGCGCTGGCCGCGAGGCTGCGCGCGAGGGCCTGGCCCGCGCGCTCGACGGACTCAACCGCGGGGGCCTCGCGCTCTCCGGCGGTGTCGACGAGGCGCATCGCGTAGGGCCCGAGGGGCACGTCCGTGCCGAGGGCGTCGCGGGTGGTGCCGGGCTCAGGGGAGACGATGGCGCGGGCTTCGCCTGCGAGCGTGTTGAAGAGCGTCGACTTGCCCGCGTTCACGGGACCGACCAGCACGACGCGCAGGGGACGGAAGAGCGGGGCCAGGGCGTCGCTCGCGGCGACGAGGGCGGCGAGGCCCGCGGCGCGCTCTGCAGGCTGCGCCACAGCGAGCGCCTCGAGCGCTGGCCGCAGGCCGCGCCAGGCCGCGACGAGGACCCGTGCGCCGAGCTCCGTCGGCACGTCGACCCACGCGGCCTCCGCGCGCTCTTCGAGGCTCGCGGGCGCTTCGGGCGCCGCGCCCGAGAGCTGACGCAGGACTTCGGCGACGAGCGGCGGGCTGCCGTGCAGGTGCAGCTCGGTGACCTCAGCTCCCGCGACGGGCGGCAGACCGACGAGGAGCGCCTCGTCGAGGTCTTCGGCGGCGCTCGCAGCGCCGCCCTGGTCCGACGCCTCGCCGCGCAGTCGCACGAGGCGCACTTCGCCTCTCGCGACGGTGCGGCCGCCCGCGAGCGCGGTGAGCGCCGCATGGGCGCGCGCGCCGACGATGCGCAGCACCGCGACACCGCCGGCCCCAGGCGCGGTGAGGCGCGTCACCCGGTCCATGCGCTGCCCTCCTTCGCGGCCGAGGCGAGCCCCGAGAGCACGAGCCCAGGCTCGGCTACGAGCGCCGCGCCCCAGTCCGCGGTGAGGGCGTCGACGACGAGGTGCGCGGCGCCGCCCGTCAGACGTACAGCGGCTGCTTCGCAGCCCGCCGCTTGTGCGACGCGGCGTGTGAGCTCGCGCGCGGCGCCGATGAAGCCGTGCACGACGCCGGAGCGCAGCGCCTCCGCCGACTCGCGCCCGAGGGCGGGCGCAGCCGCGTCGAAGCCGTCGACCCCGAAGAGCCGCGCCCCGCCGCGCGCGAGCGCCTCCGCAGCGAGGCGCGGCCCGGGCGCGATGGCGCCGCCGAGGAACACCCCGTGGGCCCCAGCCGGCACTTCGGCCCCGACCACCTCGCGGAACGCCGCTCTGCCCCGCGGGTCCGCGACGGGCACCGCGACGTCGACCGTCAGCGCGGTCCCCGCGCTGACGACGATCACGGGTCCTGTCGCACCCTCGAGCGCAGCGCGCGCCGCGAGCTGCCGATCGAGGCCGCACGTCTCCGGCCTGCGCAGTGCCAGCGCGAGCCCGCTCGCAGGGTTCACCCCCACCACGGGGATGCCCGCCGCTTCGAGGGTGTCGACGATCGCCGCGGTTCGCGCGGGCCGTTGCACGCTGGCGACCCACGCGCGCGCGCCACGCGCGCCGCGTCGCTCGAGCCATTCGCAGAGGGCCGCTTCGCCCGCAGCCGTCGCGAGCTCGCGCACAGGGAAGCTCCTCTCGCGCGCGATCGCGCCGGTCCAAGCCTCCGGCGCGAGCCCGAATCCGACGCTCGTATTGCCGATGTCGACGAAGACGTGCGCGAAGCTTGCGCTCACTTCTTCTTCGGCGAGTTGTACGTGACGGTGCGCTGACGCCCGAGGTTCTCGACGACCACCTGCCAGACCGTCGTCGTCTCCGAGTTGTTCTTCACGAACTTGATCGCCTCTTGCTCGCTGGAGACGGGGTGACCGTTGATGCTGATGATCACGTCCCCGCTCTGCGCGCCGTGCTGGGCTGCGATGGAGCCAGGCTTGACCTCAGCGACGCGCAGGCCCGCGCGCTTGCCGTCGCGGTAGAACGTCTCCGTGCGCACGTCTTCGGTCAGGATGCGCGCGTAGTCGTCGCCGAACGCCTTCAGCTCGGTGCTGCCGATCTCGTAGATGTCCGGCGCGAGGCGCCGCGTCGTGTCCGGCCACGCGGTGTCCGCCGGCGGCCGGGTGCTGATGACGCTGCGCGGCTTCGGGCGACGGACGCCGTCGGCATCGACCGTGACGAGCAGGCCGCTGCCGCCCGCCGTCGGCACTTTGACGAGCTCGGGGTCCTGGTCGTCGCGGGTGAACGCGAACTCGACCCCCCCGTCGCGGATGTCCTTCACCACCGCGCCGTCGTGGGGCGCCGGCAGGGTCATCCCGATGCGCAGGGTGCCGTGGCTCTTCTGGAACTGGGGGTTCTTCCACGCGACGAACGCCGCGCTGCCCCCAGGGTTCCCCGTGTCCACCTGGGTCGCCAGGACGGTCAATAGGTCCTTCACGACGACCCGCGGCTTCTCGACCGGGCCCTCGGCGACCAGCGGTTTGTCCTCGACCTTACGCGGCGGCGCGCCGGTCCAGTCGAAGGCCATGAGGACCGGCTTCACCACCGCGTCGTAGCCGACGATGCGCGCCTTGGGCGCCTCGGGCCGGACCACGGCGTTCAGGACATCGCGGGCGTATTCCTTGTCCCAGTAGGACCACGCCGTCTCGTTCTTGGTCTTCGCCCGGTGCTGGTACGCGATGTACCCGATCCCGCCGAAGAGGCTGAGGGCGGCCAGGAAGAGGAGCGTCTTGAGCGTGGCGACGTTCATGGGGCGGGTGCGATCCTAGCACCTCGGGGTCGCCGGAGTGCTGATCTTGCGGAGAGACGACCCGGACGGCGCCGTCTTCCCCGCTTCTTGCCCGGACTCGGGGGGACGCCTCAGGCGGCCGGATCGGGCCCGCGGAGGCGCAGCCCCGAGGGCGGATCGTCCGGCTTCGGCCGCTGGAGCTCCAGGCCGAAGCCCGGGTCGCTCCGCCGTCGCTGCTGCCCATCCGGCCCGGCCTGCGGAGCCGACGGAGCCCCCGCCTTCGCGCCCCCCCCCGGTGCCGGGGACGCCGGGCCGCGCGGCGGCCCGTTCACGGTCCGGTCCGAGCTCCCCCGGATCCCGCGCATCGCGAGCAGGAGCTCGTCCGGCCGGTCGCTCGCAGCGAGGGCGTCCTCCACGCTGATCAGATGGTCGCGGATCAGCTCGAGCAGGCGCTCGTTGAACGAGATCAGCCCCGGCTCATTGCCCTGAGTGATCACCCGGCCGAGCTCCGTCGTCTGGCCGAGCTCAAGGAGCTCGCGCACCTGCGGCGTCGACTGCAAGAGCTCGTACGCAGGCACGAGCCCCCCGCCCACCCGCGGCACCAGCCGCATGGAGAGCACACCCGCCAGGTTCTGCGCCATCCGCTGCCGGATCTGCACGTGCCGCTCCGCCGGGAAGAACCCGAGGATCCGGTCGACCGTCTGCGACGCGTTCACCGTGTGCATCGTCGACATCACCAGGTGACCCGTCTCCACCGCCTCCAGCGCCGCGACGACCGTCTCCGCATCGCGCACCTCGCCGATCAGGATCACGTCCGGACTCTGCCGCAGCGCGTGTTTCAGGCCTTCGCGGAACGACGGCGTGTCCGTGCCGACCTCCCGCTGGCTGATCACGCAGTACCGTTCCTTGAACAGCAGCTCGACAGGGTCCTCGAGCGTCACGACGTGGCGCTCCACGCTGCGGTTCATGAATTCGATCATCGCCGACAACGTCGTCGACTTACCCGACCCCGCGACCCCCGTCACGAGCACCAGGCCCCGCTTCTTCATCGCGAGGTCCTTCAGCTCCTTCGCCGGCAAGTGCAAGTCGTCCAGCGTCGGCGCGCTCTCGTTGATCCGTCGGATCACGATCGCCGGCTCGCCCATCTGCTTGTACGCGTTGATCCGAAACCGTCCGAGCCCATCGAGCTGAATGGCCGCATCCGCCGCCCCATGTTCGTTCCAGCGCTCCAACCGCTGCGGCCCGAGGATCCCGTCCAGCACATCCCGCATGGGCCCCGGTCCCGGTACCTCACCGGGCAGGAACCGAATCTTGCCATCCACGCGGAGCGAAGGCCGGCCCCCCGAGCGCAAGATCAAGTCGCTCGCCTTGTGGTCCACCATCTCCCGCAGCCACCCCTGCACCAGGTGCCGAGGATCCTGCCGCGAGCCACGCGCGGCCCGGGCTGCCTTCGCAGCCTCCGTTTCCGAAGCGCTCACCTCCGGTCGCCGAGCCGACCGCCCGAGCGCGGGGAGAGCGTCGAGATCCACCATCCCCGGCTCCGCCGTCGCAGGTTTCTGCCGCCCGGGAACGGGGGATGGGCCGGATGCGGGGCCGGATGCGGGGCCGGATGCGGGGCCTGCTGCGGGGCCTGCTGCGGGGCCTGCT